>DATGXS010000072.1:0-2234 GCA_035298745.1 Lentimicrobium sp. | reverse complement strand
GAAATTTGCTTCAGGCGTATACATTTATAGAATTATTAATGAGCAAGGATCGACTGAAGGAAAATTTGTAAAGGAGTGATATAAGGAAATACAATCATAATGATCAGAATAAGCAGCATTTGTATAGGTCCAAAAAACTCAGTATGAAAAAAAATCTGTATGCTCTATTATTTTTACTTATCACATTTTCTGATACTTATGCCCAAAACTGGGAATGTATCAAAACCGATGATGAGTATTACTACGGAAAATTCCAAACTCAAAGTAATCCTGATGCAACCACGCGCATGGTTTTATATGAGACTATTAAAATTGATAGTGTTTATACTGAATTGGATAATTTAGTTTATCAAAATCATAAAGCAGTTGAAAGTACTCCTTCTTGCCATTACACAAATGGGCCTTCTTTCCTGGGTAAAAAAGTATATTCAGATATTCAGGGGTATTTTCACTTTATCAATGATAGTACTGATACTTTGCATATAAAATCAAATGCTATTAAGGATGAAAATTGGGTTTTCTATCTTAAGAGTTCAAGTAACCTGAAGATCATTGCCTATATTGACACTATTGTGTACGATTCATTATTTTTTCTTCCCGATTCTGTAAAAGTCATAAAGTTTTATGCTCAAAACCTGCAAGGTGATAGTATTCAGCATACAATCAATAACAAATCAATGAAATTAACTAAAAACCATGGCTTAAACTCCATATTTGATCTTCTTAAATTCCCTGAAACAATAACTAATTACAATCTTGTTGGGACAAAAAATACGAATAAAGGATACAAGAATTTTGGTGCAGCCGAGATTTGGGATATGGAAATTGGGGATGAATTTCATTTGGTTAAGGATGAAGGCAACGTAAGTTATACCGGCTATATAAGGAAATTAATAGGTAAACAAAAAATTGGGAATGTTCTATATTTAAATTTTGAAGAATGGTCAACTAATTTTTTCGGCACAACAGCAGCTACAATTCTTCCATACAGGGTATTTACCAAAACCATTGATTTTGAAAACCCTATGATTATGAGATGGAATAGTTTACCAGGTGAATCATATGCAACTGATTATCATGGAGGCTATTTTAAAATTTATTCATCACCTGATTCAGTATTACAAGAAAAGAGCCATTCGTACCCAGAATTATACAGAATAGATCCTTCCACTGACTGCTTTTACCAGGATATTGATTTATACGGCTGGACTTATCATCATTATGCAATAAAAGGTGCGGGTGATGATTATTACCGGGGCGTTTATTCTGTACAATATACTGAAATAAGAACATTTGCTCTGAAGTATTTCAAAAAGGGAGATAAAAAATATGGCATTCCTTACGATTATGCATCCGTCATGGGTTGGAGCCCATTTAATTCTTTTCAAAAGCTTTATTATGGAAGAAATACCGACGCTAATACAATAATTGCTGAACAACAACTAAAATTCAGCACTTCATTACAATCGCATATTTTAGCTTCATTCAATACGATTGGAGCCATTAATGAAGCATGCTGGTCCCATAATAAAATTGGAATTTTTGGCAAAGACATCCTTACAGATAAAAGAGGCACTTACAATCTAATTAACAATCATAATGATACCATTATATTTAAAGCATACACTCCCTTAAATCAAGAGTGGCTATTCTATAAAAACGTAGCAATTAATCTAGTAATTAAAGCAAAGTGCAAATCAGAAGAGCTAGCAAGTTTTTTTGGAAAATCAGATTCAATCCGATCATATAGTTTTCAAGCATATGATTTAAATGGAGTACCTGTTGATCATCCTGTAAATAGTAAAGAAATAACATTAAGCCATCTTTCCGGATTTTTGTCAACCTTTGATTTCTATTATTTCCCTGACTCCCTTGCATCAAAAAATTATACGTTAAATGGTTACCATGAATTTAATTCTGATTATGGAAGTATAACAAGTAACCTTCCACTTCAGGAAGTTTATAATATTAAGGTAGGCGACAGAATAGACCTTGTTAATACGACCACTTTTGAAGGAGGGCATACTGTAACCGAAACAATCAAATACCTTATAGCAAAAACAGGTAGTTCCCTGGCAACATTAAACCTGGAGTTCAGGATTCTCTCAAAGATAACTACTTATTATGACCAGGGCGATTCAACCATTCAATATTTACAGGATACAATTACTCAGAGTATTGATTTTACTAACGATTTTACAAATCAGTTTAATAAAGAGGTCGGGGATATAATG
>DATGXS010000071.1:0-2214 GCA_035298745.1 Lentimicrobium sp. | reverse complement strand
TCGCTAATGTAATAACCGGAAAAACTTCTGGCGTTCAATTTATTTCTTGTCAAGTGTATTTAATGCATATGCATAAGCTCCGATGGCGACAGCTTTTGAAGTTCCCAGGCGGCTGATGCCAACACCAATTCTCTTTAGTGAATCATACTTGATCCGTCTGTCGCTGAAAGGAACCTTTATCTCACTGGTATTACCTTCATAAAATTTAGCAAATTCTTTCTCATCCTCAAGATTGAAAACTTTAATCTCAAGCCTGTCAAGAGCAGTGCCGATCATAGTTGTAAAATTTGCATTCATCTCATCAACCAGGTGCTGCAGGAATAACGGATAAGCCCCAGCCAAACCGCCTCCTATAACTACCAATCCGTCAATTAATGTTGAAGCATTTGCTATTGAATCTCCGGCAACTTCAGCCATGCGGTGGAATGCTTTTATTGCAGCCTCTTTATTGCCTTCCTTTAATCCCATTCCAATTTCATATATTTCCCGTGGTTCAGGACAATTGAGTGGTGCAATGTTGGCTTCACGGCAATAGATCCGCTTAATGCCCCGAATACTTACATTCTCTTCAACACTGGCATTAGTGTGCAATTTATTACGCATCCTGTTGATCTCACCCTGTGCAGAATTGTCACCAACGAACAATTCGCCACGTGTAACAATACCTGCACCATATCCGGTCCCGAAAGTCACCCCCAGAAGGTTCTGGAAAGTTTTCGGACTGTTACTGCTTTCCATTCGCTGGTTAATTTCGGGAAGTAAACCGGCAATTGCTTCACCATAAGCAAAAAGGTCACCATCATTATTAATGTAAACAGGTATGTTGAATTTCTCTTCAAGCATTGGTCCCAAAGCAACACCACCCCTGAAAGTAGGAAGGTTCTCAAGATCGCCAATTATACCAAGCTCATATTCAGCAGGACCCGGGAAACAGAAGCTTATTGCAACAGGTTCAGTTTTCAGTTTTGCTTTTACTTCCTGAAAACCCTGGATAATTTTATGTAATACTACTTCTAAAGTTGCTCCTTCTGCTGGGATAATAATAGGATCTATTATTTCCTGTTCAGCCTGTACTGCTGAGAAAACGAAATTTGTACCACCGGCATCCAATACCATCACGATGCGGTTATCATTTTTAAAGCTCATATATTATTGAGTTAGGTTTTAAAGGGCTAAAGTTAAATAATATTTAGCATCTGAATCATTGAAAGAAGTTAATTCATATTCAATTACACATCAGTGAGCTTCAAGCCAGTTATTTCCTGTACTGGTCTCAACTTCAATAGGTATACTCAAGGTCATAGCTGTTTTCATACACCTTTCAATCACCGGTTTAACAATATCAAGCTCTTCAGTCAGCACATCAAACACAAGTTCATCATGCACCTGCATGATCATTTTTGACTGAACATTAAGTTTGTTGAATTCATTGAAAATATTGATCATGGCAATCTTGATCATATCGGCCGATGAACCCTGAATAGGTGCATTGATTGCATTGCGCTCGGCAAAGCTTCTTATAACTGCATTGGCTGAATTTATATCTCTCACAATTCTTCGGCGTTTCATCAGTGTCTCAACAAAACCCTGAGCCCTGGCTTTTTTTATGCTCTCCTCCAAATACTTTTTGATACCACTGAACCGTTCAAAATATTGTGAAATTATATCTGCCGCTTCACGGCGTGGTATGTTAAGTCTCTCTGATAATCCAAAAGCCGAAATACCGTAAATAATTCCAAAATTAACGGTCTTGGCATTCCTGCGCATATCTTTAGTAACCTGGTCAAGACTAACATTATAGATCCTTGCTGCAGTGGCCGTATGGATATCAATGCCTTGTCTGAAAGCATCAAGCATAACCTCGTCACCACTTATTTCTGCGATAATCCTCAGCTCTATTTGTGAATAGTCGGCTGAAAGTAAAACATGCTTTGAATTTCGCGGCACAAAAGCTTTCCGTATTTCACGACCCCTTTCGGTCCTGATTGGTATATTCTGCAAATTCGGATTGTTTGAACTCAATCGTCCGGTTGCCGCAACTGCCTGGTTATATGAAGTGTGGATGCGACCTGTTCTGGGATTTACCAACAAAGGAAGCGTGTCAATGTATGTTGATTTCAATTTCGTCAGTGAACGGTAATCCAGTATTAACTGAATGATCTCATGCTTGCTCACCAATTTTATAAGGATATCTTCACCGGTTGAATGCTGCTT
>DATGXS010000070.1:0-2146 GCA_035298745.1 Lentimicrobium sp. | reverse complement strand
GAATAAGCAGCATTTGTATAGGTCCAAAAAACTCAGTATGAAAAAAAATCTGTATGCTCTATTATTTTTACTTGTCACTTTCTCTGATGCTTATGCCCAAAACTGGGAATGTATCAAAACGGATGATGAGTATTATTATGGAAAATTGAAAATATCAGAACATCCGGAGAATGATACATCGATGGTTTTGTACGAAACTATTCGGATTGATAGTGTTTACTCGGAGTTAAATAATACTGTTTACCGAAACCATCGGTCAATTAAGGAATCCGAGTACTGGTCCTGTTATATTACAACCGGACCTTCATTTCTCGGTAAAAAGATAATATCAGATAATGCGGGAGTTTTTCACTTTATCAATAATAGTAATGACACATTGCATATCAGATCAAATGCTGTTCAGGGTGAAGATTGGATATTTTATCTCAAGAGCTCGAATAATCTGAAAATCATTGCATATATCGATACAATTGTTTATAATTCCTCAATAGTGCTTCCCGATTCTGTTAAAATAATAAAATTCTTTGCACTAAACTTACAAGGTGATACCATACAACACGCTGTTAATAATAAATCGCTCAGCATTGGAAAAAAGCATGGCTTTATTTCCATATTCGACTTTAGACTTTTCCCAGGAGACATAACTAAGTATAATCTGGTTGGAACAAAAAATACAAATAAGGGATATAAGAATTTTAGTGCAGCTGAGATTTGGGATATGGAGATTGGTGATGAATTCCATTTTTTCAGGCATGTAACTAGTAGTCACTGCCCTAGTGCTACTTATTACATTAGAAAAGTCATTAACAAACAGGTAATTGACAATATTTTACACCTTGATTTCGTAGAATGGGCATTTCATACAGCCGGTGTTTTGTGTTCAGACAATGACACTATGTATCAAAGATTTTACAGTGAAGTAATTGATTTCGAAGATCCTTTGGTAAAAAGGTGGAATAGCATACCCGGACAATCGTATTCCACCGATTTCAAGGCTGGATATTTTGAAATTTACTCATCACCAGACTCTATGCTTCAGGAAAAACGACATTCATTTCCTCCACTTAAAAGATCTGATCTTACATCTGAATGTTTTGAATTTGATTTAGATCCTTACGGTTGGAACGGATATGATTACACCATTAAAGGCGCAGGAGGCTATTATTTTAGGGGCATTGATTCAGAAAATTATAGCTCGGAAGTAGACTTTACTCTAAAATATTATAAGAAGGGGAATAAAAAATATGGTATTCCTTTCAATTACGGTAGTGTTATGGGATGGTGGCCATTTAATTACTCAAGATCATTTTATTGGGGGAGAAATCAGGATAACACCGCTGTTGCTGAACAACAAATAAAATTCAATCCTCCGCTACAATCACATATTTCAGCTTCTCACAATACGATTGGTTTAAGTGATGAAACATGTTGGGCTAATAAAAAAATTGGCATTTTTGGTAAAGACATTCTTTCAGATAATCATGGAACTTACAGGTTAATTAATAACAATGATGATACTATTGTTTTTAACGCTTATACATCATTAAACCAGGAGTGGCTCTTCTATAAAAATGATGCGAATAATCTGGTTATTAAGGCAAAGTGTAAAACTGAGGAATCAGGATATCCCTTTTGGAAATTTGATTCTATCCGATCATACAGCTTTCAAGCCTATGATTTAAATGGAACCCCAATAAACCATCCGGTGAACAGTAAAGAAATAACAATAAGTAAAAAGTGCGGCTTTTTGTCAACCTTTGATTTCTACTATTTTCCTGACTCCCTTGACTCAAAAAATTACACCTTAAATGGATACTCTGAATTTCAGGCTGAACATGGTAGTATAAACCAAAATCTAACGCTTCAGGAAGTATATAGTATTAAAGTGGGTGACAGAATAGACCTTGTTAGTACGACCACTTTTGAAGGAGGGCATACTGTAACCGAAACAATCAAATACCTTATAGCAAAAACAGGTAGTTCCCTGGCAACATTAAACCTGGATTTCAGGATTCTCTCAAAGATAACTACTTATTATGACCAGGGCGATTCAACCATTCAATATTTACAGGATACAATTACTCAGAGTATTGATTTTACTAACGATTTTACAAATCAGTTTAATAAAGAGGTCGGGGATATAATG
>DATGXS010000069.1:0-102879 GCA_035298745.1 Lentimicrobium sp. | reverse complement strand
GCAGTAGTTTGTTGTGTAATTTGAAGAAGAATTCCTGATATCATCGTTGGATATGTTTATTCGCTGTAAAAGTATGTATTAATCATGCTCTTTCTGAAACCAGGGGTGATAAACTTTCAACACCCGGGTGTTAATATAACTGTAGTTCGGCTTTATTATTATAATACTGATTGGGTAATGTTTTTAAAAAGCAACAGGACAGAATTTCTTCTGTCCTGTTTGACTGATTGTTATGTTTAAATTGATGATTACATTAATGCGTCAATTATAAACTTTGCAATTACCAGAATTACAATAAGTCCTATAAATATAACTGCAAATGGTTTAAAACCTTTAGCTTTTGGTTTTTCTTCTGTGTATTGTGACATAGCTTTAAAATTTATGAATTAAAAATCTGTTTTCAATCATTACCGACCAATTAAAATTGATCATTTGAAATTTGATTTTCAATTCTAAATTCTTAGATTCCTTACCAGCACAATGAACGGATATTCCTTAAAATGACAGAAACCTGCCTTGTAAAAGAGCTCAAGGGTAATTTTATTTTTGTAAAGAGGCGACCATTGTGAGATAAATGTAAAAGGAAGGGATTGAAGACTTGTAAGAACTTCTAGATTCTGAGTGGTCTCTTTTTCACGAAATGGAACTAGTAAAAATGTTTGTTCATTTAATGTAGATCCCGATTGGGTGATATAGTCATACCTAACCGGGGTAACAAGCTGCAAAGAAAGATTCAGTGCTGAAGTAAACAACACTGTTAGTAATACCTTTTGCAGGACCTTTTTTAAAGTGATCATCACGAAACTTAAAATGAACAAGCAAATTTAACAGAATTCAATTAAATAGTAATCATGTCGCTTACAGATTTCTAAATAAAACATTTTCAGTGTCTTATACACAGTTATCAGGTAATTGTTAAAATTTACCATCGATGCGCAATTATTCAGATTTCTGACTGTCAAATAAGTGGTAATTTCACATCAGGAACCGGTAATTATAATGGCAGGCCAATCAAAAGATGATATTATGCATGATAATGCAACCAGTGCAAAATGGTTGGTTGACGCTTATCAGGTTAAAGTGTATAATGTTTGCTACTCACTTTTACATAATCATCATAACGCTGAGGACGTCACACAGGATGTTTTTCTGGAAGTGATTAAGCATATTGATTCTTTCCGGGGTGATTCAAAATTGAGTACATGGATTTACAGGATTGCAGTAAACCGGTCCCTTAACTTTATCAGAAGTGCCAGAAAACGGCAAATTTTCAAATATATTGATGAGCTACTCTCACTTTCAGTGAGTGAAGAATCGAATTTTGCTTATCGGCCTGATCCTGGAAATCAGGATGAGCAGCGTTTAATTCTGCAAAAGGCACTCGATACTTTACCTGAAAAACAAAGAATCGCTTTTACGCTGAATAAGATCGACGATCTGTCTTATAAAGAGATTTCCGAAATTATGAATATATCCCATGCATCAGTTGAATCGCTTATTCATCGTGCAAAACTGAAGCTTCAAAAATTATTAAAAGACTACTATCGGTAAAAGATATAAGTTAAAGATGCAAGAATTAAGCACTTAAAGTGTCAAAAGATGAAAAGAGAGAAATCAATGAAGGCAATTAACCCAGGAATCAATGAAGTGGTCGAAGCGGGAATTAAACAAATTAAAGCCGGCATGCGGACATCACCTGATCCATTGCTTTGGGAAAAGGTGCTGGCTGCAGGAAATGATGTTGATAATGGGAAAACTGCAGTATTAGCCGGGTCTCAAAGTGCCGGAATTTTCGTCTTCAATTATCCTGTGCGCCCGGTATTGAAAATTGTATGGTCAGCTTTAGCTTCAGCAGCCGCTGTCATTGCAGGTATTATAGCTGCTGATCGGTTTTATTCAGATTCCTCCATTAAGGAAAAAGATCTGTATCGGCAGGAATTATCAATGCAATCAGCTGCTCAAAACAATGCTGATAATATGCTTTATCAATATTATAACAATGATGAATATTAAGCCGGAAAAAATGAATAAGCCAGATAATAAAAGAATATTTCTACTCATAATTATATTGCTCACCCTTGTTAATCTTGGATTTGTTTTAACAGTAGTCTTATTTAGACCATCAGTAAACGATGACAGACCTCACAGGCTAATGATGGAGCATCCGCGTCATTTTATGAAGGAGGAAATTGGGTTTTCTGACAGTCAGATGGAAACTTTTAAAAAGTACCGGGTTGAATTCAGGGAGGAAACGCTGCCCTTACATGAAAAACTGCAACAGCTTAACAGGAAGCTTGTCAAAGAGGCAACTTCTGAAAATCCCGACTCAACATTATGTTTTGTCCTTAGCCGTCAAATAGGAGATGTTTATACTGAACTTAAGCAAGTCACATCATTTCACATGATGCGCGTTAAAAAGCTTGCAACCCCCGAACAGACTGAAAAGTTGACTAAGTTCTATGATGAAATGTTCCAAAATGATATTCCACCTCCAGGGCAGGGTAGGGGTGCGCGTTTCAGGCATAGACAAGGATCTGAATAATTGTTCTGTAAAGAAATATCTAATTCAATATTAACCCACTAAGTAATCAGATTATGAAAAAATCACTTTTTCTTCCAGCTATCCTTATTATGGTTTTGATAGCCGGAACTACTAACGTTCAAGCTCAAAAAGACAAAGAACTACAGGTTGAAAAGAGAGTTGTTGTTCATGAAGATGATCAGCCGCCAATGCACTGCAATATTCCCGGTCTATCAGAAGATCAACAATCTGCAATCAATAAATTAAGAATCGAACATCAGAAGAAAGCCAGACTCATTCATGCTACTATTAAAGAGAAAAGAGCCCATTTAAATACCTTGCGATTGGCAGAAAATATTGATATGCAGCAAGTCAATAAAACTATTGATGAAATTGCTTCATTGCAGGCCGACTTGATGAAAGAACGTGAAAGCCATATCCAGGCTGTGCGATCAAAATTGAATAATGACCAACGCGAATGGTTTGACAGCCAGCCTATGCAGAACCATTTTGGTGGGCCTGGAATGTTTAAAGGAGAAAGAGGTGGAAGGTGTTGTCAGTGCTGCGATGGGGTTGGTGAGCAATTTGGCAGACGTGGACCTGATGGACCACGCCATATGAGAATGCGACTGGAACAGGATGATGAAGATGATGATTAATTTTAATCAGACGTATGCTTGGTTAGAAGATCAGATAGATGTTTAAAGATCAGACAGATGCTTAATTGAATTCAATTGTAAATGCATCTTTTCCGTTTTTGCAGGCAGCCTCCATGGCTGCCTGTTTTTGCATGATGGCACCTCCCCAGAAGTTGAAATCATAAACAACCGGCGTATCAAACCAACTCTCGATGTTCATTGTCAATACACCGGTAGTAACTGCTCCCCATGAAATGCTAAAAGGCAGACCCTTCGGTGTTACAGTAAATGAATTATCAATAAATGTAGTATCGCCTCCATTAATGACCTGACCGGTGCCTAAATGAAAATTGTTTGTTTTTTTATTGCCTTCAGCATCTTCATAGAAACCATTCATCATCATATAATGATAGCCACCACCCAATACTTCAGGCCAGGCCATATTGCTTTCAGGTGCATTTACAAAGCGGTTTGAAATGTTATCGTCAGCTCTTAAACCAAAAATGAAGCTTATACTGTCATACGTCCCTTCAGGTATCTCTCCAACACTTTCCCATGTGAGTGTTTGAGGGTAATCGGGATTTATATAGTGAAACGGCGAAGCAGTGTTCAATTCTACTACTTTCCCATTATGATTGTAGAGCTTCACACGGGAGATGAAGTACATTATCTCGGTAATTTCATAAGGATTTTCAGCAGCATTTACATACATCATACTATCTCTGATTAACGGATTGCCGTCAACATAGTGTTGAAATGCAAGTTTGAAAGTTCCCGATTTTTCAGTATCATCTGTGCATGAAATCATTGCAAATAATATGATTCCGGCAAAAACCTTTAATTTCTTCAGTGCGCTCATAAAACTCAAACTTAAAAATGTCAATTTTTAAATCTCAAACCGTCATTTTGTGGCGGAAAATGGATTGCACCGCCGGAACAATCAACCATAGCACCCGTTACTGATGAAAGGCAGTTGGTTGTTTTCTCCATCCTGAGTACTCCCAGCAAAGCAAAGATCAGTGCTTCTTTATAATCAATTATCTTATCGGAAGGTACTACTATTTCACTATTGGTTTTTTCTCTGATAAGCTGAATTAAATAAGAATTGTGTGTTCCACCACCGGTAAAAATTGATCTGTTATTTTCCTTCATTGGAAGGTGTTTACTTATTTGCCCTGCAATGTGATGAGTGAATGTACAAATAATATCATTTGTGCTTGACGAACTTTTGTTGAGAACAGGTAGTATATTTTGGTTGACCCATTCTTTGCCAAGTGACTTTGGCCCGTTTTGCTTGTAAAAAGGTAAATCATCAAGTGTAAGAAGTAAGTTCTCATCCAGATTACCACTTTGGGCAACTGACCCTGATGGATCAAAAGGAAGCCCGATTTTGGCTGTCAGGTAATTAAGAACGATGTTTGCCGGGCAAATATCCCAGGCTTTTCTTATCCCTTTTTCTTTTAATGAGATGTTGGCAAAGCCGCCAATATTCACACAGGCGTTGTAGTCACCAAAAAGCAGTTTGTCTCCAATAGGAACCAATGGAGCTCCCTGTCCACCCAGGGCTACGTCAAGCGCCCTGAAATCACTGATGGTGGTAATTCCCGTTTCTGCCGCTATTGCTGCGCCACTTCCAATTTGAAGTGTCATCTTCTCTGCAGGGCGGTGAAAAATGGTATGACCATGACTTGCAATTAATTTTGGCCTGATATTGTGCTTTCTGATAAACTGACGCACAGTTTGTCCGATCCAGTGCCCGTATGATGTATGCAATAATGCAAGTGAAAGGCCATCAAGCGATGGTGCATCCCGTAACAGCTCAATCCATACCTGGGTATAATTAATCGTCTCCGCTTCCAGAATATCAAATTCCCACCTGGTATTGTTCAGCCTGAGTTCGCAAAACGCAATGTCCAAACCATCAAGCGAAGTACCTGACATTAATCCCACAACATCATACTTTTTCTTCATTGCAAAACCTTTCAGTACGTTTTATAACAGGCCTGTAATTGTTTCAAGTTTCATTCCTCTTGATCCTTTTACAAGGATAGTATGTCCTGAGGGTGGATTATTACTCAGTTCAATACCCAGATCCCCGGTAGTCCTGAATTTCTTTATGTTTCCACCATCAGCAACAACCTCGTAGAACCGTGGACCTGCAGTATAAATTCGCAGATCGGGTAAATCTTTAATGAGGTCAATTACCTGCTGATGTTCAAATGCTGACTCATTTCCCAATTCAAACATATCGCCAAGAATAATTGCTTTTTGAGAGGCATTGAGTTTCAGGAAGTTCCCTATGGCCGCCTTCATACTGGATGGGTTGGCATTATATGCATCCAGGATCAAAGTGTTTCTTGAGGTCTTAAGAACTTGCGAGCGGTTCATTCCTGGTATATAGGCTGAAATAGCTTCAATTGATTTTTCTGTTTCAACCCTGAAATGTGCAGCAATACACATAGCTGCCATAACGTTCTCAAAATTATATTCACCTGCAAGGTGTGTTGTAAATATGTAATTGTGTGGTTTATTCAATTCTATACCGAGCAATCCATTTTCATCAGTTGTTGGTTTGCCTGCAATGGTATCAGAATTCTGGCATCCGTATGTTACCCTGTAACTATTTTGCGATAGATCCATCAGCAGCTTGTTGCCAGAGTTTACAAAAACAGTACCTCCATTTTTATTCAGATACTCGTATAATTCTCTTTTTGTACGGATAACTCCTTCAAAACCCCCAAAACCCTCCAGATGGGCTTTACCTATATTAGTTATTATACCATGTGATGGTCGTGCTATTTTACATAGTTCAGCAATTTCTCCGGGATGGTTTGCACCCATTTCTATTACAGCAATTTCAGTATCAGGTTTTATGGAAAGCAATGTAAGCGGCACTCCAATGTGGTTATTTAAGTTTCCTTTAGTGGCAATGGTGTTAAATCTAACTGACAGTGCAGTAGCAATAAGTTCCTTGGTAGTAGTTTTACCATTAGTGCCGGTTATTCCAATTATAGGAATTCTTAATTGTGACCTATAAAGGGAGGCAAGCGACTGCAGGCTCTCAAGAACATTATCTACAAGGAGAGTCCGGTTGTCAATATACTTATCATCTTCGTCGATAACAGCGTATGAAGCACCGTTTTCGAGCGCTTTAAGCGCAAATACATTACCATTAAAATTATCTCCCTTTAAAGCAAAAAAAATACTCCCAGGCAGTACATTTCTGGAATCAGTACATAACCAGTGGTGCGTCTTAAAGATGTTTAGTAGTTCCCCGACAGTAGTTTTCTTCATAAATCACGAGTTAGACTATCAAAAATAAAAAATGTGCGGGAAAATACCCGCACATTTTTTATTTAAGTCAATTAAAGTTTTTATTTGGAGGTACCACCAACTCTTCCCATTGCACAACGGAAGCCAATGAAGTTGGTAGCCTGGTCTTCGTTCATATAGCGACGAACGGCAGGACTTAGGTAGAATGCTGGATCTTTCCATGAACCACCTTTATAAACCCTTGATTTATCACTTATAAGAGAAGTCTTTCCATATTCATACATCAGGTTTGTGGTATTAACTGTATCTGATGGAGGAGTTGTCCAGTCAGGATTAATTGTTGACTGATAGTCGCCATCAACATAATTAATCTGGTTAGCACTTCTGTAGTTGAAACGGTCTTTACTTTCTTCAGTAGTAACAGGGCGGTATTTAATACGGCCTAGACTATCTTTAGGAGCAAGGAAACCTTCTTCATCAGTTACTTTAGTTGTAAACACATTACCACGGAATGGAGCATAGTCAGATACATCTTCAAAAGAAAGGGGACGATAAACATCGAGCACCCATTCAGCTACATTACCTGCCATGTTATACAGGCCATAATCGTTTGGCCAGTATGAAGCAACTTCAGCCGGAAGATCTGATCCATCGTTTAAACTACCGGCAACACCCATATAGTCACCTCTGCCACGTTTAAAGTTAGCAAGGAACTGACCATAATATTTCTTTTCGTCACTGCGTACAACAGTTCCATTCCATGGATATACGCGACGTTCAACAACCCGCTCATACATTGTATTTCCAACCAGTCCTACTGCTGCAAATTCCCATTCTGCTTCGGTTGGGAGTCTGTACTTTGGCAGAAGAATACCATCTTCAAGACGGGCATGGCGTTCGCCACTACCGCTTGGGTTCAGGTCTTTCAGAGGCTTGTTAACAAGACCCTCGTACTGTCCTGCAAGATATGCATCAGTGTTGAAGTTATTTTCATTCTGCTGATCAGGATCAAAGTCAAGTACACCTTCTTTAATGAGAAGCATCTCGTTAACCCTGTCGGTTCTCCATAAGCAGTATTCATTGGCTTGTAACCAGCTAACACCGACTACTGGATAGTTGCGGTAAGCGGGGTGACGGAAATACGTCTCAACCAATGGTTCATTATATGCAAGCTTTTCTCTCCATACAAGAGTATCAGGGAGAGCTTTGTGGTATACTTCCGGATAATTGGCACCGAATACCCTGTTTAACCAGTATAGATATTCATTATAGTCAACGTTGGAAACTTCAGTTTCGTCAATGTAAAATGAAGGAACTGTAACCCTTCGTGGAATATTATCCCAGTCATACATTGGGTTATCACTAACGCGACCCATAGTAAAAGTACCTCCTTCAATCATCACAAGGCCTGGGCCTAAGGCCTGACCGCTCCATTTGGTATTTACTTCAAAGCCACCATTCTTGGCATTGTTGTATTCCCAACCGGTAGTACGTGAGGAATCTTTGCGGCAAGACGATCCTAAAAGTATAACCGCGGTAGCAAAAATGATTAATTTCAGATAATTGTTGCTGTAGCTGATCATTTCGGGTATTATTGTTTATTGATTATTGTTAACTAGAATCTTGGGCATTTTATTGCCTTCTGTTTAAAAGTTTTTTCGTGACAGTCAAACTGATACACCAGAGAAATCTCATGTGCACCACCTGTTACATTAGTCAATTTTGAAATAGTGTAGTCGTAGCTGTATCCAATCTTGAATTTTGGTCCCATAAAACCTAATAATACTATAACGGCATCAGGATTCTCAAAATTGTGCCTGAACCAACCTCCCAATACAAAAGGATACATGTTAAGGTACATACCTGCATTCAGTTGATGGAATTCACCTTGTTGCTGATACATAATATTAGGTGAAACGCTGAGGTCTTCAACTTCAACTGATCTGTTTACGTCGCCCAAGCCGATCAATGCACCCGCGTGTGCGGTGATTTTCATGTCAAGCTTGCTGTCGCCATTTGAATAGTATGAATTATCGGGCTGATTCATATGATGAACAGCAACACCGAAGTAAGATCTGTCATTGTACCCAAGGAGCATACCAGCTGAAAAGTCAATCATACTTACAGTAGGATGGTCAGGTGGTGATTCCTGGGTTTGTGGGAGCCCGCTTCCACCAGTACTGTTTAAATACTGGTCTTCAAAAATGAGTTTATCCCAATTAAGTTTATTTTGCATATACGACCCCTGGAAGCCGGTATTCAGGGTGAGCTTTTTAGATAGTTCCAGCCTGAATGAGTAAGCGCCATGCACGGCATTTGAAGTCATTGCTCCACCGGCCATGTTTTCAGAAACAACCATAACGCCGATTCCACCCGACAAAGGCTGTACAAATTGGTCGTATGAAGCAGAATAGGTTACAAAGGTTCCCTCAATGCCCGGCCATTGATTGCGGTAGTTGAGAGTCAACCTTGGACAAATCTTTGAACCTGTAAGCGCAGGATTAAGGTACATGGGGTTACCATAAAACTGGGAGAATGAAGGATCTTGCGCCCTTACAAGACTTACAGCTGAAATAATCAGTAACAGAGTGAGTAGCTTTTTATGCATAGCTTATGATGGACTTTTCGGCAGCCAATATTACGAATATTTTCAATATATCAAATTTTACAGCACTAAAAATCCTATTTTTTATCCTCTTCCAGCAATAACATACATTTCCCTTCGTTTACAATAGAAATTTCTCACGTTGGACAGTAAAACAGGAAGCGAAGATATAAACAAATTGAGCGCAATAATAGATTCTCCTCTTTTTTTTACTATCGTACCTTATAATATTGTTTTTTTGTGTTAGAAATTGTGACATAACACCGGTACTGTAACTTACTGACTATGACAGAACACTACTCTGAACGATACTCTGCTTTATGGGTAATAATTCCGGTCAGGTTTTTTATCTGCTTACTGATATTTTCATCTCTTATTTCTAATTTATCCACAAAAGCATCAAATGTAATATCCCCGGGAGAGTATTCTTCTAGCTCAAAACTTGCTTCTGGTACTTGGTTTAAACTCGCAATCCCTGCTCAGGGAATTTATAAAGTTTCTTATGAGGATATGCAATCAATGCAGTTTCCTGTTTCCGGATTACATTCATCGGATATACACCTGCATGGTTATGCTGGAATGTTGCCTGAAAATGCAGGTGCAAAAAGGTATGATGACCTGCCTGAAGTCGCAGTTATGATGTACGATGGGGGTGATGGAATCTTTAATTCAGGTGATTATTTTTGTTTTTACTCACCCGGCCCTGATAATTGGCGTTATAACCAACAGGCAGAAGCATATGAGTATAATGCAAACATTTATTCCGATCAGAGTTTTTATTTTTTGACCATTGATGGTTCGCAGGGTAAGAGGCTCTTGCAGGCACCGAATCCTCCAGCTGCAAGTCAATCGGTTCAAACATATAATTACAGGGATGTCATTAATCCGGAATTAGTTAATCTGATAAAGTCAGGTAAAGGCTGGTACGGCGATTTCTTTGACATCATTACTGAACGCGAATATACATTTAAGCCTTTTATCCCGGCTGATGGCGCAATTCTAAAAACTCGTTTCAGTGCAGTTGCAAGGGCCTTATATGGCAGCAGTTTTACTATAGAAATAAACGGTGTAACAAATCAGTTGCCAATATCACCGGTTTCGTCTGATTTTACGACAAATTTTGCTTTTATTTCAACCAACAGGTTCAGCCAGCCGGCAATATCAGATCTTAAAGCTAAAGTAAAATATAACAAGCTCACTTCAATGGACATTGGCTGGCTTAATTTTATTGAGGTTAATACGGTCGCTCTTTTGAAATACCAGGGTAGTCCATTTGCTTTCAGGAACAATAGTGTGAACGGAAATGCAGAGTATCAACTTACCGGAGCTTCAGCACAATTGATGGTTTGGGATGTCACCAATCAGATACAGCCTGCTTTTGTCAGTGGTAATTTAAGTAATGCAACGTTTTCATTCAGGGCTATTGCCGATACTATCAGGGAATATTTTGCCTTTGAGCCTTCAGGTATACTCAAGCCAACATTAGCAGGGGCTGTTTCAAATCAGAATCTTCATGCAATGGGTACTCCTGCCATGCTCATCATTTCTCCCGATCAGTTTATTAATGAAGCTATACGACTGGCAACATTCCATTCAAACCACGATGATCTGAGTGTTTCTGTTGTCACTCCCCAGGCTATTTACAATGAGTTCTCATCAGGGTCACAGGATGTAAGTGCTATCAGGGATTTTATAAAGATGCTCTGGCATAAAGCAGAACCATCTTCCCTGCCAAGGTATGTGCTGATGTTTGGTGATGCGTCGTATGATTATAAAAACCGGGTTGACAGTAATACAAATCTTGTCCCTACCTGGCAATCAGCTGAATCACTCCATCCGGTTCAATCGCTTGCTACTGATGATTTCTTTGTTTCAATAAATGATAATGAAGGGGGAAATCCCTCTGATGTAGTTGATATAGGCATGGGACGACTTCCTGTAAGGACTGTTGAAGAAGCTGCCATGGCAGTGGATAAGATTATACATTATGTTACCGATACACAGAAGGTCAATGGCGATTGGCGTAACATCATTACGTTTGTGGCAGATGATGAGGATGGCAATATTCATATGAGTCAGGCCGACCAGCTTGGACAGATGATTGACACAGTTTATCCAAATTATAATGTTGACAAAATTTACCTTGATGCCTATGTTCAGGAACGAACTGTTGGCGGACAACGTTCACCCGATGCTAATACTGCTATTAATCAGCGAATTGCAAAAGGTTCACTTATTGTAAATTATACCGGTCATGGTGGAGAAACCAGCTGGACACATGAAGAGATACTTAAAGTGCCCGATATACTTGGATGGACGAATTACGATAAACTTCCTGTGTTTATGACTGCAACCTGTGAGTTCAGCAGGTATGATGATCCTGAGCGAGTTTCAGGCGGAGAACATGCTTTCCTGAACAGGCATGGTGGTGCTATCGCATTATTTACCACCTCCAGGCCAACTTATGGAACACCTAATTTCTCACTTGCAAGAAATTTCTATGATATCGCCTTAAAACCGATGAATGGAAGTATGCCCCAGTTGGGTGATATTATCAGGGTGGCAAAGAACCTCACGCAACCCGACAATAATAATAAGAAATTTATACTTCTTGGCGATCCTGCTATGAAAATGGCTTATCCTGCTTTGAGGGTTATTACTTCAAGTATTACGGATGTTTCATCAGGGAATCAGTCAGATACATTAGGGGCACTTCAAATCGTTAATATTGAAGGGTTTGTCGCTAATAATGACAATTCACTGGTGTCAGATTTCAATGGCATTGTTGTCCCAACAGTATTTGACAAACAAAGTAATATAGTTACTTTCGGCAGCGACGGCAATGCCCCAATGTCGTTCTCGTTATGGCGGAATATTATCTATAAAGGCAGGGCTGAGGTGAAGAACGGGCGTTTTAGCTTTTCATTCATTGTCCCCCGCGATATTGCATATAACTTTGGAAAAGGTAAAATCAGCTATTATGCATCTGATGGTACCACCGACGCATCAGGTAATTACAGTAGTATTATAGTTGGTGGATTTGCAGATGTTGATATCAATGATACTGATGGACCAGAAGTCTCACTTTTTATTAACGACAGCAGCTTTAAAGAAGGTGGTTTTACTGATGAAAATCCGGTTTTGTTGGCATATGTATCTGATTCATGCGGGATAAATACCTTAGGTAACAGTATCGGACATGATATCGTAGCTTATCTTGATGACAATACACAGGACCCCTGGGTTTTGAATGAATACTATGAATCTGATCTGAATACATTTAAAAAGGGAAGCATTCGTTTCCCCATGTTCAACCTTGAACCCGGTGTCCATACTTTAACCTTAAAGTTGTGGGATGTTAATAATAATTCATCTGAAGTGAAAACAAGGTTTATTGTTGCGCCGAAAAATGAAATTATTTTGAGTGACATTGAAGCATGGCCAAATCCGATGCATGATATGATTAATTTTGCAATTCAGCATAATCAGGCAGGGAAAGAGCTTAGCGCACAACTGACTTTATATAATCTTTCAGGTATAAAAGTAGCTTCATTTGAAAAAATTTCCACACCCGAAGGCTTTAGAAGCAATTTCTTTACCTGGGATGGCCGAAATAGTAATGGAAAACCTGTTGCTGCCGGTTTTTATATAGCTAATCTGCGTATTACAACTCCCGAAGGCTACACGGCTGATAAATCTGTTAAAATAATTATTGCACGCTAACTGTTTACAAATCAATACAGTGTCATGAAGATCAAATATTCGGTACTACTCTCTTCCCTATTTATCACTTCCTTTTTGGCTAATGCCCAAAATAAAACGGTAAGGCCTGAATGGGAAAAACCTGTACAGGTAGTAAGAGGAAACGAGGAAAGCGTTTTTACTCCATCTTTCAAAGATGCCCGTTATCCGGGGCTACTCGAAGATGATTGTTTGCCGTCCTGGTCTGAAAGTGTCGCTTTGCCTGCTGGAATATCTGCTGTTGGAATTTCACTCGATAGTCTTAATTATATTCCACTTACTGTTGAAGAAGAAATTGTTACCAGCAATGTGGAATTTCCTATTGCCCCTACAGCCAGTGTTTCCATGATGTCTCAGGGTGGGAAACCTGTTGCTGTTGTTACAATCAAGCCTTTTGGTATAAATCCTGAAACCGGTCGCGCTGCAAAACTCGATTTTTTTAGGTACAAATTAGTTCCGGTCAAATCACAATCTATTGATTCTAACAATATTCATCACTACCGTGAACATTCCAGGATGGTGATCGGTGACTGGTATAAACTTTGGGTGCACGAAACCGGAATACACAAGATCACATACCAGGATATGAAGGATATGGGTATAGCAGTTGATCGCATTAATCCTGATTATATATGCATGTTCGGGCGTGGTGGGAAAATACTTCCGGAAGCCGCAGGGACCAGCAGGTATGATGATGTAACTGAAATTTCAATCAGGGTTGTGAATGCAACTCAAGGTAAATTTTCACCCGGTGATTATATCTTATTCTATGGTGAAGGACCTGTAACATGGTCTCAAAACAGAGTAACCGGATATTTAACCCACGCCAATAATCCATATACTGAAGAAAGTGGCTATTTTCTTGCAATAGATAATATACCAGGCAAGCGCATTCCAATAGCTGATGTTATCCCGTATGAAGCAAATACCACAAGTAATCAATATACCGCTGTAGCAGTATATGAAAATGAAAATTACAGTTTAATTAAGAGTGGGAGGAAATGGTTTAGTGAGAAGTTCGACAATTACACCAAGTCGTTCAATGTGCCTGATTTTGTTTTTCCTGATATAATCACCGGTACTCAAGCCCAGTTAAGTTATGGTCTTGCAGGTCGGGCAACTCAGCAGATGTCTTTTAATATAACAGCAAATGATCAATTGGTGAGTACTTCAACTATCAGCGGATACTCAGGCGACAACGATTATGCCCGCGATCTGACCACGGTACAGCCATTTACAACCTCATCGGCAAATGTTAAAGTCAAAGTGCATTTTTCTCCACCAAACAGTGGTGCACTTGGATGGCTTGATTTCGTTTCTGCTAATGTGCGCAGTACGCTCCGTTTCAGAGGACCCCAGATGAATTTCCGGGATCCCGCTACAGTAGGAGAGGGTAAAGTCACAAACTTCAGTATTGAATCATCACAAACCGGCCTTCAATTATGGGATGTTACCGATCAATCTTATGTTTATGGCATTCCAATGAACAACTCGGGTAACACATATAGCTTCAAGGTTCAAACCTCGGCCTTACGCGAATTTGTTGTGTTTGATGGTTCTTCTTTTCTTAGGGCTGAATTTGCAGGCAAGGTTGCCAATCAGGATTTACATGCTTTAGGAAATTATGATATGATCATCGTGACCCATCCATCACTCAGGCAACAGGCTGAAAGACTGGCTAAATTGCATAATTCAAAGGGTGATGTTAAAACTAAGGTTGTATCATTAAGTGAAATTTATAACGAATTCTCCTCAGGCCAACAGGATATTACAGCTATTCGTGACTTTATGAAAATGTTATATGACCGGGGCCGTGAAGAAGGTTATCCTAAATATCTGTTGCTTTTTGGCAATGCCTCATATGACTATAAGGACATCCTGGTCAATAATATAAATCTTGTTCCGACTTATGAAAGTCAAAATTCAGTGCGCCCGATTTCTTCATTCCTCACGGATGACTATTTTGGCTTACTGGATGATGGTGAAGGTGCAGGACCTGACACCGTTTTAGGTTTGATAGACGTTGCTGTTGGCAGGTTGCCGGTAAGGAATTACGAACAAGCTCAGAATGCGGTCAATAAAATTGAAGCTTATCTCACAAACCGGGAAGATACTTTTGGTGATTGGCGAAACTCCTTGTTGGTTATTGGTGATGATGAAGATAGCAATCTTCATTTGAATCAGGCAGAACGGTTATGTACGCGTATCAAACAAAATTACCCCCTATATAATGTAAATAAGATATATTTTGATGCTTATCGACAATATAATACTCCAGGGGGTGGCCGTTATCCGGATGTCAATCGGGAAATTACATCAATGATTGACAAAGGTATCCTCATTACCAATTATATAGGTCATGGTGGTGAGCTGGGTTGGGCCGATGAAAGAGTTCTTGAAATTGCCGACATTAACGCATGGAAGAACTTTGGCCGTATGGGGTTATTTTTTACTGCAACCTGTGAATTTTCACGCTTTGATGATCCTCAGCATACTTCGGCCGGAGAACTTGTGTTCCTCAATCCCGAAGGTGGAGCACTTGCTATGATTACTACAACCCGTCTTGCATTTTCATCCACCAATGAATCCTTGAACAATAGTTTTATTGATACCGTCTTACGGCAGAATGGATCTGTTCCACGATTGGGTGACATTGTTAAATTTACAAAGAATGATAATACCGTCTCACCGAATGTGCGTCAGTTGACCTTATTCGGTGATCCTGCTTTACCAATGTCTATTCCGAAATATAATGTTGTTACTACTTCAATTATTGATCCTGAAACACTAACTCCGGCTGATACGCTTTTCGCAAATTCTATTGTGACGATTAATGGAGAGGTACAGGACTCTGATGGACAAACAATTAACAGCTTTAATGGCGAGGTGTCAGTGAAAGTTTATGACAAATGGGCAACCGTGAGAACCCTGGGTCAGGACCTGAAAAGTTCTGTAACTGATTTTGAGGTTCAGAAAAGTGTAATATATAACGGAAAAGCAAAGGTTGTTAATGGAACATTCAGCATTACATTCCCGGTGCCAAAAGATATAGATTACAATATTGGGAAAGGAAAAATCAGTTATTATGCTCACGATGGTTTCACCGATGCACATGGGTATTATGACGATGTAATTATCGGTGGGGCAAAGAATGAGAACCAGATTGATGAAACAGGTCCTCAAATTACACTGTTTATGAATGATACCACTTTTGTGGATGGTGGCCTCACAAGCGAAAATCCTAAACTTGTTGTGAAACTTTATGATGAAAGCGGTATAAATACACTTGGTAACGGTGTTGGTCATGATCTTGTGGCAGTTATTGATGGCGATCATTATAATTCTGCCCTTATGAATGATTATTATGTTGCCGACCGTGACAGCTACCAGTCAGGCTGGGCGAAGTATCAGTATTTCAATCTTGAGGATGGTGAGCATTCCGTAAAAGTAAAGGCCTGGGATGTTCACAACAATTCATCTGAAGCTACCATTTCATTTGTTGTAAAACATGATATAAGACTTGACATTGATGATGTTACTGCTTATCCAAACCCTTCAGGTGATAAGGTTTGGTTCAGGTTTAAACATAATTTGTTTGATGCTATACTCAATATTGAAATAGAAGTATACAGTTCAACTGGTGAGCTTGTCAGGGTAATCAGACCAGGTAAGGTTACTGCCGACGGTTATAAGGTTGATGATCTGGTTTGGGATGGGTTATCTGATAATGGCACAGTTCTGCGCAACGGATTATATGTGTGCCGTGTAAAGGTGCTTGACAGAAATGGCAACTCCTCAGCTCATGCCGTTAAAGTGGTTATGGCTAAATAATCAGGTTTAACTGATTTGAGCCATTGGCCGGTTCAATTAGTTTAAGATTATTAGTTAGTTGATGTAAGATTGAACTTCTCAGGATATCTTGCCGACTTTGTGCTGTAAAACTCCTTAAGGATCGTAAAGTCTTTGTCAAAGTCACCTGAAGGAATAAAGCTGACACCAAATCCGCCTTCTTTTTTCTTATAATCCAGAAAACCCAGCGAAATAGGAACTTTAGCGCTTAGAGCAATGAAATAAAATCCTCGTTTCCAGTTATTATTCAGTTTCCTGGTACCCTCGGGTGTAATGGTAACTACAAATTTATCTCTCCTGTTAAATTCTTCTGCTACCTGAAGGACAACGTTAGAACTGTGGCTTCTGTCAACCGGAATTCCCCCCATTGCCTTAATCATTCCTGAAGAATACCATTTAAAAACTTCCTTTTTTATAAGGAAATGCGATTTTATGCCTAAAGATGTGTAACCAAGCCAGCCCATTAAAAAGTCCAGGTTTGATGTATGAGGGGCCATTACCACAATTGATTTTTTCTCAGGCAGTGGTCCTGTTATTTTCCATCCTGCTATCCACAGAATAAACTTCGTAATGTATTTGAGTATAAACACCTAGTTTTTTGCTTGAAGTTTTCTCTTAAGAGTATTTCGGCAAAGATACTTGTTTTAACTTTGAATGGTCAAACTCAATAATCAATGATATCTTTTGTTCTCTCCATTTTTGCCTTAATAGTTGGCTACATATTTTACGGAGCACTTGTAGAAAAGGTTTTTGGTGCTGATCCTCAACGAAAAACACCCGCTTTAACAATGACCGATGGCGTTGATTATGTGCCTATGAAATGGGGAAAGATCTTCCTCATCCAGTTTCTTAATATTGCCGGATTGGGACCGATATTTGGAGCGGTTGCCGGTGCAATGTGGGGCCCTGTTGCTTTTTTATGGATTGTTTTCGGATGTCTGTTTGCAGGTGGTGTGCATGATTATTTCTCAGGTATGTTATCATTAAGGCATGACGGAAAGAGTATTCCTGAAATTGTTGGCCGGTATCTGGGCAACGGATTCAAACAGTTTATGCGTGTTTTTACCATTTTCCTCATGTTATTGGTGGGCGCTGTGTTTGTGGTTGGGCCAGCCGCCATTCTCAACGGAATCTCTGCAATGGGTATCCCATTCTGGACAGGAGCAGTTTTTGTGTATTATATTCTTGCCACATTACTTCCCATTGATAAATTAATAGGGCGTATCTATCCTTTATTTGGATTTGCACTTTTGTTTATGGCTGTTGGCATTTGCGGGGCTCTGTTTATAGGCGGATATAAAATACCAGAGGTTATACCTTATGGTTTCACCAATCTGCATTATGATGCCTCAAATTATCCTATCTACCCGCTTGTATTTATTACCATTGCCTGTGGTGCAATATCAGGATTTCATTCAACACAATCACCATTAATGGCCAGGTGTATGGTCAATGAAAAGCTGGGAAGACGAGTTTTCTACGGTGCAATGGTTACTGAAGGTATTGTCGCACTTATCTGGGCAGCGGCAGGTATGGCTTTTTACGGAGGCGTTGGCCCGTTGAATGAAGTAATGCAGGCGCACGGGAATAATGCTGCCTGGTTGGTTAACGACATCTCGTATTCTATGCTTGGAAAAATAGGCGGGGTTCTTGCTTTATTAGGTGTGGTCGCAGCACCCATAACCTCAGGCGACACAGCTTTCAGAAGTGCCAGGCTTATTATTGCCGATTTTCTTAAGCTCCCGCAACTACAGATTAGCAAGCGCCTTTACATTACTGTTCCTCTGTTTATTGTGGGGTTCCTTATCACTCAGGTCGACTTTAGTATTATATGGCGTTACATGGCCTGGTCAAACCAAACCCTGGCAACTATTGTTTTGTGGGCTATCACCGTCTACATGATGAATGAACGTAAACCTTATATCATTACGCTTGTTCCTTCAGTATTTATGACTGCAGTTATTTCAACTTATATTCTTATTGCTCCTGAAGGTTTTTCGCTCGGACGTGAGATATCAGTTTATATAGGAGCATCAATAACAGTTTTAATTACCGGTTTCTTCTTGTTCAAAGCTGGCTCCCAGTCAGCTAAACTGAGTAAAGTAAGAGTTAAAGCGTAAAAGCCATTTAATTTCGCCGGCAGACTGTTCAATTGTGTCCATGGTTTGTTCATAAACGAACATAAAATAACTGCTTGTTTTAAATTAACATGCTGGTTGTCAGGTTAAAATAACTATGGAATGCATTTTGAGCGGTGGATGTAAAACCAAAAAAGCAATACTCACCAGACAACTACATTATTATGAGAAAAATTTATCTTTTACTATTTGCGATGTTATCACTCAACCTGGTTAATGCCGGTGATCCGGTTACACGAGAAAATGCCCCTGAAAATGCAAAATGGCGATTAACGGACATTTATGCTACCAATGCGGCATGGGCTGCTGATCTTCAGAAAGCCGATCAATTAATGAAAGAAGTGGTTTCAATGAAAGGAACCCTTGGTACTTCTTCCGAAAACCTGCTTCGTTATTTTACAGTAAGCGATGAATTCGGTAAAGTAACTACTAAACTATATTGCTATGCTTATCTGCAAAGGTCACTCGATTCAAGAGATCCTTCTATTAATGACCAATTGCAGCGTATCCAGGCATTCATGTCTACTGCTGGTCAGCAACTTGCATGGGTACAGCCCGAAATGGTGACAATTCCTGAAGAAAAAGCAATGAAATGGGTTGAACTAAATCCAGCATTTCAGCCATATAAGTTCAGCCTTGAAAATATGTACAGACTTCAGCAACATGTTTTACCTGCCGACCAAGAACAACTTGTCTCATACTTTTCAACTATAGCGGAACTTCCTTCTGCTGTGTACACTGAAGTGGCCATATCAGATAATGAATATCCACAATTTGTCAGAAGTAATGGTGATAAGGTGAGTTTAACCCGGCCTATGTTTACTAACATACTTACCTTCAGCACTGACCGTGATGAACGCCGCCGCGCTTATGAAGATTTTTCTGCCTTATACAAAGGTCGTGAAAATACCATGGCCGCTATTTTGCATGGGGTTAGTAAAACTGATAAAGCTTATGCCCAGGCATATAAATTTGATAATACCCTGGAGGCTTCTCTTAATTCGAATAATATTCCTGTTAGTGTTTACGAGAACCTTATTAAAGTTGCCCGCGAAAATCCCCAACCTTTGCAGAGATATATTAATCTCAGGAAAAAAGTTCTGAAACTGGATGACTACTCACCCTGGGACGGTAATATTCCACTTGGAACTTTTAACCGGACGTATGAATATGATGAAGCCAAAGAAATAATAAGAAAAGCGCTCATCCCACTGGGAAAGGAATATTCTGATGGAATCAGCAAAGCGCTGAACGGTGGCTGGATAGATGTTTATGAAGGTGCAGCTAAAGAAACCGGCGCATATTCAATGGGCGTTTATGGGGTGCATCCATACATATTGCTTAATTATGATAAAACAACCCGTGCAGTTTCAACTATGGCCCATGAACTCGGGCATACCATGCATTCAATGTTCTCAATGAACAATCAGCCGTATAAGAATCACGACTATTCAACCTTTGTTGCTGAAGTTGCTTCTAATTTCAATGAAGAACTACTTCTTGATTATATGATCACCAACGCATCTGGCAAGGATGAACGTATTGCTCTGTTAGACCAGGCTATTAATAACCTCATTGGAAGTTTTTACAGGCAAAGCATGTTTGCTGATTTTGAACTGCAGGTTCACAGACTCACTGAAAAAGACGAACCGGTAAATGCGACTGCCTTAAACGCAATAATGCACGATCTTAATACTGCTTATTACGGAAATACAGTGACAGATAATCCATACCGCGACAATGTATGGGCTCAGGTAATGCACTTTTATCAGCTGCCTTACTACGTATATAATTATGCTACCAGTTATGCAGCCGCTGCTCGCATACATCAAATGATAACCAACGGCTCAAAAGAAGAAAAAGAGAAAGCACTCAAGGCATATATCACTCTCCTCAAGTCAGGTGGTAATGATTATCCTGTTGAATTACTGAAAAAAGCCGGAGTGGATATGACTACAACTGAACCAACTACAGCAGTAGTAAACAGGTTGAATGAACTTATTGATAAGCTGGAAAAAGAACTTCAAAGCTAAATAGCGTTGAAAAAGTCAGCGGGTGAGTGAAAAAGTTTATGGTTTTCTTTCAACCATCCGGGGTCTTTCTCCCACCATTTGAATTCAAGGAGTTTTTTAATCTCTTCTTCACTGAACCTTTTTTTAATGGGGGAAGCAGGTACTCCACCCACAATGGTATAAGGATCAACATTTTTTGTAACGACGGCGCCGGCAGCAATTACGGCGCCGTCGCCTATTTTAATGTTATCCATAATCATTGCACTTGCTCCAATCCAAACATCATTACCAATTTCAACCTTTCCCGATTCACTATATGTGTCAGTATCCGCAAATGTTACCTGGCATTGTTTCTTAGTTGAATAAAAAGCAGGGAAGGTTGAAATGTAATCAACCGGATGCATTCCGGGTCCAATTCTAACACGTGGACCTATGGAACAAAAATTCCCTGTTGTAAGATTTGTTATAACACTTCCATCCTGGATATATACATAGTCACCAAGTACACAATTGGCAAGGATCACATGGTCATAAACTGTATCGTAATTGCCAAAGCTACAATTGTTAATGTAACTCAAATGGCCTATCTTAAGGTGCTTATCTTTGTTTTCAGCTATATGCCTGCGCGTTCTTAACCACCACTTTGTCCAAATTATAAAGGGATTCCTTTTTAAATATTGCATATAAATACAACAACGCTTAGAGCGCTGTGTTTCAGAAACTTAGCAAGGCTACATATCGCCATGCCTAAATATGAGCTATGTTTGACCCTGATAGCCGTTTGTTCAGGTAGAAATTTTGTCAGGCAAAAACTTTATCAAGGACTTTGAAAATCCTATTCAGTTCTTGCTGAGTGAGGTTGGAACCACTAGGTAAACAGAGGCCGGTATTGAACAGGTCTTCACTTACCGGTGATCCGAAATAGGGTGATCCGGCAAATACCGGTTGCAGATGCATTGGTTTCCATAATGGCCTGCTTTCTATATTTTCAGCATCAAATGCAGCACGGAGGTCATCCCTGGTAATTCCTTTGTTCTTTTCAGGATCAATAATGATAGTGGTAAGCCACCTGTTCGACTTGTAACCCTGAAGTTCTTCAGGCAGCAATATACGATAACCCCTGTTCTCAATGCCTTGAAAATAGTTTTTATAGCGCATGAAATTTTCCCTTCTGATTTCCAGATGGCCTTCCAGTACATGTAGCTGCCCTCGGCCAATACCAGCCACAATATTACTCATCCTGTAATTGTAACCAATTTGGGAATGCTGATAATGTGGCGCATTATCACGTGCCTGTGTTGCCAGGAACCTGGCTTTAGTTACTAAGTCTTTGTCTTCTGAAAGTAAGGCGCCACCCCCGCTGGTGGTTATGATTTTATTGCCATTGAAGCTAAGTATTCCTATACGACCGAATGTCCCGCACTTTTTGCCGTTAATAGTCGATCCAAGCGCTTCAGCAGCATCTTCAATTACCGGTATACCATATTTATCAGCAATAGCCATAATCTGATCCATCTTAGCCGGCATTCCATATAAGTGGACAGGTATTATTGCTTTAGGTGCTTTAGGAACTCCTGTAACAGCGCCCGATAAGCATGCCTGTATGGCAATTTCCATAGCTTCAGGATCCATGTTCCATGTGTCAGACTCACTATCTACAAATACCGGCGTAGCGCCCTGATAAACAATTGGATTGGCTGTTGCCGAAAAGGTAAAACTCTGGCAAATTACCAAATCGCCGGGCTTTACATCAAACATTATGAGCGCCAGATGAATAGCTGCAGTGCCGGAACTTAAGGCAGCAGCATGTGCAGCACCAGTGTATTGCTGGAGTTCCTCTTCAAAACCATTAACATTTGGTCCAAGGGGAGCAATCCAGTTTGTTTCAAAAGCTTCTTTAATGTATTCCTGTTCCCTTCCGCCCATATGAGGACTTGAGAGATATATCTTTTCATTCATTTTGCTTAAAATAATGGCAAAGTTATGACTTAATTATTAAATTTACCGTAAAATCACAGGCCATACAATTGAGTCTGAAAGTATAAATTTTAAAGCCCAAACAGGAAATGACTCTGTCCATGTTGTTAGGACTTCTTCAAAATACTGCCATATTGCTGGCGTTCAGCATGCTCTATGACAACCTGTGGATTAATCGTGGTAAAAGATTAACACTGTTTAGTAAAGTTCTGATTGGACTTTTAATAGGTGGTATTGGCATCATTCTGATGCTTACTCCCTGGACGCTTGTGCCGGGTCTGGTTTTTGATACCCGTTCAATCATGCTAAGTATTGCCGGACTGTTTTTTGGGTTTATTCCAACGGTTATTGCAATCATTGTTGATGTCTGTTATCGTTGGTATTTGGGAGGTCAGGGTGTATATATGGGGGTGAATACTATAATTATATCAGGTTTAATAGGTATACTATGGCATAAATACAGATTTGGAAGGTTGGAAAAGCATAAGAATTCAGAGCTTCTTATGTTAGGTCTGGTAGTTCATTTTGTAATGTTATTAGGTGCTTTTTTGTTGCCACTTTCGCTTGCTATTCAAACAGTCAAAACTATAGCTTTGCCTTTGGTCCTGGTTTATGTTCCTGCAACAGTTCTTCTGGGCAGACTTATGTACAAGCAATATGATAATTGGTTAATTAAGGTTGCAAGGGAGCAATTACTTGAATCAGAACAAAAACTTAATCATGAATTACTTGCGGCAAAAGAAAAAGCTGAAGAAAGTGACCGTTTAAAAATGGCTTTTCTTGCTAATCTGAGTCATGAAATCAGAACTCCTTTGAATGGTATCCTTGGCTTTGCTGACATTCTAAAAAATCCCGTTATGAGTAGTGAGGAAATAAGGGAATACCTTACACTTATCAGAATCAGTGGAGTTAGAATGCTTGAGATAATGCAAAACCTTATTGATATATCCAAACTTGATTCAGGCACTATGAGTTTGCATCGCTCAAATGTTAATCTTAATGAGCGGCTCGATAATCTTTATTATCTATTTCTGGGTGAAGTGACTGAAAAAGGGCTTGATCTTCACTATAAAAAAGCTCTTCCTGGTGATGATGCAATTCTATATTGTGATGAAGAAAAAATAAACACCATCTTTTCAAACCTGATTAAAAATGCTATTAAGTTCTCCGAAAAAGGTAAAATTGAATTCGGTTATATTAAGAATGAGGAAGGTTTGATTGAGTTTTATGTCTCAGATGAAGGAATTGGTATTCCCGATGAACGCAGGGAATTCGTATTTCAGCGTTTCGCCCAGAATGAAACGGAAAAAATGTTTCGCGAAGGAACAGGTCTTGGTCTCTCAGTAGCTAAATCATTTGTAGAAATGATGGGCGGTAAAATCTGGATCAATTCTTTCTCCGGCAAAGGTGCTGAAGTAAGATTTACAATCCCTTCATCAAGTTAAAATCGAATCCCTTTATTAGGTATCAGATTAAAATGAGTTACCCTGAATACATTGTTACCTATCACTATACCAAAGTTTCATGTTCGCACGGTTAATGTCATTGGTAATATTCTTTGCTTCTGGAGTATAAAGAAAATCAAGTTCTTTCCTGAACCGTTCTTCTATTTTTCCTCGTACAATCTTCATGGTAGAATTCATCAACAGGTTTTGCTCTGTAAATGCTTCAGGCAAAACAGCAATTGCTGATGGCAACCATCTTTCTGGAAATTGTCCTGCATATTTGCCATGTCTGAAGAACGCATTAATATCATGCTGAACAAGCTTCAGTGCCTCATCAATTCCTTCAACCGTGCCGGGTATTATACCTGCCCTCTGCAGATGGTCGTTGATATGTAAAATGGAAGGTACTATTAACCCTGTGGTATATGGTTGCTGATTGTTGTGGAGTATACATTGATGTATGTACTCTGATTGGCCGGAAATAGCTTCTTCAATACCTTCAGGACTATGTTTTTCTCCGTCATTGCTGATAAGCAGGCTCTTGAAACGCCCAAGAACAATCAGGTACCCGTCTTCATCCATGTATCCAAGATCACCGGTATAAAGCCATCCATCCCTGAGGACTTCTTTTGTAGCTTTCTCGTTCTTCCAGTAACCTTTCATTACATTTTCGCCTTTAATAACTATCTCACCGGCCTCACCCTGAGGTAATTCAAGGCCATCAACACTCAGTATCCTGAGTTCAAGGTATCCGGCTGGTTTGCCCGATGTTCCCATCTTTATATTAAGAAGCGAATTGGAAGAAATAACGGGTGCAGCCTCCGAAAGACCATAACCCTGACACACAGGAATACCGATTGCATAAAAGAACTGCTGTAGTTCGGTATCTAATAAGGCGCCACCTCCAATGAAAAAATCAAGCTCGCCCCCAAATCCTTCCCTGATTTTCTTATATAGTAAATGGTCAAATAATTGCACCAGTGGTTTGAGCAGCATCCGCATCCCTTTTCCTTTGTCGAAACCCAGGCCATTATATGCATAGCTTACTTTCAATGCCATTCTGAAAATACCATGAATCAGCTTACCTTTCTGTTGTACACCGGTTTCAATGTTCTTTCTGAAATTCTTTGACAATGCGGGTACACTCATCATAAGGTTTGGCTTGATCTCCCTGATATTAACCGGCACATTCCTTAGCGTTTCAATTGTTGTTTTTCCATTCTGAACTGATGCAACCGATGCGCCCATCGCCATGAAGCAATACAAACATGCAGTATGTGCAAAAGAGTGATCCCATGGAAGTATTGCAAGTGTGCGGTATGTAGGTGGGATATACATAAGTGTCAGGGACTGCATTACATTTGCCCAGTAGTTCATGTGTGATAGCATTATTCCCTTAGGATCAGCAGTTGTGCCTGAAGTGTAAGAAATATTGGCCAAATCATCAGGTTTGACCCTTTTTATCGTTTTCTGCAATAACTGATCTTCAGTAAGAATGAATGCTTCACCCTTGAGTATCAAATCATTATACGTAATGTTCCTGTATATCTTTTTGCCCTCTTTTAACTCAGATGATACTATATCTCCCGGTAATTCATCCAGCCAGATTACGGTTTCAAGGTCAGGCAAAGCTTCTCTTATTTCAGATATTTTAGAAGCCTGTTGCCCTGAAATGAAAATCATTTTACAACCTGAATGTAGTAACCTGAATTTTAGTTCAGTTGTTGCATCAAGTCTTATGGACAATGGAACGCAACAAGCCCCCGCATAAAGAATCCCCAGTTCTGAAATAATCCATGCATTTCTGCCTTCCGAAAGCAATGCAACCCTGTCGCCGGGCAATAAACCAAGTGAAATCAGACCGGCCGCAACTTTATTTACTATCTCACGGGTTTCAAAATAAGTGGTGCCTCTATACGCACCGTTATCTTTCTCCCACAAATAAATATTCTTCCCAAAGCGATTAACACTGTCTTCAAATAACCCAATGATCGTCTTTTCCATAAATTGGTTGTGGTTTCAGGCTAATATACGGAAAAGATATGGTTCTATGTAATTAAATTATTCCGATCAGCACTTTATTTCTTTGACATTGTGCTGTATTCATAAATCATTTTCAACAATTCTTCCTTTTTAACCGGTTTTGACAAGTAACCGTTACACCCCGCCTTACTTGTTTTTTCTCGATCGCCTTCCAATGCATATGCGGTTTGCGCAATTATCGGTATATCTGAATCAAATTCCCGTATAAGCCTGGTTGCATCAAGCCCATCAAGCAGTGGCATGTTGACATCCATAAGAATCAGGTCAAATTTCTTTGATCTGGCAAGTTCAACTGCCTCTACACCGTCATGCGCCCTGGTGACTTCAATGGATTCTTTGCTAAGAATGAACTTTACAAGACGATAACTAATGTCATCATCTTCTGCAATTAACACTGAAATGTCAAGCGGTTTTGAATTGTAAATGGTATTTTGGATGATTGGTTTTTGATCAGGAGTATTCATTACCGGTAAATAGGGAATCATAAATCTGAAATCACTGCCTTTGCCTGGTTCTGATACTACCCAGATTCTTCCTTTTAAAGATTCAACGTATGCTTTAGCAATTGTTAATCCTAAACCCGAACCTTCATGCTTCCGCACCGGACTATTATTATCAGCTTGTACAAATCGCTCAAACACTGCAAATTGATGGTCGCGGGGAATGCCGCGTCCGGTATCTTTTACAAAAAAGATTATTGAATCATCCGAAATGTAACTTCCAATTTCAATGTAACCGTTTACCGTAAACTTGATGGCATTTTTAATGAGATTGGTTAAAATGCTGTCGAGTTTGTGCTTGTCAGATAGAATACGGGCGTCATCATTGACTATTTGTTGGTTCATAATCAGTTTTAAACCTTTAACATCGGTTTCAGGCTTAAAGAAATTATAATAAAACTGCATTATTTCACGCAGGTCAAGTGCTTCCAGTTTTACATCGTGTTCACCTGTCTCAATCTTTGAAATCTCGATAATATCATTAATAGTGGTAAGTAATCGTTGCCCGCTTTGGTTAACTAATTTAATGTATTCCTGGCGGCTGTTTTCTTCCAGGTCAGGCTCTTTCAGCAATTCCATAAAGCCTAGAATACCATTCATTGGAGTTCTGATTTCATGGCTCATGTTGGCAAGAAATGCCATTTTTAATCTTTCACTTTCTTCAGCTTTGTGTTTTGCTGCAAGAGTTGTATCAAGCAGTTCCTTCTGCACCCTCTCATTAAATTTTCGCTGTTCTTCAAGTTGTTTTCTTGCGGTTATATCCCTTGCAATACCGAGTATAACACGGCAACCTTTATACCGAACAATGCTTGAGCAGATTTCAACAGGTATTAAACGTCCGTCTTTTGCCCGGTGGGTGGTTTCAAACACTGAATTTATTTCATCATTGATGTATGTCAGTTGATTTGAAAACTCAGCTTGCCTGAATGAATTATCAATTCCTTCCAAACCTATAGATAATAATTCTTCACTGGTATATCCCAGTGTTTCAGTAGCGGCTCTGTTAACATCCACCAGGTTACCCTTAAAATCGATTAGCCAGACGGTTTCATTCATTCCATTCAGTAACCTGCTGTAATCCTCATTCCGTTCAATTATTTCCAATTCCTGTTCTTTCCTTTCGGATATATCTTCAATATACCCTTCCAAAAACATCAGGTTTCCTTTGGCGTCATATACACCTGTGCCCCTTTCCATCACCCACTTCAGTTGTTTGGATGAGGTTACAATCTGATATTCAATAGAAAAAGGCCTTTTTTCCTTTATGGCTTTTTCTGTTTCAATATCTACCAGTTCCCTGAAGTCTACTGATATAATTTCAGCGTAAGTTACGCGGTTATTAATAAAATCATCGGGAGTATAACCAGTAATTTGCTGACACATATGACTTACGTAGGTTATTGTCCAATGCTCGTCATAAAGACATCTGTAGACGCATCCCGGTAAATTCCTTACCATTGATGCAAGCTGACGCTCATGCTCTTTTAATCGCAGATACATCTTGCGCCTGTTACGGCCAAAAGTTAAAAGGAAGAGTAAACCAAGTCCGATTACAGCATAAAGGTTGTATTCATTATCGAAAAGAAAGTAACTGTGAATTAGTATAATCAGAAAAATAAGTGAAATACCAAATGCAGCAACGACAATATTGTCTTTAAACTTATATATTGACTTCATTAACAAGTAGTTGAGCCTTGATTGTAGTTTTTAAGAGTATGCTAAAATAGCTAAAATGCATACTCTTTTGAATCTGTCAGAAATATTTTTTCATCAGCTCTTGTACCCTGCATGTTTGATTTTTAATCAAATTTCGCCTACATTTATCGACGTAAAAATCATAAAAGATGAAATCCATCAAATTTTTGTTATGTCTGCTCATTTTTTACGCAGGTTTAAGCGCTACCGGCCAGTCTGTCAGCAGGTCAGTTATTACAAGCGCTGGTACCACTCAAACCAATAATGGTGAAAGAATATCGTGGACACTTGGTGAGCCTGTTGTTGGTACAATGTCAGGCACTACACATCAGCTTGGCAACGGTTTTTTCCCTTCAATGGATGTGTCTGTTTTTCTCGCAGAACCTGAAAAGGAATCAATTAATCTGATCGAAGTATTCCCCAACCCTGCTTCAAGCCTCATTACAATGCGTAATAAGGAGAATCACAGAATGGAATATTGGTTAAACAACACTGATGGTTCAATAATCAGCCATCAAACTGCTTCTTCCGGCGATAACCTAAACTTATCAGGGCTGGCTAATGGAAATTACTTCCTCAAAGTTACTGACCTTATCTCAGGGTCTTCAAATACTTTTAAACTATTAATCAAACGATAAAAACCGCAATAGAATGAAACACCTTTACACTTTCTTCATGTTATTCATCACTGTTTCCTTATTTGCCCAGGCCCCCCAGGGTTTTAATTACCAGGCAGTTGTCAGGGATAGTGAAGGAAATTTGGTGATCAACCAGAATGTATATTTCAGGTTCAACATCATGCGTAATACTCCTACCAGTTTACCGGTTTATTCCGAAACACATTATGGCCCAACAGATGATCTGGGAACAATTAGTCTTGTTATCGGGCAAGGAACGCCAACTACCGGGGTCTTTTCACAGATCAGCTGGGGTGAAGGAACTTATTATCTTGGTATCGAGCTCAACACAGGAAATGGGTATATAGCTATGGGAACTACCCAGTTTCTTAGTGTACCATATGCTTTGTATGCAAATTCAGCCGGTAATACTGAGCCACAGAACCTTCACCAGGTGCTGGAACAGGGAAACAATGCAGGAATGATGAAAATTGTTGACCTTGCTGATCCTTTTGCCCCGCACGATGCTGTTAATAAAGCTTATGTTACATTAAGGGTATCAGAAACAGGTGATACATTATGGTTTGGACATGCACAATGGGTTATTATTCCCGGTATTAGTCAGGCAAACAGCGGCGGTGGCGGTTATACCGGAACTGTTACTGATATTGATGGTAATGTTTATCAAACTGTCCTTATAGGCAATTTCGAATGGATGGCTTCAAACCTTAAAGTTACCCATTACCGTAATGGTGAATCAATTCCTTATCCCGGTGATAACAATGAAAATTGGTCCACCAGCATTAATGGAGCATATGCATGGTACAATAATAATATGGAATGGAAGGATATCTACGGTGGACTTTATAATTTTTATGCTGTAGTAAATCAGCAGGGACTTTGCCCTCAGGGTTGGCATGTGCCTACAACAGAAGATTGGAACTATCTGGAAGAAGCTATAGGGGGACTTGAAGCACCTAATGGTGATGAACTGAAATCTTGCCGTCAGATAGATGCCCCACTTGAAGATTGTCATGTAAGTATACATCCTCGCTGGGATTATAGCGAGCACCATGGTACCAATGATCATGGATTCAACGCTCTTCCGGGCGGTATGAGAGGCGTTGATGGCCCTTATTATGTAATGGGACAACAGGCATTTTTCTGGACTTCATCAGAAATAGGATCAGGCCGTGCCTGGTCAAGGAAACTAATATATAATGAAGGTGGATTATTTGTAGATGACGGATATATGAAAGCGGGTATTTCGGTAAGATGTGTCAAAAATTCTAACTAAACCGGGAACCAAAACAGGCTTTAGCTGTTTAAACGCACAATCAATGTCAAATCAAATTAGTTTATGAAATTTACACGAAACGCATCCGCAAACTGGAAAGGCGGAACAGATGGGAAAGGGCTTGTCAGTTCACAAAGTGGTGTTCTGCAGAATACTCCTTACACTTTTAAAATGAGGTTCGAAGATGAAAAAGGCACCAATCCTGAAGAATTGATCGGAGCTGCCCATGCAGGTTGCTTTACTATGCAGTTAGCAGTACTCATTGACAAAGCGGGTTTTAAGGCTGACAACCTGGATACAACTGCAACGGTCACATTCCAGGACGGTTCAATCACTACCATTAAATTGAACCTTATTGGAAGTGTACCAGGCATGAGTGCTGAACAGTTTACCGGTTTGGCAAACCAGGCAAAAGAAATTTGCCCTGTATCCAAACTTCTGAAAGCAGCTGAAATCCAGCTGGAACAGAAATTTGTATAGTTACATTTAAAAATATGTCATGGAATGTCCTACCAGAGTTGTTGGTAGGACATTTCTACTTTATTCTTCTTCATTTCCCTTATTGTCCTGTATACCAGGTCAGAAAAACGTTCGCACATTTCTTTGAATGAGTGACAGGCACGTTCAACAATATCAAGGAATCTGTCCATCAGCTCTATGCAAAACTCGTCATAAGTGTATTCATAGGGTATATGCAACCGTTGTAATTCACTGTTCAAATGATTTACATAACGTTTGTTGTACTCATAATCATCAACAAAGCTATGTATTAGAAAATCAGTAACTAAGCCTCTGTAGTTTTTCATGATGTGGTTTCGGTTTAATTCAGATTGCGGCTGCTAAATAACTAGTAATTAGGACACTACCGACAAAAACTTTAACATTTTTTAGCAATTTGGAATCCGTATAAATAAAGCCCCATTTTACCCGTAAAAATTCGGATTAGATATTCTTCTCTGTTCATTTAAATCAACTACTTTTGTTCATCAATCAATTTGTAATGCTAAAACGATGCCTTACCGGATTCCTGCTAGTGGTATTTTTATACAATGCAGGAGGGTATTACCTGTGTTTCAGGTATTATCAGGAGTCTGTCCGGAGGGAGATGAAATTGAGTATCAGAAAAGGAATTCCTGCCAATGAACTTACTGAAATTATTATTGACCTGAGTAAAGGCCGGCTTTCAGAAAATGAAGCGAAAAAAGGTATTTCATGGGTAAAACCAGGTAAAGAATTCCGATATAAAGGAAATATCTATGATGTCGTTAAAACATCATTTAAAAATAACCGGAAGACTATTTACTGTATAAACGATAGTAAGGAGAAAAAGCTACTGACCGAGTTCTGGAAATTGAAAACCCGAAGGCTTGAAAAAAGAATAAAATCCATGGTCAGTTATTATTCTATCCCATCGATTTTTGAAATTATTCAGTATGAAAGGTCATTTGATTTTGGTATAGTCGTTAATTTTTACCACTCAACAACACACGAGGTACTTTCGCCACCGCCAACTGTTTCCTGAGATTTTCTCTATTTTCAGTTCTTTACGCAGGGCCCACTATGCCCATTGCATGTGATTTACTATAAATAAGCTTATTTCATGAAAACAAAGTACTTTATAACGGCACTATCCGTGTGCCTTTGCGGTATTGTATCCGCCCAAAATACTACTGATACGACCAAAATGGTCAATCTTTCAACTGTTGAAATTTCTGCGAATAAAATGCCCGTTACCCTGAAGAATAATCCGGGTGCAGTTTCGGTTGTTAACCCTCAAATGCTCTCTGTAATGCCCAAATCAATTGGTGTTGAAGAGGCATTGCGACTGGTTCCCGGGGTTAGGGTTGACAATCAACATGATGGCGAACGTGTTCACCTTTCCATCAGGGGTCAGGGAATTCTCACTGAACGTGGACTCCGGGGAATTGGTGTGGTGATTGATGGCATTCCGGTTAACGACCCTTCCGGCTTTGCTCCTGATCTGTATGATGTTGACTGGACAACTGTCAGTCGTATTGAAGTGCTTCGCGGTCCGGCAGGAATCTATGGCGGTGGTGGTGCAGCAGGTATCCTTAACATTATTACTAAATCAGGCGGGCAAAAGCCTGTTGGTGGTGAAGTGATGCAGGTTATTGGTTCAAATGGTTTCTATAAATCTTTTGTGCAATTGGATGGCACTATTGGAAGCCAGTCTTTAAAAATGAAGAGCAATTCTGACTACAGGGTAAGCTATTCAAGATCAGCAGGCGACGGATACCGCGATCATCAGGGGTTTTATAGCAATAAATTGTATGAGAAGCTGAATTTCAGGCCCTCTGACAGGCTTACTGTTACACAGGTAATCTCACATACCGATTACTTCCAGCAGAATCCTGAAGGTCTTGCTTTTGCTCAGCTCGATAATGTGAAGCAGGCTAATCCTGATGCAAATCCTTTCAATGAGTATCAGAAGACAAATCGCACCACAGTTGGAATTACAGGTAATTATGCTTTTAACTCAATGCATGATGTGAGTGCCACCGGATGGTATCGTACCTGGAATTATAAAGAGACCAGCAACAAGGCTGCTGAATATCGCACATATGTAGTTCCCGGGGCGTCTCTACAATTCAATCTGCACCTTGGGCAAGGTGCGCTAAAGAACCATCTGAGCGCTGGAGCTGACTATAAGAGCCAGCAATTAGGAGTGTATAAACTGCAGAGTGCAAGTGATCCAAACCGGAAAGAAAGCATGGATGAAACCAACCTCGAGACAACTCTCCTGTTGGCTAACCAGATCATAACACAGAGTTCAGCCGGTTTATGGGCTTCATGGAAACTGGAGTTAAACAAGCTTAATGTACTTGCAAGTATTCGTTATGATGATATGCAGAATGAGCTCACAAACAAAATGATGGCACCTGATACGGCTACAACCTCCAAAGACTTCAATCATACATCGGCCAGGATTGGTGTAAGTTACAACCTGGTTAAACAAGCTACTGTTTTTGCTAATTTCAGTCAGGGCTTCCTTCCTCCTTCAACAGAGGAACTTGCAAATAACCCGGTAGGGTACAGTGGTTTCAATACCCACCTCGTACCCGCAACCTCAAATTGTTTTGAAGGGGGATTGCGTGGATTGCTTGCCGAAAACCTGTATTATGAACTTACTGGTTTTGTTATGACAACAACAGATGATTTCTTCCGTTTCAAACAATCAGGCCGCGGTAACCAGGAGGTATTTTATGGCAACGCCGGAAACAGTAACCGTAAAGGCATTGAAGCATTTGTTTCATACCGTTTCCATGAAAAATTATCTCTTCAGGTTGCCTATACATACGCCGATTATAAATACAAATCAGGAAGCATTGATCCGGTATATACTGACACTGCTTATGTGTTGACAGCACCGCCTGCCGATGGTCAACAGTTGCCTAATTCTCCCAAACACCAGTTATTTGCTGAGGCAACATGGGCTTTCATGAAAAACCTTAAGCTAACTGTTGGCACTGAATTCCAGTCAGAATGGGCTATATATACCGATGCAAAAGCTTATAACGGTGAGCTTGATCCGGTTGTGTATAAAAACTGGCAGGACGGTTTCAATTTATGGCAGGCACGCCTGGCTTATGACTGGCAGTTTAAATGCCTCAATGGCGAGCTAAGCCTCTCAGTTCGCAACCTTACCGGTGAAAAATATATGGCATTTACAGAACCTGATCCTGATGGTAATTCATACCAGCCCGGACCTGGAAGTGAAGTTTTTGCTGGTCTTAAAATTGGTTTTTAAAAATTGATTACCGCAAACCGGTGTCTGAAATTATAATGATTAAAAAATATCAGGACAGCTAAAACCTGATGATTTACAACTTCCTTTTGCAAGATTGAATTTTACACCGGCATATATATTCGTGCCGGTGTAATCTTTTATCTTCATGTACGAAAGCAGGTCGTCTGTGCCAATAAAGAAGTAACCTATACGCAAATTTGCCCCCATCATAAAAGTGTCGTAATTCCATAAGTTAGCGCTTATACCAGCCTGGAAGTACCTTGTTTCATAACGGGTTGCAGCTGAGATTACTGATGAGGTTGAAATAGTGGTATGACTGGTTGTCAAAGGCATAATTACTACTCCGCTTACAAACCACTCTCCGTGTCCTAAAAAGCGATTCACCTGGCGCTTATTCATATTGTAGGTTAAAGATGAATTGGTGTTATTGAGAATGATCCCTGTCAGGTTAACATCAGCATGAAGATTTATGGTTGCCGGAAGGCTCATGGAGAATTTATCGTCAACGATAAGTTTTTGAGGATCCCCAAAAAACCTGTTGCTTAATTCGGCAGTCATGGTATTTACATTTCCGAACTGAAGCCCTGAAATACCCGGCCAGAACAGGCTTCCGTCACTCACCTTTAGCTTCATGGAATTACTGGTAAAACGTATTGAACCAAGGTCAGTTACAGCAGCTCCTATCCTGAAAAGGTAAGGTGTATAACTTTGGGCACAAAGCTTGCTGACATGGGTATTGGTTTTTCCATTCTGCACTTTCTTTTCATAAGTAATTCCAAAGTCCAAACCTGTGCCTTTGCCCCTGATAAGTGATGAATTGAATGAATTGCCATTATAATCAAGGGGTGCCGATAATCCGGCTTCCATATCGGTGTTATACACAATAAGCGTATCATAATTGGGCACCCGGTAACTCAGGTGTTCCATGGTTACATATGAGCCGGCATAGCCCAGCAGTTGTTTAATGGTGAGTCCGATACTCACAGTCTGGTCATACTCCTGAAATATTATTCCCGAATAATTCAATCCAATTTCACCCCAATGCATCGAGCCGAATGTTATTTTATCCGGATAGTTGAAAGTCATATCGTATTGCGGCGGGAAGTATAAGCCTTCATAGAAGAACTTTGCCAGGGTATAAGGTAGTTGCTTAAACGAAGTGACTGATCTTAAACCCGTGTATAATCCCACGGAATGCCTTCCAAACATCAAAGCAACTGAAGGCCCCATAACACTTACATCAACCAGCCCGTGTTTTAAACCTGGAGTATATTTATCCGAGTAAAACTTATTGCTGCTGTTCAAAGTCCGGACATCATTTTTTATCAGCCGGCTTAATTTATCTTCGTTAGAAAAGATATAGAGATAATTATTCTGCACAAAAACGTTTGTCGAAACAAGATTAATGTCAAGATATAGAGGTGATAAAACAGGCAGTGACGGATTAAGGCTAATGCCATTTATGCCTGAGTATTTCGCAACACCCACAGATTGCATTTCCTGGGCGCCTGATGCAATAACTGAACAAAACAGCATGATTGAGAGAAAATATCTCCTCCACTCAAATTTTTTTACGGATCCCGGCATAAGGTAAGCTTTCCTTTTAATAACTTTTTTAAGAAAAGGTAATAAGTAAGGTAATTGAAAAAAATGACTAAAAAATCCTCAAAATAGTATACATAATGTTAAAAAGATTCTTCATATTTGTATTAACATAAATATTGTTTTATGAAGACCCTTTATAACCTTATTTTCGCTTTGATTTTAATAAGTCCCTTCAATAATTTAATTGCTCAGTCATCAACTGACTGTCAGCCTGTTGCCTTAGAAACTTTACTGGGGGATTTTTGGCATTCTGCTCTTCCTGCTGCAGGTGATATTGATGGTGATGGCAAAACTGAACTTTTATCATCAAACCAGGCTTACTGGTATATCATGAAATATGACTCTCTGAATAATGAATATAGTATCAATTGGATCAGTGAAGTGAAATCTGTTAACAATTATGGTTTAATCAGGCTTATAGATATCAATCAGGACTCGAACGATGAAATTCTTATAGTCAATGGCGATAAAATAGAAATCTACAATCCCCTGACACTAAATTTAGATATGGAATTGAGTGTGCCTGATGTAGAAAATGATAGAGTATATGATATCAACCTGGCAGATGGAGATAACGACGGCCAAATTGAACTTCTGGTGTCATACTTCACAAAGACATACTTATTCAGCATAACCAGCTGGACCCAGAAAAGAGAGTTAAATTTTGGAGGTCTTGATCTAAAATGTGGAAATGTAGATAATGATAGCTATAATGAACTGGTATATTCGAATAAAATATACCTGGTACCGGGTGATTCTGAACCTATTGTTAAAGCAGTCTTAAGTACGGTTTCTCCGGGTTATGAAGTAAAACTTCAGGATATTGATAATGATGAAATGCTGGAAGTTATAACTGTAATTGAAGCTCTTGAAGTTTATGATGCAGACATTATGCAGGTAAAATACTCCATTCCTGTAATTTATTGTACTTCTTCGTTTATTTACGACATCAATATGGATGGCAGCCATGAGATAGTGTTAGCTGATAAATACTACCATCAATTTAAGATTTTTAATGTATTAACGGGTGATTCAATAGGCTTCTTTCCTTATTTTACTGAGGATGTGAATAAAATGACAGTAATTGAGTCGGACAATGATGAAGATCCTGAGGTTTTAATCACCCGGCAAAATTCCTTTCTGTTAGCTGATCTGCAATCGTTTAATACAGAGTGGGAAAGCAGTCTTAATTCAGGTCCGGTTACAGCGGTAAAAACAGGCGATGTTGACAGTGATGGTAACACAGAAATAGTTACTCTTACATATCGAAACATTATTTCGGTAATAGATGCATCAACTAATGAGGTCGAATGGCAGTCTGCTTCCAGCTTAATTCCCGTTTATCTTAATCTGGGAAGCATGGATTTGGAACTGGCTGATATTGATAATGATGATACAACCGAAATAGTCGTATCAACTGCAAAAGAAATTGTTATAATTAATGGTATAACTCATGGTATTGAATCTATTGACTCAATTGATTATTATGGCGAAGACATAATTATACATGATCTTTTTAATGATGGCACTAAAGAGTTGATTATCACTAAAGGCAACGGGGTGTATGTTATAAACCCTTCTAATTTTGAAGTACTTCAACAGTATGGAATAAATGTTTCTTCCTTCCTTGATAAACATTTTGAAATTATTACTGGCAATATTGATGGTGATTCAAATACTGAAATAATTGCCCAAAGTGGATATATATCTATCATTGACCCAGTTACGATGAATAAATCGGTTTCACTTGCTAACATATACAATTGCATTGATACTTATGATATTGACCATGACGGAATATCTGAGATATATGCCGGGACAAGGGACGGCAGGGTTGAAATTATTCGTCCTGATTTCGTAATTACCGAATTGACAATAAATCTGCCTGCTTCAATTGATGCTATTAAGCTCATTAAGTTTCTTGGAGATGAAGATCCTATACTCGTGCTAAGCAGTGGTGGAAAAATTCATTTCTACTCATATGGCGGATTTCATCTGGCTGATCCAATAGAGTTGGCTGGTCTTGATTATCCCATTTTATCATCATTTGATCCGCTGGTATATCTGAGCAAGGAATTTATTATAGGTACTAAATACCAGGTCATTAAATTAGGTTTAAATTGTTTTGAATGTTATGATTTTAAGGGAAACCTGACGACTAATCCTAGTCATTGCAATAACAACGGTTCTGCATCAGTGCTCGTTACGGGCGGTTTACCTCCTTATTCGTATCTGTGGAGTAATGGCTCTGTTGACAGTAGTATCGATAGTTTATCAGCAGGGGATTATTCAGTAAATATAACTGATTATAACAATTGCAACTTGAATTATTCAGGTCATGTGGGTTTGCTCCCAATCAGCCTTCATGTCCAATCTTCCTGGCCTGATTATGCAGGAACTGATCAATGCGAAGGTAAACTAATACTTATTCCTTCAGGTGTAACACCTCCTTACAGTTATACAATTGTTGGTGAAGGGACAATTTCCGGAGATACAATTTCAGGCTTATGTCATGGTTATCACCTGATTACTATTACCGACAGTTTTGGGTGTACTACTGAAAAGTATGCAAATATTGAGTATCTGGTTGGAATGGATGAAAAAGCTGATATAAAAAATATGTACATTCTACCAAATCCTGCCAGTGATGTTATGACCATAAAGAATATATCCTTCAAAACTGGTTTGAATTATGTGATTATCAGTGGAACCGGCACACAGGTATTGCAAGGTGTAATTACTCAGTCAAACCCGTGGATTAATGTTTGCAATCTTTCACCTGGGGTTTATTTTATCAGGCTATTTGATGCAGATTCAGTTGCAAAAGGAAAGTTTATTATTCAATGATAATTAACTATTCCGCAGAATTCTCCATGGGAGGGTTGTACTTTTCCGCAGAATCCTCCATGGGAGGGTTGTCCTGTAGTTCTGCGTTTGATTAATAAACGAATATGCAGTTGAAAGAAGCAGATGATTACTTCTTTAAGAATACTCTTGCCTCTTTTGCTTTTCCAAAAAACAATTTGCCGTCAGTAAATGAATAGCTGAAATCTTCAGTGTATACTTTTCCGTCGGGAGCAGTGCGAAGGGTGGTAAAGATTTCAGGTGTGATTCTTATTGCTGTTTTCATGTCAGGATACCAAAGTGAATCGGCGATTTCTTCGGTTTGTGAGTATCCGCGGAAACGCGTCAGGCTATCATTTGTAAATACATATTTCTCAAATGCATTATTGTATTCTCCCTGTGGTACCATAGTATAATAAATGCTATTTGCAAGTTCTTTACTCTTTCCATCAAGCTTTTCATAAATCCTTCCAGGCTGATATTCTAAAGACCTGCCTTTCAATTTTAAACTAAACTCTTCACTGCTTTTTACTTCAATCTGACGGTTATTATGCCTCCTGGCAAGCGGCATAAATTCATATACATTACCCTCAACATGCTTATAGGTGCCTGAGTCGCGATCAACATTCCTTATCTGGGTGACAAAATTATGGTTAAGGGTATATACCCCTGTTTCACTGAGTACTAAAACGGCCGTATCAAGTCCTTCCTGATACTGCCATTCGCCAGTGAGGTTATCCTGTTTCCTGCTGCATGAGTATATAAGAGCAGCCAATAAACTGATATAGAATATTTTTTTCATTGCAAAGGTGTTAAGTCAGTGCAAAATTAAGGAAGTTGTTTCTTTATTTTCATCTTAATCAGCACAAACATTCTCAAGCGCTTTTGCGTTCACTTCTAGTCTAAGTTCTGTTACTGCCATGTACCGAAAATATAAACTTGTTATCTTCTTTCTTATTACCGGTTGGATTATAACAGGTTGCAGGCATGAGCCTGAAGTGCTTCCCTCGCGTGAAATGCTGGTTAAAACCCTGATAGTTAATTATATTTCGGGTGGTCATGGTGGACATGGTGATTCAACTATTGTAATCCACCCTGATACGACAACTTTTACGTATGATTCAAACGGGGTTTTATTATCGGCCGATAGCATGAGGTTTTTCTATAATCCTGACGGCACTTTAAGATTTACCGCCAATGGCCCTGATACCATCAGATACGCATACAATAACGGATTACTTGTTCAGCTAAGAACTAATTGCGGTTATTATGATGGTGGTTCCTATACGGATACAACTACTTTCTTTTATAGTGGATCGGCTCTTAACCATTATGTCTCCACTCATGAAAATGCTACAACAGATGTAGTTACAAAAAACGGACATACAGTTAAAAAGTATGTCAGCAGAAAAGCTGGAGGTGTAATGCGTTATGATACCCTTGTTTATACATGGAATAATGGAAATCTGGTCAATCTGCAGACGATTGGGGGAAGTCCTAACATTGGATTCCGTTATGAGAGGGAATTCAGGTATGATAACCATACCTGCTATGTTGATGCAATCCATTATCCTGAAGAATATCTTTTTGTAAGGGAGATTACCCAGTTTTATGGCAACTATCCCCTGATATATTATGAAGTGCTGCCGTGGCGTTTTGGCTGCAAAAATAATCCTGTTGAATTTACTGAACATACCAGCGAACAAACCCGCACCCGTGAATGGCATATCCATTACAACGAGTACGGGTACGTAGTTGAAATCCATGCAGAGGATTTCGAAGTGCTGTTAGAGTATTATTGAGTTTTAAAGAGCACCGACGTATGCTTTTTCACCATGCAGTGATTCGTCCAACCCCAGCATTTCATCTTCGTGTTTTACTCTTACAGGAGTTATTTTGTTTATTAAAGCCAGCATGAGATAAGTGAATATGAATGCATAAGCTGCTGTAGCAACTACAGCAACCGTTTCTTTCAGCAGGAATGATCCTCCGCCAAAGAAGGCGCCTTCGGTGATGACAGCAGGATTTATTGCATGCGAAGCAAACACTCCCAAAAGAATGGTACCAAGGGCACCTCCAACTCCATGAACTCCCCAAACATCAAGTGCATCGTCCCATCCAAGTTTATTTTTGAGGGCAACGGCATAGTAACATACCAGGCCGGCAGTTATACCAATAATAGGAGAGGCCCATAACGGAACAAAGCCTGCAGCTGGTGTAATTGTTGCAAGGCCAGCAACAGAGCCTGTTAATAGTCCGATAAATTTTGGTTTCCTCGACTTTGACCATTCAATAATGAGCCAGGTAACGGTTGCAAAGGATGCTGCTATATCAGTATTCGCAAAAGCGAGAACAGTAATATTATCTACGCTTAATTCGCTGCCTGCATTAAAACCATACCAGCCAAACCATAAGAGGCCTGTGCCTATTGCTACAAGTGGTATGCTGTTGGGGGTAGAATCCCTGTCGGCTCTTGATCCAACATAAAAAACTGATGCCAGCGCTGCAAATCCTGCAGTTACGTGGACTACAATACCACCTGCAAAGTCAAGTACACCCCACTGAGCTAAAAGGCCTCCGCCCCAAACCATATGCACAAACGGATAATAGACAAGAAGCTGCCATGCTACAAGGAAGAGCATATATCCCTTGAATGTTACCCTGCCAACAAATGCACCTGTAATAAGCGCAGGTGTTATGATAGCAAACATCATCTGGTAAAGGAAAAATACCAGTTCAGGTATTTTGCCGTTTCCTGAAAAAATACTATGCATGTCTACGCCATTAAGGAAAGCTTTGTCGAAATTCCCAATTATGGCACCATCGCCACTGAAGCATAGTGAATAACCGGCAATAAACCATAAAACAGTAGTCAATCCTAATGATACAAAGCTCTGAATCATAATACCAAGGATATTCCTCTTGCTGGCCAGTCCACCATAAAAAAGTGCCAGTCCCGGTGTCATAAGCATAACCAGGCTGGTTGCAAGCAGCATAAATCCGGTGTTGCCGGTCGATGCAGCGTCGTTTAACAGATTTTCCATTTTTAAATTTTTGAAGCGTTATAGAATGTTGAGATTAATGTGATTAGAATGAAAGTCCTATGACTAAAAATACCTTTTCAGTTTTGGGGTTTATGATAAAGGAGCCTGTGAGCGGAAGGCCGAATTTATCGTTTATCTGTACTGTCCTTATTCCGGTAATTCCAAAATTGGTAATTCCCGCACTTTCAGCATAATAGCCTGTTTCATGAAGCTCTTTATCTGGATTGGTTGCTGTTCCACCGATAAATATTCTGCACTCAACATCTTTTACTTTGGTTTTGTATGCTAATTCAAAATAGGTTGAATATTGTTTCTTGTTGTTTGCATGGCGGGCGTCAGCACCATAAAAATTAACAGCAGCCATGAAAGTGAATGGAATTTTTTCTGTTCCGTTGAATGTAGCGGCGGCTTCCAGCACATGCCCTGTTGAATCATCCTTAAATTCAAAATAGTGTTCATTCTCTGCGAGTTCATCAGGCAGAAAGTAGTCGGTAATACCCACAGTAAAAGCATCGCATAAGTTGTAACTCATGTAAAGGTCAGTTTCCTGAACCGTGAAGTCATTGCTTGTTGAAAAGGCACCCCAGGTGCCAAGTGTAAATTTACCCGCAGTGAATTCAAGCGAGGGCTGAATGCTGGGTGATGAACCGCCCAGGTTCAGGCCACGCCACACGTAGCGACTCATAATATCTACCCCCGGATTAAGGGCAATTTCCTGTGAATATCCGTGTACTGTGAATGCAATTAAAATAAGCAGGGGAATTAAGGATCTTTTCATTTGAGATTTGAATTTGAGATTTGACAACCGCAGCAAATATTCAAATGAATTGATTAAGTGTCAATGAAGGTTACACGGAAAAATCTCCGTGTTTCACTGAAAGAAGGACAGGAGGTTAAAGTTTTGCTAAAGCCTGGCTATATTATGTTTGAGGGCAAATTTTACCAACTCAACCGGCGTTTTAAGGTTGAGTTTCTGCATGATATGGTTTTTGTGCGATTCAACGGTTCGGGTACTGATAAAAACACGGTCAGCAATTTCTGAATTGCTTAACCCTTCTGCCACCAGTCCAAGTATTTCAATTTCACGTTTTGACAAATTCTCAAGCGGCGATTTTTGATCTGTCTCCCGTGATTTTCTAAGATAACTTTTGAGAATGATATCGGAGACGGAACCGCTGAAATAGTCCCCTCCACTATAAATTGTTCTTATTGCCAACAGTAATTCGTGCTGTGATATGTTTTTTGGGAGATAACCCGAAGCACCGGCATTGATGGCATTTAATACGAATTCTTCATTTGTATACATTGACAGGAATAGTACTTTTACTGCAGGCCATTGTTCCTTCACCAGCCTGCAGAGTTCAATGCCCGAGCGGCCCGGTAAAGAAATGTCCATAAGTATCACATCGGGTACCGAATGCTCAAGTAGGTTTAATAGTGCTTCACCATTCGCCGCCTCACCTGTGATCATTATGTCAGGCTGACCGGTGAGAAGGGCCTTTATTCCATCAAGTACAATGGTATGGTCGTCAACAAGGAATAATTTTATCATACTGCACTTTGTTTACCGGAATTGAAGCCCGTATTACTGTTCCATTTCCGGGCGAAGATATAATAGAGATACATCCCTTTAACAGGCTTACCCTTTCTTTTAAATTTGGCAATCCTAATCCGGTATTTATACAGCCTGCTTCAAATCCCTTTCCATTGTCAGCTATTTCCAGCTTTAATAAATCACGGGTGGTTTGTATTGCTACTTTTATTTCTGTTGCGTCTGAGTGCTTTGCTGCATTATTCAGGGCTTCCTGTATGACACGGAATATATATAACACCGGTTTGCGCCCAAATATTCCATCAGGTAATTCACCTTCAACAGTTACGTTGATACCTGTTGTATCTGTGATATTACAGCCAATGCTTTTAACTGCTGACAATAATCCAAACTCTGCCAGTGCAGGAGGCATCAGGGCATTGGAGGTGGCACGTACTTCATCAATCAGGGTATCATTTATAGATATAACAGATCCAACTTTTTCTTTAAGATCAGATGGAACAAGATTTTCAAGTGCTGCCAGTCGCAACCGTATTCCTATTATACCCTGGCCAATGCCATCATGTAGTTCGCGTGATAATCGCTGCCTTTCACGATCCTGGCCGTCAATAGCCGATTTAACACTCTTGCTTCGTTCTACCCGCAGTGCTTTATCTTTCTGGCCAAGGCTTACAATCATATTATTGAAGGCTTCGGTTAGTTCGCCAATTTCATCATCGCTTTCCACCATCAGTGGTTCATGCAATTTGCCATCAGCCAGTGCCGAAGCGGCTTTTTTAAGCTTTTTCAGCGGAAGGGTTATGGTGCGACTGATAGTATATGTTAAAAGGAAAAGGGCCAAAGCGGTTATAAGGCTCATTAGGATAATATTATTCCGAATTGCATTTATTGATGCAGTAGCTTCGGAGTAATCCAGTTCTGCCAGGATAATCCAGTTAAGACCGTTAACATTCATCCGTCCGTATGAACTCAATACTTTTATGCCCCTGTAATCAGAAGCCAGCACAGAACCTTCCCTTCCTTCAAGCGCCTTCAAAACGGGAATGGTTATAACTCTTGTACTCATTTCTGAACCTTCAATGAATCTGGAGCTTGTCCTCATCAGGTAATCAGTGCCAACAAAATATGTTTCACCGGAATATCCCAGTCCATGCTTAGGACTAATCTCAAGCATCATGCTGTCAATCAGGCCCGGTTTTATGATCAGGGCCAGGTATTTATTGTCATTTCTGATTCTGCACACAGCCAGCAATCTCTTTACACTGTCAGCCTTCCTGTAATCAACAATGAAGGCGCCATCATTGTGCTTTGGAACAGGCTGGCTGAACCAGTTTTCATCAATGACCATTGAACCTGAATAATAACCTGAAACCGGCAACCAACCGCCTTCACCCTGCTGTGCCATAAATGCAGTTTCGCGGAGCCGGTCGTTAAGAAACCTTTCAACAGTTGATTTCCTGGTTAACCGTATTGAAGTCAGCTGGTCATAAGTCCTCTGCAGTAAAGCTTTTTGTGCAGCCCTGAATGAAAACATGCCTGTAATAATTATGGCACCTATTCCAAGTGCCATAAAGTATAATATCATTTTTTCAGTAAGGGATGACCTTTTCAAATTGTAGAGTTTCAGAGTCTGATCACAACTTTACTTGTGATTTTTTTACCAAAAGTAGCCCTGATGATATATGTTCCTGCAGGCAGATCACTCATGTCTATTATTCTTCCTGCTTCAGGTGTGATTACCACATTCCCGCTGAGAGTGTATATTTCAATACCTGACGGCATCTGGTCACTTTGTATTACCACTTTTCCGGTTGTGGGATTAGGATATACAGCAAAACCTTCATCAGTTTTTTCTTCCATTCCAAGTACTGACCGAAGGAAGTAGCTTGTGCTGTCACCATATACATTTTCAGCATCAAATATTTTATGTGAAGTCTGGGTTAAATTGTTATTACTGTTATAGTTCCAGAGATCCAGCGAAAGATCTTTCCAGGTATCACCTTTTGTTATTTGATTCAAACAATACGTATGATTTCCGCCATTATCATAATTGTGTATTTCCTGTTGTGAATCAATCCATGCGTTTCCGTCCCAATTCTGGAAGAGCCAATGCATCAGGCGGTTATTTGTGTATGTATAGATATTGTTGAACCTGTTTATCCAGTTGCCATTATCTAATGCCTGAACCAGGGTGGTAACAAGATTTCCTGAATTATCATAGGAATATGCTGACCTTACATCGTTTGCCCATGCATTGTTTGACCATGATTGTTCAACCATGGCTGAAAGCTGGTTGTTCTCGTAGGCATATTGTTTTCTGGTAAAATTAACCCATGACGGGTCCTGCCAGCGCTCAGTTATTTCTTCGGTTAATCTATTGCTGGTGTATGTAAAAGTCTTTTTGTTGTAGTTAACCCAGCTGCCATTATTGGTTTGCAGAAGCCAGGTCAGCATGTTGTTGCTGGCATCATAGGTCATGACGAAACGCTGCTGTTCCATCCATGAGAGCCCATTCCACAATAAAATATCCTGTTGAGTCATATTGCCTGCGGCATCCCAGGTTTGATTTACCATATAGTTATTTTCCCATACACTATCGGCATAACTCATCATTAATTCTGTTACCAGCTTACCCTGTGCATTGTAGGTATAGGTATGAAACATTGCCCTTTGCCAGTCTGACCCGGTACGGTCATATTCAATTTCACTGGTCAAACGGTATTCGTTATACGACATGTCGCTTGTTTTACCTGTAAGGTCCCAGGCCTGGGTTGTTTCATTCCAGATAAAATTGTAAATACTATCGGTTACATACTCCGGGTATTCGCGTATAGCAAAATTTGAACCACTTCCCGGAATGTTGTTTTGGGCAATTGATGTAAGAAAAAATAAACTAAAAATAATTGTAGCGATTCTTTTCATTATTGTATTGTTTAAATTATTTTCTGTCACATAAGTTCATCTTCTTTAACAAAGAGCTTGAAAAAGTTTGAAATGACCCCAATACCGGTTATCACAATGCTAATGATGATTATAAAGGGAAATACGTTATTAAGCCATTTAACATGCTCTGTTAATGTAAAGTCAACTGGATAAAGGTAATAAATGAGTACAAGTATTACTATCGCCACAGTATCAAATATGATTTTAACCAGGTGTCTGATAAATATGGAATCAAAAATCAGCATAACTATATTACCGGCAATGTGCAGTAAGCAGTTTATCTGTAATATAGTGAGTATTATCATGTATCCGTTTATCAGCCAGTCAAGGTTCCAGCCGGGTACCATTTCCAGTATCCATAGAAAGAGCAGATTGCCCAGAATGCCGAAAATATATCCGGTTTTCCTGTGTCTGGGCATGACCGAGTTGCGTTTCATAGCGTCAATTTAGGAAGTAAAGGTATGGAAAATTTGTGTATTCATAACTTTACCTGCCTGTACCTTCTGTGATGTTAATGTGAAACAAAAACACGGCATAAACGTTATTTCACGCAATTAAATATGTATGGCTTTAAATGATGACAACCTTAAACGAAAGATTACCTGGCCGGGACTTCAGCGGTTGTTCAGGCTGTACAGGTATATAAAGCCTTACAAGTGGGAATATGCGCTTGGCTTGTTATTCCTGCTCCTTTCAAGTTCTGCCAGCCTTATATTTCCTAAACTGCTGGGACAGCTTGTAGAATTTGGGAACCAGGGTATCCTGGGCAATGAGATTAACCGTATTGCCCTTATTCTTATTTTAGTTCTCTCAGCCCAATCAGTATTCGCTTATTTCAGGATTTTCCTTTTCGTGAAGGTGGCTGAGAAAACGCTTGCCGATCTTCGCCAAAGCACCTATAATCATATCATCAGGCTGCCAATGAAGTTCTTTCAGCACCGCAGGGTAGGGGAGCTCAATAGCAGGATTTCCTCTGATATCACCCTTTTGCAGGATGCCCTTACTTCTACTTTAGCCGAGTTCATCAGGCAGTTGATCATAATCATCGGGGGTGTAACCCTCATGATGTTTACATCATGGAAGCTCACCATCTTCATGCTGATGATATTGCCGGCCATTATGGTTCTTACAGCCGTGTTTGGAAGATATATTCGTAAACTGAGCAAACAGGCACAGGCACAGGTCGCCGATTCTAACACAATTGTTGAGGAAACCCTGCAGGGTATACAATCAGTAAAATCGTATACCAATGAGTTTTTCGAGATGAGCCGATACAGAACCAAAACAATCGATATTGCTCAAACAGGTATTAAAAATGGCCGGTTGCGCGGTGCATTTTCATCATTTGTTATACTGGGACTCTTTGGTACCATGGTAGCAGTAATCTGGCGGGGGTCAATGCTCATCTCGTCAGGGGAGATTTCAACAGGCGAATTATTCTCTTTTGTGATTTATACCGTATTTATTGGCGGTACAATTGGTGGAATGGCCGATGTGTTTGCAAGGGTGCAAAAGTTTATTGGTGCAACAGAAGACCTGATGGAGATATTCAATGAAGCACCTGAGGAGGTTAGTAATGTTCAAACACTTGCTGAAAAGGATATTCTTAAAGGTGAAATAAGATTTCATGACTTGTCGTTTCATTATCCATCACGGCCTGATGCTGAAGTGCTTAACGGTGTAACTGCATTTGTTAAACCCGGTAGCCTTACTGCCCTTGTTGGACCCAGCGGGGCAGGCAAATCAACACTCACTGCATTGTTACTAAGACTTTATGACCCAACTTCGGGTGAAATCCTCTTTGATGGCATTAACAGTATAAAAATCCCTCTTTCAGTTCTGCGATCGCAAATGGCTATTGTACCTCAGGATATTTTTCTTTTTGGCGGTTCCATACGCGAAAACATAGCATATGGCCGCACCGGTGCTACTGATGAATTGATTGAAGAAGCTGCCCGGAAGGCCAATGCCTGGGAATTTATCAGCCAGTTCCCGCAGGGACTCGATACACTTGTAGGTGAACGTGGCATGCAACTGTCGGGCGGGCAGCGTCAGCGTGTAGCCATTGCACGGGCTGTATTGAAAAATCCAAAAATACTCATCCTTGATGAAGCTACATCATCACTGGATTCTGAAAATGAGCGTCTTGTGCAGGACGCGCTCGATAAGCTCATGAAAGGCCGTACTTCTATCGTCATTGCGCACCGCCTCGCCACGATCAGGCGGGCCGACCAGATACTTGTCCTCGACAAAGGCCAGATCATCGAACGTGGCACCCACGACGAGCTCATGCAGTCAAACAAAGGCATCTACCGGGGACTGAGTCAGCTGCAGTTCAGCAGTTAGCTGATTCCAGAAAGCTGAAAAAAAAGTCTGAAAAAGTTTCATTTCAAAAAAGAATATTTTCTTAAATTGCACTCCTCAAAATCTTTTATATGAAAAGACTACTACTTCTTATTGTTGTAATTCTCATATCTGGATCAGCCTTCTGCCAGAATGATTTTGCAACTATCACAATCTTCAAGAAAACAGCACCTGAGGCTTCATTCTATCTCGACGGCAAACTGATGGGAAAACTCAGAAAAGGGCATCTCGAATACAAGGTATACAACCTGCACAAAGCAAAAATCACCATTACCAATAATCAGAATTATACCAATGAAATCATCATTAATCTCCAGAAAGACGGAGTCTATAATCTTGAAGTCATTCAACTGAAACCTTCCTACAAAGGCTATACCCTTGAGGCAATCGGCATGCAGCCTGCCGATAAGGTCTATTACGAGAACGTCGTGAAAGGGGATGACAAGGACACTAAATAATCTGACCACCAGACAGCCAATATATGAAAACAGTAATTTCAGTTCTCTTCTTCTCCTTTATTTGCTTTTTACTTAATGCACAGACAGTAATTGAACGCGTTACAGATAAAACCTGTGACTGTATCAGTGCCTTCAATGATCTTCAAACAATGAATGATAGTGTTGATGCCTGTACAACGCGTTCTTTGGGACAGGTTGTTGCTGAAGGATTAAATGGAGAAAAAGTTGATTTCTCGATGACAGGCATGAACGAGCTGGTTTCCAAAGTAGCAGGAAGGCTTTTTGATAACTGCTGGAAAGTGAGAATGTTTGTGGTTAACGACATGAAGTCACAATTCTATAAAGAATCAGAAAATGTCAAAGCAAATGAATACTACCAGGCCGGGAATGTTATGCTGGAAGCAGCTGATTATGAAAAAGCAATAAGCTCTTTCGAAAAAGCTGTCAAGTCAGACCCAAAATTTATTTATGCAATTGACCATCTGGCCATTTGTTACCGGCGTCAGAATAAATTTGAAAAAGCTGTTAAAATCTATAAACAGTCACTTGATATCTTCCCTCAGGGGGATGTGGCTCTTATGAACATGGCTGTTTGTTACAATAATCTGAAAAAATACGAGGAAGAATTAGAATGTTACTCAAAACTTAAATGGTACCATCCCTTGAATCCTGAAGGATATTATGGAATGGGGACCGTATTTTATGATGCAGGTAATTATCCCCAGGCACTTGACAATTTCTTCACTGCACTGCATCTGTATACCAGTGCCGGAAATGAAGAATACAAGGCTGATGCTGAAAAAATGATAAATTTTGTTTACACCGCGATGGATAAATCAGGCCAGCTTGATGAATTCCGCCGTATTGCCAAAGAACACAACGTCAATGTAAACGAAAAAACTGGTGACAAAGATTCTTCATTGCCTTAAAACTGATTAATCTCGTTGGTTCTCATCCGAAAATTATATTGTCAGATAAAGCATCTGTTTTTAGGGTCGCTGTTTCTCTTGTTTGCATTGGCATGCGGGGGACAAACCTGCACAGCACCTTCGCAGCAGGCACTGAACATTATTGGTACACCCGCTTTCCAGTCTATCAACGTAACATGGACAAATGGTGACGGTTCAGGCCGCATTGTAATAATCAATACCATCAATTCATTTTCTCCACCTGTCAATGGTAATTCACCTATAGCAAATCCCGTATATTCTGGTTCTGGTGAGCAGGTTGTTTATAACGGTTCAGGCAACACAGTGCATGTAACAGGCCTTCAGCCATGCAGGGATTACTGGTTTATGGTCTTTGAATCAAATTGCACCGCATCAGCTGTAATCTATAATACATCACCGTCTTCCGGAAACCCGGCATCAGCATCAACCGGTTCAAATATGACCGGCACTCAAACACTGATTAATGAAAGCTTCGAATCAACAACTGTTTGGCCTTATACCGTTAATTCTGTAAATGTGGGTACCGGAGGTTCCATGGGAAATAATGTTACCGAAGTCAGGTCATTATTTGGTTTTAATGACAGTAAAGGATTGGTTAAATCGTACTCGGTAAGCAATAGTTCCGGACAGTCAGGTACCCAGGCTGCAATTGAATTTAGTGAGTTTGATATAGTTGCCGGCTCAACAAATGTGAAATTGCTCCTGAAAGTTGCCTCACTTAATGAAGTGGGGACAGCAGATCCAAGTGTCGCTGCAGGACCACAGGGACGCGGAAACGATACCGGTGAGAACCTGATGCTGCAGATAAGCCGCAATGGTGGCCCATACCTGACAACCTTTACACAACGGGGATATAACAATAAACTTTTTGATTATTCTCCACAAGTGAATGCAACCCTTGCCTGGGATGCAAACCTGACTTATGTAAATTCAAGTATTGAGAATAATTTTACAATAACCTTCCCAGCCGGAACTACTCAGCTACAGTTTAAAATCATCACTTCCAACAACAGGGTGGAGGAAGCATGGTGTGTTGATGATATCATACTGATTGCTGATGTTCCTCCAGTTAATACACTTCCCCTGATTTATGCAATCACAGGCGGTGGTGCCTATTGCTCAGGAGGTCCTGGAGTTGAGATTGGACTTGCAAATTCTCAAACCGGCATAAGTTATCAGTTATTTCTTAACGGAACCCCGTTGGGAGATGCAATAGCAGGAACAGGCACTGCTATAAGTTTCGGAAATGAAACCCTTGAAGGAACCTACACAGTAACTGCAACAAACATAGCATATTCAAATTGCCAGAGCGAAATGTCAGGCCCGGTCACTGTTTCAGTTACCGTTCCGCCGGTCGCTTCCGCCATCTGGCACAATTAAAATAGAACGCAATAAGTAACGACATATCATTATGAATAAAACAATCCTACTGCTTCTTTTAGCAATCACAGCCCTTGCAGCCACAGCGCAGCCCTATAACCAGAACCCCACCCAAAGCGTATGCGTGGGGACACAGCCATATTTCATCGATCCGGCCACTGTGCCCGGAGCCACCTATCATTGGTCGGTGTCAGGTGGAGGCACTATCATCTCAGGTTCAGGTACCAACTCTGTTACCATCGACTGGACTACTGCCGGAGGGCCTTATACTGTATCAGTCTATCTTTCTTCAAATGGCTGTGACGGACAAACGCAATCGGTTCAGGTTACCGTTGTTGCCAGTCCCTCTGCCACAATAACTTATGGAAGTGGCAGCTTTTGCACTTCATCACAACCGGTAATTGTAACCCATACCGGCACCTCCGGAGGCACATACTCGGCCAGCCCTTCAGGCCTGACTATTAATGCAACAAACGGCACGATAACACCTGCAACCAGTACCCCGGGTAATTATACAATTACATACACCATTGCTCCTGCCGGAGGTTGTCCACTTTATACCACTTCAACTACCGTTACTATAAACCAGGCACCCAACACGTCTCCAATCTGGCACAATTAATCACTTCAAAGCACTGCAGATACTTAGTGACAGAAATAATAAAGGGTAAAATGGAGAAAGTGAAAAGGAAGTTATTATTGCTTTTACTTTTTATAACACTGGCCAGCTCATTTTCTATGGGCCAGGCCTTTCATGAAGTCCCGGTTGGCTATAGGGGGGTCTATTGGGTTGATAGTTTAAGTGGTTCTGTTTATGAATGGAAAATTGATTCAGTTGTGGTTCAGAATGGTGCAGATGCCCATTTTTCAATCTTGTGGAACATACCTGGTCAATATATCCTTTCGTTGCACGAAACTTCTGCTGATGGGTGCCCGGGTGAAGTCCGCACCTGTGAAATAAAGGTATGTAAAAGCACAGGTACTCCCTTCATAACCACAATTAATGCTTTTACACCCAATAACGATAACTTGAACGATGTTTTCAAACCCCTCCTTTCAGGTGATGAGGTCCCTCCATTATTTAAACTGCAAATCTTCAATATATGGGGTGAATTGCTGTTTGAATCCAATAATCCGCAGGCAGGCTGGAATGGTACCTTTAAATCAAAGCCTTGTCCCGTGGGCACTTATATTTTTGTATTAACCTACTCCTTGCAGGGGAAGGAAAACAGAACGACCGGAAATGTTAATTTAATAAGGTAGTATGAGGGGATGGAGTTATATTCTGAACTTTTTGGCTGCTTTAATCAGGTGATACATCAGTTCAGCATTATAAGCAGGGTCATCCATACGGCCAAGGAAATTCAGTTTGTGTGTATTATATGAATTAAGCTTATCGTTTTCACCCTCCAGGTCCAGATCACCATAAATCTGGTGGTCAAAGTGCTTTTTTATATCCTCCAGTATGTAATTGCCAAACTTCCCGATTTTCATAACCAGATTTTCGTTGCTGACGGGGCCAAATGCATGGGTTTGCCGGTGATCAGCATGAAGACAGATGTATAAATCATCATTAAGCCAGAATTCGAAATGAAATTTCAGGGCAGGATATTCTACGCTGAAAACGTCAACTTTCAGATCATCAACCTCGTTGTCATGAAATGAAATTCCTGTGGAGGATGCGTACTTTGAATTGAATTCGGCAATGGTCTGCGCAACTATCATAATAAGACTTAAAGTGTAAAGATAGAATTATTTTGTTACGATTGTTATGTATTGAAAAGATCACTCATGAAAAAGCTGCACTCTGTCATCATAATAATCATGTTTGTTTCAGGTTTCTTTGTGTCCTGTAACAAAAAGGACGACACTATAAATGAGCCGCCTGAAATCACAATATTACACCCGGTGGACAATGATACTGTTAAGGCGGGAGGTTCATTTGAAATGGAAATAGTTCTCAGTGATGCCGGCGGATTGCATCAATGCGTTGTTGAAGTGCATAATAATTTTGATAACCACACACACCAGGCAGCTAAAAATGCCGAAATTACAGGTGAGCCCTGGCTGTATCACCGTGGTTATACATTTAATGGTGAAACCAGCCAAACCCTCCATGAGGTGATTAATGTTCCGCTGCTCATAGGAAATGAGCCCATCGCCCGTGGCAAATACCATTTTTATGTTACTATTGAGGATATTCAGGGGCTGATGGTGCTAGCTTCAAAGAATATCATCATTGGAGGTTGATCAGCCGCATTTTTGTAAAAAAAAGACAGAGACGCCTATATCCATACAATTGCATAATATTGCTTTGTATATCTTTGTCCGGTGAAACCAGGGCAATTCTATCTCAAACTCCGGAACTCCCGATACAGTCCGTTGGTCGATTTTGCATTATTTGCAATTATTACGGTTTTCCTTCATTTCTTTTATTGGAATTTCCTCGGGTTTTTCAGGGAAAGCAAATTTTTTATCACCATTTCAGGATTTATGGCTGACCAGGTTTTTGCCGGAGCCATGTGGATTAACAGCCATCTCTTTAATTATGGTATCACAGCAAATTATTCAACTAATACACTGGTGATCAATGGTAGCGACTATATAACGGTTAATGAAGGGTGCTCTGGGTTTAAGCAGGATTACCAACTCTTGTTCCTGTTCCTGCTTTATCCCGGTATATGGAAACATAAGCTTTGGTATATTCCTTTCTCATTCATTATTATGCATCTTACCAATATTTTCCGTATTGTTGTCCTTACCGCAGTCCTTAATATGCAGCCCCAATACTGGGATTTCTGGCATGAGTGGATTATGAGGCCTTTCTATTATGTGGTGATTTTCTTCCTGTGGGTTTTATGGAATGAAAAATTCAGGGCAAAAGTGCGTCGTCTAAGGGGCCCAGCGCTCATTGCTGAACGCTGAACACCGAAAGCCGCTGAACACTGAAAGCTGAATGCTAAAATATCTTTCCCGAAACAAATGCATCGAAAATTTCAACCAGGCTTTGTGGTAATAGTCTGATGAACTGCTGAATTAAGCGCCTTTTTAATGGGAATTTAAAAGGGATGAACGATTTTGCAGGATTTGAATTGCTGCAATAGAACAATGGATATTCTTTACCACCAAATTGCTTCTTGAATTTATGCACTCCTGAACCTGGCGTACTTCTTCCGGGGGAATAAGCTCTGCTGCCGCATTTAATCGCATAGTCCATCATTGCCATGTGTAAGGCATAAGCTGTATATAAATGGTTATATTCTGGGAGTGTTGCAAAAGCATTGTTCTCAGAAAAGTTGGTTTGGGTGAGTAATAAAGCTGATCCAATCACTGACTGATTGTAAGCAACAAAAATTCTCGCAGCAGGACCGGCTGTAGTTTCACTATGGGTCAGCATATTCCTGAAAAGCACTTTAGGTAGTCCGAACGAGCCATGTCGGTGTATTGTTTTCCGATAAACGGAATAGAAATCGTCGAGTAATTCTAAACCGCCATCCTTTATAACTATCCCATTCTTTCCGGCCTTATTTATTTTCCTCCTCACATTCGATGAAAGGCTTTTAAATAAAAGGTCACGTCTGCTCACAGGTGATTCATTTGATTCTTCTCCTAAATCAATAACACTGACTATTTTCTCCGGTTGATGATATTGAAGCAGAGGCACCCGGCTTCTGATACCGATTTTATCCACAGCAGGGCTTTTAACAAATTCGCCGGTTAAAACTTCATCAGTCAGCTCAATCTGCCTGCTTTCAACTCCCCTGATATCTTTATATAAAGCCTCACTCTTTAAAATTCTGTTAATTAAATCAATCATTGACTGCTGACTGTCAACTGAATGAAATCCAAAAGAATCGGAGTGCGGCAGCGCATACCAGCGGCCATTAACCTTTGATGCATTATATATGGCTATGGCGGCGCCATTCAACGTAAAGATCACTTCAATTCCTTCCCATCCGAAGGTCTTATAAAGGGCTTCAAGCATGCAGTAAAGATAGATAAATCACTTTTAGTGAACCATATGGAACAGAAATTGATAATTCACTTCTATTGAACCATTCAGGTTCTTAGCCGTTTAATTTTTAACTCAACTAAATAACTATAAATCAACTCAATAAATAAAATATGAAAAATCTGATGAGAATAACTGTTGCCCTTTTTGCCTTCTTGCTGATGAGTTCAGTATCGTATAGCCAGACTGATACCACTAAACGTTCAACCGGCACTTCAACTGCCATGGACAAGGATCATGATGCCAATTATGATAACGATAATGACATTAATCGCAGGGAAGGTAAGGCTGTTATTCCTGACAACGATATGACCAGGAATACTGACAGGGAAAATGAATCAGAAAATCTTATGGATGATATCAACGATATGCACGAAAAAATGGCAAAAGTTGATCTGATCGGGGATTTTGATACTGATTTTGCAAAAATGATGATTGAGCACCATCAGGGTGCTATTGATATGTGCCGTACGCTTGTCAATAAGAGCGAAAATGAGCAATTAAAGGATATTGCAAAGATGACTATTGACAAGAAACAGGGTGATATTGGTATACTTCGCGATTTTGATAAGAAAGATAAAGATGAAGTAACCAAGAAGCATGATGTAAATATTCTGCGCAATGCCGTTAAGGATAATACAACTACAATTTCTTCATCATTAAACGGAGACGTAGATCATGACTTTATCACTTTAATGACTGCCCATCACCAGAAAGCCATCGAACTGGCTAAGCTTGAACTTGAACATGGTATGTCACCAATGCTTAAGGATATGGCTAAAAAGATGATCGATGATGAACAGAAGGAGATTGGTAAATTAAAGGAAGTTAAGGCTGGTAAATAAGCCTTTCTGATTTAAGATTACGGGTTAGAAATGCATTTTATCTGTGCACTTTCTAACCCGTTTTCTTATGGCCAGCTGGTTAATCAGTAATCAAGCACTAATGTAATCAATCAGGGTTACTCAGTTCACAGAGTTTATCAGCAAGCGGTCAGATCTAAATGTCCTTCAGGTAGAACCTGATTTCCCTGGTTGCAACATTACCTGCATGGTCCGTACAATCTACCTTGTAAAGGTAACGGCCATGGGCAATTGGTTCGTCATCAAGTGAGTCGGGGACAATAATGAGTTCGTTGATATTGTATGATGTTCCCGAAATTTCAAACCTCCGCGTCATTTCCCATGCCCCACCATGCATCACCGACTTATATATACCGCCGGCTGTCGTATTTTTATGGTCATCAGCAATTGAATCAGGTATGATCTGCACTTTGCATTCCATCAGGCTCATGTTATCTGTAATATTCATAACCATATGGAATTCGTCACCAACCTTGTAAATATCACCCTCGCGGGGATTTTCCATCACCATCGAAGGCGATTGCGTATCAGCCTCATCGTCATGCGAGCATGAAGCGAACAGGATCATAATGGAAACAGTGTAAAACAAGACTTTCATGGGACTAATATTCTGCGATGTAATGCCGGGCCTGGTCACTGAGCGAAGAGTTTTCATAATCGATTACTTTCTGAAATTAACATATCTGAAAGTGTAAAGTTCTGTGCAGCTACAATTTTTATAATTGTAACATGCTGTAATTCAAGTTATAACATTTATTAATTTAAATAATCAGATCAGGCAGCAATGTTTTCGCTGTGTAAAAATCTTATAATAGAAACAGGCAGCACTGATGGCGCTGCCTGTTTCTGTTATTATAATCCCCGTTGAGGAATAATATTAACCCTTAGGGGAATAATCCTATTCCTCCTGGGCGTCTGAATTAGACCTTTTCCCTGACTTCTTCTGAGAATTCTTTCTCTTATCATCCTTAGGCATAGTAGTTAGTTTTAGTTATTACTAGGTTGATTTATAGTAGTAAAACTGCAAAATAAATAAATGGTTCACTGTAAGCTACAGATTTAAGATTCAATATTCCCTCTTTTTTGACTCTGATCCCAGGTTCCCAACATTCTGAACCATCCCGTTGATCTATTGTTTATTGTCTTCACTTAAACGGTTCCATATGTCGTACAAATTTACACTCCCACGCTATGTTGATTTTCTGCGAAAGCAACTTTTTAATTTTTGCTTATTGCTTTTAGTTTCTTTGATGGCATTGCACGGTAAGGCACAAACCACTTTTGGTGATTTTACTGAAGTGTCACCGGTTGACTCTGTATTTGTTACACCGCCTGATGAAGATTTCTGGACTGTGTCAACCGCCCCCGCTGATTTTGATAATGATGGCGATCTGGATATTGCCGTAATTGGCTATTATGTGGTTTATAACGTTAGTGTCACTGATAAGCTCATGCTTATGCGCAATGATGGCCTGTCGGGAGATCACTGGAGCTTTACGTATATTACTTTATATGCCGAAGACCTCTGGGCCGGTTCTTCTGATCTCGCATGGGGTGATGCCGATGGTGATGGTGACCTTGACCTCGCAGTTGGATCAGGTGAAAAAACTTATCTCTTTCGCAATGATGCAGGAACGCTTACCGACATGAATATTATTCTTCCCCGCTACAATGAAGATAATGACCAGGCTTATTACGACCTGCAATCTATTTCATGGGCTGATTTTGATAATGATGGCGACATGGACTTATTGCTTCCTACAGTCATCAACGACACTTCTTATATATACGATACTAAATTAATGCGCAATGACACTACTGACGCGCTCGGTAATGTAATATTTACGGCAGTTGATGCTAATCTGGCCTCAACAGCTCATGCACAGACAGCATGGGCTGACAGTGATAATGACCAGGATCTCGATCTTTTGATTGTTAATATGAATCCACTCATGGAAAACGGATATATCAGGCAGTATGTGAATAATGGTAATGGTACGTTCTCGGGAAATGATATACTGGGCACTCTTTCTATTGAACATGGAGAAGCCCGGTGGGGCGATTATGATAACGATGGCGACCTTGATATACTGGTTGCCGGGAACCTTCGGGAAACCGATAGTACATACACTCCTGTAAACCTGCGGATCTACAGGAACAATGGAACCTACTATGATACCATAAATATTATTCCCTGTACAACCTGCGACTGGTTTGATGTTTATGCTGCTTCATGGGCTGATTACGATTCTGATGGTGATATGGACATCCTTTTGGCCGGTAGTTATAATTCAGGCAGCAACATTGAAGGCCGTGCCCGCATTCTTATTAACGAAAATGGCGTATACAATCCGCAGGGTACCGGTGTCGACTTACCGGCTCCGCATGCCAGCGGCGACAGGGGAGGCACATTCTCATGGCTGGATATTGATAATGATGGCGATCTGGATTATTTTATTGCCGGTGAATATTTTACCCCTGGGGGAAATGGTCTTGTGGAAGCTCAGATGCACCTTTATCTGAATAATACACCTGTTGCCAACATGGCCCCTTCAATGCCATCAGGTTTGGAAACTACGCCCCAGGGCACCGATGGTGTGCTTCTTTCATGGAATCCAGCGTCAGATGACCATACTCCGGCAGCATCCATTACTTACGACCTTGAGCTCTTTCGCGACAGTGTGCCCGTTAGTATCCCTGCACGCCTCCCGCAACCTGGCAATGTAAGCGCCGTAAACGAATGGCTCCTGACCAACCTTGAGAACGGGCATTATGAATATACCCTGAGGGCTGTTGATGCATCTTACACCGGAAGCGTAATCTCAACCGGACAATTCAGTGTTGGAACCACTATTCCGTCGTCAAACATGCCTGTCTCAAACAAGCTGATAGTCAGTGCATATCCCAACCCCGCAACCGACTTTGTAACGCTCAGCATTCAGCTGCCCGCGACTTCAATGGTTGAAATTTCACTCTTCGACATCCTGGGTAACCGCTTGCTTTCACCTTCAAAGCGTACATTGAATGCCGGCAGTCATACACTTAAATTGCAAACAGCCCATCTGCCTTCCGGTATCTATTTATACCGTGTTGATGCAGAAGGCAGGTATTGTGTTGGAAAGATGGTCGTTGGTGGGCGAGTGGGGGAGTGAGACCCATTCTCCTCTCACCCCCTCTCATTTAAAGACTACATCATACGCCATATTAAACCCAACGGTGTATGAGAAGTAATTGATAATGGCTTCCTGCACATAGTGTTTCCACGATTTGTGCCGGAAATCCTGCAGAGGGATGACAAGGGCGGTAATCATGGCGGCATTCCTGAAGGCGCGCATCATATGATAGCCGTCGGTTGTCCATACCAGGCTGGTTTTTGAACCCCAGAAGGCGGGGTCGGGCGGAATGCCGTCCTTGTACTTATTCTTCCATGAAATATTATAATCCCAAAACTGGTCATTTGCATGGGGAAAGACCTTTTCAAACCTGTCATATTTTATCTTGAGCACTTCACTGGTCCCATCGCAAAACCCGCTGATAACAAGCAAACCTGAAGTTATGGCGACATGAGCCACCCGGTTCTCCTTTTTGGGTTTTTCTAATCCGGTGAAGTTGTCAATCAGGCTGGCATCAACAACTGACATATCATATAATGTTTGTCCTGGTATATGATTATCAGTGAAAAGCATTGAGTAAAACAACGTATCAGGTATTTGGCCAATAACTGGCGGTAGCAATAGCATACTGCACAGTAGCAGGTAAATTTGTTTCATTATTCCCGCCATTAATAAGTTCACACTTGCATCCAATTTTGCTGCCGGATGCGTTAGACAGGACGATTGTTAGCCTTATTCAATGAGCCGTTGAGATGCCGGGGGCAGGTAAATTCACCAGTTACTAAAATATACATTTATTACCCTGAAAGTCAATACGTAGAATTACTTATTCTTAATCGTTCTTAATAGCATAAGATTTAATATTACCAATCATATGATTGCAGTTTACTAATATAATTGCAGTAGCAAAAAAAAAGCGCCTTTTGGCGCTTTTTTCTGTTAATCAGCCTGGTCCTATTCGTAATAGGTTATAGCATATGATTCCTGCCAGTCAGCACCTGCACGTACCATTGTGCTGATTCTGTTTTTAGCGTCAAAAGTATAGGTAATGGTAGTGGTTTTTTTGTTTGCTTCGTCACCGGCGTCCCAATACTCAAGGTAATCAACGAGTTTTGTGCTTGCTTTACCAAATAAACCGCCAACAGTTTTCCAGTTTGAATCAACTGCATTGGTTTGCTGAAGTTCTGATTTGTTGTCACCGGTTGTGTAAGTAAAAGTCTTGTAACGGTTGATGGTACCATCATCACCATAACGGGTATGTTTTGTTACATTTCCATTGGTAATCTCAACTTCATATTTTTTATGGTCTGCACCGTCCCAGTATTCGTTTACTCCGGTAAGATATCCGTTAGCATCATATGTATATGAGGCGTAGCTTGTTTCGTCCCAGATTTCTTTTGTAACCATGCCGGCACTGTTCAGTTCATAAGTAGTGGGGGTTCCTTCTTTGGTAATGGTAAGTTTTCCTGCTACTGAATAATCATACTTGATGGTGTCAACAACAACGCCTTCCCAGCTGTTGAGAATCTGGGTAATATGGTTGTTTGCATCATAAGTGAATTCATAACCTTCTACACCGTCACCGTAATTTACACTCAGGGTCTTGATTTTTGATGCAGGCACAACAACGTTATTGTTATCGTCGTCTTTATCCTTGTTACAGGAAGTCATGGTTAATGATGAAACTGCTAATGCAGCAATCATAAAGAATGAAATGTACTTTTTCATGATTTTTTTTGGTTTAGTTGATGATTTGAAAAGTTTACTTTTTATTTAATGGTTAATTTTTAGTGATTAGATTAGAGATTAGTGATCGATCTGTCTGGTCACCAGTAACTAGTCACCAGTAACTAGTCACTAGTCACTAGTAACTAGTCACTAGTCACTAATTCAGCTTCCTGCAACAATAATAAGTGCCAGCCCGGTGGTGAAAAGAAGGAACATCAGCCAGAGCAGCATATTGACTGACTTTGATGAGCCTTTAAATTCTTTCCAGATAAACACTCCCCAAAAAGCCGCTATCATGGTAGCACCCTGACCCAGTGCGTATGAAATAGCTGCACCTGCTTCACCTGATGCAATATAACTTAATGAGGTGCCCAAACACCAGATGATTCCGCCAAGTATACCTACACTGTGTGTTTTAAGGTTACCGTTAAAATATGCTTTGTAAGTCACGGGAACTCCGACAAACGGCTTTTTCATGAGCAGTGTGTTAAAGAAGAAGTTGCTGAACAGCATTCCGGTTGCGAAAATGAATACCGCCGTATACGGTGTTGCCATGCCTGCTGTTGGTGACTGAAAGTTCTCGAGGTCAACTGCTGCGGCTACAAACCGGTAGAAGAATGACATCAAAAAACCTGCTGCCAGGGCAATCCATATTCCTCTGTTTGATTTGGCTTTTCCCTTGCTCATCCTGCTGTAAGCCATACCGTTAAATATCAGTGCAATTACAATTAGCCCTACGCCGGCAAAAAGTGTAACAGGATCACCTGCAGGTGTGCTAAAGTAATTGATGAAAACTCCAAGTACCAGTGCAAGTCCAACACCAACCGGAAAAGCAACTGCCATACCAGCCAGTGATATAGCTGCCGAAAGAAGTATGTTGGAAGCATTGAAAATAATACCTCCAAGGAATGCACTGCCGAAATTTGATGCGCTTACCTGCATGAGGTCGGGTATAAAACTCCTGCCCTGTGAGCCGAAGCTGCCCAGTGTAAGTCCCATGATTAATGAAAACAGTACTATTCCAAGTACGTAATCCCAATAAAATAATTCATATCGCCAGGTCTTTGCTGCAAGTTTCTGGGTGTTACCCCACGATCCCCAGCACAGCATGGTAATAAAGCAGAGTCCGACTGCCAGCATGTAACTGTTTACAATGAACATATTAAGTGGTTTTTGTGATTGGTTATTAAATTTTTATCTGTTTATAAGTATTGGTTTCTGGTCTTCTGTTTCTGATTATCTGTGAAAATTCACAATTATGTATTCCAGTGATTCTTTTAAGCCATGATTCATCCACTCAAATCCACCTTCTCCTTCACGTACCCTGTATTCATGACTATGGTCGTTATCTCTCAGTAACATGTGCAAAGTACCGTTTCCTTCTGCAAATTTGCCTTTTGCCGGTGTATCAATAAAAATCCTCAGCCGGTTAAATGATTCATTATCCGCAGTCATGGCTATTGATTCAGCTTCCTGCGGGGTAATGGTGTTATCACACATTACAATGGTATTAAAAGGAGAACTTAATAACTGTTTCAATGCATTAAACCCATTCCCGTTTAAGGAGATAAGTGAACGGTATTTGTAACCGTCCCTTATCCTAAGATCATCTTTGAGCAAGTCATATATTTCAGGCAGTTTTTCAATACCTTCTCCTGGTATGAATGCCAGTATCAACGGACAGTTATCAACCACCATCGGATTAGTATAAATCATTTGAGCAATCTTTTCCTGCTGATCCTGTTCAAGTTTTGAGGTGATTATAATAACAGGGAAATTGCGATTTGAAATTTTGTATTCAGCAGGCACATAAACTCTGAGCCCGGAGATCTCTTTTGTGGTTTTATCTGCACATTGATATGCTGAATATGAGGCAGAAGTAACTTTGCCCTTTTCAAACACTGTTTCTTTAGCTCCACTCAATATCCTGTCTCCCCCATATGGCTTTCCCTCAAAGCAATTACTAATGTATTTCAGGGCATTGGGCATAGCCTCACGCCACACTTTAAAACTGTGGCCGCCATTCACTACCCTGTACTCATGTGGGACGGAGAGCCGGTTCATAAGGTTGTGCAGTTCTTCATTGCTGCGGCAAAGCGTTTCCTCATCATCACCATTGAGCATGTAAATGTTTGTCTTCTTTTTCTGCTCTGCTGTCAGCGTTTGAAGGAAATGAAAAGGGCTGTTCTGCTTATAATAATCAGTTATCCTTTCCTCTCCCTTCAATCCCGGCACGCCAAACAGCCGTCCCCACTGGTCGTCCCAGCCGGGGGCCTCCTCTGTGATATATTGTCCGTCGGATCTGACCGACATACTTAAAGGCACACTTACACCAAATACATCCTGATGTTTCAGGTAAAGCATCATGGCGCCAAATCCTCCCATCGAATAACCGCACAGTGCCCTTTGTGAATTTTCATTTTTGGTCCTGAACATGCTGTCAATTGTCGGCACCAGTTCTTTTATAAACATGTCTTCATAATTGAAAATGCCTGCATAATCGTTTACATAATACGTTTTGAAAGCTTCGGGCATTATAAAAATCATAGGTACCGCATCGCCTGCTGTAATGAGCCTGTTTGACAGGCTACGTATATTTCCGTATTCCAGCCACCCTGTTTCATCGTCACCCAATCCGTGCAACAGGTAGGTAACAGGGTACTTTTTTGATTTGCTTGCATAATAATCATCAGGCAGGCAAACTGAAAAATGGATATCACAGTTTAATATCCTGCTGTGCATGGTCAAACTCTCCATCACCAGCAATGGTTGTGCAGCATCCTGTTGGGCAATGGATCCCATCATTGCAAAAATCAAACTGATGAAGAGTATTGACTTTTTCATTTAATTCTTCAGTTTACTGGTTATGAAAATACAGGCATTGTCTAATCCTTTCAGAAAAGAATTATATTCGGGCAATCCCTGCCTCACCCTGAATTCATGTGGTATGCCCCGTTCCCTCAATTCACGGTAAAGTGCATTGTATTCTTTATAATGGCTTCCTTCATCGGTTATATCAAGATACCAGGCAATGTCGCCATTAAATTGCGGAACCTCTGGGATACTGGCATCAAAAAGCAGGCAGGCATTGAATTGATCAGGCATGTCATGGGCTAATTGGGCCGTGATTGTCCCTGATTTATCATTGCCGATTATTACAGCATATTTCCCGTTGGGATATGTACGGAGATTATCTTCCACCAATTCAATAATGTCTGACATAACAGTCTCATCCAGAGGAAACAGGCCGTATGGAATATCAATAACGATTGACTCAGGAAGCCTGTTTTTCTTAATATTGGCATTCATGAGCAACGATAACCCAAGGGTAGCCTCTGACATTTCTCCGGGACTCTGCAGATTTCTTCCCAATGTGTCATGAATCATGTAAATGACCGGATAATTCTTTGTTTCAGTGTTATAACCTTCAGGTAATATTACGGCAAAAAAGAAGCTGTTATTGGCTGCATGAACCATTTTAATATTTCCGGTAAGGTTACTGATTTGCTTAAAGCTGATGTTGCTTGCCTGCGGCAGCCACGACAATGTTGTGTCCTCATCAGGGTAGGGGAGGTTTCTGAAAGCATAACCAAGATAGCTGAATGCTTCGGGTAACGATTTATGCCAGTAGTCCCAGTCGTGTGCACCGTTGCGCATCCTGTATTCATGTTTAACCTGCTGGTCTCTCATCAGTTCATGTAACTCATTACAGGTAACTGACAGGGTTTCCTCATCATCACCGCAGTCAATAAAATAGTTTTGTCCGCTCATTGAGGGATCGGCTGCTTTTGTGAAGAAGTGGAAAGGGCTATGGTCTTTAAAATGTTCTGTCAGCCTTGCCTCTCCCATTGTTCCGATACCCCCGAAAACACTGCCCCATTGTGAATTAAATACATCTGAAGGCTCGGCAATATACTGCTCATCGGTTCTGAACGACATACTTAAAACCACGGCGGTTCTGAATGTTCCAGGATTGCGGGCTGCCAGTACCAGAGCGCCATATGCACCCATCGAATATCCCATAACGGCCCTCGAGCCGGCATCTTTGATTGTGCGGAAGCGTCTGTCAATTTCGGGCACCAGTTCCTCAACCATGAAATCCATGAGATTATACTGACCGTTATACCTGTTTACCCAGTAATTGTTGAAACCCTGCGGCATCACATAAATAGCGGCTGCCGAAACATTCCGGTATAAGTCAATATACTGCTGAATGTTGCCACCCTGATACCAGGCTGTTTCATTGTCACCATAACCGTGCAGCAGGTAAACTACAGGATATGAATCATTTGATGTTTCATACTCAGGTGGCAGTATCACCGCATAAGTCATGTCCTTTTGCAGGATATCACTATGTAATACCTGTTTCTCATGCAAGCGTTTAAATTCTTCAGGTTTAACATCATCCACTTTCTTATCGGCACAAGAAGCCATCCCAATCCACAAGATTGAAAAAATTAACCAAACCGATAATTTCATAAATGATCTCATCCAATCACTTTTTCCTTTTTCCTTTTTCCTTTTTACTTCCCATAGGTCACATACGACTTAAAATAAATCCTGAAATCGGGACGCTGATTGACCCACTTTATTTCTAATTTGTGCGGCCCTTCCGGTAAATCGTATTTGTAGAAAATATCGTATTTGCGGGTGATGTAATCAACCGGCATTTTTATCTGTTCTGTTTTTCTGCTGTCGATATACACATCCAGTAACGCTACAAACGAATTGTCGAATTCAATGCAGCTGTTTTTAACGTTTCCAAGCACAACAATGCCGGTGCCGTTAAAATCAATGTTAATACCTTCATCGAGAATGTCTTTGCGTACCAGCAATTCCTTTAAAGGCTTAAGGCCTTCAAACGATTCTTCATACCTGAGTACTTCAGGATTTTGGATCAATAAGGTCACTTCATCACCTTTTACAGAGCCGCCGTTTTTTTCTATCTGCGCCAACGCATGCTTGCTGGTTAGGGAATATACCTGCGACAGGGTGAGTTGCGAATAAGGAAACAAAGTATCCTGAACTTTTTCAATGGCCGGCTTCCAGTATGCGGGAATCTTATTGTACCCCAGCACCACCCCCAGTATTCCGGCTGCCGTTGCCGGGTTACAGTCTGAATCCTGTCCGCAGCGGGTGGCAATATCCATGGTCTTATGGAAATCCTTTTCACCATAAAGCAATCCGATTGCGACATAAGCAGCATTAACAGATGCATCAATATTAAAGGAATTGAAAACACCTTCAGGACAGCCCTTCTCAGAAGTATGTATCTTCTCGAGCTCAAACCAGCATGATTTCCAGTCACCCGGATTTTGACGGTGCCAGGTAATCACATCCTTAATGGTTTTATAGAATTTACTTTCCGCAGGTATAGGTTCTAGTCCCTGTTCTATGATGTACTCAATATTATCCGATACAAAAGCAGTTGAATACATGGCGGCCATGAAAACGCCCCCGTACCATCCGTCACCGTAATTCATAATATGCCCCGTACGGTCACAGATTTCTGACGCAGTATTGATCATTCCGGGTGAAAGCATTCCGGCAAAATCGGCCTCAATCTGAAAATCTATATCATCTGCATGTGGGTTATTTCGCCAGAAACCTGAGGCCGGAGGCATTATTCCATTCAGGATATTGTAACGTGCAGCCTGGTTTGCATGCCACAACCTGTAATCTTCATGGGCAATTGCTAGGGCAAAAGAGTCGGCAGGTGCGTTTATGCCATATTTGTCGATAACTTCAAGAAAGGTGAAATCAAGGTAAACATCATCATACAATCCCGGATCATTCCTGAATGTTTCACTGATATAGTTATCATACCATACCATAGGCTGGTAATCCTGTATCATGGTCCCTTTGAACTTAAACTCGGTGGGTCCGCCATAGGTACAACCAATGGTCTGACCTGCCCAGCCTCCCTTAATTTTGTCGAACAATGTTTCTTTGCTCAGTTTCACTGTGGCAACCGGGCCCCTATGCCTGCCCGCCTGCTGGTTACAGGCGATGAGCGATAAAGCAATGATGAAATAACACAGGTTCTTTTTCATGATTTTTTCTGCTGTGGGAGTATACTTTCCTGCGGTTTTTCAGAATATATTATCAGGTCATTGATTCTGATTTCATAATCGTCATGCGGGTTTAACCATTTCAGGGTAACCTGGTGATCGCCTTCCTGAAGCTGATACTTCCAGGCCGGTTCCAGACGCCGTGAGGTATTTTTCATTGGCAGGTAAACGGTTTCATCCTTCACCCCGTCAATGTAAATCTCCACTTCGGCTACATAAGGGTCGTTGAGCTCAGCCAGCCCAAAGACCTCTGAACCTACTCTCCTGGCAATCCTGTCAATATAATCGGGGTCAACTTTCGACCTTTTTACCATGTTCCCATAAAGGATATACCCGTTTCCTTTAAAGTCAAACGAAAAGTCCTTCCTCATTGAAAGATCAATGCGCTCACGGGCTATAGGGAAGGTTTTTTCAAAATTCTGTTCAAAGGCAACGGCCACCGGTTCTTTATATGGTATGGTCACTTCATTGCCATCGGTTTTTCCGCCTTCAGCCTTTATAACAGCAAGTGCATGGTTGTAACTGAGCTCGTAGGCTTTGGCCAGCGACATTTCAGTACCCTCAAAGTTAAGCGGTTCAATGGCTTGCAAAGGCTTTAGCCAGAATTCAGGTATTCCCTTATATCCGGTCATCACGCCTAAAATTCCTCCAACAGATGCGGCATTGCAATCTGCATCCTGTCCGCAGCGGGTGGCAATATCAACTGACCTGGTAAAATCGCCCTGTCCGTAAAGCAGGCCAATCACGGTGTATGCTGAATTTATCTTTGCATCAATGTTAAAGGAAAGATAAACACCTTTCGGACAACCCACATCCTTGTTCCATTTTTTCTGCAACTCAAACCAGGTGGCTTTCCAGTCATCAGGGTTCTGCCTGTGCCACTTAACCACATCGGCAATGCAGTCATGGAACCTGGTGCCCGCAGGGATGGTTTTAAGGGCTTCCTCCACAATGCGGTTCACATCATTTGAAACGAAAGCCATTGAATAGAGTGACGAAACAAACACCCCGCCATACCAGCCATCGCCGCTGTTCATGATATGTCCCACACGGTCGGCAATGTCGGTCGATTTCTGTAACATTCCCGGTGCCATCAGTCCAATAAAGTCCGATTCAATCTGAAAATCAAGGTCATCGGCATGTGGATTATTTTTCCAGTTGCCTGTTTGGGGAGGCTTTAACCCGCGCAGTATGTTATATCTTGATGCCTGGTTGGCATGGGCAAGATGGTATGCCGTGTTTGCCCAGTATGATGCAATGGTATCAGTGCTGGCATTAATCCCGTATTTCTCAAATACATTAACAAAATTCAGATCCGTATATATATCATCAAACAGGCCCGGCTTTTTGTCCCACCAGTACTTTACGTAATTATCATTCCAGGGTATAATCTGGTATTCATCAATAATTGATCCCTGGTATTTAAATTCAACGGGAGCCCCGTAAACCACACCAATGGTTTGACCTGCCCAGCCACCCTTAATCTTGTCCTGCAACTGCTCTTTCGTGAGCCTCGTGTTTAATCCCGCTTTTGAATTGCTGTCAGTTCCATTTGTTGAGCATGAAACTGAAATGATAACAGTAGCTAAGATTAAAAGAAGTAAGGGTGTTGTGGTTAATTTACTCATATCATCAATAGTCTTGTTATGATTGGTTGCTGTATTCAAATCATCAATAACTCCTGTAAACACTTAATTCTGTGATGGATGTGAACCCCGATACATTCTTTGTGTACTTGTTCCAGTGGTCCTGGATCTTTGCGTCGCCAATAATCCTGATACCTTTGGTTGTGACCGGTTTAAATGAAATCATGTACTCTGCAAAGTGGGGCTGAATGAAAACAATATCTGATACAGGCAAAGGAGGGTCGATCGTTATGGGATCTACCGGCATCCATTTGCCCGCATCATTCAGATATTGTACATTAAGCGAAGTAAACCAACCACCAAATTCCTCCATACCACCGGTATTAAAAACCAGTGAACTAATTGTTTGCGGTGTTTTCCAACCGTAACCATAATAATCTACCTTAGGTATTTTGGTTTTAGCAGCAAGCGAATAAAATACTGAACCCGGCCCCCCGGTGCGTCCATCGTTGATCACATTAACGTCGTTGGCATACAGTGAAAAACCGAAAGTATGCCAGCATGAATCAAGCACTTTTGCATTCAGGTGCCTTACATTTGCGTATATGGTATCAGCCGCAGGGGCAATGTTTTCTGACCTCACGGTCAGGTTGAAGGTTCTTGAGGTCTTTACTTTACCATTATCAAGCTGAAGTGTAATTTCATATTTTCCCGGTTCAGCAGGTGTGCCAGTGAGGCGTCCTTTATCAAATACCACGCCTTTGGGCAGGTTGCCTGCGGTCATGCTCCAGTTGTAAGCCTTGTTGGCGGCTGTATAAAAGGTGTAATCAACAGGCTTTCCGGCTTCCATTTTTGGTAGTGGCCCCAGGTAGAACTCTACTGGTGCATTGTAAACCGCATCACTGTTTATCGTGATTACTTCATGTCCCGGCTTTCCTGATATTTTGCCTCCCTTTAACAGGATAAGGTCAACCGCTTCTTTAACGGTCTGGTCAATGATATCACTGATTTTAGCATCGGGAAGGTCGTAACGGGTGATGTTTATATACTTGTCATTAAAGGGTTTTGTCCAGCCTTTAACGGGAAGATACAGGTTTGCGGGTAGTCCTTTTGTTCCTTTTATTATACCCATCAGCCCTGCCACTGTGGCGGCCTGGTTATCAGCATCAAAGCCCATGGCACACGAAAGATCAAGTGTCCGCTGAAAATCACCCTCACCGTAAAGCATGGCCAGTATGGCACAGGCCCCATTGAGGTTTGCATTCCATATGGTCTTCGTCAGGTCAGGCTCATTCACATAATATTTATCTGACATTATTTTCCATGCAGCTTTCCAGTCACCGGGGTATTGCTTGTGCAGAGCAACCATCTCACGAACGGTTGCAGCATAACGACCGTTTTGCGGCAGCGATTGCAGTCCTGTTTCAATAAGCTTGTTTATGTCGTGTTCAAAGAAAGCAGCAGCATACATGGCTCCGTAATGAATGGTTGGCTCTACGCCCCAGTCATCGCTGGTTATGCGTGCTGCCCATTCTGATTTGGCGGCTGCATATTTTACCATGCCCGGGGCAGTGACTGCCCAAATTTCATTTATAAGCTGCGGGTCAATCTGGTACCAGTGCGGATTAAGCTCTTTGCTTCCCGTAAAAGGCGGCGTATATCCAAAATGCATCAGTCCCAATGCACCCCTGTTTGCCAGCCATACCCTGTCGCGTATATGATACATCCATGCATCGCGCAGCTGCTGGTATGAGGGCTCAGGCCCAAATTGCTTCATCTGCAGCAGGTACATGTATTCTACATCAGTGTCATCGTCAGAGAATGCACCATCATATTTAGCCAGCTTATCAAGATTTTTGGAGTAACCATAAGGCCAGGTTTCAGCACCGGGAGCGCTGACGTATTTATTTTCGTGCGGCAACCCGTAAATGTTTCCTATCATCTGGCCAATCCATGCAGCGGCTATCCTGTCGTGCAGTTCTGACATTGAAATCTGCCTCTTTCTACCCGGTGCATCCGGTTTTCCGGCAACTCCCGCCAGGGTTAATGATATAAAAACGAATAAAAAACCAACCTTCAGAAATTTCATCAATATGTTCATTTATGGCTTTCAGATAAAATATTTGGTAACAAGTCGCTGCGGTTCAATCATTGGAAAAACTGAATGATCCTGGTCAGCTGTTGCCGATTAGTAACCACTGTTCTGCCTTAATTTAGAATTGGCACTGAGTGCGGTCTGTGGAATCGGGAACAGTCTGGCTTCAGGGCCTGATGCAGGCTTATTCCACCAGGTAGAACCCCACACACCAAACCTGATCTGGTCCTGGCGGCGGCGGCCTTCCCATGCAAATTCCCTTCCGAATTCATCGAGCAACTCCTGGTCAGTGATTTCAGAAGCAGTATATGGCTGTAACCCTGCCCGTGTCCTTATCATTTGCAGGTCAGGGTCATTGATCATTTCAGCGGCTCTTCCCAAACGGTAAAGTGCTTCAAATTTGGTATAGATCACATCGGCATAGCGGAACAGAACGAAGTCGTTCTCCATATCAGTCACATAATATTCAAGGTCTTTCTGGTACTCATACTTGCAGCAGCGGGCGCCTTCCCATCTTTTCCTTGCCCTGTAATTGTCAATTGTTGGGGTATATTCAAACCAGGTGGTATCGCCATTTTCTATGAAGAATATGGGATTGCCGTTCATGTCATACTGTTGTCCGAAAAGGAACGACTTGCGCCTGATGTCCTGTTCTGAATATTTTGTGAAAAACTCCGGCTCCAGCACAAAGCCATCCCACATTTCGCCTTTGAATCCAAAAGTGGCGCGACTGGCATCATTAAGTGTAAGCGTGTACCAGTACAGCCTGTCCTTGGTATAAACCGAATGGTTTGCAATTACGAAGATATTCTCGTGTGAATCTTCGTTATGGACCTTGAAATTGGCAAAATAATCAGCCTCTAAGCTGTATTTATTCTGGTCAATCACCTGGTTGCAGGCTGCAATGGCATCTTCATATCTTTCGGTGCCTGTCCATTCCTTTGCATTCAGGTATAATTTTGATAAAAGCGTATACGCCATTCCTTTGGTAACCCTGCCATAATATGCTTCGGTAGGATCAGCCTGCAGCATATCAACATTGTCGAGTATCTCTTTCTCAATGAAGTTAAACACAAACTGCCTGTCCTTCTGTTCCGGCAGGTTCTTATCGGTGAAATCGGTGGTAAAAGGAACATTGCCCCAGTTGTCAATGGCCCAGTAATAGAAAAGTGACCTCAGTATCTTTATTTCCGACACAATGCGGTCCTTGCCTTCAAATGCAATCTTCGACTGCTCGGTTTCATAAATGACCTCGTTGCAGGCACTTATGCCTTCAAAAACATATTCCCACGACTGTCGTAAGATCTTGTTCGTTGAATTGAAGCGGTGGGTATGCAATTCATCCCATCTTCCCTGTTCCCACCATAAGCCGTCAGCGCGTCCCGGTATTACCAGCTCGTCCGAGGCATTCTCCATCAGCGACCACAGTCGCTGTTCTTCGGGGAACCGTTGTAGTTTGGTATAAGCCCTGCCGGCGTTCATCAGCACATCCTGCTCGGTGCGGAAGAAATTATCAAGGGGTATGCTGGAATAAACTTCCTCATCAAGATCGGTGCAGGCGGTCAAACTTAAGGAAAGTCCTGTAACTATGGATATTATTTTTGTTCTGGTATTCATGGCCTGGTCTTTTTTTAATTGAAAGTTACATTTACACCAAGGGTTATCAGGGTGGTCCGCGGATAATACGACAAGTATTCAATACCCGGTGTAAGTCCCCCCAGGTCAACTTCAGGATCCAATCCCTTGTAGCCTGTTAAACAGAACACATCCTGTGCAGTGGCGTAAAAACGCATCTTTGTGACGTGCTTAATGGTCAGCGGCATGTTATAGCCTACCGAAATATTGTCGAGTTTCAGGAATGAGGCATCTTCAACATATTTGGATGAATATCTCGCATTGCCTGTGAATTCTGGATTTTCAAATTGCGATAATGTAACATTGTCCAAACCGAGTGTTCCCCAGTTCTCATAATACAATCTGTAAGTATTAAGCACATCACCGCCAATATTTGCCCTCATTGAGAAACTAAAGTCAAAGTCGTGCCAGGTAAAGTAGTTGCTCCATCCCAGTGTAACATCCGGAAATGCATTACCTATAACCTCCCAGTTTTCAGGATTTACCTGTCCCACAGGGTTGGCATTTTTAAACAGGTCGTGTCCCATTTCATCAAGTCCAATCCAAACCGGACCATAAAAAGTGCCAAGGGCTTCGCCTTCACGTATTTTTTGTGCATTTACGCCAATAGATCCCCCAATCCACCCAAGGTCGTATGATTTGTTGGTAAACTCGTCGTTCGAGAATTTCTCCAGTATGTTCCTGTTCCTGTTGGCCGTGAGGATAGTTGTCCAGGTGAAGTCCTTTTTGGTAATCATCAGTCCCTTCAGGGTTAGCTCAACGCCCCTGTTGCTTATGGTTCCAACATTGGTAAACAGCTCTTTATAGAGATATGGCGGAACCGGCACGTTATAGGTATACAACAGGTCGGTGCTCATGCGGTAATAGAAGTCGAGTGTACCACTCAGCCTGCTTTTCATTACGGCAAAGTCAATCCCTGCATTGATTTCATGCTTGTTCTCCCATTTCAGGTTTGGATTTGGATTGCTGATAGGCTGGTAGGTATTGATCCACTGACCATTGTAGAAAAATTTACCTGCACGGCCCATAAGCAGCAGCGACTTGTAGTTTCCTATATCCTGGTTTCCGGTGATGCCATAACCCACGCGTAATTTAAGGTCATTAACCCAACGCACTTCACTCATAAAATCCTCGCGGTTAATTCTCCAACCGGCACTAACCGACGGGAACCAGCCCCATTTGTGGTTCTCGCCAAAGCGGGAAGAACCTTCACGCCTCAGTGATACCGCTGCAAGGTATTTCTCGTTATAATTATACATTACCCTGCCAAAAAATGAGATGAGCCTGCTCATTTCGCGGTACGATCCCATCTCGGCTTTTCCCTGTGAAAGTAAAACACCGGCACCTATGTTATTCACCCCGTAAATATCGGTATCAAACCCTGAATTGATCATGTATGAATCGTTCATTTCCTCTTCTTCAAAAGAGTATCCGCCAAGGGCCTGAATGTTGTGCTTTGCAAACGATCCGGTATAATTAACCGTACTCTCATATTGCTTGTCGCTGCTGCGGCCGTTGCTTATTTCAGCTTCCCCGTTTGAACCCAGCCGGCTGGGATAATATTTTGTACGGTATGACAGATCTTCCCAGTCTGATTTTTCAATGGAAAGTAAGTTTACCCAGTTGAGTGAAGGTGATAGCTTAAGGGTGGCACGAATGTTACCGCCTGCATCGTTTGTTTTGCCGGTACGTACCCGCTCATTCAGCATGGCTACCGGGTTGTAATAGTCCATCCCTGAAATCAGGGTGTAACCACCTGTATATGCATTTCCCGGATCATATACCGGCGACGTGGGATTTCTTATAAAGGCCTGGTAGAAAAGATCGTAGTTGGCCGGACTGTAATTGCGCATGCCATAACTCAGGTTGTAATCAAGGGTAAGCAGGTCGCCAAGCACTTTCTGCTTTATATTGGTCTTGAACAGGTACTTGTCTGACTGGTTATCTTTCAGCAGTCCTTCAGTCTGGTTCACAAAGAATACGGTGCGGTGTGAAAAATTCTCGTTTCCGCCCGATATTGCCAGGTTGTGGGTATGGCTTAAGGGGAGCGGACGGGTGATTTCTTTGAACCAATCGGTTTCAGCACCATATAAACTACCCGATTTCTCAGGTGCATATTTTTCAATGGCTTCCTTGAACTGTGAAGCAGTAAGGTTTTCAACCCCGCGTGGTGCAACCTGGGCACTCATATATCCCGAATACTCAATGCTGCTCAGGCTTTTTGATGCCCTTTTTGTGGTAATGATGATTACCCCGTTCGAGCCGCGTGTCCCGTAAATAGCTGCTGCAGCCCCGTCTTTGAGTACGTCAACCGATTCAACTTCTTCAAAACTTACATTCTTCAGGTCAGCCCCTGCCACACCATCAACAATAATCAGCGGACCTTGTCCTGATGTCAGTGTATTTGTGCCGCGAAGCAAAATCTGATAACCTGCCTGCGGGTCGGCACCATTGGGTTTTGTGATTGATAGCCCGGCTACTTTTCCCTGCAAAAGACCAATAGGATCATTATAGGAACCCTTGTTGAAATCGTCGGCTTTAACAGATGCAATTGAACCGGTTATTTCTTTCCTGGTCGTTAACCCGTAACCAATCACCACCACTTCATCCAGTGCTTCCACATCGGGCATTAATTTAACGTCAACAGCAGTTTTCCCGGTAACGGCAATCTCCTGCGTTTCATAACCTATAAAGCTGTATACCAGTGTGGGACCTTCGGGCGCTTCAATGGTATATTTGCCATTAACATCGGTAATGCTTCCAGTTTGCGTTCCTTTCACAACTATATTTACCCCGGTAAGCAACTCGCCGTTTGAATTGTCGGTTACCTTACCCGTAATCTTAACGCTTTTAACGCCCTGTGCAAACAACCCGGGAGCAGGCAACAGTAAACATAATGCAATCATCAAAACTGAGAAAGTGTATTTCACTTTATTCATGATCTTATGTGTTAATGTGTTAAATCTTATTCTCCATTTCAAGTGATGCCAATTCCGACCGGTAGGGGATTGATGACTGTGCACCCATCCGGGTAACCGTTATAGCTGATGCCCTGGCGGCCATTTTTACCGACTCAAGTATACTTTTGCCTTCCGACAGCCCAACACAAACCGACCCGCAAAATACATCACCGGCAGCGGTTGTGTCAACGGCATCTACTTTTACGGCTTCCACAAACTGGTAATTATCGTACTCCTTGATGAGGGCCCCCTGCGAACCCAGGGTAATCACAACAATGTCCACTCCCTTTTCACTGATAATATTGGCGGCCTGTTTGGCTGATTCAAGGTCAATCACTTTAATGCCCGACAAAATTTCGGCTTCACTCTTATTCGGGATGATGATATAGAGATTTTTCAGGAGTGTATCAGAAAGGGCCCTTGCTGGTGCCGGATTAAGGATCACTTTAATTCCTTTTTTATGCGCCATTTCAGCCACATATTCCACAGTGTCAATTGGTATTTCAAGTTGCATCAGCACAAGGTCACTGTTTTCAATCTCGGCAGCTGCCTTATCAATATCAGCCCTGCACAGCGAAGCATTGGCGCCCGAAGCCACAACAATGCAGTTTTCGCCAAACGAATCAACTGTTATAAGTGCAACGCCTGATGGGTTTTTGCTGTCAGAAAAAATATAATCAGTCTTGATATTCTCGGCATTGTACAGTGTAACCGACTGGCGGCCAAAAACATCATTGCCGGTTTTGGAAATCAGCGTAACGTTGCCGCCAAGCCTTGAAGCTGCTACAGCCTGGTTTGCACCTTTTCCTCCCGGGTTCATGAGGAATACCCCTCCCAGTATGGTTTCTCCCGGTATGGGTAAACGGTCGGCTTTTATAACCATGTCGGTATTGCAACTACCAACTACTACTATCTTCTTAGTTTGCATGGATTTAGAATCTTTTTGAGTGCCACAAATCTATTAAGAAGACTTGCTGAAAAAAGCCAAAAATGAGGGGCAAACTGTATTTCTGAAAGCAGCTATAATTGACCTCAAAAATTCCAATAACCTGAATAATAGATTATTACAGCGCATGAAAAAAGCACCATTTATACAATTAAAGCTATAACTTTGAAAGAAAATATTTAACGATGCCCTCCCGGCTGTTTTAGAAGGTAAAGGTAGTGGAATATGGAAAAGGAAAAAGTAAAATGGGAAAAGGAAGCAAGGAAAAAGGAAAATGAAAAAGGAAAATGTGACTGGTCGAATGTCTGTAATTGGCATACCACCATGCATTGTCCCTGTACTTGACAAAAATAAAATAACACATGACCAAATTTGAAGCACTCGTTAATCTTGTTCACTCCATGAGCCTGGCTGAGAAAAAGGCTTTTAAGAGTAAGTTGCCAAAGCGGAAAAATACGCCTGAGTACATCCAACTATTTGATATCATAGATGAAGGTACCGGCCAGACACCTGCCGGAATCCGTAAAATTTACGATTCACGCGGCAAGTCGCAGGCCATTGAAACCACCATTAAATACCTGATGGGCGTTCTGCTCGACAGCCTTCTCGACCTGCGAAAGGAGCAGGACAGCTTCTACACCCTGCTTAATAAGATACTCAAGGCGCGCGTTCTGTTTGAGAAGGCCCTTTTTGATGAGTGCTTCGAAATGCTCGCAAATGTCAAACAACAGGCTGCCAGATATGAGAATTATTATGCCCTTTTAATGGCCGGCAGAATAGAACTTGAGTACCTGCTCATTCTGAACTTCCCCCAAACCGATGAAAAAGAGCTCCTGAAAAAACAGTTCCAGCTTAACGAGTCGCTGAAATATCTGCGCAAAATCAATGAACAGTCATCACTGTATGAGATACTGAAGCACCGCATCGCCACCAAGGGATATGCCCGCTCGCAGAAAGAGAAAGATGAATTGAATGACCTTGTATACAGCGAACTTAGCATCGTGGCATCCTTTGGTCCCGAGAATTTCGAAATATCCAAACTACACCAGCTTTTCCAGTCGAACTACCTGATCAGTGGCGGCGACTATAACTCGGCCCTGCGCTCGTACACCGAACTCAATAACCTGTTTGAACAAAATAAACACCTGTGGAGTACCCCGCCGGTTTATTATGTGCAATCACTTGAGGGCATCCTCGAGAGCCTGCGCAGCATTCATAACTATGAGAGCATGGGCTATTTCACCGGTCAGCTCAGGAAGATTGAGAGCAACTCCATCGACTTCGACTTGAATGTATCCAGCATAATTTACCTCTATGAGTTGTTCCCACTGCTCGACACGGGTCAGTATGAAGCGGCAGCCCGCCTTATGGAAGAAAACAAAGCCGGTATTTACAGTAAGTTCCACTCTTTCAGCATGGCGCGCCAGGCAGAAATCTGCCTCTACACATCATTGATTTTCTTCGGCAACAAACAATACCAGAAAGCCCATAAATTCCTCAGCCAGATCATCATCCGGGGCAAGAACTATTACTACCTTCCGCTGTATCGCACCATCCGGCTGGTCAACCTGCTAATCCTCTATAAACTCGGCGACCTCGAACTCATAGGGTACGAAATCCGTTCCATCAAGCGCGATCTCTCAGGCGCTGTCAAGGGTTATAAGATTGAAAAAATCCTGCTTAAATTCCTGCTAAAGGAACTCCCGTCGAACACCGCCAGACGTGACCTGTTATGGAAACGTTACCATACCGAATTCAAGGCACTTGAGAATGATGTCTACGAGCAACAGGTGCTTCACATCTTCAACTTCACCGCCTGGGTTGAGTCGGTGATAACCCAGAGGGGGTTGGGTGAAGTGCTGAAAGTTTAATGTTAATCTTGACTTCTGTTTTTGTTTTTTGTATTTTTATACCTACTCATTCTTTTCGCTATTTTTTTAGCTGAAATAACTTTATTGGAAGCGATCCCCCCTCATCGCTTGTAAGCTGCAGCGCTGAATCTGCCTCCCCCCCTTAAGCGCCTTTATTATTTATAGCCATTTTTAAACCAACATTATATGAAAAGGCTAACCTTTATTTTCGTTCTCTTAAGTGTAATAGTCAATGCCCAGATGACCAGGCTTGTACCATTACAGTATTCAACTATCCAGGAGGCAATCAGTGTTTCAGGTCCTGGCGATACCGTGCTTGTTGCGCCAGGTACTTATTATGAGCAGATCAATTTTATGGGTAAACCAATTACTGTCGCCAGCCATTATCTGCTTGATCCAAATCCAGACTACATTGCAACTACAATTATTGATGGCGATTCTTTGCCCATCCATAACAGTTCGGTGGTTGTTTTTGAATCAGGTGAAGACACCACTTCCATTCTCAATGGCTTTACCATCCGAAACGGAAAAGGTTCTGTATTTAATAGCATTTATCTGAATGGAGGCGGGGTTCTGATGCTCTATTCAGGAGGCAAGATCATAAATAACCGGTTCACAAACAACATCCTTGATGGGTTCCAGCAATTAGAACTGGCAGCTGCAGGGGCTGCAATAGCAACACAGATTGACACAGCTTCCAACTGGATTGTGATTATGAATAATACAATTGAAAACAATCACTGCATTTCGCATAATTATGACGCAGCCGGTGGGGCAATTATAACTTTCTCAAATACCCGCCTGATTAATAATATTATAACCAATAATTCCGTCATTACCAGCGGTCCCGGCAGTGGGTATGCCAACGTTTTTGCAAAATCAGCTTTTTCACCCCCCAACAATACAATGATCGCAATTGGCAATGAAATCACATACAATTCAGTCGCTTCTCCCAATATTGTCAGGGGCTCGGGTATGATATGCGCATCTATCCATTCAATTATTTTAAACAACGAGATCTCACATAACCAATTGAAGGCTAATTTTGGAGGTGTCAACTACGGCGGGGCAGGTATCTTCTTTGAATATCCGCTTTCTGCAACAATCAAAGGAAATACTTTCCATCACAATGTTGGCGATGGATTTGGTGGTGCTTTATACCTGAGGGGAAATGCTGATGTTAATTTTGAGATACAGGATAATTATTTTACCAATAACCAGTGCAACAATGGCGGTGCCATTTATACTTACCGTGCCCCGGTAACTTTTATAAACAATGTGTTCAATAATAATTCAGCAGTCTGGTCCTCCGGAGGTGCTATTTTCCTCAATAGTCCAACGCCTTACATTTCACCTGCGAAATTCATTAACAATTCTTTCAGCGGCAACAGCGCTGCAGTTAACGGAGGTGCCATTTTTGACGAAGGCGTAAATACCTTCATTTTAAATTCCATTTTCTGGAATGACACTGCAATGAATGGAAACGAAATCATGTACTGGAACCTGCCCGGCAATATCGCTTATTGTGATATCGACACTGCCCATATTGAAGGCCCGTGTAATTATGGCTTAAACAATATGTGCTGTAATCCCCAGTTCTGCGATTCCACCCTTGCCCTGCCGTACGATACTAGCATGTGTGTCAATTCGGGGGTTCCAATTTACACATTCAGTGGTGATATAACGCTTGCCGCCCCTGATCACGATATACGCCTCTATCCCCGTCCCCTTGGCGGAAATTACGATATGGGGGCATATGAAGCATCGGGAGTTGGAGTGAAAAAATATACAACCACATCACCATTTGATGTATATCCCAATCCGTTCACCGATTACTTCACCCTGCGTTATAACCTTAAAAAAAGTGCCCACATCACCGCTGATCTTTTTGATTTTTCAGGAAGAAGGATTCAGTTGCTCTATACCGGTTTCCAACCCACTGGTCCCCATACCCTCACAATTAAACCAAAGGAATTGCCCTCCGGTGCATATTCTTTAAGAATGAATGTGGATGGAACTGTTGAGGTTATGAAAGTGATGAAACAATGACAGATAGGAGAAAATGAATCTGTTTTTTTTCAAATTTGATAAGGAAGTATTTTCATTATTTTTGTTGCACCACAAATCATAAAAATTGCAACCTAAAAATCCTGAAACCATGAAAATACTCGGAAACTTATCGGTAAAATGTGAATGCGGTAAAATACATCCTTTTGAGGCGGAAGAAGCAGATTTTGATGTAATCTCAAAAAACCAGAAAGACGGCGGCGTTGAAACCGCTTATAAATGGAATATCGATTTTATTTGTGGACGCTGCGGTTCAAGCATCCTTATTGACTACGATGTATTCGAATTTCCCAAAGGCAAACTTGAAACAGAAAAGCTGTTTTGCGGCAGCAGGGAAGTGGTTGAAAAATTCTCGTTTGAGTTTTAATCACGCTTCACCAACAAGTAAATCAGAGCGATAGAAGAAATTTTTGAATCAAAAAATCTTTAATGGGGTTAGTTATATAAACACTTCTGTCATGCTCATCGCAAACATTCACCACTTCCTCGATGCCCAGGGAAACATCGACACTTCCATGTCGCAGCAACAGCGCCAGCTGGCCGGGTTTCTGGCACTTATTATTGATAACGTTACCCAAAAACCTCAGGACTCCATACCCATAAGGTGTATGAAGCCCGATTGTGAAGGTTCCATTATGGTTGAAATCGTTGCCGATGGCAGTATAAAATACAAGTGCAATCACTGCAGTGATACACAGGGTATTATCAGTGACTGGCAGGCGAGTAAATTTGATAACAGAAACTAAGCATGAGCAGGGGCTTCGTTAAAGAAGGTGATCAGGAAGAGATTCCTTATGTGCCACCAAGAGCTTTTTTACCCCCTGGTGTTACCAATTATGTTACGCAGCGCGGACTGGAAGCCCTGGTGGCCGAAAAAGAAGAGCTGCTTCGCGAAAGGGATGAACTGCAGGGACATAATGAAAACGACAGGCGCGTTTCATCCAATTTTATTAATTCAAGGCTACAGCTCCTCGAAGACCGCATACAATCGGCCCGCGTCATTAAATTGAGCGAACAACCCCATGATGAAATCCGTTTCGGGGCTACCATAGAGCTCTTAACGGAAGGCACCGGAGTCGTACAGGTGATTCAAATAACCGGCGTTGACGAAGCTTATGGCTCAAAAGGCAAAATGTCGTTCATCTCCCCCCTTGCCCGCGTTCTGTCAAATAAGAAAGCAGGCGACAAAGTGAAGTTTAAAAGAGGTGACGGGGAAGTGGTGCTTCTGGTTCAGAGGATTATTTATAGCGAAAGTTAGCACGTTCCTGGCGACAGTCAACAGAAAGCCCTTTTCCCCTACAAACTAAGTATAAATACGTATTGCAATCTTTGAAATACTCTTTAACTTTATCCTCCCATATTCCCTGTGACCACATAGGAGTCCGCAATTAAAATTTTCAAGACAGGAAAAACCTTATTTTGGGAAATTAGGACCTACCGCATACACTTGTCTTACTCTTGTTTTCACATTCTGCCATCTCAGGCCGGGACTGACTTTTAGCAATATTATTATACAACCATTATCAAATAACCATGAAAAAAGGTCTTTTATTATTATTATGTATTGTCTTTTCAGCAACACTGACCAAGGCACAAGTCCCACAGGCATTCAAATATCAGGCTGTTATAAGGGACGCAAACGGAGTTTATCTGGCAGATAAAGATGTCAGCCTAAAAATCAACATCGTTACCGGTAATCCGGATGGCGGTATAATCTACTCCGAGATTCATTCAGCTCATACGAATAACCTTGGACTTGTCAATCTGGAAATAGGAAGGGGAACAGCTCCAGGCGCAGATTTCTCAAAGATAAACTGGGCCCTGGGTACCTATTATGTGAGTATTGAACTGGATGAATTGGGCGGACAAAACTTTCACCCTATGGGAGTTACGCAATTACTGGCGGTTCCTTACGCTTTGCATTCAGAAACTGCTTCAGCCCTGGTGAGCGGGAATGGTATGGAGATGAGTAGTACCCCGGGGGTTCCCGCACATACCTGGTCATTGTTTGGCAATAGTTCATCGGCTTCTCCCGATGATAAACTTGGCACTACCGATGTATCAGACCTCATGGTTGTTACCAATAATATTGAGCGCATGAGGATTTTTTCGGGTGGCGATATTGACGTTGCCCGTAGCATGACTGTTGGTGAAAATATGGAGGTTAAACATAATGTCAACCTTAATACCGTTGGTGGTGAAACAGATAACCACGGGCCTTTCACCGTTTCAGAACTTAGCCCTGCTTTATTATCAGGCACTTTAACAGTTGACGGGTCAACCGATTTAAACAACACACTTAATGTTGACGGTATCACCGATCTCAACAGCAACCTAAATGTTAACAACCATAAACCAACAAAACTCACAGGGACTCTCTGGGTGCATTATGATGCCACTTTCGACAGCCTTGTAAAGATCAATGCGAAGAGAGATTCATATTCCAAAACGACGGGTGCCCTTGTAGTTGCAGGCGGACTAGGTATTGGAAATAACCTCACCGTTGGCGATACGTCAAATTTTGAAGGGCCTCTGTTAATTAAAAATACCAATGAATCTGATACTACAACCAACGGTGCATTAGTGGTTGCAGGAGGCGTTGGGATTGGAAAACGACTGAATGTTGGCGGCAGGGTGGAGATAACAGCTCCTTTGGGTGAGAGCAAAGATGTTATCGAAAACTACCCCCTGATTGTAAAGGGTGCAAGCCAGGGAATTGCAGTTAAGGTTGAAGGGGCATCAGATAACACCCATAACTATATGGTTTTTATGACAAGTGATGGTGTTGTCCATGGAAGAATTGAAGGACAAAATGTAGCAAATCTGGAGGATGATGATGAATACAAATTACAAAAGGGTTTTAAAATAACCGGGGTTACACTTAATTCTACTAATCTGCTCATTGGACTTGTTCAAGTTGCTCAGGCATGGGCTGAAATGACAGCTGCAAGTACTTCTTCAACCCCATGTGTAGGTTTGGGTGCTTGTGTCACTGCGCCTATCCCATCATGGATCGCATCTGCAGGTATGAAGGTTGTCGTACAGATTGCCAATTCAGTTATACTAGCTGGTAATGTTACTCTCAGCAGTTTAGATTTGGCTAATTACATTACCAGCATGCATGATAATGTGGGTGTATCGTATCAATCTGGTGCAGGTGACTATGCTGAATGGTTGCCAAAAGAAAACCTGGCAGATAATTTTATGCCAGGTGAACTTGTTGGTATCAAAAATGGAATTGTTACCAAGAATCTTTTTAGTGCCGATCAGATTATGGTTGTATCAACAAATCCAATCGTACTAGGTAATTTGCCACCACAGTCTGCAGAGAATAACTATGTTAAGATTGCTTTCATGGGTCAAGTGCCTGTTATGGTAATGGGACCAGTAAAACCCGGTGATTATATACTTCCAAACGAACTCAATAACGGTTTAGGAAAAGCTGTTAATCCCAAAGACATGAAGTTAAATGATTATAAACGTATTGCCGGAGTTGCCTGGTCTGACATTACCAATATCAATGGTGAACTTAATAAGGTAAATGTAGCCGTAGGTATTAATGCAAATGATCTGACTAATGTATTATACAAACAAGAGGAAAAATTAAACGCATTAACTGAAGAAATTAATAAATCAAATACAGTATTAGCTAAACTTGTTCCGGGTTATGCAGAAGCAATTGGTATTGAACCATCTGCTCTGACTAATGAAAAAGCCCCAACAAATACAAATTCCTCATACAAGATATTACAATCTGATATAGTACAACAAAATCCTGACGATATAATCTATTTCGAATTCTCAGATGAAGAAATCAAAGCTTCTCTTGACATGGCCAGGGAGAGTTACATACAGAGTGTTAAATCTAATGCCGATCTCATGAAGGTAATAAGAAGCAACTCAGAACTGCCAAAAGATGATGCCGGCTTTATTTTAATGAATTTTGACGAACATCCATTCTGGAAACGTATTGATACAGAGCCTGGATATAAAGAAGCTGTATTAGGTCTTGTTAAAACTAATCTGGAGAAATCTCTATACACACAAAGAAAGTATTTAGGCAATTTCACCAATGTTAAAATCAAAGAGTAAACCTTTTAAGCTAATCCTATGAAAGCAATTAAGCAATTAAAAGGTTTAGGCGGCAAACTGTTTTTTGTAGCTGTAACGCTACTGCTGTTTCCGCAGGCGGTACTTCCTTCTCCGCCCGACGATACAACTCCTCCTGTGATCACGTGCCCCGAAAATATCTCTATCATGGTTAGCGGACCACAAGTGGTGAATTATGCACTTCCTGTTGTATATGATGAGCAAGGGGAGACAATTGAACCACAACTTACAGAAGGTTTGGCCCCGGGAAGTGTATTTCCGTTGGGCATTACTACCAACAGATATACTGCTACCGATGAAGCCGGTAATTCAAGTGAGTGTTCATTCACTGTAACCCTGATTCCTTTTATGACCGGAGTGCTTGATTACGACGGATCAGTTACAAAATCAATTGCCCCTCAGGCCGGTGTGCATGTTCAGCGCTCATTTTATCTTCTGAAGAAGGAAGAACTTGAAGAAACTGAACTTTCGGCGGGCTCCCAAATCCATTCAATTGGTTTTATGTATGGAATAGTCCAGCCAAACACCATTAATGGCAATCTTACGGTATGGCTAAAAAATACTATTGATACAATCAGCAGGATTGACACTGCCTATACCTATGTGAGCCTTGATGATACCACTTTAGCCTTATCAGGCCTCGATCCCGGGGATTATGAATGGCAGGTAAGGTCAGTTTGTTCTGATACCGCCAACTGGTCTCAATCCAGGCATTTCTCAACACCTGACCCCTCTGAATGCAACCAGCCGTATAACCTTAAAGAAACTGATCTTACATCCGCTTCGGTGTCTTTAAACTGGGAAGCTGCAACAGAACCTGGTACCGGCAGTTTTCTGCTTGAATACAAAGAAGTTGGTGAGAGTGAATGGCATGCAGAAGACAACCTTCCATCAACATCCTTCAGTATTCCCGGTTTAATAGCTGAAAAAACTTACATCTGGAGAGTAACAAGCAAATGTGGAACTGAAAATTCACAGTTCGCTTCTTCTTCCTTTCTTGTTCCTTTGCCTGAAAGTTGCACCGCACCTGTAAATGCGCAATCACAACGGATTAATGATTCAACGGTATACTTCCACTGGAACAGTGATGTTAATGCCCAAATGTATTATCTTCTCTATAAACGCAAGGGAACTTCATCCTGGATCAAACTGATCTCTTTCGGTGATAATATAACTGTCAACAAATTTGACCGGGGAACGACTTATCAGTGGATGGTTCAAACCAGGTGCAGCACAGGTGTTGGGTCATCGCCGGTTTATGAATTTTCAACTGAAGGCTCCCCGGTGTGCTATGCACCTGTCGAATTGAAAGAGAGTAACCTGAGCAATACAAGTGCAGTGTTGTCATGGCCTGTCACTTATCCGGCTGAAAGTTATATGGTTCGTTTCCGGCTTAAAAATTCCATCAGATGGCAGAATGTACAATCTGATATGCAGGAAGTCTTTAACGGACCTGTTACTTTGCCTGTAGAAAATGGCAGGTTTGATGTTATCTTCAACTCTGGTACCTTTGATTATGATGGTAACGGACTTTATGTAGCACTTGAATATTCCAATACAGGTGAAATTTCACCAACAATGAATGCGGCCCTCAGCAGTACGGAAAACACTTCTGTAAAAGGGTCTGACGGGGTTGACTCAGTTAATTATATCCTAAGTTTTGACGGAAGAACTGATAATTTAAGCACAGAATTGCCTGTTGTGCTGAAGGCAGATTACTTCAGGCCTCTTACATTCTTTGGAGCAGCAACACTTTCTGATAATGTCCAGGTTGAAGGCTTGTATACAATGGGCTGTATTGCACTTCCTTACACCAATGAAGTTCCTGTAAAAGCACTGGTACACAATCTTTCACCTGATGAAGCTGAATATCCTGTATCGTTAACCATTTACGACAATACAGGCAGTGTTAAGTATTCAGTTTCATCAACGATCACTCTGGCATCCATGGCAAAAGGTTATGTCACGTTTAACAGCTATTGGCCTGACCGCATAACCACTGATTCACTTGTTGTTTCTGTTCCTTTACAGGATAATGAAGTGATCGGCACAAACAACTCAATGTACGTGTTGCAAAATGCCAATATGAGTACCATCTCCTGGGCTGATAATACATTTCCGCTTACAGGTGCCGGTACAGGTGATACCGGTGGAATGCTGCTTGCCAAACACTCCATGAAAGGTTGCGGTAATATTGAAAAAGCAATGGTTTATCTGTATCCTTCAGCTACAGGTGAGTCGCTTACTGCTGTGATTCTGGATTCAGAGGGTAACCTGCTCGACCAGTCAGCCGGGTACACACCTGATGCTACCGCCATTTTTTCCTGCCATGCCTTCACTTTTCCACAGGCCCCGCTGGTCAGGGATGCTGATTATTATATTGGCATAAGGCTTGAGCCGGGTAGCAACGCTACTCCGGTTGGTGTCCAGTGGGATGGCACCAGTCCACGCTCTGATACCTACTTTCAGGCTCCATATGATGGAAGCAGTATTTCAGCACTGTCTCCTGTTGGCCGGTTGATGATAAAGGCTGTTATAAAACCCAGCATGCCTGTGCCATATATCAGTGGTTCTCCTGTCATCTGCACCGGCGGAAGCAACACACTGCAGGTAGCTTCTAAAACAAGCAGGTATGCCACCGGTGTAACTTTATCAGATAACATGAATACCACAGGTACCCGGATATTGGGTGACCCTGATATTTATCCGGCCTACAATGGGTCGAGTGCATGGGTCAATAATTACAAGCCTGATACTTCTTACAGAGACAAAGTAATTGTAGATTTTGCTGACCCACTGCATGCCAATTTTATCGATATCTATGAAACCTATAACCCCGGTGCTATTGATTCAGTATTTATAAATAACAGCTCAACAGGTTGGGTTGAAGTATACTCCGGTCAGGCAAACCTGTTACCACCTGTGTCACGCATAAACCATATCAGTTTTCCTGAAACTTCTTATGATGTTACAAAGGTTAAACTCTCAGTTCATTCTGGTAAATTTGGCAGGAGCCATGCAATTGATGCCGTGGCAATAGGGCAGGAGTATGATCCTGCAACCTATGATTCCTATACATGGTCTTCAGGCGGAACTGATCAGTCAACCACAGTCTATTCACCCGGCAAATATGTAGTTACGGTACAAAACAGTGAAGGTTGTTCCAGTTCCGACAGTATTGTCCTGGCTATTCCTCCGGCTATTACCCCACCAGTAATTTCATGGCGCGGCCCGCTTGAATTCTGCAGTGGTGATACCACTGTGGTACTGAGATCGGATAAAACGGGCGGACTCACGTGGAGCAATGGTGAAACTACTGATAGTATTGAAGTATCTGCAAGTGGCAATTACACGGTTACCTATAACGACGGCTGTAATACTGCGATTTCACAAAGTGTAAATGTAACAGTCAACCCGCTGCCATTACCTTCTACCACAGGAGGCGGTATTTGTAATGGTGAGCCCACCACGTTGACATGCCAGGAGGAATTTTCTTCCTATGAATGGTCGACCGAGCCTGTTCAGAATACTCAATCAATTATAGTGGCTGAGCCTGATACATACTACCTTACGGTGACAGATGAAAATGGATGTGTTAATAAGGTGGCCGTCAATACTTATACAGCCCCTGCACCCAACCCCGGTATAACAGGAGAAGCAGGTTTCTGTCCCGGCGGTTCTACTGTGCTCGATGCTGGCCCGGGTTTCAACTCGTACCATTGGTCAACAGGTTCAACATCCCAGCAGGCAGGCGTGAATACACCGGGTAATGTGTCTGTTAGTGTAACCAATTCGTATGGTTGTACAGGTACAGATGAGCTTCTGATAACTCAATTCCCTGTACCAACACCTGTTATCAGCGGTACCACTTCACTTTGCCAGGGTAACACCACCCAGCTTGATGCAGGAGGCGGGTACATCTCTTACCTTTGGTCAACCGGAGTAAAATCGCGCTATATCACTGTTGATACTGCAGATGTTTTTACTGTCACTGTCAAAGATCCCAACGGTTGTACAGGGTCATCATCCATTGAAACAAACATGGATGGGGCGCTTCCCGGAATACCGGGCCCTATTACAGGTCCTGTTAAAGGTATCTGTAATATGCAGGGTATTCAGTATTCCATTTCACCCATGGACAATACCAGCCATTATGTATGGACGGTGCCAGGAGGCATGGAAATAACATCAGGACAGGGTAGTAACGTTATTACCGTAAATGCCGGTAACACCGGTGGATGGCTTAGTGTTGCAGCTTCAAATACCTGCGGACAAAGCCCAACCTGGAACGGAAGAAAGATGTTCCTTGATTGTACTCCGGCTAAACCGGGCGTCATAACAGGACCGTCAGGCAGTGTTTGCGGTCTCTCGCCGGTGTCATATCACATAGCGGATGTCTTTGGTGCTTCATCCTATAACTGGACAGCCCCTGCCGGTGCCAGTATCGCATCAGGTAACGGAACAGCATGGGTTACTGTAAATTTCCCGGGTTCATTTTCAGCAGGTGACTTATGTGTTACAGCCCAAAACAGCTGCGGCACCAGTCAAACACAGCGTTTATACATAACCGGTGCACCGCCGCAGCCATCTGAAATTTATGGACCGCTTACGGTTTGCAGGAAAGATAAAAACGTTTCATACTCCATTACACCTCTTTCAAATGTTACCGGTTATCAATGGACAGTCCCCCTGCAGGCAACAATCGTATCAGGGCAGGCCACTCCCGCCATCCTGGTTAACTTTGGCACCGTGTCAGGCAATGTTACGGTAAAAGCTATCAACGGTTGCGGCAATAGCCAGATCCAGACTAAAGCCGTGAATGTTGCCACTTGTAAAAGCACTGACCCGACTGATATTGATATCGATCTCTCATCTTTCGGATACCCTGGCTGGAACTATGCCTGGGGAAAACAGGTATTTAATCCGGAGGTTATCGCATCTGCAGGTGATTATGCTATGGGCAGTAACTCAGGTATGAGCTGGACCATTGGTGAGCCCGTAAGCAATACGGTCGCCGATGATAGGATTGTTATGAGTCAGGGCTTTCAGCAGGGAAGTGCCGTATACATCACCGGTTTGATGGATGTGACATTCGTGGTTGAGGTTTTCCCCGTTCCCGCAAAGGACTTGGTGAATCTGAGAATAACCAGTACAACCGAAGAAACCAGCCTGATGATCCAACTGTATGATGTATTAGGCAACGAAGTCTTCAGGGATTTCTCTGATTACATCTTTTACAATACCCAAATCCCGGTCTGGTCATATTCCACCGGCATGATGCTGCTGAAAGTAACCGATTTGAAAAAACAGCAGTATAAGTCGTTTAAGATTATGAAGGTCAATTAGGCAAACTAACAACAAGTAGTTGGTGCTGAGTAAGTGAGTGAGAGCAAAACATGTCCCTTGCGACGGTCCTCGAGTGGAGCTCAGGTGTTGTAAAAGCAGCGAAGCTGCCAAATACAACACCTAAGCGCAATCGATTCGACGGTCCTGGATTAAACATTGGACTTTAAAGACTCTACTTTTTCTTTTTCTTATACGCCAATTCCGATGGAAACGTATCCGGGAAGAGGTAAACACTAATCCAGCTTACCTGGGTGAGGATGAAGTCGTTGAAGTTGCTCTGGCCTTCTTCGTAAGTAATATGTTCGGTGTACGAGCCTTCACCGGGGCATGAATTGGTGATGTCAGTCACACATTTATTGCCGTCATAAACCCGGGTCTCGGTACAATCAATATCACCCTGAACGCCAACAACCACATTGTAGCTGCTGATGGTGGTGATTTTGTCGCCGGTATATTCAAACTTTGATGACTCCTGCAGAATGTTATTCTCATCAAACAACTTAAGCCCGATAGCTTTACCACCCTGGTATTCAATCACCTGTTTCTGCGCAGGCAGTCCCATTGCCGACCATTCAGCACTCAGCAGCTTCGTGCCATCGTATGTGTAATTAAGATTATACTGCCAGGCAACGGTATCAGCATTGTAATAAAACTGGGCTTCGTTTGCTAATATTGTGCCATTCCATACATAAGTATTTCTGGTTACCAGGGTATCCTTATAATAATACTGTGATTCTGCAAGGTGGCCGTTCTGGTAAATAAGTTTTTCATACGAATCATCAGTAATCCACTGACCTGCATCGTCACGATATGACTCGGTAACAGTTACCTCATTCCCGTTGTATTCCCAGTCAGACCTGTACGTTTCAACACCATTTTCAATCTCGCTGAAACGTCCGATCTTATTATCTGTGGTATAGGTAATGCTGTTCTTGTACGAATCCCCGTCTTCAGTAAATTCAATAGTTTTCAACCGGTAACTTTTTGTCGCTTCGGGGTCATCTTTCTTATCGTCCTTACAGCTTGTAAATAAAGTTGTTAAAGATACCAAAGCCGAAAGGGCAACAAGTGGCACATTGATCAATGGATTTTTCATGAATTAGTTGGTTTGGTTTGTGGTTATTGTTTTAGTTGTTGCTTAAACGGTAGACACATATTAATATTATGTCAGAGGAAGAAAAGTAAAAAATAAAAAGTAAAAAGTGGTTTACTGGTAAATAGGAGGGCTTCACTGCCAGATTGCAAGAATAATTGCAATCACCAGAGACCCGACTATTCTTTCAGAAACATCTATTAAAAAAAGCTTCTTTTTGTTGTTGAAGAACAGATTGCCTGAATTGACCGGTATCACGAAAAACAAACATAAAAAGAGACTGATGTGTACGCACGACATAACATCCTTTGCATTAAATATACTAAACAGAATCCCAAGGCCTAAAGTGTAAAGCAAAGTTGACAGGAATTGTCCCCCAAGGGCAAGGGCTACCGACTGGTTGCCGGGCTTTACATTGGTCTCTTCCATCCAGGTTTTTTTGAAGAACACCGAATACCAGAGGAATCCAATGATGTAATAAATTATGGCTGCAACTATGATTGCAATAAAATTCAGTGTAACGTGCGGGTGAAAGTTCATCTGGTTTTCTGATTTAAGAATGAGATGTAAATTTAGTAAAATTACTATGGTGAGGTTGTATTAAGCATGAGAGTTCGAAATGCCGAATAATAGATCATTTGGAAATTGAAATCTTTTTTTACAATATTTGTATCTGAACTCTAAAAACTGTTTTCTATATGAAAAAATTATTGCTTCTTTTTGCCTGCTTAATTGTAATGGCTGGTTGTAATGTGAATCGTACTACCTTACAATTGACACAACATAAAGGTGTTAAATATAAACTGCAAGCAGTCCCTGATGAAAAGAATGCAGATTATTTTGTGTATACCAGTATTGGATACAATAATGAAAACAGCGTCAAAATGGAGCAATATTTTGCTGAACTCGAAAAGCTGAACCAAATGGAAACAGGTGTTATGTCGCAAAGCGATAAAGATTTTTGCGAAAATTCACGTAATATCCTTAAAACCCAGATTGAAAACCTTCCAAAAGATTCAACCAGAAACTTCATTGTCAGTTTCCAGGATTATATTCCCAATGTGAATTATACCATAGTCAGGTCATACTGGTGGGATTATAGCAACTTCCGTTTCCTGGTTCCTTTTTTGCCGTTCTTTGATCGCTGGCACAACTATAACCAGTGCGTCAACAAGGCGGTTAAGAAGTGTCTTCAATACAATTGTGACGGAGTTATAATTGCAGGGGATTATAGTACTTTCAAACTGTTCAAAGTGAAACAAGTGTTACATCCAAATCCTGCAACAGTTCAGAAGTAGTGAGTGGGTGAGTGGGAGTTACTACATCTGTTTCTCAATTCTCCTGTCGGGAATAATCCAGAGGATTGCAACCAGGGTGAAGCACAAAACACCGATTATCGGGATATAAAAAGAGATAACGGTACCAATGATATAGAGCGTTACCGAGGAGTATTCTTTTATTTTACTCTCCAATGCCTTTGCTATTTTTGAGCGCAGGCCTTCATGGTCTATGGCTGCTTTCTCCAGAATAAGGAAGGTTATTGCACAAAGCATCAGGTTAATACCATATAAGGCCACGGTGTTTTTTGCAAAATGGTTTTCACCCATCCATGCAGTTGTAAACGGAATCAGCGACAACACAAAAAGCAATGCCAGGTTGGCCCAGAGGATCTTGCCGTTAACTTTTTGAATGGCCTGAAACAAATGGTGGTGGTTGTTCCAGTAAATGCCAAGGTAAACGAAACTTAAAACGTACGACAGGAATTTTGGGACCAGCGGCTTCAGTACTGCAAATTCTGTTCCTTCAGGAACCCTGAATTCCAACACCATAATCGTAATAACAATGGCAAGCACGCCATCACTAAAAGCTTCTAACCGTCCTGTTTTCAAGTTCTGATATCTTTTGATACAAGATAACAGTCAAGGGGGCGTGTTGTTTTATTCCCTGCGACGGTCGCCGAGTAAGCTTTGACCGACGCTTATACTTCGCGAAGCGAAGTAAAAGCAAGGGAGACAGCGCATCGAGGTGCGGGTGGATTAAGGGAGGAAGCCCGGAAGTGAACATTCTCCCCATTTAGAGTAGCTATCTTAAGAACGCTTTTCCCTTAAAGAGAAATTATCTTAAAAGGAAGATCGCCTTAAGAGAATTACACCCAAATGGGAGGTTCGGTCTATTTGGCTCTTTCTCTTAATCCGGCCGCCCCACTTGGTCCCCGAGTAAACGCAGTGCATCGAGGGGCGCCCGGGTGTTGTAATTGGCAGCTTCGCTGCTATTACAACATCAGGCTTCACTCGGGGACCGTCGCAGGGAACATGCTGTGGGGAATACCGGTTTACTCGGGGACCGTCACAACCGGGAACCCTTAACCTCTCCCTATCGGATAATAACTTTACCGGTAATCTGTCTGCCATTGGCGTTATTGCATGAAATGATATAGGGACCCGGGGAGAGTTTACTGAGATCAAGTGTTGAAGATTGACCGGTAAGGGAAGTTCGCAAAACTGTGGTTCCCTGTAATGTTGTTATTTCACAGGTTGAGACTGAAAATGGAAGCTGATTTATAGCCGATAAATCAACGGTTATTCTTTCGCTCGCCGGATTGGGATAAATTATTAATGCAGGCTGATTTTTGGATTCTTTTACCAATAAAGGAATACCATTTTCATTAAACTTGGTAAAGCCACAACATCCTGAACCAATCCATTTTGTATCATTAGCGTCAATTGCCAGGCAACGGATATAATTTTCAGGTAGGCCTGAATTGTACGTGTCATAGTTTTCCCACTCGTTGTAATTATGCAACCTTGCCAGTCCATATGTCGTTCCAATCCATTTATCACCATTACTGTCTATTCTGACAACAAGAACATTATCGTGCGGTAGGCCTGAATTGCCGGTATTATAAATAGTCCATGTCGTCCCATTCAATTTTGCAAGTCCATCATAAGTTGAAATCCAAACATTATCAAGGGCATCCACTGTCACTGAATTTACCCGGCTATTCGGCAATGGTGAATTGTAATCAGTAAATACTGTCCAGTTTAAACCATCAAATTTTGCCAGACCATTGTAGGTGCTGCACCATTTGTTGCCCTGGCTGTCAATCGCGACAGCCGTTACCAATTCCCATGGCAAAGGCGAATTACTTGTGTTCCAGACTGTCCAGGTTGTATCATCGTATCGCACTAATCCACCCCACGATGCAATCCATTTAACGCCATTATCATCGATGGTGATATTCGAAGCCCGGTCATCAGGGAACGGTGAATTCAGATCACTGTAATAATTCCAGGTGCTTCCGTCAAAAGTTGCTATTCCTATGCCTGATGTACTAACCCAAAGCATTGATGTGTCCTGCATTACTGCCGAAGTTATGGCATTAGATGGTAATCCTGTATTCGATGAATTGTAAACCATCCAGTCATCCCCATGCACCTTGAGCAATCCATCACTTAAAATTGCTATCCATGCATTACCTTGACTATCAGTGGTTATATCCTCTATCATGTTATAAGTTAATGCTGAATTCGACAGATCCATTAAATCCCAGTCCGTACCGTTGTATTTTATTATTTCTCCGCTAATTGTTCCAAACCAAATATTCCCCAGGGAATCAACATTACATAAAGCCAGTTTATTTGTTGGTAATCCTGAATTTGAAGTATTATATTGGACCCATGAAGTGCCATCAAACCTGTAGGCCCCCCAGACACTGATGGTTACCCATAAATCACCATTTTCTTCCATATCCGCACCTTGTACATAATTAATCCCGATTCCCGTATTTTCAATGGTATAAACCGTTGTAATGGTATCATTGAAACGAACAAGCCCTCCATATCCAACACCAACCCAGGTATTTCCATATTCATCCGGATTGATAAACTCAATATAGTTCCCTGGCATGGATGAATTTTCTTCTTTGTAATTTACAAACGAAGTTCCGTCAAACTTTATAATTCCCTTACTAGACGTTCCCATCCATATAATTCCATTTTTATCAATTTCAAGCTTATTCAGGTAATTGCTCTGAATATTGGAGTTATCAGTATTATATGTGAAACAGTTCGTTCCATCAAATCCCGACAAACCTTCACCATGCGACAGGAACCACACCATCCCGGTGGAATCGACAGCAATATCATAAAGTAAATTATTCGGAATTGTTGAATTCTGATAGTTATACAATGTCCATGTTTCTCCATCAAATTTTGCAATTCCATTAATGTTAGTAGCAATCCAAACAGTCCCTGTTTCATTTCCCACAGAAAGACCAACAACATCATTTGAAGGAATATCTGAATTAATGGAATTGTATGTGATTCTGTCCCCTGAAACTTTATCAATCCTTACCAAACCGCATTTTGTACCCACCCACATAAAACTATCATCCTCAGCATAACATTCAATCCTGTCGGCAGATCCATATTGAACCCACTCAGGTTCCTGAGCTAACAAATTGATTGAAAGTAAAGTAACAAAAAAAGCAACCATCATTTTTTTCATAGGAAGATTATTATATGAATGACGGTTTAAAAGTAATAAGAAAAACCTTTTCCAGCAATATCTCTTAAGAATCAGGAACCACTAATGAATGCCCGGGGAAGGGCCTATCTGCCTGCCGGTGTGGGTAGGTGACAAGGTGATGTTTAAGAGAGCTACAGGGGAGGTTATGTTTTTGGTTAAGGAAATTCGGTATTAATTGGTGGTTGGTGATGGGTGATTGGTGATTGGCCTTCGCTTAGATTACAACCACTTTTACAACAGTGGCTGCATCTTCTATAGTAAGTTTCAGGAAATAGATGCCTTTTTTGAGGTCATGAACAGGAATCTTTGTCCGTGTTTCTGTAATAGGGTACTTACTTATGAGAATGTTATGGCTGGAATAAATCTCTGCATTCACTTTTCGGGTGGCCGGATCAGTGGTTTTTAATTCAATGTAAAATTCATCCGTTGCCGGATTTGGATATAGCAGAAAGTCATTTGCAATACCAGTTTCAGGTTTGCCCGTTGAATATTCCACTGTGGCTGGCAATGAGTAACTGCAATTGTAGTAATCATAGATATAGATAGAATATGTATTTGCCCTGAGCCCGGATTTGATTGAATCACTCAGGAAATTATTAATATAATAAAAATATGGACGTTCACCTCCGGTTGCAAGTATGGTTATTGAACCTTCACCGGCTGGCGTTGTAGGGTTATCATCGGTTGTGGTAACAGTTGCTGTCAGAGGACCAGCATCTTTGATAACCCCGGTTGCAGTTCCTGTACAGCTGTATGCATCCCTAACGGTTAACGTATATGAACCTTCGGGTATGTTAAACAGGTACTGATCAGTAGATCCATGCGACCAATTAAAGCTTAGTGGTTCAATGCCTGTTGCAGTTGCAATTATTATCCCATCAGTATGGCAGTTAATGTTTGTCACTTCCAAATCTACCTTTATGGTATCTGCCGGTACATTAATTGTTTTATCTGCCGTACATTGCTTCCTGTCATTTATATGAACAGGGTAACTTCCTGCCTCAAGTCCTGTTATCATGGAAGTTGTATCATTTATTCCCGACCAGGTGTAACTATATGGCGCATGTCCCTCAGTTATCTCAACGGCAGCTTGTCCGTAATGGACATTGTCACAACCCCTTACGGTGGAACTGGTAGATACTTCAAGTACTGATTTTATTAAAACTGTTTCACGATGTGCTTTGCAACCAAGAGCATCGGTTGCGATGACAGTATATAATGCGGGACTCAGATTATTGATATTCTGCATTGTGCTGCCATTATTCCACAAAAAAGTATACGGTGGGGTACCGCCAAAAATTTCAAGATTAACGCTTCCATCATTGTCAGAGACGCATGAAATATCTTCCCCCGTCAGTATTCCGTTAAAGTTTCTGCACTTGTAACAATCAAATCTGTACTCAACAACCTGGCAATCAGAGCTGGCAAAAACTTCTTTTTTGCCGTCACCGTCATAATCATCAATCACATTAATCGGATGCTTTGTTCCCGTCTCGGTAAGGCCAACTTTTGAAGATGTATTTATAAAACCTGTAAGATCTGAAAAGTACAGTCTATCACCATACGAGATCAGAAGATCCGGAACACCGTCATTCTCAAAATCATCAGCCACAAGTCCTGAAACATAACTATTGCCAAAATTGAACGGGAGCCATTTAATGAACTGAAGTGTAGCACCATCCAAAAGCGCTATTTTCCCACTTAAGCTTCCGGCAAGGATTTCCTGGTCCCCATCATTATCAACATCACAAAGCGCTACTGATGCATAAGGCTCATTTATTTGAATAACCTGTTGCGTAATTGCATCAACAATTCCAATTTGTCCCCACCCATAAACAACAATTTCTTTTGCAGGATCAGTGTCAGTGTTGCCAATCAGCATAAAATCGCCGTAATAAACCACATTTTTACTCCAGCGAATACTAAAATCAGCCGGATTAATGACATAAACAGCTGATCCTGAAGAGCAAATATAGTCCAGGCTACCATTGTCATCAATATCTGTTATTTCAATCGCCTTAAAATTGCTAATGTTAGTATAATCGTGTGAAGATTCAATTTCATGTGTTTGTCCATTCATTACCCAGATCCACACATTGTATGTCCCTGATGCAACAATAATCTCTGTTATGCCATCATTATCAATATCTGCAATCTCAAAATCAAGCACATCCCTTAATGAGAAATCAAATGTAAATTCATTCGACTGCCACTCTATTTCCCTTGATGATTCATCCCAAATAGTAAGGATACCACTGGAATAGTCATTCTGACTCGATTGTGAGAAAGTAAGTACTTCCTTCTCACCATCATTGTCCACATCACCAACCCTTACATTAAATGGTCCGTCAATAGTAGGACTGTTCCATTCCTCCTGAAAAGTCCCTATTGAACACACCTGCATGGCATCACCGGCTGTCCAGATTAATTCCTTTAATCCATCATGGTCAGAATCGGCAACAGTAGTGGAAGTAACATTATTAAATCCAACATAATATGACCATAAATCGGACCCATCAGAAGGATTGATACAATGTATATGACCAGGTTGAAAATCACCATAAATTAATTCAGCTGTCCCATTATTATCTGTGTCAGTTATAGTAAAAGACGCTGCAGTTGCCTCGCAGGCTAGTTCATACTTTAACTGCTGAAGATCTGCATCATAAACCTTCAGGTAATGTGAAATATCATAGAAAACCTCTTGTTTCCCGTCGTTATCACTATCTATTAACCCTGTCCATTCAAACCCATAAGTACTATTGGCAAACTGCCAGAGAACAGTCACATTAGTGCCATTTAATCTTAAGACTTGACCTTTGGAAACCACAATCTCATTATTGGGATCAGAATCAACATTACCACATGCAATGTAATAACCACCGTATTCCAATGAATTTTCATAATTCAACGTATTCGCATTATAGAGATAGATATGTGAATGTGTGTTAATCACAAGTTCTTTCACACCATCATTATCTGCATCTGCAACCAGCATACCCTCGGGCTCGCCGTAATCACCCGATATAATAGGTAATAAAAATGAAGTCACCATGGAAAGGTTTACTCCATCCCAGATTTCTATCATACCATTATCCAGGCCAACAACAATTTCCTTATCACCATTTGAATCAAGGTCAAGCACCTTAATACAGGTAATCTGTGAATAACTTCCTGAAATCCATGACTGGACATAGCCATTTGAAGCCGAAGAATATTCCATTACAAACCAGTACGAAGAAGAAGCTGAAGCATGCGCTACAATTTCATTAATTCCATCGCCATCTATGTCAGCAACATTCATTGAATTATTCCCAACGTTATTTCCAAAAACCCCTTGCTTCCATGAACCGGCACACTGTATTGAATCGTTTTCAGCACCAGCATGTTGCTGCGCCAAAGCTGCAAAAGAAGTAATCCACAGAATTATAAGTATGTAAATACTACGCATAAGAAAGTATTTTGTGGTGATATTTGGCAAATGTAGTTCTTTTTGGTGATTGGTGATTGGTCGTTGATCCGTAGTGAGGCACGATTGTGCGTCCAACTGAAGCCCACTCGTGTGTCTTACGGAAGTTCGATAAGAGGAGATTTCTCCTTTCTCGAAATGACCGCTTGCATGCGTTTTATAGGGCGAGAAACCTCTTCAAATTGGCGGAAAACTACTTATGATGATTTCTCCTTGATGCGTTTTGTTTCGAGAATACATTAAATCAACACCACTTTCTTCAAAACCACCTCATTGCCGGTGATTATTTTTAGCACATAGATGTTTGAAGGGAAATGGGATAAGTCTATAACGTTTGAATTAACTTCTATTGAACCCAGACTTTCACCTGTTATTTTGTACAATTCGACACTGTTTATGCGGGTGGTGGTATTTACTTTTATCTGCCCGTTGGTTGGATTTGGATAGATTGAAACGGTTTCTGTCTTTTGAGGTTCCGGCACCGACAATACTTTCCTGAAAAAGTAAAGAGTGCTGTCAGCAGAATAGATTGTTTGTTGAGGGGCTTCATAATCGTAAAATATATATGAATCACTCGTCAGTAAGTTGTCAGCATCGTATCTATACTTGTAATCAGTCTCTAAAACATAAGTTGTATCAATCCAAACATAACTCATGCTACGTAATCGATTCAAATTAGCGTCATAACTATTATTTTCTTTGTAATTATGTACCTTATTTCCGTCAATCCAACGTTCTATCTGTCTGGTTAGAACCTTATCAGCCACATAAGTGAAATAATTAATAGTATTATTCACCCAAGCTCCGTCAACATATTTTTGACTCAATCGCTCCAATACATTTCCAATATTATCGTACACATACAAGATCTTTGTCAGGTTATCCCAGGATCCGGTAGCTGACATAGTCTTATATACAGCTTCTGATATTCTTCCTTCAGTATTATACGTGTAGATGGTTTTCTTTTTTTCTGTCCAGCTATTCTCTATGCATTCACTGGTAATATCATATTGTAACCGGTCATTCTCATAATAATTATCAAGCTTTGTCCTGGTAACACTGTCCCAATAAACCTGACGCCTGTCGGTAATTGTCGACAGAAGCCGGCCATTGTTATCATAACTCTTAACTTCTTTTAAGTCGATAATATAATACTGATCAAATTGTAGTTCCTTAGAGAGTGTCAAGGTTGGTAGTCCATTTTGATTATATTCAATCACCAAATCATTGAGAGTATCGTTATTTGCTTTAATTGCTGTTTTACGCACCAGCTGATTTGACGAATTGTACGTCGACATTTCACTATATTCCAAATACGACATGTTATAATAGCACTCATACTTATCGCGATATACTAAATTGCCATGATTGTCGTAGAAGAAATTCTTTTGCTTTGACTCAGGCAAATACATTCCGGTTGTTCTGTCATACCTGTAAAAGAGAATACTGTCATACAAAGGCACCATTCCCGTTGGCTTAAGATGCCTGCCAGGCTCCTGTTCACCGGTTAAATAAGGATCATCGGCACTTAAATTCTGTGAAGAAACCGACAGGGAACAAGCGAAAAACAGCAGTAGTAGGGTAAAGAAGTGTTTCATCAGTTATGTATTTGATATAGTTAATTTGCCGCAAAGTATAAAAAGTTTTTGCAATGGGATAAATATTACAAAGATTTAATTGGGAGGAATGTATTTGAAGAGTGGAAGTGAGGGGGAAGCCTTAAACATGTTCCCTGCGACGGTCGCCGAGTGAGCTTTGACCGAAGCTTTTATTTCGCTTGCGAAGTAAAAGCAAGGGAGACAGCGCATCGAGGTGCGGGTGGATTAAGGGAGGGTGGTTGGAAGTGAACATTCTCCCCTTTTATAGTAACTGCAAAAACCTATTGCACTAACCAAACACCTTTTATATATTTGTCTAAACTTAAAAAATTACCCATATCATGTGGAAAAAATCCTTTTATCTGGCTATTATCATTTGGTTTTTAGTGGGTTGTGGAAAAGACCAGGATGAGGTTGCGTTGCCGACTTCCGAGATTCCTGTTATTACAGGGTATTATATGTCTACCATTCAGGGGGATATTAATGGGGTGGTGGGTGTTCCTAACTGTGTTAATGAATTAAACGGGTACTCTATGAGTCATCCTTATCCTAATCCGGCAAGGAGAATTTCAAATGTCTATATCCAGTACCATAACCAGACTGATCATGCCACGCTTTGGCTTACTCCGGCTTTATTGGCTGGACAGGAACTAAATACAGGTGCATCAAATAACGGGGTTTATATGGTTGCCGGCGGGTTTCCTGTTTTTGGGCTTGAAATAACTGAACCAGCCCGGTCTTATAATGTAACAGCACCTCCGGGAGCATACAGGATTTATGTTTTATGCGATAAAACGCTTCTTTACGATAACTTAATCATCACCGAATAAACCATGCAACTTATGAAAACATCTCTTCTGGCACTTGTAATTTTATTTTTTGTTGTTTCAACTTCCGCTCAAACGACCAAACGATTGGGTCTTACTGCAGGCATCCAGGGTAACCAGTATGGCATCGCGGTGCCCATCAGGTTAACACAAAGCTTTTCGCTGATTCCGTCAGTGGCTATGACCTATGTTCAGGAAAACTCAACCGACTTGTCAACCGGTCTTGCCGCTAGGTTTTATATTAAGCAGGCAAAGGTCTCTCCGTATGCAACCCTCAGGGGTGGTGTTGGAATTAATCTTCCTTATAATGATGCCGAACAAGTAATGATCGACAAGAGCACCAGGATGGATATTTTTGGAGGCATTGCTTTTGGCGGAGAGTATTTCATTGATGAGCACTTCAGTTTTGGTGTGGAAGCGCAGGGGAATGTCACCAAATCAGACGACGGCTCATTCAGGTTCGGCAACCCCGGCAAGGTAAATTTCAACACCGCGACGATGATTAGTGCCACGATTTATTTTTAGGAACCAAAACATGTTCCCTGCGACGGTCGCCGAGTAAGAAATTTCTCTTAATCCGGCCGCCCCAAAACGCAGTGCATCGAGGGGCGCCCCGGTGTAATTTAAAAAGACACTTGTGTAACTCCTTTTTCACCAACAGCAAAACTCATCAAGTCCTCACCTAAGATTATCGGGCCTGGATAGTCGGCTTTTGTGCGTTTAAGAATATCTACGGTGGGGGCGTTGTAAAGGCGGACGATGTGTGAAAATACTGCCAGCTTTGGCTTTACGGCATTAAATACTTTAGCTGCTTGTTCGGGTGTGATGTGGTGGGCCAGGATATGGTACTTCGGATCTGATTTACTCAATGTGTCGGTGGAAATAGCAACTTCGTGCACGAGCAAATCAGTGCCACGGGCATACTTGATCAGATTTTCCGAATAACGGGTATCCCCCGAAAGGACAACTGAATGACCGCCATATTCAATCCGGTATCCAAAAGCGGGAACGACCGGATAATGGTCAACTGAAAAGGCAATCACTTTTACACCATCCTCATCATAAACTGTTCCTTCCTGAATATCAGTTGTAACCAGTTTACTGCCTTCTATCAAAACATTGTCATCAGCAACCCTTATCGCGATATCAAACTCATATGCCATTTGCAAGTAATCGGTCATATGTTTTGTACCTGCCGGACCGAATACCTTTAATGGTACAGTTCGTTGTGATACGAGCCAGCCGGTAAGCCATAAATCAGGGAACCCAACGATGTGATCTGAATGCAGATGCGTGAAAAATACAGCTTCGAGCCTATCATAGCCGATGTTCACTTGCTTCATTCTCTGTAAACAACCGCGACCCGCGTCAAATAAAAATATCTTCCCTCCGGCCTGGACCAAAGTAGCAGCTCCAAACCGTTCCATTATCGGCGATGGTGTGCCTGTGCCTAATAAAGTAACCTTAATAACCGGCTTATCAATGGAATCCTGCTTTGTTGTTGTTTGTCCAAACGAAACTAAGAAGAGAATCCAAAACGTTGAGGTAAAAGTATATTTTAGCATTAGTCCTTTCTAATAATTAACCGACCAAATGGAAGGAAGTTGTAAGTGCAACGCTCCCCGAGAAATCTGGTTCCCTGCGACGGTCGCCGGGTAAGCTTTGACAAAGCCCTTAAGGTGGATGGATAACCAAACATGTT
>DATGXS010000068.1:0-21625 GCA_035298745.1 Lentimicrobium sp. | reverse complement strand
CACCAATTACCAAACAATAGTAACCACCGACTTCCCCTGCAAGGTATAGGTGATGTATTTGTTATTTTGTTTGATAGTAAACACCTGACCGGTATCGCCATAATTGGCAGCAACCATTACTTTTGATCCATCGGTATTTTGGAAACTTACCACCTCAACATTGGCAATGCCAATTGCTACCTTGCTGAAAATTCTCACTGCACCTGGCCTTACAAATTTGGTAAAATGAGCCAGCGAGTAATACTCAACATTTTTTGTAACGACTCCCGATCCTGAGTTAATAGTAACCACACCACGACAATCGCCGCAACCATTGTTCTTTGGGCCGTGATCTTCATCAAGTGCCAGATTCCATAGCAGCGCATTTTTCGACCAGTTCTTTGCAGTACCAATGAAAATATTTGACATATTCCATAAAAGGTTACTGCTAAAGTCCGTTGCCCACTCACCACCTGAAATTTCAGTGAAATAGAGATCCTTATCAGGATGTGCATTATGAACGGTGGTCATGGCACCTACACTTCCTCCATAAGCATGGAAACCTGAACCTGCAACATATTGCCGCGCATCAGGGTCATCAAGGATGGTCATAGGATAATCGGGGCGATCCCAGTTATGGTCGTAAATAATTATTTTAGTATTCAACCCGGCATCACGTAATTTAGGACCCAGTGAGCTCTTTATAAACTCAAGTTGTTCGTTGGCCTGCATATCCATACACGGATAACCTGCCGTTCCAAAAAGTGGCTCATTCTGTGGAGTGATGGCATCAATTGGAATTCCATTTTCAGCCATGGCCTGTATGTATTTAACAAAATAATTACCATACACATCATAGCAATCGGTACGTAATTTACCACCAACCATATCCTTACTGGTTTTCATCCATGCCGGAGGACTCCATGGAGAACCCAGCAGGGTTATTCCGGGATTAATTGCAAGTATCTCTTTTGCTATAGGAACTACATCTAATGTATCCTGACTTAAACTGAAGCGGGCAAGGTCAAAATCAGTTTGATTGGCGGGTACATCATCATAGCTGAAATTGCTTAATGAGAAGTCTGATGCACCCATTGTCAGCCTCAGATAAGAAATACCAATACCGGTATTTGGATCAAAGAGGTTTTTCAACAGGGTATTTCTCGAACCAGTACTCATGCGCCGGTTAAGATTATATGCTGACGAGCCGGTAAGTGCGGCACCGTAGCCTTCAATGGTTTGATATCTCACAGCGGTATCAATAGTGATCAGCGGAAAATTACCGGCGTCACTTGTTTTAATCTTAACGAGCCCTTCTTTATTAAATAAAACACTCTGGTCACCTTTTGTGAGGTACACGAGTGCACCGGTAGTATCAGGTGGAATTACCGGCCCATCTGGCGGATCAGGGTCTTTACCATCGCAGGATAAAATGGTTGCAAGGCTCACCATAAAAATTACGGCGAACCTCATAGCATATATTTTCATAATTAATTCTTTGAATTTCATGACGTTTGGTTTAAAGCAAAGCGGTTATAGTGGTTTTAGTTTTCAGAGAATACAAATCAGTCAATTTTAATCTTTAAGTAAATCTAATGATGCTGTAACAAGTAAAAAGGAGAGGCAAAATTACAGATGTTTCTGATATCAGCCTCTCCTTCAATGGATTATTAATGAATATTAGTATCCCGGGTTTTGGACAAGCTTCGTATTATTGTCCAATTCTGACTGAGGAATTGGCCACCATAACCGGTTTTCATTTACCGGATAGTTAAGCGATTCACCATCAGGACCTTTAAGATTGCTCATTACTTCAATTGCCCGGCCGGTTCTTTTTAGATCAAACCAGCGTTGCCCTTCAAATGCAAGCTCCAAACGACGTTCTTTTTCAATAGCTAAACGCATTTCTTCCTGCGTATCGGCTGTAGTATTAGCCAAATCAACACGCGACCTGATCATGTCAACAAGTTGAGCAGCACCGGTTATATCTCCGGTTTCATTCAAAGCTTCAGCTTTAAGTAAAATAATATCAGCTAAACGCAGAATGATATAATTCTGGGGACTTGGCGACGTCAGGTTACGGTATTTATTGATGAAAGGAAAATTATTTGCCGGCCAGTAAGGATCAGTCCATTTACCAGAGACATCCTGAAATTTAATGCTTGCCTCTTTGCGTATCTGATCACCTTCAGCGTCGAATGCGGCAATCAGGTCATTGGTTGGCGTATTGAATTTCTTCCAGTCAGTTCCCTGAAACATGTTAACCCCCCAGTTCCCTGATGAAGATGTACCTTCATAATTGATCTCAAAAATTGATTCAGCTGTATTTTCTGCAAGGTTATTCCACAGATCATCATAATTCTCAAGTAAACTATAAGGCCCACTTATTACTTTATCGCAATATTCATTCACTTTGTTCCAATCATGCGGCTCCATGGTTGCATATACTTTAGCAAGAACAGCGTTAGCAGCACCTTTGGTAACATATCCCTTATTCGGAGCTGACACGGGTGCTGTTGAAGCAGCAAGTTCCAAATCAGCAATTATCTGGGCATACACTTCACTCTGCGGAGCTCTTGCCGGAAACATGATCGGATAAATTTCAGGAAGTATTTCAACACTTACAGTTTTAATTTCCTGTAATTGTAAGGGAACATCACCCCATAACTGCACCAACTGAAAGTAATGGAAGGCACGAATAAATGAGGCTTCACCTTTAATCTGGGCTTTTCTTTCAGCAGAGAGGTCAGCAACATCTTCAACATTATTAATTACTTCGTTTGCCTTACCAATAGTGGAATACAGATATCCCCAGTCGCGACTGACATTTGAATTGATAGCATCAATTCTCATTTCGTCAATCTGGAAATTTGCAGGATTATCAGCACCGGCATAAGAATTATCTGATTGGGCATCCCCATTTACAAAGTAATCAAGTTCCCAGTATTCATTCCTGAATTCTGAATAAATACCGGCGAGTGCAGCTTCAGCCTCTTCGCCACTGGCATATACTATTGAATCAGATGACAGATTGTCAACTGCAACTCCTTGTGATACAGGCTTGAGATCAAGAAAATCTTCACATGATGTTAAGGGCAGCAAGCCAATAGCTATAAGCCCGATTCCTATATATTTTTTCATTTTAATTTCAGCATTAGAAGTTAACATTTACACCAAGAATAATAGACCGTGCCTGAGGATAAGTACCATAATCAATACCGAGTTCCACTGCGCTGTTTCCGTAAGCGTTTACTTCAGGGTCAAACCCGCTGTATTTTGTAAAAGTCAGCAGGTTTTCACCAGTAACATATAACGACAAAACCTTAATAAACTTATAGTTATCAAGCAGTCTGTACGATAAAGTAGCTGATTTAAGACGCATGTAAGATCCATCTTCAATAAACCTTGAAGAGTTACGCACATTGTCAAGATTCTGGAAACGAGCTCTTGGAATGTCTGTATTCCTGTTTTCCGGTGTCCATCGGTTTAAAACTGTAGTAAGTTGATTTTTACTGTCGAACATACCTTCAAGGTCTACTCTTGAAGCATTGTAGATTTCATTTCCATAACTACCCTGGAAGAATATGCTCAGATCAAATTTCTTATAGCTGAATGTATTTGTCCAGCCAAAAATGAAATCAGGCTGGCCGCTTCCAATAACAGTACGGTCACCCGTATCGAAGACGCCATTTCCATTCACATCCTTATAGATAATATCCCCTGTTTCGGGGTCAACACCTTCTGATTCATATCCAAAGAAACTTCCAAGTTCAAGTCCTGCCCTGACTACTGATACTTCCTGGTTATTGCTGTATATTCTGCCAAAATAATAAACATCAGTATAATCAAGTGAAACCACCTTGTTCTTGTTAAAGCTCATATTAAGATCAGTAGTCCAGTTAACCGGTTTGTCAAGAATAACTGAATGAATATTGAATTCAAAACCCTTGTTTTCAATTTCACCAGCATTGGTTTGAATACTTGTAATAGGCAGAGTATTAGACAAACTCACATTTAAAAGAACATCCCTGGTTTTTTTGATGTATGCATCAAAAGTAAATGTTAACCGTCCATTTAGAGTAGTCAGGTCAAATCCGAGGTCAGTCTGATCAGTTGTTTCCCATTTAAGGTCTGGATTTCCATAAGTCACTCTCACACTTCCGGGTCCCGAAAGTGGAGCATTTGGGTCAGGTGTTACACGGTAATAGTTGATCAGGCCAAATCGTGCATAGTCTGATATTCCTTCCTGGTTTCCATTACGCCCCCAGCTTCCTCTTAACTTAAGGTCATCAATGAAATCAATTCCCTGCATAAAGTTTTCAGCTGAAATGCGCCAGGCAGCTGAAACTGATGGCATGGTACCCCAATGATTGGCAAGCTTTGATGATCCGTCACGCCTTAAACTTACAGTTAAATAATAGCGGTCGTTATAATCATAGGCAACTCTTCCAAAGAAAGAAGCCAGTGACCATTCACTTCTGTTTGTGCCTCCTGTAATGGTATTGGCAGCATAAAGAGTACGAACATTGGTATCAGACGGGAAATTAGATCCATCAAGATATGACTGTGACCATCTTTGTTTTTGTATACTACTACCTGCAAGACCTTCAATAGTACTTTTCCCTATATCTGTTTTGTAAGTTAAAGTGTTTTCCCAGAGCACTGAATTGGTGACTGACTTGTCAGCGCGACCAATTCCATGGTTTTGTCTACCATAATTTGTCCTGAAAGGGTCAAGATAATAGTTCCATTCATGATTATTCATATCTAAGCCCAACCTGGAAGTATAACTAAGGCCTTTAATGATTTCAGCAGTGCCGGCGACACTTCCGAATACACGCCGGTCGATGCTTTCCTGATCTGCACCCTGCATATATGCTACCGGATTTTCCCATGAAGGCTGGAATGGGTTTGATGCAAACTGGGTTCTGTCAGCATTATAAACTGACAGGAATGGAGGTGTATTCAGGGCACTCATGATCACACCACCTCTTCCTGAACTTAGGTTATCAGGTGTATCCTTAGTGGACATATCCAGAACATTGACTGTGGTATTAAGAGTGAGCCATTTACTGAGCTTATTGTCAAGATTAACCCTTACACTGTATCTGTCATATCTGGCAGGGTGAATTACTCCATTAACAGTTAAATAGCCCCCTGATACAAAATACTTTGATTTTTCATCTCCACCTGAAACCGAAACCTGGTATGACTGGTGATTACCTGTTTGAAATACTTCTTTATTCCAATCGGTATAGCCTGACCATGATGGGTCCCAACTCTGACCCATGTCGGTCATAAGGTCACGATATTGTTTTGTAGTTAAAACATCAAGGCCCTTTCTCAACTGATTTACACCATAATAAGCGTTAAAGCTAATATTTGGTGTACCTGTCTGCCCTCTCTTGGTAGTTATAAGAACAACACCATTTGCTGCCCTTGCACCATATATGGCAGCTGATGAAGCATCTTTCAATACAGACATTGAAGCAATATCATTTGGATTCAAACCTCTTATATCCGTTGTTGGCAAACCATCTACAACATATAAAGGTTCGTTGCCTGCCAAAACTGATGTAGCTCCCCTCACTCTGATTGATAAAGAACTACCAGGTTTACCAGATGGTTGAGTTACCTGAACTCCGGCAGCCTTCCCCTGCAGGGCCTGCTGGGCATTCTGGATTGGCCTGTCTTTAAATTCTTCTTCATCAACTGTCACCACTGCAGTTGTTAAATCCTTTTTCTGCTGTGTGCCATAACCAATTACCACAACTTCGTTGAGTTCGGTATATTCTTCAGCTAATGTTACATTAACCGTGTTTTGAGTGCCAATTAGAATTTCCTGGGTAGTGAAGCCAATAAAGCTGAATCGCAGGGTTCCCTGATTGGCCGTAATCTTATAATTTCCATCCAGGTCAGTAACCGTGCCATTGGTTGTTCCAACAACCAAAACTGTTACGCCCGGCAGTCCGGTGCCTGATTCATCAGTCACCTTTCCTGATATTACCCTTCCCTGTGCAAAACCAGCCAGGGTAAACAGGACTAAAAACATGAGTGTCAATAATCGTTTCATATATTCGGTTTAAAATGGTTGCGCTATTATATATCCCCAACAGTGACGCAATGATTGCGTCGTCATATATCTGAAAAGACGCAATTTATTGCGTCAGTTTTTATAAACCCTAACGTAATCAACCTCCATCCTTGCATTCACAAGTTTAGGGTCAATACCGTTCTTCAATCCGTTTGTTTCAAATTTTTCATCACTGCCTAAACCGCCACCCATAGCTATATTCATTATAATAAAGAATGGATGGTCATAGGGCCAGTTATTTTTATCCCTTAATTCAGGGTTGTAAGTGTAATAGATTTTGCCGTCAACGCTGAAATCAATCTTATCAGGTGACCAGTTTGCTTCATAAAGATGAAATTCGGAATCAAAATCAGGCACAGAGGTATAACCAACATACTGCGTGTTGCCATGACTGGCAGGTGTATGTAATGCACACTGAACAGTTGCGGGCCTTCTGCCTATGTATTCCATAATATCAATTTCGCCGCATTCAGGCCATCCAACCTTATCATCATTAGCGCCAAGCAGCCATAAAGCTGGCCATGTACCACTTCCTGCAGGAAGTTTAGCCCTGAAAATTATACGTCCATAGGTAAATTCAAACTTTCCCTTACTTAAAAGCCTGGCCGATGTCCAATTATCATTATCCTTAACCGCTTCAATGATCAGTTTGCCATTTTCACGGCGGGCATTGCTTAATTTGTTGGTATAATTCTGAACTTCATTATTCCCCCATCCATCATCGCCCAGGTTGTATGACCATTTAACAGAATCAGGCGCACCTGAACCATCAAATTCATCACTCCAGAATAATGACTCCTTTTGTGCAAATGATAGTGAACTGCATATAATCAAAAAAGCAAGTAGATATATCTTCATAAGTGCATATTAGTTTAAAAAATCAAGAGCGAGAAATACATTGAAATCTCACTCTTGATTTTTTATGAACTAAGAATTTTTGAAAATTACCTTTCCAAAACCACTGACCAGCCATTACCACCTTCGGTAGCGCCGTTGAGGTCAACAGAAAGTAACAAATATTCTTTATTATCCTGTGTCATATATCCAAGCACTTCATACCTGTTAGTGTTTAAACCACCATTAGGAGCAGTAGCATTACCATCATTTTCACCACCATAATATCCTTTATAGAAGCCAATAAAAGCAGCCTGTGAAGGACCATTGGTTAAAATAATGTAAGGATGTGCAGGATCATCTGTATTAAGTGTATAAGAATGAGTTGCTGAAAGGAATGGGAAATCCTGGGTAGCTAATTCAGCATCTGTGAAACAACCGCCTGGTTGATTTTTATATCCATCATTCCTGGCATCACCATTGGTCTTGTATTCATATACACCACCAGCACTGAAAATAAATTCATCATTCATCAAACAGAACCATGCTCCGCCTTCCTGCATGTCAGCAATAGGAACTTGCCACCAGTCAGGTGAACCAACACCAGGGCCAACGAAAATAGATGTCTCAGCATTACGAATCTTCCATGCGCCACCTTGTAATATTGCATCAGTCAGGGCAACTTCAGAAACAATGATCATTTTTCCAATTTGGCCAGTGCCATTGGTATTTTCAGCTGATAGATGAATAGTGTAAGCTCCGGCTGCAGCATAAGTGTGAGTAGGATTAGCTTCTGATGAAGTTTGTCCATCACCAAAATCCCATGTATAAGTTACACCCTGGGCATTTGTTGTAGTATTGGTAAGTGTTACTGTAAGCCCGTTAGCTGATATAGTAAAACCTGCAGAAGGTGCCGGACCTGGAATTGGGGGTTCATCATTTGGATTATCATAATGTACAAGAACTATTCTCCAATATGCTGGAATAGGTGTTGCATCACCTGTATTGTATTTTGAATCAAGTACCAATGTATCAACATCTCCTTCAGTCAATTTAACAATTTCATAAGTAACTGATTCCTGTGGTACAGCTACCTCAGCACCGGTGCCTATTTTAACAAGTCCAATGTAGGCACCTAAACCTGTAACGGTTAAATTACCATTTGTAATGTCAAATTGATGGTCACCATCACCCCATACAGAAAGATCTTCTCCGTTAGGACCACGCATATCATCTGTTGAATTACATGTGTTTGCCAAATCTGCAGCAAAAATTAAAGTACTGCCAACTTTTTCTTCACCCCAATAGGTACCATTGGCTCTGAATTCCATTGTACCGTCTTGTTTGAATGTCCATTCGTCATCTAACATACATGGACGATTAGCAAGTGGTTCATTTCCACCTAGAGTCCACCAAACTGCTGAATTGTCCTGTGGTGCAACCAAAAGAGGGAATACACCTTCAGCTGATCTAACTAATTTCCATGTTTTGGCATCTCCTCCTGTAAGAATGTTTAATTGCTCGTTAGCATTAACCACAGTAATAGGTTGTGTGATCACATCATTTCCACCGGCACCTGTAGCAGTTAACTTTACATTAAAAGTTCCGGCAGCTGCATAAGTATGAGTTGGATTAGCATCAGTTGAAGTCTGGCCATCGCCAAAATCCCAACTGTAAGAAGTAGCATTTTGTGACTGATTGGTGAAAGTGTACATCAATGTGTTTGTAGCATCAACGGTGTACGTAAAACCGGCAATCACTTCTTTTGCATCGTTGTTATCATCTTTCTTACAAGAAGATACAACAACCAGAGCCAGGAGCGCTATAAATACCCAGCTTAATTTCAATGTTTGTTTCATGGTTTTTAGTTGGTTTTGTTAAAATTCAATTTGATTATTACTATACTTTCAATAGCTTCAAATGTATTGAACTGGCATGTGTAGCCAACACAAAGATAATTAGGATTAGCCCATATAACAAATATTCGGGCATTTATCTTTTTAAGAAACCCTATTTTCTCTTTATGATATACAATTTATACTGTTTCTAAACTACTTAGCTACAGCGTTATTGCTGAAAAGACTATTCTAATAAACACTATTTCACTCGAATAGTCTGTAATTTTCACAAAAACGGCCGAAAATTATGACTTTTTCACCTATTTTTTATGAAAATCTCCAATTTTGTCCTGCAATAATCAATATGCCACGAAGTTTGTTTACTGACATGCAAAAAGAATATCTTTACAGAAATAAAATTTACGCCCATGAAAATCAGGTATCTTATTGTCTTTGTGAGCATTATATTATTTAGCTCTTTAAATTCATCTGCACAAAAAAAGACGGTTAAATATGCTCCGACAGTTAAAAAAGTAACTGTTTATACTACCGCTGAAAATACTGATTACCGCTTGACTCAAACTTCTGTTGAAAACTTTAAGTCGTTCGGACAACCTTTTGAAACCCAGGTTTGCGTTTTCGTTGACCCTACCAAAACTTTCCAGGATTTTATTGGTATTGGTGGCGCCATTACTGATGCTTCTGCAGAAACTTTTGCCAAACTTCCCAGGGAAAAACAAGAGGAAGTGCTCACTGCCTATTACGATAAGGATAAAGGTATTGGTTATAACCTGGCACGGGTTAACATACATAGTTGCGACTTTTCAAGCGGAAGTTATACTTATGTAAATGAGGGTGATGCTGAGTTAAAGTCTTTCAGCGTTGAACACGATAAACAATTCAGGATTCCTCTTATTAAAGCTGCTATCAGGAAATCGGGCGGACTGGTTCTTTATGCCAGCCCATGGAGTCCCCCGGCTTTCATGAAAGACACCAAAGATATGTTACATGGCGGAAAACTGCTCCCTGAATTTTACCAGCCGTGGGCTAACTACTTCGTGAAATTCATTAAAGCTTACGAAAAAGAAGGTATTCCCGTTTGGGGAATAACCATCCAGAATGAACCTATGGCCAAACAAACCTGGGAAAGCTGCATTTTTACCGCTGAAGAAGAGCGCAATTTCCTGGTAAAGAACTTAGGCCCAACCATGCAAAAAGCCGGTTTGCAGGATAAAAAGATAATGATGTGGGACCATAACCGTGACCTCATTTACCAAAGAGCCCAAACTTATTTTGCTGATCCTGAAACAAAGAAGTATGCCTGGGGAATTGCTTTCCACTGGTATGAAGACTGGAGTGGCGGTGACCCGATGTTTGATAATGTTCGCAAAGTTAAAGAGGCATTCCCCGATATGCATATGGTTTTCACCGAAGGAACAGCTGAAAGTTTCAATCCTGCTGAATATGAAAGATGGTCGCTGGGGGAAGAATATGGTGAATCAATGATCCACGATTTTAACAATGGTGCCGAAGCATGGACCGATTGGAACATACTGCTTGATGAAACCGGAGGCCCCAATCATGTCGGCAATTTCTGCTTTGCACCCGTTCATGGCGATACGCGCACCGGTGAAATAAAATACACCAACTCCTATTATTATATAGGTCACTTTTCGAAATTCATTAAACCGGGGGCAAAGAGAATCATCGCATCTCCCAGCCGTAGCCAGTTGCTGTCAACAGCCTTTGTAAATCCCGACGGCTCTGTTGTGGTTATTGTAATGAATAAAACAGATAAGGATACCGATTATTTCTTATGGGTTGATTCACAGGCAGTGCCGGCAAAAAGTCCTGCACACAGTATTTCTACCCTTGTATTTTAACAACTATAACTGCGCCTGTATTTAAAGAACTGGTACTGCGTTTGTATGTAAAACTGATGTCAGGGTTTGACATGATTTAATGATGACTGAATTTAAAGGATTCTTCAGCCGGTATCGATTGATATTATTATTGATCATATCGGCTGTTGCCCGTTTGGTGATAGGCTCATTGGTTGAGCTGGGCAACGACGAAGTTTATTATATCAATTATGCCCTTTATCCCGATTTAAGCCATTTCGATCATCCGCCAATGGTAGGCTGGTTTATTCAGTTCTTCACCCTTAACCTTACCTTCCAGGCAGAAGGATGGATACGACTGGCAGCTGTATTTTCAGGAACCCTGAGCACCTGGCTGATTTATCTCATAGGCAGGCAGATTGGCGACCGCCTAACAGGATGGTATGCTGCCCTGCTTTATACTTCATCGTTCTATGGCTTTGTAATTACAGGCCTTTTTATGATGCCCGATGGCCCTCAGATGGTTTTCTGGCTGGCTGCCCTGCTCTTCCTGCTTAAATCCATTGAAAAAGAAGAAACAAAAAGCACCCTTTCAACCAGTGAAAAAGCAACCGCTGTATGGTTCCTGCTTGCCGGATTATGCACCGGACTGGCACTTTTATCGAAATACACTTCTGCTTTCATTCTTTTCGGCACATTCCTGTACTTTCTGCGTAACCGGCAATGGTTTAAAAAATGGTATGTGTATTTGGGTGTTGTAGTGGCATTTATATGCTTTATACCGGTCATCATATGGAATTACCAGCATGACTTTATCAGTTTCACTTTCCACAGCGACCGTATAGAGGTTACCAACAAACTCTTCAGGCTTGATACCTTCGCAAAGGAAGTTGCCGGACAAATACTTTACAACAACCCGGTTGTTTTTTTCCTGACACTTATCGCCCTCATTTCATTTTATAAACACAAATTATGCCCGGGCAATAAAAGCATCAGATTGCTTGTAAATATTGCATTGCCGCTGATTTTAATATTTCTCGTCATATCACTCTTCAGGTCAACCCTCCCCCACTGGTCAGGTCCCGCTTATGTAACACTAATCCCGTTAACGGCTGCCTGGATCCGTCAGAATACTACTTGTGGAAGAAAGGGACTTGCTATTCCCCGCAGTATTGCCGCGGCCCTGCTGGTGCTGGTACTGGTTATTACCCTGGCGTTGCTTCAACTCTTTGAAGGTGTAATTTTTAATAAAGGAATAGACCCTGCAACCGGCAAAAGGCTTGGCTGGAAAGATATCACCCTCGATATGTATGGCTGGAAGCAGTTGAATGCGGGTTTCACTAAACTCTACCACAGTGATTTACAAACAGGCAAAATGGATTCAACGGCCGTCATCATCTCCCACCGGTGGTTTCCTGCTGCAAACATCGATTATTATGTTGCCCGTCCAAACGGCATAACCCTTCTCACCCTGGCGCCGCTTGAACGCACCCACAAATATGCCTGGATTACAGAATACAGAGGAGGTATTAAACCTCACATGAATGCCTATTTCATTTCCTCAAGCTATGATTTTGAAGACCCCCGCTGGAATTACGAAAAAGACTTTTCCATCCAGCCACCGGATACAATACCGGTATACCGTAAACAGTTACTGGTTAAGTATTATTATGTTTGGAAGATGAAGGTGAAATGAGCGAATCACATCAAACAGGACCTGAAACTATTCTCTTTACAGCATGCTAAAACGTCAGCCAACCATCTAATTGACTGTGTTTCATTAATCTGATGGCTTGAAGTTATTAACTCTAACAAAAGCATAAATTTCACTTAATCATACCGCCCTTCGGCTACGCTCAGTGACCGGCTGCTATCTTTTAGCAGGTCGAAGCGTGTTAAGGATCCCTAGCATTATATTGTGCTGATTAAGCAGTGTAAAAGGCAACAATAATAAACCTTAGTCAAATAAATATAGATTTTGTTAAGAAGATGTTTAGAAGCTGTAATGAAGTCGTATTATACACGTCATTCAAACATTATTCATACGTATTTTATACGTGTCAACACGTATGAAATACGTATAAAACACGTATAGAATACGTATGAAATACGACTTCTTTACATCTTCTGTTCGACTTCTGAACGTATTTTTACAGACGTCATCACTAGAATGGTATTATAGAATCAAGGGACTTTATGGCCAGGGTGATGACTGCTACCAGTTACTCTATATATCGTCCATCTCCGAACATCTCAATGCCCGCTTTCGGATATCATATAACTGTGATGATTATAGGTAATTTACCGGCTTATCACTATTTTCAACGTATGCAGCGCGTTGGCATAATTGTTGGTTTGTGTTCGTAAAAAAACCAAACTAACAAAACTAAAAGAGAAGATCTATGAAAATTTACTTTTACTCAGGTTATTTAAAAGGATTGGCTTTCATTGTGTTGAGTGTGATGGCCTTTGTACCTTCTGTTTTTGCTCAATGGTCATCACCGCAAACGCTATTCCAGGGGACAGCAGTACCTGAACCCGGTCCCTTCTGGGTTTCCCCTGTAATCGTTACTGAAAAAGATCCGTCAGGTGTTATTCACCTGGTCTGGACCAATAAGGTTACAGATGAAAGGAATGTTTTGGCCCATGCCAGCTATGCCAATGGTGTGTGGAGTCAGATGGAAATACTCCCATCAGATGTGAATTCAAGTGCAATGGTGCCTTCAATTGCAATTTCAAGTGACGGAAGGCTACATGTTACTTACACCTGTTTTTTGCCCAACGGCTCATGGGGAATAGTATATACTTCGAAACCAACCGGTGGACAGTGGTCACAACCCGTTCTGGTTTCAGGTAACGAATATCTGTTTAATGCCTATCCCCAGTTATTTATTGATGCACAACAGGATCCCCATGTGATTTATGTGGCTTATGCTGAAAATGGAGAATCGACCCTGCTGAAACATATAAAATTCAGCGCATCAAATCCGGCTCAGGTCACGCAATTGACGGTTCCTGCAAATACAGATCAGGCCTTTAACCCGAGAGTGGTAAAAAGCCAGGATGGAACCATCCATTGTTTCTGGTACAGAACTTCAAACGACGACAGTAGTATTGAGCATGCATCACTTACCGGAAACTCCTGGTCGGCCACAAATATTATCGCAGACAGCCAAAACAGTTCCTTTATGGACGAATCAGCCATAGTTCCTGTTGCAACACCTTCTGATGAGGTTTATGCCGTATGGTACGATATTGAAGATAATGCAGGTAATTCTAAGCACTATGCTCCCACAGAAGGCTGGGATCAAATCACCCGGATTGATGACCCGGGTTTTGTAATGGGAAGCGGGATAAGTGACAATGCAAATTACATTCACTTAACCGGAAATGTGAATGATTTGATGAATGACATTTACGATCTAAAATATCATTTCTTTAATGGAACTCAGTGGACACATGAAATTATTGAGCAGTCAACTTCTTCTGAATTGCCTGCATTCCCTGCACTTGCAATCAACGGTGATACCCTGTTTTGTTTCTATACAAGGGTTTTTGAGAGCGGTGGCAGCGAACTAGCCATGAGTTACCGCATCCTTGATCACCTGACCCCGGTTGCAAACATTCCGGTAAATAAGGAAATTGCCCTCAAAGTATCACCCAATCCATTCCATTCTTCATCGGTAATTTCATTTGTTGCCGGGAAAAAAGGAGAAGTACGGTTTATTCTGACAGATGCCCTGGGGCGCAATGAGACTGCCAGCATCCAGGTACAGGAAACAGGTGTGAATGCAATAAACCTGCACTCGATCTTTCCCCGCGCCCACCGGAAAGGTGTTTACATTCTGAAGATAGTTACCCCCTACGGAACAGATGCGGTTACCTTAATTAAGTAGACTACCGGTAGTCTGCCAACCACTTTTTCCTTTTTCCTTTAATACTCAAATCATCTTCGCGGGATCAACCCATTCGTCAAACTGTTCATTGGTGACTAAGCCTAATTCAATGGCAGCCTGGCGGAGGGTTGTTCCTTCGGCATGGGCTTTTTTGGCTATTTTGGCTGCATTCTCATATCCTATATGGGTGTTGAGTGATGTAACCAGCATAAGGGAGTTTTCGAGGTTCTTTTTAATAAAAGGGAGGTTTGCTTCTATTCCAACAGCACAGTTATTGTTGAATGAAACACAGGCATCACCAAGCAGGCGGGCAGCCATGAGGAAATTAAATATGATGACCGGCTTAAACACGTTTAGCTGAAAATGTCCATGGGTAGCGGCAACCGTTATAGCAACATCACAGCCTATAACCTGTGCGCACACCATACTAAGTGCTTCGTTCTGGGTTGGGTTTACTTTTCCGGGCATGATGGATGATCCGGGTTCATTGGCCGGAAGTATGATTTCACCAATGCCTGAACGTGGCCCTGATGCAAGTAATCGGGTATCGTTGGCAATTTTCATTAAGCTAACAGCCAGTGTTTTCAGGGCACCTGATGATTCAACAATGGCATCATGTGCTGCAAGTGATTCAAATTTGTTCGGCGCAGTAACAAATGGCAGACTGGTAAGTTGAGCTATTTTGCTGGCAACCAATTCAGAATATCCTTTAGGTGTATTTATGCCTGTACCAACGGCAGTGCCGCCTAAAGCCAGTTCACTCAAATGTGATAAGGAATTTTTAATGGCTTTAGTGCCATGCTCTATTTGTGAAACATAACCCGAAAATTCTTGTCCTAATGTCAATGGCGTGGCATCCATCAGGTGTGTTCTTCCAATTTTAACGATATCTTTAAATTCAGCTGACTTTTTTGCCAGGGTTTGCTTAAGCATTTCAGCTCCCGGCAATGTGGTTTCCATGAGCATTTTATATGCGGCAATTGACATGGCAGTCGGGAAAGTATCATTTGATGACTGCGACTTATTTACGTCATCATTAGGGTGTACAGGGCTTTTACCTTCACCAAGAACACCGCCGTTTAATACGTGACACCTGTTTGAGATCACCTCATTAACGTTCATATTTGATTGTGTGCCTGAACCGGTTTGCCATACAACCAAAGGGAATTGGTCATCTAGCTTACCTTCCAGAATTTCATCACAAGCCTTTGCAATTAAATCGGTTTTTTCAGGTGACAGAACCCCAAGTTCATTATTGGTGAGGGCGGCAGCTTTTTTGAGAATTGCAAATGCCCTGATAATTTCAACAGGCATTTTACCGTCACCAATTTTAAAGTTTTCTAATGACCTCTGGGTCTGAGCTCCCCAATATTTATCGGCGGGCACATCAATATCGCCCATTGTGTCGTGTTCAATTCTGGTTTTCATGTTACTTAATATATGCGGTTAATAATTTATCTGCGTTTTGCGGTGGATCAGCAACTACAGCTCCATCGTTGAAAATAACTATCGGGCGCCTTAACAGCCGCGGGTTTTCAATAAGAATATCAATCCATTGGTCTTCTGAAATGTCTTGATGTTTAAGTGTTTCCTTATAATATTCCTCCTGCTGTCGGACCATTTCAAAGGCTGGCAGGTTAAGCTTGCATAACAGCTCTTTAAGTTGTTCATGGTCCAGTCCGTCCTCAATGTAATTAACAACCAGGGGATCAACACCAAGATTCCTTAGATACTCTAATCCTGCTCTCGACTTTTTACATTTTGAATAATGATAAACCACTACTTTCCCAGTCATATGCTGTGTCACTTAACCGGAATTATTTAGCCGTTCCGGTAGTTGAAATACAAATATAGATATTTAATTATAACGCTCAGCCGTCTGACTTTATCGCATGCAGATGACACCGGACGGAGCTGAATCTGAATACTGAATATTCAAAAAAAAAGGGAAAGCCCTCTTTCAAAGGCTTTCCCGGGAAACGTATTAAAAGGAAAAAGGGGGCTATTTAAAAAAGCATTAAATCCTTATGCCATTATTATGGCAGCTTAAATACCTTTGTCTTCTCCGCAGTTGGTGAAGAAATCGGTGGCCAGGTCAGTCAGTTTGATTTTCTGTCCGTTGCGATAAGCTTCCAGTGGTTCTGCCACATCCACCTGTGTTTCGTTGGATAAACCGGTGATTTTGATCTCAGTACGCCTGTTATCCTGGTGTTCCTGCTCAGTACATTCAACTCCGTCAGAGCACTTGTTCACCAGTTGATATTCTCCGTATCCCTTGGCAGTGATGCGCTGTTTTGAGATTCCACGATCAATGATATACTTTACTGCCGAGTTGGATCTTCTTTCCGACAAGCGGTCGTTATACCTGAAGCTTCCGCGGCAATCGGTATGTGAACCAAGTTCTGCCTTTACATCAGGATTCTGTTTCAAAAAGTCAACCACCTTGTCAAGTTCAACCCGTGCATCCTTGCGGATATTGTATTTATCGAAGTCATAATACACACTCTCCAACCTGAACATTGCATCTACCTTACGCTTCATTAATAGAAGGTCGCGGTTTTTCATCTCGGTGCTGCGTGTAAACTGCGGCAGGTTTAAGTTCAGGCAGTCGGTGGTAAATCCTTTCTTCACTGACTTAAACACATAAGTGTGGCCCGTTTTAAGTTTAATATTGTAGGCCCCGGTATTGTCGGTTTTAAGCACATACACATCTGCTGTTTGCTCATCCCATACCAACACGGTTGCATCGGCCAGTGGAGTCCCATCCTGACGGTCCTTGACCAATCCTGAGACCATTACCGAGTCAGCGTATTTGATCTCAGAGGCAAAATAAATATCATCACTTCCTGAACCTTCAAGGCGGTTTGAACTAAACATTGCTATTTCTCCATTCTTGAAAAAGCCAAAGTCATCGGCCGGTGAGTTTACCGGATCCCTTAAATTCTCAGGTTTTGTCCACTTGCCCTCTTTATTGGTTGATTTGAAGATATCCAGACTGCCTAAACCCGGCCAACCATCGGAAGCAAAGTATAAACTTCCCTTTGAGTCAACATAAGGAAACATTTCGTTGCCGAAGGTATTGATATCCGTTCCCAGGTTCTTGAGGTTGCTCCAGCCTGCCTCAGTCAGTTCAACTGAGTAAATATCCGTGCCACCATTGCCTCCCGGCATATCAGAGACAAAGTACAAGGTCTTTCCATCTGAAGTGATTGCCGGATGGCCTACCGAGTATTCTTCGCTGTTCAGGTAAAAAGGTTGTGGTTCTGACCACTTTTTGCCATCATAGGTGGATGTGTATATTTTTAACTTGTTGGTGTAAAACCTTGATGAATCTACTTCCCCCATTTTACGGTAAACCCGGGTAAACCAGATGGTATTGTTGTCGGCCGTAAAGGTACCCGGACCATCATGGAAAGGCATGTTTAACTCTGAAGAGAACTTCTCTGCTTTATTCTTTATCTCCTTCTCAGGATTATTTACATCCGGCATATCTGATATGTACAGGTCAAGGTAATCGGCTCCCGTCCATCCATATCGCTTACTTCCGGTGCTGGCTGAGCGGTCGGAGGTAAAAATCACCTTCCCATCCCTGACAACCGGTGAGAAGTCAGCAAATGCCGAGTTCATTCCTTTGGCATTATATACCTCATACAACTCGGCTGCTTCACTCTTGCTCAGCACCTGTTTGCAATAATCAGCATAGATTTTAGCCCTGGTATCCTGTGGGTTAACCGTCTGGTACTTTTCAAACTGTGCAATGGCCTCTTCATACTTGCCCAGGCTTCTGAGTACCTGGCCATAGTTAATATAGACTTCAGCATCGGCTGCTCCGGTGGCTATTGATTTCTCATACCACTCGGCTGATTTGCCAAAGTGGCCCGATAACCGGTTAATATCACCAAGCCGGCGTAAAGCCAGTGGGGTGTTCTTATTTTCCTTGCCTGCTATACGTTCATACACCGGGGCTGCCTTGGCATACTCAAACTCCCTGTACAGTCGCTCAGCTTTTCTTATCTGGGCCTGTATGTTGGTAGTGGTAGATATTAATGCCAGCAACAAGGCTATTATGATATATCTGGTTTTCATCTTTTTGGGTTGTTTTTACTTCCTGTAATTCATTAATTTAACTTCATACTGTGGTTTCCTTGTGTGGATGTATCTGAGGCTGATAACTATCTACCAGTTCAGAGGCTCCATATCTAGAAGTACCTTGGGGTTAATACCCTTGGCTTGAAGATATTGGCTTCATATGAGATCATGATCTCGTGTGAACCCTGGTTATACAGCCTGATGTCACTCAGGTACGAATCGTATGAGTATCCCAGTCGCCAGTTCTTGGTTAAATTAAGTTCTGCCATAAACACCAGCGCATTCTTGGTGGTGATAGCATTATAGTTGGTTCGGTATGATGCGCCCAACCAGATCAGATTATTGAACAAAAAGCTTGCATTGATATCAAAGTTCAGCGGTGCATTGTCCGTATACTTGAACATAAAGCCCGGGCGGAAGACCACTTTTTCAGTAAATGGGATTGCTGCACCTGCCATGCCATAAAAATGACGTGCCAGCTTTGCATAGGTGCTCTCACCATCAATCTCACTTTCTACCTTGCCATACTGGCTTTCAAACAACTGCTTGGATGATACTCCCAGGTAATAGTTTTTGGTATAGTAATAAACTCCGAAGTTGGCATCGGGCATCAGTGAGTTCTTGGGCTGATAGCTGCGAAGTGGGTCACTCGGATCATAGAACTTTACTTCATCCCAGTTTACATTCACCTGGTTAAAACCTGCCTGCAAACCCAATGACAAGATACCATTGAACAGCCTGATACGGTATGCATAGTTGCCCATGAACCCTACATCAGAGAATGGTCCTGTGCGGTCGTTGTAAAAATACATGCCAAGGGCTATCTTCTCATTCCTGAGCGGCGTATGGGCACTGAAAGTGAGTGTTCGTGGTGACCCGTCGCCAAAACCTACCCATTGATACCTGTCAAGTAATGTGAGCGTTAATGCATCCCGGCTTCCTGAGTAGGCCGGATTGATGATCAACTTGTTGAACATGAACTGGCTGTACAAGGCATCCCTTTGGGAGTATCCACAGTATGCCATTAACATCAGGGTTATTATTATTGCTGTCTTTTTCATCTTCATGCTGTTTAACTTGGTCATTTTTATTGCTTGATCTCTCAATGGTCAGGGATTATTTAGGTGCATGGATTATTACCCAGCCGGTATAAACCTTCTGTATGTCGCGTAACCTGATGATGTAATAGTAGGTTGCCGCCGGTAATTTATCACCCGATTTGTTGGTCCCATTCCATACCACACTTGAGTTGTCATAATGCTCGAACTGCAGCAACTGGTCGCCCCAACGGTTGAAGATCAGGATCTCATTGTCAGGATATTCTTCGATGTTTTCAATAATCCAGGTATCGTTATGTCCATCATTATCCGGTGTTATTACATTGTAGATGGTGATGGTATCACGCTCTGTCTTATTTTCAATGGTGATGACCGTTATGGCTGTATCGGCCCTGGCCATTCCGTTGAGGTCTGAAAGGATATACCTGTAGGTATCGGTTCCATAATAATCTGCCTGAGGCTTGTAAGTGGCGCTCATGTCACCGTGTAATGTGATGGTTCCATGCAGTGGCTGATCAAGTATGGTTATTACCGGGCTTACCTGCTCCGGGTAGATGTCATTCTCCAGGTTCATCACTTCCTTTTCTGTGTTGAAAGCAGTGGTGTACTCATCATCAACAGCGATCAGTTGTATAACCGGGGTTCCTTCAATGGTAATACTTACCAGTGCCTCATCACAGAGTCCTTCGGCATCACATACCGTGTAGGTGAAGCTATCGCTTCCTGTATAATCATTTTCCGGTGTGTAGGTGAAGCTGCCGTCAGCATTTAATACCACTGTTCCGTGTGTTGGTTCTGAGGTATTGATGACTGTTGAAGGTACAAGGTCGTTTGCGCAATCGGTATCATTGGCCAGTACGTTTATCGTTACTGCTGTATTGATATCGGTGGTGCTGTTATCGTCAACGGCTACCGGTGGTGCTGATACCCGAACTGTCATCTGGCAGGTTGAGCTGTTTCCACTGTTATCCGTTACCGTCCATGTGATGGTTGTTAAACCTGCCGGATAAACACCTGAAGCATTGCCGGTGTTTGTGTAGCTGTTTACAACACTTGCTATACCGCAGTTATCTGATACAACAGGTTCAGGAATCTCAACTGTTGCCTGGCAATCAATGCCTGCGGTTACTGTCACATCCTGTGGACATATAATCTCAGGTGCCTGGTCATCGGTTACTGTTACACTCATGGTGCAGGTGGCCATATTTCCCTGCAGGTCGGTTACTGTCCATGTTACTACTGTTGTTCCAATCGGATAGTTGCCCGATGCATTTGCTGTTCCGTTGAAGTCATTGGTCAATGATTCAATGCCGCAGTTGTCACTTGCCTCAGGGGCAGGTACGGTTACATTGGCACTGCAGTTTTCTGCATTGGTTCCAATGGTGATATCCTCAGGACAGATGATCTGTGGTGCTTCGGTATCATTAACCATTACGGTCATGGTACAGGTGGCTGTATTCCCATGGATATCGGTTACTGTCCATACTACTGTAGTTGTTCCTACAGGATAAAAGCCCGAGGCATTTGGTGTATTGTTAAAGTCGTTGCTCAGGCTGTTTACCTCGCAGTTATCAGCTATCTCCGGCTGTGGGATCTCTATATTGGCACCACAAACTCCCGGATCATTATTAACTTCTATATCCTGTGGACAAATGATGGTTGGTGCTTCATTATCATTTACCGTTACAGTCATGGTACAGGTGGCTGTATTGCCGCTCATGTCGGTGACTGTCCAGGTTATTGTTGTTACTCCCACAGGATAATCACCTGTTGCATTGCCCGTGCCATTGAAAGTATTAACTACACTGTTGATGCCGCAGTTATCTGATACTTCCGGCTCTGGTACGGTTACATAGGCGCCGCATACCCCCGCGTCTGTATTGACTGTTATATTCTCAGGACATTCGATAATAGGATCCTGGTCATCGATAACCGTTACATTCATGAAACAGTTATCGGTATTTCCTGCCATATCCACTACAGTCCACCATACAAC
>DATGXS010000067.1:0-20173 GCA_035298745.1 Lentimicrobium sp. | reverse complement strand
AGGTGTCTTCAAACAGTGGATAGTTCTTAACGGCTTTCACTCCAAAATTCAACTTCTTTATTATGCTCTTGCACTGTTGGGTACTTCTCTTCTTAATCGCATTTAAGCCTGCATAGTCCTAGGCCGGTTTCAATTATCATGAGGTTTCTCCGCTGCGCTGAGAAATGACGGTGGTGTTCATTTAGCTGCAGAAAAACTGCTAAAGACGTTATGTTAATCACTTATGATGATCTTCTTAACATTCCACGTTCCATCAATACCTTCAACCTGGAGACTGTAAATTCCGGCTTTGTAGCTCGATACATCCAATTGATAGTTTAAAATGCCCCCGGCATGGGAATATAAAAATACCTCTCTGCCGAGAATATCAATCAGTCTAAGTTTTTTTAATTCAGCTTTGGAGTATATGTTCACTACATCATTAGATGGGATTGGATATACTTCCATACTATTAATTGGAAGGTCCTTAACATTAACATTACAATTGTCTTGAATAGTGATACAAGCTTCGTTACTAAAGGAAGATTGACAATCAGTGTAAATGGCCTTTATCCTGTAGCAAGGCCAACTTTCGCCTGAGAAATCATCCGTATAATTCAATTCAGTAGTACTTCCAATATACCAGAAGTTCCTGGTTATGGTATATTCAGATACGGCTAATGATTCTTTTAAGTTTTGTTTTACAGGATCATAGGTTAAAAAGCCCTTAATAGCAAAGTTCCCTCCCATATAATCTTCTGCAGATTCCCAATTTAATCCATCAAGTAAAATCATATTACCATAACCAATCACCGGACTTCCACCAACCAAGCCTGCAGGATCATTTCCACTTTGATGTGATACTTCATAGCCGATCCAGAGTTCAGTAGAATCATATACAATAACAGGGGTATTCAGTACCACTTCATTCCATTGACCTGCATTGTATGATGGTACTGATTGACTTATAATCAACTGAGATGCATTTGCACCTTGCCACACTTTAAGTGTGAAGGTAGCGTCATTTTTAAAGGGGCGAAATAATATTTTAGTTAATTTATAACCATTATAAGGCCCAAGCTCATCAGGTGTGAAGCGTATTGCCGCATGAAATGAGCCACCAGCCGTAAGTCCGATTCCATAATAGTCATAATAATCACCGCACCAATATAACCAGGTATCCGGAGGATGATATGTGGAAGAAGGAGGGAACCATTCCAGTCGAACTATACATGGATTTGTGTCGGGATCAGGTATAGTTATTGTAAGTTTTTCAGGGGCAGGGCATTTGGGTTTAATTTCAATATCATCAATATACCAGACGACGTTTTCACTAATTTCACCTTGAACCCTAAACCTGATTTTAAATGGTTTACCAAATGCCTCATTTGTAAGGTCCACACTCATTTCTCTCATAGTATGAGTTGGGCCTGCATTGTTGTATTTTGCTTTTTCAATCCATTCACTTCCATTGAAAACATCAAGAGAAAGAAATTCGGTTCCTGTTAGTTGGATTGTTCTGACTTCGTACTTAAAATCAATATATAAAATCCCATCAACAATTGTATTTCCATTAATCCATGAGCTGGTTAATGATGATGAGTAGTTTGTAATTACAGAATCGGTGAAAAAGATTGCAAATCCATAACCAGATACTCTCCAATTTGAGGATCCGGTGGTATCCCAATTATTTGTTTGAAAACTACCAGTGTTGAAGCTTTCATTAAAGGGAACATCATAAATTGTATCTGAGATTACAAAAGCTAAATTGGATGGTTCAGATTCACAAATGCTGTCAATAAAGCCAAAGCATGATAAATTGTATACAGCTGTTACTTTATAAAAAGTTACCGGAATTTCAGGATTAGCATGGATGTATGAAAGTTCAGGGTATGAAACAGTTCCGGCAAGTATGTTATTTGAGTATATCCTGAAGCCGATTAAGCCTGGTGGAATAGTATCTGTTGAGGCAGAAGTATCGACTGGTGCTTCCCATGTTAAAAATGCAGCAGTATCCTGCAATACAGCCTGAAGATTAATTGGTTGTGCGATATTGATATTACTTTGCCCGAAGCACTCCCCCAGCAAAATACAAAGCACTAATGACAATGAGTATCTTATGACCATAGTAAATCAAAAAAATAATACTTAGGACCCGCTTCGAGAATATTGTTAATTGACAAATATAGGAATTCTTTTTGAAGATCATAAGGTTTATCCGCTCCAATGCGTAAGTCATTCACCCCAGCGGGGTGATAGCCTGGTAACCGCCGGATTAAATCACTACCAGCTTCTCAATATACCTGTTCCCGTTGGTCTCAACTGATACAAAATAAAGCCCGGGTGAGAGATGATGTTCAAACTGAAGTTCTTTGCCCTGAGTAAACGGGATGTGTTTTACCACCTTCCCTTTCAGGTCACTGATGGTGACAGATACAGATCCCGGGACAACGGTGCCGAAGGTTATACGGCAGATGCCCTTTGCGGGATTGGGCGATATGGTGAAGTAACGGTTTCCCCCAACTACATTGTTTGCTCCCATGATTACCGGTACTGTGGCTTGTGATTCAACAATACAATCGAAAATATCTTGCGCATAACACTGGTAAATGCCGCCAGGTAAATCAGGGAAGTACCCTGACGACTGTAGTTCCGAATCATTGATCCGGTACCTCAGCAATTCGCCTGTCGCTATGATGGTTAAGGAGCCGTCAGACTGGCCGTTGTTTGCCGGTGTTGTTTCAATTTCAATGATCAGTGGGGCTGCAAAATCTACAATAGTAACAGGCATCAATGTATTGACGCATCCATAACTATCCTGCACCCATATTTCATATACCCCTGCCGCTAGTCCATAAAAGTGTTCATCCTCCTGGAAATTAATTCCTCCGTCGATGGAATACAGGTAGTCGAGTTCTTGAGGTTCCATGATTGCGATTCCACCATTATTCTGTCCGCAGTAGGAATAAAAAACAGTTACTGTCAACGGCAGTATGGGCGGATAATATATCACACTTACTGTATCCCTCATGGTATTCCCTGAACTGGTTGTTACTTCCACCCAGTAAATCCCGGCACTTACAGTAATCCACTGAGTAGTTGATCCTGTGTTCCACAGGTAAGATACAAATCCGGGACCTGCATCCAGTGTTACCATCTGATCCGGACAAGCCATAATATCAGGCCCAAGCAACGGCTGTGCCACCCCCTCCACCTGAATTACGACAAAGAACACCAGCATTAATGTAAAGACCCGTTTCATAGAGTATAATGTTTAATGGCAAATATAGGAATTTTTTTAATAGCTGAACGCCAGGATACTTGATGGGCTCTGCGAGGAAGCTTAAAAGGGTTTTTCCGCTTAATACAAGCGGAGAACTGTTTTTTTTGTTTTTGACAAAAGGGTTATTCCGCTTAATTCAAGCAGCAACATTCTTTTTTTCTTTTGTTCTTTTTTGTCTTGACACAAAAAAGAACCAAAAAAAGTCAAGGCTGGACTATTCCGGCTAAATTTTGAACTGAAAGCCTAAACTATCCAAACTTGACCTTCTTAAGGCCGTGCATTGTCTCGACAATGCATTGGCCTTCCAGTTTTCTTCGCTTTAGTTGAAACGGATTTGTATACAGCTCCTACCAGTTCTTTTCCGGTCTATTCTGCTTCAGGTGTCTTCGAACAGTGGATAGTTCTTAACGGCTTTCACTCCAAAATTCAACTTCTTTACTATGTTCTTACCCTTTGGGTAATTCTCAAATTACCCGTTTTGCTATAGCCGGTATAACACAGGAGGTTTTTTTCCTTTTCATTTATCTCTCCCTCTGAAACAACCATGTTGATTGCGACGGGGTATCAGGAAGCTGAAAGTAGTAGTTTTCAATAGTGGTAATTATTTGCGTTTCCGTTAGCGGTATTACCTCAATCTTTATCTTGTCCATGCGTTTTCCGTTGTAGGTAAAAAACTCCTGACCAAGGGTTTTCCACTCAACGTTTCTTCCAATGCAAAGACAGTTAAGTACGTCGTATTCAACCTCAACCGGGTTCTTTGTTGGGTTAATTATAATCGGATTATCTTTTGAATTACCGGTTCCCCCCGAAATGGGAAGGTCTATGTCGAAATCACGCAGTAGCATTTCTTTTAGATTGATTGTGGCTTCCATGATATTTTTTTTGACGAAGATATGAGGGGGAAGAGACAAAGTATGACGTCTTCGGTAGCGGGGGTGTCTCAAAGTGCTCGTTTTGCAATTAGACGAGCGTTCCTAAATTTCAAATTTCAAATCTCAAATCGGTTGCTTTCTGAAGTAACCGTAGACCGTAGACATTTTACTATTGATGACTTTTTTTCAACAAAATTTAATAACTTTGAAGTATAATCTTATCTTCAAGGTCATGAAAAATTCTATACTACTTTTTTTGGTGTTAATGCAGACAAGCTTGTTTGCATTAAATACTGTCTCAGAGAATGAAACAGCAGTTCAGGGTGAACCTGACTCTTCAATTGTGGCTGCTATAGCACTGATAGACAATGATTCATTATATTCTTATGTATACGATCTGCAGAATATGGGAACACGGTTCATGATTGCGCCTAACAGGCGCGACGTGGCTACATGGATCATGAACAAGTTCCTCTCCTTTGGCATAACCGAAGTACGGCTTGATTCATTCCCTGCGCACATCACTTACATGTATGATACCACCACCTGGCAATATAATGTGGAAGCCCGTATTCAGGGAAGCGATTTTCCCGATAAGGAAATGGTAATGATTGGCCATTATGATGATGTAACCCAGAATTCTGAACCGATTTCGGGTGCTCCGGGAGCTGATGATAATGCATCAGGTACTGCTGCGATTTTAGAATGTGCCAGAATATTGAATCAGCCCGAATACCAACCCCGTCAAACAATGGTTTTTCTCGCCTCAGCGGCTGAAGAATTAATGTACTATGGTGACAGCGGTACAGAACATTATGCGGCAGAAGCGCACGATGCCGGAAGGGATATTGTGATGGCTATCAATAACGATATGATTGGTTGGGATGATGGAACATGGACAGTTCAACTATTCAATCACATTGGCTCACCTGAAATAACAGCGTTGGCCATTGATATTATTACAAATTATACCACTCTCAATTATCTTTCTTCAACTCCGGTTCACGATGTGGGAGGTGATATTCAACCTTTTATAGATGCCGGCTATCATTCAATCTATTTCATGGAGAATTCAATAAACCCTAATTACCATACCCGTGGCGACTCCATTGACTATCTTAACTTCAATTACATGGCTGAGATTACTGCTATTGGATTGGGATGTGTTCTACAAACAGATAATACCGTAAACTCGAAAAAATATCCCAACCACCTCTTAAATCTAAAAATATTACCCAATCCTGCCACCAACAATGTCACCATTTATAATCCTGATAACAAGCTTACTCACAGCCTGAAGATTTATAAACTTGATGGAACCCAACAAATTTCGCAAACTATATCAGGTTCAACAGCCAACATTGACATTTCAATCTTACCACCAGGTACTTACCTAGTGGTTGTAAGTTCAGAAACTGAGAGTTATTATAGCAGGTTGGTTGTTGCACCATACAAATAAGCGGCTTTTGTTCGTCATTTCGCCGAAGCTGAAACCTCAACCGAAACCACCGCAGCAGGCAGCCGTTAACACCGATTATCAAGGAGCACCTTGAACCACTCCGGCTCTAAATAATGTCCAAAATCTTCTCTGGTGTAAAGATATAATCGGCAGTTTTCTTATTGCTTTTCAAAAATATAACAGGTACTATTTTTTTTCCACTAGCAAATGGTAATCTATTTGCCTTTTCAGATAAAATATTGAGTAAATGATTGACATTCTCATTATCCATCCATTTACATTCACCTACCAATAAACTTTTACCATCAGCAGACTCTGCAATTAAATCAATTTCCATCTGTTCTTCACGTGAGATGTTTCCCCACCAGCGTGAAGCAATGTTATAGCGTTTACCCATAATTTCTTGCCCACTGACTGCTTTACGGCACAAATTTTCCCAATGTCGTGATATGTAGGAATTAAATCCAGGATTAACCACCTCCATAATAGCTTCTGTTCTTCCCAATTCTATCAACGATCTGTTTGGGACAACAAATCTGAAATAAAAATCCATAAATGGGTCGGCAATTTTGTATAACCCCTTTTTGCTGTTCTTTGGGTTTTCACCAAAAGGAATATCACGATCAAGATATCCAAGTGAGATAAGTTTTTCTAACGGGCCCGAAAGACTAGTGGCCGGCTTATTAGCCCTGGCAGCAATTTCTGAAAGCCGGCTTGCACCATTGCCTATTAGCGCAAGTAGTGTGGAGGCTTGCACAATATCGCGCATATCATCAACAAACAAACGATAGGGCTCTTCATACAGTATACCTTGCGAATTAAGTAAATTATAACTCAGAGCATCCTGTAATGAGTTATTTTGAAGCCTGATCTCCCAATAGCGCGGAACTCCTCCCCAAATCGAATATTCTTCAATTGCTTGTGTGGGGGTACATTCCAACACTTCTTGCAGATACTTTATATTAATGGGTGAAAGTTTAATAATTTGATTGGCTCGTCCGTATAGCGGGGACGAAGAGTCGAGAATCAGGCCTTTCATAAGTTGTTGCGACGAACCACAAATTATAATGTTGTATTTGAGCTTTCGCGAATCGATCAGTTTTTGTAAGATTGAAGGTAGTTCAGGAGAATTCTTTACTAAATATGGAAACTCATCCAAACATAGTGTAAACCGCTCACCGGCACGAATATTTAATGTATCAAAAAGTGCATTCCAATTTGGATAAATCACATTTCCAAATCCTTCAAATAGCGCACTTATTTCTTGTGCAAGCAGATTTATCTGATGCGATGCCTCTGTCTGATCAGCCATATAATAGACATCAGAAGATTTCAACACTTTCTTTATCAAGGTAGATTTTCCTAATCGACGACGTCCGTAAACCACAACAAAAGAAGGCGATTCTCCGCTCAAGGCAACTTCCAATCTGGAACTCTCATCAATTCTATCAACGAATTTCATGATTACAAATATTATGGAGCACAAAAATAATGTTTCTACTACATAATGTCAAGAAAAAAGTAAAATGGAACACTTTTAATGAGGTTTCTCCGCTGCGCTACGGAATGACGGTCGCCGTTCGTTCTATTTGCATACTCAGATCTCAAATGATCTTCTCAGTCAGGTGCAAGTTCCGTCTCAAAGTCAATGAGCTTTTTAACAGGTGATTCATCTTTATTTACTGCCAGATACTTCCTGGTGTTATCGTAAAGAATATCTGATTTAACATAATTCTTGCCAAGGATTGCAATCGCCTTTTTCTCATATACAGGCCGCCTGATAAATAGAGCTTCATTCTCACCGGCTATTTTCATTCCGGTATCCCAAACTTCATGGTCAGCATTCCCCTTTAAACTGTCCATAAGCGAGTTACGTTCAAAAAACACACCGAATTCAATATTATCCACAAATGAATAATCATAGAGACTGATGGATGCTATCAAACCTTTTGACTCATTTGCATAGTATTGGGCATGCAGGTTAGGGGCAAGCACCATGCTGACATTCAAAAATTGCTTAAAATATTCGAAATCCTCTTCAACCATACTCCTGGTTGAATCCTTTTCATTCTTACCAAAAACGACAATTATATGGATTTTGGGATTATTTAGATGCTTATCAAACAGTTTCTTCAAATAATCACCCGGCTTAATGGAGGGAGATACCATTAATAAAGTTTCTTTAGCTTCCCATATAATATTCGTAAAGGCTGTTTCCAGGTCGTGCCCGGTTAAAAATTTAGCCATAATGTGGTTTTTGTAAGTATTAACAAATCTAAAAGGATTACAGCGCTAGTCAACTCACCAAAAGCGGTTCTGCGAGGAGTGACAAAAGGATTATTCCGCTTAATTCAAGCGGGAACTGTTTTTTTTCCTTTCGTACTTCTTTGTCTGCGCTACAACCCTTCGACTGCTTCGCGCTCAGGGGGGACATAAGTACCAAGAAAAAGCGCCGGCTGGACTATTCCGGCTAAATTTTGAACTGAAAGCCTAAACTATCCAAACTTGACCTTCTTTGGCCTGGCTTTGTCTCTGACAAAGCAACGGCCTTCCAATTTCCTGAATTTTAGTTTTAACGGTTTTCTACACTGCTCCTGCCAGGCTTTTTTCTCTCTTTTTGCCTTCAGGTGTCTTCAAACAGTGGATAGTTCTTAACGGCTTTCACTCCAAAATTCAACTTCTTTATTATGCTCTTGCACTGTTGGGTACTTCTCTTCTTAATCGCATTTAAGCCTGCATAGTCCTAGGCCGGAAAAAGATTCCAAATTCAAAATTCAAAATCAAAATTGGGGGATTGATTAATCTCAAATCTCAAATCTCAAATCTCAAATCTCAAATGCATTTAACTGAACCGGGAACCTACTTTTTCATTCGGTCACTGAGTGAAGCAAAGCGGAATCGAAGTGTTCCTTTTTACTTTTTACTTTTTCCTTACAACAACCCCCAGCGCGGGTGTTCGTATTGTAGGAAAAGAGAGCCACCAACCCTACCCCTCTCATTCTTCTCATTCTTCTCAAAGTGCTCGTTTTGCAATTACATTTATAGTATCTCACTGAAATTATTTTATTTCTTACATTTGAATATTCTTGTCAGGAATATTGTTGCTTAAAGAATGATTTTCATGTGTTTGTTCCGGCAAGATCGAAGAAGACAAAAATTATTCAGATCATGAAACAACCCGGGAATATAAATTCAACAGTGTTTTACCTGTTTCTGACGGGTTTATTAATGCTGTTGATTCCGTTAACATCAAAAGCACAATTGTTTGAGAATAACCAATTGTTTCCTCATACAAAAATTATAAAAGGCAAATATTTTGATGGGCGTCGCTATCCATTCTGGGACCATCCTTTCTGGTCATTGGATTATGTTGATTCATTGGGGCGTGTGGTTGTAAAAGAGAGTCATTATAAAAAGGAATTGCGGTCAAGACATGAATTTGAATATGACAGCCATAACAATAAAACTTTACAGATTCACACCTTTGATATTAACGAACCCGAAACTATAGATACTATCAGGTATAATTATACATATTCCGGTGATAGGATTACCCGTCAAGTTGTAACATTCCCCTCGGACATCACAAGAGTGACTGAGTTAGTTGAAAGTGTTGGAGATTCCATTCTGATCTATCAGGAAAAGAGCTATTACTTCAGACCAAACACCGGAAAAACTGATGTTTACGGAAAAACGTACACCTTAACATACAGAAATGGCATGTTGGTGAGTAATGAAATATCAGAAACCGGCAAAACTGATCTTTCGGGAACAGTTCACTCCTTAGAATACACGAATGGCCTGTTAGTTAACAACGAAGTTCCTAAAAATGGAGTAGAAATGTTGCGAAAGGTAACATTCCCTTATAGAAAGAATAATAATTCAAAGGAAATCAGGACCTATGAATATTATAACAACGGCAGGTTAAAACGGCAGACTATCGAAATGATTCCCGAACCAGATCAGCAATCCTCTTTTACAGGCAGTCATGAGAGTGATGATCAGTATGTTGAGTATACCTTTGATTCTAAAGGCCGGATTAAAAAATCATACGTAGTTTTTAACGGAAAGAAATTTAAAATGGTGGCTTATAAATATATTAAGTGAAATAAGGGTTATTCCGCTTAATACAAGCGGAGAACTTTCAATTTTCTTTTTGTTCTTTTTTGTCTGCAGCAACAACCCTTCGACTGCTTCGCGCTCAGGGGGACAAAAGAACCAAAAAAAGGCCGCGGCTGGACTATTCCAGCTAAATTTTGGTGCTGAAGCCTAAAATATTTAAACTTGACCTTCTTATGGCCTGGCATAGTCTTGACAATGCATCGCCTTCCAGTTATCTATTATTTAGTGTGACCGGTCTTATATGCTCCTCCTGCCCGGCTTTTTCTGGTCTTTTCTCCTTCAGGTGTCTTCGAACAGTAAATATTTTTTAACGGCTTCACCCCCAAAATTCATCATTTCAACAATGCTCTTGCACTGTTGGATATTTCTTTTCTCTAGAATATTTAAGCCTGCATAGTCCTAGGCCGGATAAAGATTCCAAATTCAAAATTCAAAATTCAAAATTGGGGGATTGATTAATCTCAAATCTCAAATCTCAAATCTCAAATGCATTTAACTGAACCGGGAACCCACTTTTTCCTTCGGTTGCTGAGTGAAGCAAAGCGGAATCGAAGTGTTCCTTTTTACTTTTTACTTTAAAACAACCCCCAGCGGGGGTGTTCGTATTGTAGGAAAAAGAGAACCATCACCCCTACCCCTCTCAATCTTCTCATTCTTCACAAAGTGCTCGTTTTGCAATAGAGTGGTGTAAGTTCCCCATCATGAGGTTTCTCCGCTGCGCTGCGAAATGACGGTTTAGTTCTTAAAGTTAAGGAGGTAAAAAAGGGCGGCTGCGCCGCCCTTTTTTACCTCCCATATTTTTTTGCCGAAGGTATTCGGGATCATAGACAAAGTATGACGTCATTGTTTACCTCGTAAAGTTACGTCAAAGTAAAGTTATAACTTTACTAATTATTTGCATTTGTCAAGTTATATACTTACTTTTGTCAAGTTAATGTCAAGTTATAACTTTACTATGAGCAAGAAATCATTACAACTGCAACAGCTTGATCAGAAAATGTTAGCTTTTGCAACTCTAAAGCATATAGCAATCCCACCTACAGGATGGATAAAAGCCATGCGTACTGCAATTGGAATGTCCATGCAACAATTAGCAAATAGATTATCAATATCCAAACAAGGTGTTTTAAATATTGAAGAGAGAGAAAAGGAAGGGGCTATTACAATTAAAGCTTTAAAAGAAATTGCTAAAGTTCTAAATATGCAGTTTGTCTATGGCTTTTTACCAAATGACGGATCCTTAGATGCTATGATTGAAAAACGTGCTAATGAACTGGCCAGAAAAATTGTGCTTAGAACATCTGTTACAATGGATCTCGAAGATCAGGGAAACACAGATCAGCGCATTGAAAAGGCTATTAAAGAAAGAGCAGAAGAAATTAAATCAAAAATGCCTAAAATTTTATGGGACTAGACATAGATTATATTGAAGGTCAAACCCCACTGGATGAAGATGAAAAAGATGGACTACTTATACCTACCATCGGCACAAGAGGCGAATTAGACGAATTTGAGCAACAAAATATTGAACATGCAATTCAATGGGCTATGGGACGAATGTTTAAGCCAGAGTTGATTTTTACTGAAGAATTTATCCTTCTTGTCCATAAAAAAATGTTTGCAGAAGTATGGAAATGGGCAGGTGAATTCCGGAAAACAAACAAGAACATTGGTGTGGATAAATGGCAAATACCTGTCGAATTAAAATATTTGCTTGATGATGCACTTTATTGGCATAAAAACAACATCTACACACCTGATGAGTTGGCAATAAGATTTAAGCACCGCATGGTAAGCATCCATTGCTTCGCAAATGGGAATGGGAGACACAGTCGGTTAATCGCAGATATTATAATTGAAAAAATTTATAAGCTTCCGGTATTTACATGGGGTGCTGCTAATTTAAATAAAATTGGAAATAACCGAACAACATATATTAAAGCGATAAAAGATGCGGACAAAGGTGATATCACTAACTTGTTGGTCTTTGCCAGATCATAAGCAATTGATCATTTTTTCTACCTTCTGATGGCAATAAGTGAGATAAACATTAAATTCCTGAGTGTTTCATATGGTTTGCGTTTTTCTAATACAATCAACAATCTTTGAAAAGATTAGGTAAAATATCGAAAATTTGTGACTTGTTTGCCAAGGCGAAGAAGAACAACCCCCAGCGGGGGTGTTCGTATTGTAGGAAAAAGAGAGCCATCACCCCTACCCCTCTCATTCTTCTCATTCTTCTCAAAGTGCTCGTTCTGCAATTAGACGAACTTCTCCATCATGAGATTTTCTAATGATGAGCTTCAGCAGAATATAATTTAACTTCCATTGGGAAATAGGCCCACCCTGTATAGATCAGCGTCACATAATGACACCCAACTTTCTATCTTTGCCCCGTTACTAACTACTTACGCAATGATCCCCGGACCTAACATTGTTTACTATTATTTATTTATCTTTGTGTATCTTATTGTCCATTTATCATGTATTACTACATCCTCGCTATACGCAGCTCTCAGGTAAATACTGTTAATCGATTCTCTGGAATAAATTTACCTTGCGATAATGGATCTCAATAAAATTCTTTAACGGTTCTGAAGTCTGGTTTGAGCTTAGATTCCTTTTACCCCACTTACCAGACTCTAACCAGGCTGCAACTATCCACCTACCACCCACCCTATTATTTATATAGAGTGGATACAAGGTGGGTACAGAGTGGATATAGAGTGGGGTAAAATGGATCTCAGCTTTAGCATCAATTCAATAACATAACTTTTTTAACAATGGCCAAAGTAGTAAACGGTTTATTAGTCGGAAGAATGGGAAATATGGTCTATTATGTAGTTAATGGAGTCCAATATTCGCGAATCTATGTGAAACCTAAAAATCCAAAGACGACTCAGCAGCAGGTACGTCGAAAAAAAATACAAGTGTGCACCAAATTCCTGAAAAACTTCTGGGAAGTAATCAAAATTGGATATCCAAGTCAGGACATCGCCATCAAAAAATTTAATGAAGCCTTCAACTATCACATGGATAATGCAATGGAGGAATTCAAATTACCTGACAGTACCGAAACATCTTTCAGGGTAATTCCCGAAAAGGTTCAACTTGCAGCAGGTCTGATCAATGCGCCTGAGATTTATTCGTGTCAACGCAACGATCGTCAAATTGAGTTAACATGGAATCCTAAATTAGGGCCGCTGCCAAATTTGTACTCCGATCAGGTTGTGCTAACGGCATATATCCCGGGCCAAAAGGCATTTGTTGAATTCTATATGGGTACCCGAAAACAAGGAGGTGGAACAGTTGAATTGCCAATATACTTCAGCCAACCGGTCCACCTATGGGTGTTTTATTGGAATTCTGAACAAAAAAGAAAGGCATTAAAGGAGAGAATTTCAAATAGTGTTTATTTGGGAGTGGTTTGATTGTTCAATGTGGTTCAAAGAGGACATAGCTACAGTCTCGTCTTGGTCATTATTTCTCAATCATTGGTGGGAGGTCCGGGAATTGGGTAGGGCGTATTTTTTGGAAGGTAAGTGAGAAGGCTAGAGTAATTCTAACCGATTTTTTCTATATGGAATCTTTCCAAAAGTAACCGAACCCCCATGACTGTTGATTTTTAGCTTGATCTTCATTTTTTTACCCGGTTCTAGTCCCCAGGCTTCCTGTAAATCGGTGTTAACCATTAGGATAGTAAAGTTGAGTGGCGATTCCATTTGCATACTTTTAAGCCACATCAGGTTTTCTTTATACTGCCTTTTACCACCAAAAAACTTGCTCCAGTAATAGACCAAATAATAAGATGAATCCTGAAGTATCAATTCATCGGTTGCAACGATTCGTATGAAGCGCTGTTGAAGCTGGTCGAGGCTAACTGAGTCGTTTATACAAGGCTCAAAATTCTCCTGAAATTGATGAAACACCAATTCGAGCATACTCGCTGAACACGATATTGAATCATTACTTGAATAACAATATCTCCTGCCCTTCCCATCAAACACATACACCTCATTGTTGCCGTTAAGTGCAATACTTTTAAAGATGGACAGACTATCGCTCTCACACTTCAACACATAATTGTGTGCAAAACTACATCCCGATTTATTTATAAACTTAACAATGCTTTCAGGATTCTCAACCTTTGGATCATGCAAACCAACAATGGTTTTAAAAATTGGAGAGCAGGATGCGAGGACCAGGGTAAGGAGAATGAGGACGATTAGGGAGCGACGAGGCATAGGGAGATTGTGTGAAGAGCAAATATACAAAATGGAAGAATGCTGATAATTGTGTTGAATCAGATATTGGATGTCTGCTTTTTACATTGAATTTTAAAGGTAATTTGAATTAGCTAACTATTTCAGCCAAGCTTATACTGATAGCTAAAAGCTATATCGTAAACGAGATTTCCGGTAAAACAATTTTAATTTCTGTACCGGTTTCGTCGTTTTTCCAGTAAACGATGTGGTTGACGAGGCATTTGGTTATTTTGTAGCCGGCTTTTTCTTGTTTGTCTATTCTTTCAACAAATTGCTTTGAGAATTTCAGCACTGAGTTGCCATGGGTGTCAGTGCATCCGTAATTTTTGTACTGAAGGATATCACCGCTCTGCAGTTTGTTTATGTTAGATTGTCTGGAAGTGAAATATCCCAGGTAGACTTCTTTGTGGGAGAGTTGCATTACCATTTCTTTGGCGGTTTCAGCCGGACTTTCGTCTGCTAGCTTTTGCAGGCCCGGAACTGATATCCTGTTCAGTATATTGTGTAGCGAAACGCTGTTGTTTGTTGCACTATAGTGGATGAGCAGGTTCTCCCTGGCGCGGGTCATGGCCACATATAGCAGCCTCTTATCTTCTTCAGTATTTAACCTGTGGTCGTGAAGCATGATGAAAATGTTGTCGAACTCACGGCCTTTTGCTTTATGCATGGTAGAAACAAGAATTATTTCACCCTCGGAAGCTATAAAATCTTCAAGCTTTGACTCTTTAATGTATTCCTCAAAATCCGACTTATACTTTTTCTTAGGGTTACAAGCTTCAAAATTCCTGATGATTTTATTGCAGATCTCAACATCAGCACCTGTTTTAAATTGCACCTTTAACCTGCGGTGTGCTTCTTTCCATGTTTCATCTAAAATCAATCGACTGCTATCCTCAAAGTTCAGTTGATTAAGAAAATACCTAACTTCATTCAGGTTGAAGACACTGAAGCCATCATTCGACTGTATCAACCGGGCGGGTATCCTGTTTCTGATTAACAATCCGGTAATTTCCAGTGCCTCATCATTAGTTTTTGTTAGAATGCATGCTGAGCCACGGAGCTCGGTGTTCAGGAGATTTGCGACAAAAGGCATTACAGGTGATCCATCGATTTTTCTGCATATAAGTGTGATGCTTCCATATTCCTGTGCATGAGATTGAACGGGCTCATTTTTCAGTCTGTACCGGATGCATCTTGCAAATTCATTGGTAAACTCAACCAGGTTTTTCTTACTTCTGAAATTCGTAAGTAAAGGAAATTTTTTAGCCTTATAGGTTTCTATCAGGTCATACAGGTGCTTAGAGCTCGAATTCCTGAATTCATAAATGTTCTGGTCGTCATCACCAACTGCAATTACGCGCATGCCATCATTATAATCCATCAGTACTTTTACAAGGGCGTATTCGTCCTCACTCATATCCTGCGCTTCATCAATAACCAGCACAGTTTTGGTGATCAGGTTAGGCTCTATATCCTTGTTCTTTATTTTCTGAACAGCATCCTTTATGATGGATTCCGATTTATCGATGGATCCTATTTTACCCAACAGGTTGAAACAGTAGGAATGGAAGGTCATGATCTGGATGTTCAATGCCGCATTCCCTATCAGGTCAATTAGGCGTTTCTTAAACTCTGTGGCCGCTGCTCTGGAGAAGGTTAGCATCAGCAACTGTTCATATTTCACATCTTCCATTAATACCAGGGAAGCCAGCTTATGTACCAGTAGCTTAGTTTTACCACTTCCGGGGCCTGCGGCAACAACGATGTAATTATCAGTTTGATTGTTAACGATATTCAACTGGGTAGGCGACAGATCACCGAATAGCTTTTTGAACTTAGCAGGGGTAATATTTCTCGTTATTTCTTCCTGACGGGTTCCTTTAAAGTATTTATCCAAAAACGACTGATAATTCAACTGGAAGTAGTCATCTACAAACTGAAGGGCTTCCTTGTAATCTGAAACCATCTTCTTGGCATACTCACCAACAATGTGGATTTGCTGCCTTTTATTTTCATAAAACTTCTCAAGTTTGCGGTAATCCTCATTCTTATACTGGATTTTCCGGTTATCCTCCAATCGTTCAATAGTGAGTTTGTTATATACAACCAAAAAGCCACCATCAATCTTAAGGGCGTTAATGCGCGACAGATAAAAGAGTGCATCTTCAACATCTTCCGCTTCAACGGCAGAAGTGAATAACTGGTTCCGATTGTTGTAAGCCTCTTTCAATTCCATGACTGAGAATTGGACCAGGATTTCGTCTTTATCTAACGATTCAATATCCTCGAAGCTCCTGTCGAACAGGAATTCTATAATAAACCTTGAAAGCTCCTGCCGCCTTTCCTGCTTTTCCCTGGCTTTCTCTTCAGATAACAATCCAATCACACAAATCCTGTTGTTCTGGTAATCTGATGTCTCCCGTTTAATCCAGTTCTTGATGGCCCAAAAATTCAGGATGGTCTTGATTTTATTAGGCGTTACATCATCCAGACCTTTATCCAGTGCCTCCTGGTTAATTTCTTTTAGATGGAGGGTCTTCTCTTCCTGTTCAATCTTGGGCAAAAGCAGGTTCTCCAGCTTTGCATAGGTTTCAGCAACTTTTATGGAGTGATTCTTATTTTCGTTCCTTCTTATGAAAGCTGAAAGGTCCTTTGCATCCGATAGTATCTTCTCTTCCTTCATCAGGTTAATTAGCCTGATAATGTCATTCTTAACTATTCCCAGGTGATCAGCAATATAATCCACCCTTGATTCTGCAGTCTCATCTGATGATTCCTGTCTCCGTTTTGCGGAAACCAATTTCTTGATGATACGTGTTGCTGCATCCTTATCCTTTTCATTAAACCTGCCAGACGCATTGATCTTATCGATGGCTTCCTGCGCTGTTTTGGTAATTATACTGCTTGCAAAAATGCGCGGTGAATTCTGTCCCCGTCTAAGGTAACCTGCATCTTCAAGGGCAGCAATGGCGGTGGTAACCCGTGTTTCAATATCAGTGATGCTATCATCCCAACCCGCCTGCCTGGCTATCTCCAATGCGGAGTTTGAAACCATGGCCCTGAACCTGGTGAGGTCCTTTACCGCCTTCCAAACCTGCTGTATCTCCTTTATGTTAAGTTTTGTCTGGTTAAGCAATATAAAATGCTTGTCGAGGTCGTTTTCATTAAACAGTACACAACAATCGGCTGTGATGTTTTCATCCCTTCCGGCACGACCGGCTTCTTGCACATAATTCTCCAGAGAATCTGAAATATCATAATGGATAACACGGCCCACATCCTTCTTGTCAACTCCCATACCAAAAGCAGAAGTGGCAACCATTACTGAAACCTCACCGGCAATAAAGGCATTCTGGTTTTCGGTTTTTACCTGCGAATCCATTTTGCCATGAAAGGCACGCGCGGGGTACCCGTCTTTCACCAGCTTGGCTGCCAGTTCATCAGCCTTTCTGGTTCTTGAAACATAGATGATTGTGGGACAATCTTTCTCCTCCAACAGATTCCTTACAGCATTGTATTTTTCTTCGTCGTTACCCCTGTTATAAACCCTGTAAATTAGGTTCTTTCTTGAAGCTTTTGAAGTGTACAGCTCAAGTTCGAGATGTAACTTATCCCTGAAATAAGCCCTAATATCCTCAATGACCTTTGGTTTTGCGGTTGCCGTAAAGCATGATACCGGAATGCGTTCGTCAAGTTGTTTCTGTTTCTGTATCGACTCAATGAACTCAGCGATGTACAGGTAATCAACCCTAAAATCCTGCCCCCACGATGAAAAGCAATGTGCCTCATCTATCACAAAACGCACAATCTTCCGGCCAAGCAAAATGCTTTCGATTGTTTTCGACCGTAACGATTCAGGAGCAATATAAAGCATGGATGCTGATCCGTCGGAAACCCGCTCAATGGACTTGGCCCTTTCAATAGAGTCTAGCAATCCATTAATGGTAACAGCTTCTGTAATGCCAGCCTTTTCAAGGTTATCAACCTGGTCTTTCATAAGCGACTGCAGAGGTGAAATCACCACCGTAAGTCCTTTAACCGATTCACCAGCCATCAGTGCCGGCACCTGGAATGTTAATGATTTTCCACCGCCTGTGGGAAAGATTGCCAATAACGATTTCCCATTTACTGCGGCCCTTACGGCATTTTCCTGCAACGGCTCACCGTCGTACGAACGGAACGAGTTGAACCCAAAGAATTTCCTGAGTCCTTCATGTATATCAAGCAATTCATCGCAATAGCTGCAACCGGTTATACAAGGATTGTTCCTGAGCAGGTGCAATACATTCTCCACATGCGGAAATTGCTTTAACACCCAAGGAGGCGTAATTGAATACCGGCTATGGGTACTTACCAGTGCCAATGCATAGGCCAGTTCAACCGGGTTGCTTTCAATAATCCTGTCAAGATTGCAGTTATTGCAGATATCATCAGAAAAGAATTCCTTTATGAGTACTTCAGTGTTTGCCGGACTTTGATTGATATACCGGAATTCATCGTCCTCAGATACCATAAATTCAAAGAAACCGCAGTATTTATCATTCTTACCCAGTAAACGGTAATAGATGATTTTGAGCGGAGAACGAAGCTTCTTAAAAGCATCCACCTCATCGAAGAATAAGTCTTTCGCCTTGATGGAGTCATTCAGGGGATTATTTAACTCCTCCGTCTGCAACTTATCATCTTTCACCATATGATGGTAAGGCTTAGCCGGAAAAAGCAGCGGAGAGAGCAGCAACGTATCAATGAATTTGTAGCCCAGACCTTTTTCAACGAAGTAATTGTGCAGGTATTTAAGGTCGTGACTGAAGATATTATGGCCGCAAATAAACTCTGTATTGGAGATGAACCCCAGGAAGTTAGAAGCACTTGCGTTATGAAATTGAAGATCCGGCTGATTAGCTTTCAGTCGCAGAGCACCAAAATCTGCAATTTTCTTAGTTGAAGGACTTACTTCAAGATCAATGAAAGTGATATCCAGATGCTCCTTTGCAATCTCCATGGGGATCTAAATGATTAGATGGGGGAAATTACGAAAAAAAATTCCTACCAAACATATTCTTCAGGATGTACAATCTTGCAATTACGAAGATTAAGACCTTTTTTTGTGTAAATGCAAATTTGTATAGCAGGTTTATAATCTAAATATTGAGGTTTATCGTAATTAAATTTTAATCTAAATATATAATTACTGCCAGACTTAGAGTTAATCCCTGATACCCTAATTGCTTCAAAGTCAAAACCTATTTTTTGTTTAAAAAATTCTAGAATTCTCCTAACCGTAGTAGTATCAAGGTCTATCTTGAGTTTTCTTTGCATTTCTCTTATTACGAGATCTAATGCTTGCATGTGCTCTGTATTTCCAACTAGATCAAAGCATCGATCATCAAAATCACAACGAAACTTGCAAATGATATATTTTCCTGAATGAACTTGCTCACCCCACCAATGAGCATTTTCAATAAAAGTATCCCAAAAATAATATCCATTGCCTAACCATGCTTTGGCATTTTCGCAGATAAATGGTGCATTTTCTTCCACAAAATCTGCATTATCTCTATCAGCAAGAGTTTGAAATAGAACCTTTTGAGCCACAGTAATCTTAGTTAATCTCAGTAGTATTATCTCTTAATGGACTTTCAAGTTCTGAAAGGTTCATTGTTGGCAAAAGAATTGGACCAATGTTAGCTTGAAGAGTAACAGTACTCACAAAAGCTCTGACATATGGAAATAAAATTGCGATACTATTTTGATAAAAATAAGGCGGGATATCCTGGAAGTTTAACTTTTCCTGGAATCTATAAGTTGCCACACAATCAATTTTAATGAAAGGTTTATTCATATCCTCATTGTGAGCAATAAACGAAAAATATAAAATAAAGGTGGCAGATTCAGAATAAAATTTCCCTGATGGTAAAAATCCAATTTCTATTTCGTCGGATTTCTTTTTAGTAAATCTATAAGAACTTTCTCAAATCTGTAATCTTCTAAAGAGAAAATAGCTTTATTCATTATTGAGGAATTAAATTTAATTCGAAAATAAAAAAAAATCCGAAGTAAACTTCGGATTTTTTTCAATGCCTGTAGGCAAAATAATTTCACACTTAAATTTGTGTTGTTCAAGTAAATATGTTTCCTGTTGTTTCAAAAACTCCGAAACTGTAGGGCCAATATCATTAAATTCTTCTAATTC
>DATGXS010000066.1:0-60067 GCA_035298745.1 Lentimicrobium sp. | reverse complement strand
ATATTTTTTCCTCATTGCAGTACTCTTTTGTGCAGCTTGCGAGAAGCAGGATGCACCCGATACCAATAAACCGGCTCCTTCAACTGATCCTGATCAATATGGTATCCCCTTTGCCGGTGTTCCCGACAGAAGAGATGCTACGATTTATCAGGTTAATATAAGGTCATTCAGTAATTCAGGTAATTTTCAGGGTGTTATTGCCCGACTTGATTCAATTAAAGCTCTTGGCACTAATGTTATTTACCTTATGCCAATTTACCAGCTTGGTCAGCTTCATGCCTTTAATTCACCTTATTGCATAAAAGATTATATGGAAGTAAATCCGGAGTTCGGGACTCTGGAAGACCTCCGCACACTCATTGAAAATGCCCATAATAAAGAAATGGCAGTTATTTTGGATTGGGTTGGAAATCACACTTCATGGGACCATGTGTGGATGAGTAACACTTCGTGGTATGCCAAAAACAGTTCAGGCGAAATGTACAGTCCCAATGGCTGGAACGACGTTGTACAACTGAATTTTGGTAACCAGGAAATGCGCAAGGCGATGATTAAGGCTATGAAATATTGGATTCTTACAGCAAATTGTGATGGTTTCAGATGCGATTACAGTGACGGTCCCCCGGTAGATTTTTGGAAACAAGCCATTGATACTTTAAGAAACGTTAAGACCCATAAACTGCTGTTGCTTGCAGAAGGAACAAGGTCTGGAAACTTCTCAGCAGGATTTGATTATAACTTTGGTTTCCGTTTTTACGATCAGTTAAAAAAAGTATTTGGGAATAATCAGGTTTCTGCATTAACCTTCGACAATATGAATTCTGTTGAATACAGTGGCACAACCGAAGGCCAGATGACGGTTCGTTATATTACAAACCATGATGTAAACAGCTCTGACGGTACCCCGCAGTCATTATTGGGTGGTAACCAGGGTGCCATGGCAGCATTTGTTATAGCTGCATACATGAAAGGAATACCAATGATTTATACCGGTCAGGAAGTGGGAACCCCCTACTCTATTACTTTCCCGTTCACAGCAAAAAATATCGACTGGTCATTAAATCCTCAGATAACTGCTGAATATAAGAAAGTACTGGCTTTCAGGAATAATTCTGAAGCCATAAGAAGAGGAACTTTAACGTCACATTCAACTGCGGATATTTGTGCCTTCACGAAGACTTCGGTGACTGAAACCGTTTTTGTTGCAGTTAATACAAGGAACAGCACTAAGTTAATTACACTGCCAGTTAGTGTTGCTAATTCTGAATGGAAAGATGCTTATACAGGAGCAACTGTAAATACAGCCACAGATCTAAGTCTTGAACCATACCAATATCTGGTAATAAGGAAATAATACCTCAGGTATTCGGTAATAAAAATGCCATAAGTCGTAAAATTCAAACCAGCGTTGCCATAAAAAAGGCTGTCAAAAAATGGGTTTATTGACAGCCTTTTTAGATTGACGTGAGAATGGGTTTTCTGACAGCCCTTTTATGTTTTATCAGGTTATTACAATCCCATGTGCTTGTCAGATTATTTTAAATTATCGCCGGTTTTTATCAATAATCCTGATGCAATCCACATAACAATGAAAAAACAGTTAAACGCAATGATTTGCCATGTTGAGTCTTCACCAACTGCCCGCTTATCCATTAAAACAGCAAATATGCAAAGCATGCTGTTAAGTGTCGCCACTATAAATAGTGTGTTTGCTAATCCATTGGGTTTAAACTTTGAAACAATAGCTCCAATCATTCCAATCACAAGTATACCCGCATACATTAAATTTGCTGCATTTGGCCCGCTTCCGACTATTCCAACTGCAAGGTTCACCCACATCATGAAAAGCCCGGTTAATACTGCAAGTCCGATACCAATTCGATAGGTGAGTCTTGATTTTTTGCGTGTGAGTAAACGAAATGTAACACCCGCCCCGAAAAGCAGGAGCCAAACTATGATATAATCAATAACACTCCAGTTCATTTCATCTGTTGTAAGCATGATAACCAGGGGTATTATCAGGATAGCTGCGGCTATAAGGGCGGTTCTGACTATAATTTCCATAACTGGAGTGGGATTTTTAACCAAATTATCTGATGAGTTCATAGTTGATAGTTTTTAAAGTGGATAAGAGGAGTTAATTTGATGAATCAATTTTCTTTAATGAGTTAAGATCATACCAGTTAACTTTCCTGGTTATAAACATGGTTAATGCCAGAATTAATGTTAATCCAATGCTTCCGATTAACAAAGCATAATCCTGTAATTGTAGGGTTATGTATACAAAAGTGTATGTAAATGCAAGTATAAGAACGAGTACAACAGCCTGACGAAGATTCTTCAGAATAGCTTTTGCATAAAGACCAATCATGGAAATTACGGAGACGCTCGCAATAATATAGGCTGCATCAAAATTGGTATGTTCAGAAATAGAGATGAGGAGTGTATAAAAAAGTACTAATGCCAGTCCAATAAGTATATATTGAAATGGGTGAACTTCCTTTTTATTAAATACCTCCACAAGGAAAAAGGTGAGAAATGTAAGTGCGATTGCAAGTAATGCATATTTTGATGACCTGGTAGCTTTTTGATAGTCGTTCATTGGTAATAATAGGTTGACACCAAAGTCACTACCAGCCATACTCTCAATATTTTGATCACCAATCCAGAACTGCGGATAGTTCCTGTTCAGTTCTAAGATCTTATAGGTAGCAGTGAAGCCATCCTTACTTAATTGTCTTTCATCGGGAAGAAAAGAACCGGTAAAACTTGGATCCTGCCAATTGGATTTCAATTTAACTGTTGTTTCCTTACCTAGTGGGACAAAACCCAGATATTGGCTTCCTTTTAGATGAAGGTCAAAGGAGAATTCAGTATCATTTACCTTAAGTGAGTCAGTAAAAATATTGTTAACAGTTATGCCGGATTTTATTAATTGGGTGATTTGCGAGCCAGGTTCAACAGGTAATTCCTGACCGTTCCAGTTAAAAATGACTTTATCTTTCACCCCACGCAGATCAGAAATATTAACAGTCAGGAAAGCCTCATCCCATAGTATTTCATTGTCTTTGATTTCTGTGAGGTATTTTTCAATACCAGTAAAGGTACCCTTAAATCCTATTTTTGAATCGTAAACAACCACTTCATAGATCCCCCTTTTCAACTTTTGAGGAGTTATCTGTCCGTCAATATTCAACATAGAAGGAAGTATATGGGCTTCTTCACGTATGAGTTTCGTTTTACCATCTTCTATGATTTTTTTATAGAATGGAAGGGTAAGAACCGGGCCATAGATATGCTGTTCCCTGGCCCATTTATCACTTACCTCTGTTATAGCAGCCTGACGCAATTGTTCACGTTCATATATCAGTGAGCCCACAAACTGCATGGGAATCATAAGCAGCATGGTGAGGATGAAGATCGTTAAGATTTTTAAGGATACTGATTTGCGGATAAATTGAGTCAGACTGTCAATTACTGATTTTTCTGGTGTTTCCATAGTTTTGAAGTTTAAAAAGTACTTTGTCGTTCAAAGTAGAAAGACAAAAAAAATTATTTCTGTGATTTAATTAATTTCTCCAGTGCTTTAAGATGGTCATTGAAAGCGATCCTGCCTTCCTGGGTAATTAAGTATTTGGTGTTAGGTTTTTTCCCAACGAAAGATTTCTCAACGGCAATAAATTCTTCTTTCTCCAAAGCTTTCAAATGGCTGGCCAGGTTACCATCTGTAACATCAAAATAGTCTTTCAGGGCATTAAAGTCTATCATGTCGTTGACTGCAAGTGCCGACATGATACCAAGCCTGATGCGGCTTTCGAATGTTTTATTTAAACCGTCAATTGATATTTTCACCTTGCGTACCTGATATGCATGTAAATACCGTAAATAATGTGGATTACACCAAAACCAAAAATCCAGAACAGCAATCCGTACTGAATAAAAAGAACATTGGCCAGTCCCAGGATAATCTGTACTATTCCCATTATTCTTAATACTTTAAAGGTAAAGTGTCCGGCATTATATAAAGCTAATCCGTAAAACAATAATGTAAGTGGAGCTGCCAACCCTGCCAATCCATTAACAATGAGGGCAATTATTAAAACTCCTCCCGAGAGTAATGGAACCGACATATTTATGAGCATTCGACGAGAGGTAGCATTCCATGCTTTTTCACCTTTACTTTTTGCTTTATGCCGGGAATCGACTAAAGCTGTTCCTACTGCTAGAGTTAAGATTATTATTGAGAGAAGAAGAAGATTGGTAACTCCTGAACCCTCAAAAGAATAATCGAATCTGTCAGGATTAAAACCAAGTACCTTCCAGGCAATGAAACTGCCTGTAAGGGCATATATTCCTGCCATGATGCCGGCCCAGCCAGAGAGCGAGAGGAATTTAGACGAGCGTTCCATCATGGAACGTATTTCAGCAATATCCCTGATATAATCTTTATCTTGATCTTTCATTCTAAAAGTACTTTGCGCGACAAAGTTAATACTTTAAATATACCAAAGTCAATAGTTGCAAAATATTTTTAATGATTTTTTCTACAATTGGTACAATTAGGAACAATTGAGACAATTGGGACAATTGAGACAATTAGACAATCTGGACATTTTATGTCTTTTGGAGTTTTCTAAAATTGAACCTTATTCCAATTACCCAATACTCCCACCACTCGTCCCACTAGTCCTATTTTTCAAAAAAAAAGGGAGTGTAAAAACACCCCCTTTTAAAAAGAGATTTTTGCAATTCCTTTAGAACCTGAAATCAATTCCTAAGGCAACAACACTTGCTGCTGATTGAACATCAACAGGAATACCGCCATATAATGAAGCAATTGTTTGGTCTTTCCAGAAAGTTTTCATAAAGCCAAGATCAATCTGAATCTTTTTGGTCACATTATAACCGGCACCTAATCCAATATTTATATTAGAATACTTGAGTACTTCGTAAGGGCCCATTTTTGTGTAATAGAGTTCCATATCGTCGTAATTGTATGCGGTATAGCTTCCACCAAGACTAAATTCAAACTTCTCGTTTAATAGATATTTACCACCAAGTCCTAATTTAAAACAATCACCGGCAACTTTAGAAGTCTCAAGTGTTTGACCTGTTCTTGGGTCAACAATTTTTCCCCAATCAGCGTTCTTCTGGAAGTAATAATTGAAATCAACAGCTGCAATCAACTTCTTTGAAATGTCGTAAGTGATTCCGGTATTAAGAGCTGCAGGAAGGTCTCTGCGGCTTTTTTTACCGTCGTCTTCAAGTTTGAATGTTCCTTTATTATCAGAAGCCTCAAACTCAAGTTTTACCTTTGATTCATAATGAATAGCCACATTGATCTTTTCACATGGTTTATAGTCAACGCCAACAACTCCGCCAATTCCACTTGCTTTGGCGATGTAGTCGATGGTCATATCATAATCTGGTGCTGCTTCAGATCCTGTGAAAGTCATACCGGCTTTAGTTTTATTATTTCCCATAAGGTACCTTCCACCGATTGATACAGCCAGCTCATCGTTGAACTTGTATGAAAAATTAAGAGGAACAGTAATGTAGAAAGAAGAAGCCTTCAAAGATTGATCTTTGAATGAAGTATATCCGTAAGCTGCTCCTAACGCCGGGAGCATCTGAAATCCAACAAGAGTTGTATTAATAGAGCCATCAGGATAATTTACAGCTGCTCCACCTCCTGAAATATAGACACCGGTGGAAATAGCAATATTGTTCTTTTTCCATGCGCCATAAACCATTGGTAATAATGGATCGTTACCATCTTGTTCACGAGTAACACTTCCGGCACCAAAGTTATAAGTGTGTTGAGGATGACGGAAAAGAAACTGATTGCTTACGCTGATATAAATTCCGTCTTTTTGCATTGCTAGTCCGGCCGGGTTAAAATTGACCATATCGCCACTTCCATCAAGTGTTGCGTTACGTACATTACTGCCGATCCATTTGGCACTGAGATTTGATAAATTGTCCATTTGTGCATTGACTGATACAGTCAATGCAACGAATACCATTATTAAAACGGTAATTTTCTTCATGTTTTTACTGTTTAGGTTGATACTACTTTGATTTTTTCCCAATAATCGATGCAATTTAGCAATAATATATCATTTTCAACATAGTAAATTTCACAGGTTATATATCTTTGCATTCTTAATTTATTGGATGTTAACTACACTTTTGGATCGTGTGATTTAAATAACCAGGACTTTCTGTCCAAGGGTTATACTTTCAGTAACCGGCTTTTCTGTCGGGGTTTCAATTATTATATTATATACTTTGAAAAGGCAAGTCCTGGTTCATGCATATACTATGATACATTCAACAAAACTAAACACGTTTTAAAAACAAAACATCATGAGTGATAATAACTCAATACACGAATATGACTTCAATTTAATTTGCGAATATTTCTCAAATATGGAACGCCAGGCTCCTGGAAGTCCTGAAGTCACGCTTAAAGCTTTAAGTTTTATTAATAATCTGACAAACGAATCAAAGATTGCAGATATTGGCTGTGGTACAGGTGGACAAACTATGGTTTTAGCTCAGCATGCACCCGGAAACATTACTGGTATAGACCTCTTCCCTGCTTTTATAGATCTTTTTAACATGAATGCTGAAAAGGCAAAATTGAAGAACAGAGTCAAAGGAATCGTAGGTACAATGGAAGATCTGCCATTCCAGGACGAAGAACTTGATCTTATATGGGCTGAAGGTTCCATCTATAACATTGGTTTTGAAAGAGGCCTTAATGAATGGAAACGTTTTATAAAACCTGGTGGTTTTTTAGCGGTCAGTGAAGCATCATGGTTCACAGATGAAAGGCCACGGGAAATTGAGTCTTTTTGGATGAACGCTTATCCACAGATTGACACAATACCAAATAAAGTATCGCAGATTCAAAAGTGCGGGTATGTACCATATGCAACTTTTGTACTTCCAGAGGAATGTTGGACTGACAACTTCTATGACCTGCAGATTAATGCACAGAAAACCTTTCTTCAGAAGTATTCTGATAACGAAACTGCAAAATTCTTCATTGAAAGTGAAAGGCATGAAGCAGAACTATACAGTAAATACAAAGAATATTATGGTTATGTCTTTTTCATAGCAAAAAAACTATAATAAACTAAAAAGAGATTGCCCTGATCAGCAGGGCAATCTCTTTTTTACTTTGGGTAATATTATACCTTCGGTGCCGTGAATTTTGGCAGATATTCTTTCATCATATCCTTATGAACCATGATATCCATGATCTTAAGTTTAACATAATCCTCATGGAAGAAGTAATACCCAAAATTGGGGTTCTTTTCTTTGCCACCTGTGCGACTGCCAGCCCCTGAATCTTTTACAAGAAACCAGGTAACTCCATCTTTTTCCATGAATCCAACGATATGCAAACCATGGTCATCAGTTGTTGTTTCGTTGCTAAACCTGAATTGGCGGGCATTTTCATCAATATAAGCCGAGGGAATATCGAATGTTGGAACAAAAGCAACATTGGCTTCACGAGCCAAAAAACCTGCTTCAGACACATCACCACCAATTGCAAGTGTATAACCCGATTTAATAGACTTTTTAATGATGGACATGAAATCATTTAGCGGAAGATTATAATAATCAGCATTATGCCACCAGTTATCCGGTACCTGGTATTCTACCTGATTCCAGTATGGTTTTTGCATGTAACTGAGGACATCGCAATAATCTTCAGGCTTGTATTTTAATACATTTGTCATGTATTCCTTTGGTGACATTTCTTTACCATTTATGGTAACTTTTACAGGCGGTTCGCCCATGTAATAATTAAGGATACTCTTAAAGGTAGCTGTCACCGAAGCTTCATCCCAAAGATTATTAGCTTTCACGTAGTCAGTATATGATTTCAGTTCATTGAACATGGCTTCATGGGAGTAAAATTTCTGTCCTGGAAGGAAGCCTGTATATGATTCAAAAGGTACACAGCCATATTTTGACCAGATTTTGGTCACTGCATTGCCTTCAGAACCTTCACCAAAGTTCATGTTTCCACGTGTTTTCACCCATGCAGCCGCTCTTTCGATGTACTCAAAATACACAGTATACATGTCTGAAATACGTACTTTTTGACCAGTAAGCCGGTAAACTTCTGATTCCAGATATGAAGTTGTTGAAAAAGACCAGCAAGTATTAGTATTCCCCTGGGAAACCGGTTCATTATGCCAGAACTGTTTAAATTCTTTAATACTGGTTGGTACTCCAGCCGGTACTTCAGCTTTAAACACAGGCTGTTGATGAATAGCAGTTTTTGTAGTGTTTTCGTAGTCTTCAATTCCTTTGAGGATTGAATTTTGGAAATACCCGGGTTCGTAAACTTTAAACGTTCCCTTATTTGCAGGTTGTTGTGCAAAAAGAGTCTGGATGCATAGCATTGCCAGGAATAATGAAGAAATTTTTTTCATCCCCTACTAAATTTATTTTTAAAGTTCCAAAGTTAGAATTTTGAGTGATACAAGTAATCTTAAAAATACTTGACCTGTAATAGACATTTAATCTGGGTTATAATCCGATTCTCAGCAGATATGCACTACTAACTCCTTTACCCATGAATTTTTGAGGTTTTAGTACCGGCATTAGCATTAATGAACTATTTAAATCAGATTCTAGTGTATCACGAAAACTTTCATCAAAAGCAGCAAGAGAACCTGTTTGAATTTTACTACTAACAATTGCGCCTTCTTTATCTATCAATAGAACTGAAGTAACGAATCGTTTGTTAGCTGGTATTTCATCAAAATTATACTTTGCATTTATGTATTGTTTCAATCTTCCTTTAAATTCTTGTATCTTTTCTCTATTATCCTCCTCAAAAGTTGATGCATAAACAAAATCGAAAAATTTACTTGAATCAAGAATAAAATAGGTTGCATAATTATCTACTGACTTCATGAGAAAATGGTTAAGCATTACTGTTGATTTATGGTTTCTTTTATGGATTATACCATATGTAACAGATTGGCATTTAGGAGTTTTAATTTCCTCATAATACGTGTATTCATCCGGATTCTCAATCTTTTTATATTTCTTATCGTAATAATTGTCGGCAAACCTTGTTAAACATAACGTATAAAATAATTGTGATGCGTTATCATCATCAAAGAGTTTAGATGCCAATTCTAAATTATGGCATGCAGAACAAGTATCGTTTAAAACAAAACGGGTCATGGCCTGGTTAAACAATGCATCTTTTGAAGGTTCAATCAAATAGGACTTTGCAAATAATGAATCGGCTTTGATAATCTCATTATGTTGAAAGGCAATTACACCCTGAGCAAAGTAATCTGTAGTATCAGATCTATTAAATGAGGTTAATCCTGCCTGACCGAACAATAAACAGACGTACAATTCAAAAACAACAGTTAAAAATATTCTCATAATGTTATTCTTATACTGGATATGGCATTTAAAGCAATTAATGTCCAAATATATAAAAGTTAGATGACGTAAAACTCGGCTTAGCTGCAAAAATAATATATGCAAAACCCTGGCTAAATTTGAGAGTCTTTCTGTCGCCATGTACACTTCTTCCAATAGTTTTAACGACATTGAGGAATTATTTAATATGGGTGCAAACCTTTATATTGTGAAGCCTAACAATCTGTCGAAATTAGACAACATTATCGCCCATTTAATTAATTCTGACTGGTCGGAAGAGAAACCTATCAGCATCTAGAATTTCGTACTGACATATAAATAGCCGGAATTGATTATATCAGGTTTAAACCCATTGTGTTCTTTTTACACTTACTGGGTAAAATGAAAAAGGCACTAAAAAGTGCCTTAATATTCAGTCGGGGTGATCAGACTCGAACTGACGACCCCTTGCACCCCATGCAAGTACGCTAGCCAACTGCGCCACACCCCGAAGAGGTGCAAATGTACAAAATTTCTTACTAAGCTTAATTAGTCCTCTCTTTTTTATTCTAAGGTTCTATATCAGTAGAGAGATTTCTCAGAATTGTTAATTTATCAGTCAACTGAAATGTCGATAAAAGATTGCCTGATAAATAGGCATTATCTGTACCTGCCCCGTCAGGTAAATCACCAGATACACTTCCATTCAGATATACAGAATACGAAGAACCACTGGTTAAAGACGGAGATGAAAATATTACTGACTGAAACTGGTTTGATGGCTGAAAAGTAATAATCGGTTTGCCCTGCTGATCACTTAAATGGAATAATGTACTGGCTGTTTGTTTGGATTCAAAGAAGAAAACTAACGAATTCTGAGTAGAAGTGCTATCCGGATAGTTGAATAAATCGGAATTTGTTCCTGATGCTAACAGTAAACCACCAGAAATATTAAAGATATTATTGCAATCAACCCCAACTTCAGGGGCATCTGCTGGTCCATGGATAATTACAGTTCCATTATTTACAAAAATATCTCCGTTACTATCAATCCCGTCTCCATGCATAGTCCTGAACACGGAGTAGCCTCCATTGAATTCGATAAGGCTGCCATCATTTACTTCAACATCATAGCCATCTGTACCACTTAATCCATCATCTATTGAAAATACGTGCAGTTCACCTCCATTTATTCTGATAATTTTGCTTTCACAACCTTCCATAGCCCTGGAAATGTTAATTATTCCATTGTGAATTATAGCCTGATTATTTGAATGAATTGCTGCACGTGCTGTTTTTAGCATGTAATTGCCTGATTGTATTTCTATCATATCATCCGAATCGATAGCATGATCAGCTGCGTCAATGTCACATGAATCAAGCGCTAGCATAACTTTACTACCTGCTTTGATACCTTTTTGTGAAAGTGAAGAAGTATCAGATGTATTACCTCCTCCGGTAATTATCTTTAGAATTCCACCATTTGAAGTAAACTGAGTAGAAGCTAAAATGCCATCACCTGATGCTGAAATATGTATTCTTCCTCCATCAATAAATACTATTCCTGTACCTTCAGTTCCTTCATTATCAGATTTTATACCGTCACCGCCTGAACTTATCATTATTGTACCATCCTCGATAGTCAGGTTGTCCTTTCCCCTGATACCGTCATCCACCGTTTGCACTTTAATGCTGCCACTTTTAATAAGTAATCCATCTTTGCTGGTAATCCCATCTTTATATTGTCCAAAGACTTCGAGCTCGCCATTCCCAAATATAGTGAGATCAGATTTGGAGAACAGAGCTGCATTCGGTTCATCATCAGGATCAGAATAAGAAGGCCAATCTGAAAGTTTATTCTTCGTTTGATCTTCAAGGAAGATTATTGTCTTAAGTGATCTCTTAATCAAAACAGCTGGACCGGAGTTATTCTGAATTCTGCAGTTTTTTAAAATCAAGCGTACCCTGGCATCGTCAGGAGCATCCACAATTAACTGTCCATCATTCAGTTCACCCTCCAGCCGATAGTTACCGGCTTTAGTAATTGTTGCTTTTTTACCGGCAATTGTGACTGAAGAAGAAGTGCTATTAATAATATTGATGTTGAAAGCGATGACATTAACCGAACTTTCTTCCCATGAATAATCATCCTTATCTTCATGGTTAGGCACCATAATAGTATCATTATCTGGTTTTTCTTCATTAGAACCGTCCTTAGAACATGAATAAGTTATTAAGGCGGTAAAAATGAAAAAATAGAGATATTCTAGTTTAAGTCCTTTTATTATCTTCATTATCATATAGTTACAATAAAAACGCAACCATGTTATATAATGTTTATAATCTACAGGATGAAAGGGACAGGTTGAAAGGACAGGTTGAAAGGGAGCGGATGAAATGGACCGGATGAAATGGATGTAAATAAAAAAAACCGACAGCAGCCGGTTCTTTTTTTGTATCAATGATCGTAAGTGGGGGTTGTTACTTTCGGCCAAGTTTTGCCAGAATCTTTTCAGCTTCTTCTTTGTGGAAATTATCTTGGTCGACCGCTATTTTTCTAAATTGATCAACGGCAAAATCAATTTGCGCGTCTTTGAGATAGCACAATCCTAAGTACCATTCAGCATGTTCAACATAAAGGTTTTTCTTATCGTTGATGATATATTTGAATGCAGTAGTAGCATCTTCAATTCTATCAGTTTCGATATAAGAAATACCATTATAGAACCAGACCGCCATGTTAGAACTGTCCTTGTCAAGGATTTCAGCAAATAACAGGGAAGCACCCTGGAAGTCCCTTTGCTGGAATTTCAGGACAGCTTCTACTATGTTCGAGTTACCAGAACGCGTAAGTTCAATGGTATTTTCCGAATCATAGTACATACTGAATAGTTTTTCAGGCGTGTAGGAGCGTTGTTGAGTAAAAAGAAGAGCGCCACCTGTAATCATAAGAACTGCGATAGCTGCAGCAGCGGCAAGTTGCCATCTGCGTGGCTGCAGTTTTATAATTTTCGGAGCATTTGCTTCTTTCTTCTCTTCGTATATACTTAAAAGCTTTCTTCGAAACTCAAGCACATCCTCATCAAGGAGGATGTTATCGAGATCCTTGTCAAGCTTAAGCTCAGTCGACAATTCAGTATTGAACTGAAGTTCTTTACTGAACCATCGGAGTTCATCCTCATTCATTTCCCCGGCAAGGAATCTTTCGATAAGCTGGGAATACTTGAGTTTTCTAGTCATTGGACAGGAATTTTTGGCACCTTGGATCATTGATAATTCTCTTTTTTAATTCTTCTTTGCAGAGATATTTTCTGGTTTTCGCATATTTTTCAGTCTTAAATCCCATTTCTTCAGCTATATCCTTTAATGAAGTTTTCTTCATGAATAATAAAAGAACTTTCTGGCAGTCTTCTCCCAGCGTTAAAAAATGCTGCTGGTACAACCTGAATTTTTCTTGTTCATCCTGGTTCTTTTCGCTCAACGCATAATCCGACATGGTAATATATACTTCAATGTCGCTGAACTCCCTGCTGAATTGCTTGCGCTTGCTAAGCTTCTGCAACCATAGGTTACGGCTGATGGAATAGATATAAGTACGGAAAGAACAAGTTAAATCCAATTCATTTGCTTTGATCTTTCTAAAGACAATGATCAAACTGTCTTGAAAAATATCTTCCGCATCTTCCTCACTCCCATTGTTCTTGGTTACCAGGAACAAGATCATGGGAAATAACTCCTGATATATATATTTGATGATGTAATCACTACGGAGTCTTAGTCCTTCTATGATGGCCTCATCAGAATAATGAATCATGTTTCGATACTTTATCCGTTTTTTCTTAAAAGGTAATACCTGATAATTTAAATTTTCAACGTTTTGTTTATACCCTCATTTACAGGACATTAAAAAATATTTTCTTCACATATTCCTGAAAATCAGCTCCTTAATAAATTCAAGTAAAATAAATGTCCAAAATATGTCATTCCCTGTATTACCTTTTACTGATTAATTGATTAATGTACGAAAGGTAATTTCTCTTTGTGAGCAAATACCTGATGAAAGGATCAATTTTTCAGTAATTTTGGACGGTAGAGTGGCATATTGGGTTTGTAAGGTGATTTGATCCAGAAATCTCAACATGACAAAAGTAGCTAACTTATTATTTCTATCAAAATAAAGAAAAATAATCCCAAACCCCTTTCAAAAATGAAAAAACTAACTACTATTTTTTCAATCGCAACGCTGGCATTAGTAATGTTTGGCGTTCAAACATTTGGCGCTCAGCCTATTAAAGGAACTGTCACCTATCATGAAGACCCAACAAAACCACTTCCTTCGGTTATTGTGCAATTATGGCAAAATGGAGTTCTGCTTAATGAGGCTATTACCAACATTAATGGTAAGTATATATTCCCCAATGTAGCTTATGGTGAGTATACTATTAAGGCTTTAAATACTCCAATTGAAGCTGGTGGTGTTGATCAGGCTGATGCACAACTAGTTTTTGCCTATGCAAGTTCACAGACTGCTCCATCGCAGCAGATAGAATTTCTTGCTGCAGACGTAGATCAAAGTGGTGAAATCACAATGGAAGATTATGATATCATTAATAACTATTGGAGTACTGGAATTGAACCTGAATGGGTATTTGAAGATCTTGAAGTTTCTCATACCGGAACAAAAGATAACGTTCCTACCATGGGTGGTTCAAGCTCAGGCGATGTAAACGGAACATTTGTTCCAACTGGCAGAAGCGAAGAAATTGCAATTGTTAATTATTTCGCTAAACAGTTCAGCTCCAATTTTACTGTTGAAATTTATGCAAAAGACCTGACAGAAGCTTCTGCAATGGGTCTTGTAATTGATTATCCTTCAACCGTAAATGTTAATTCAGTTACTTCACCTTTGGGTGATATTAATAATCTGAAAATCCAGGATAATCAAATTACTGCTACCTGGGTTAATGATAACTATGTTTCTAAAAACATCAACAGCTCTAAACCTGTTCTTGTAATAACCGGTTCAACTAATGTTTCTTATACTGGAAGTGACATTAAGTTTGCAATTAATAACAAGAGCCATTTTGTCAACAATGGTTCAGCATTTAAACCTGAATTTTCAGTTCCATTTTTATCAGTTAATGGTACCGAAAATCTGAGTTACAGTTATCCGAATCCGGCAAGCGAAAGCACAGTCATTTATTTCAGTCTTCCTGAAAATGCAAAAGCAAGCCTTGATCTTTATAATCTAAATGGTCAACTTGTAAAAAATATTCTAAATGATGAAATATCTGCTGGTCAGCATTCAGTTACCCTGATGGTATCAGATATGCAGGAAGGCGTTTATTTCTACAGCCTCACAACCAGTGGCAATGTTAATATTAACCAGGCAAAGAGACTCGTTGTGGTTCATTAATTTTTAAGAGGTTTTGAACAAAGGGGCTAAGTTTTAGCCCCTTTTTTATTTTTGTACCTTTTTAGATTATTTTTGTGCAAGTTTTAAGTATCATTAAATGGCGTGCTTCTTTGGTCGTATTGCTAATACGGCTTTTTCCATTGTATGTTTATTCACTGCCATCGTTCTGATTACGAGTTGCGATTCTACTGAAAATAAAGGCCATAAGGGAATATCGCATAATAATACATCTTCAGAAACCGATCTGGCTATTGGTGATACGTTGTTTAAAAAAGCATTGTACGACAGTGCTTATTTTTATTATAAAAAAGTAGCTGAAAAAGCTGAAAAAGAAGGAAATCATAAGGCTCTTACCGATATATACATCAAAATAGCTGATCTGCACAGGTTAAATGGCAATCTTGATACAGCATTGTCTGTAATACTGAAAGCAGAAAAGCTTGTCTTGAAATCCAAAAATCCTGATCAAAAAGTACTCTCAGAAATCCTTCATAAAAAGGGGCTATTCCTTAATAATAAGGGATATTTTGACAGCGCTATCTCAGTTCTGAATCAAAGTATAAAAATCAGAGAAACTCTTTTTGGTTTGAATGACACTTCACTTGCTCTTAATTATAATCTTCTTGGTATTTCTAATTTTTATAAGGGCGATTATGAGAATGCGATGAAGAATTACATGAAAGCTTACAACATTGCATTAAAAAAGAAAGAGCCTGAAGATGCTGATCTTGCTATGATTGTTCAGAATATTGCAATCATCAATGCACAAAAAGGTGAATATGAAAAGGCTGAAAAATCATTTACTCAATCCTTACGTATTAATGAAAAACTTCTTAAAGAAGACGATCCGGAACTCGCAATGATAAACCTTAATGTAGGCAGACTAAAAGCATTGCTTAATAAAGAGGTTGAAGCACTTGATTTTTATAACGTTGCAGAAAATATATTATTAAAAAGACCAGGATTAGAGCATCCATATCTTAAATATGTTTATCAGAATAAGGGTCAAACCTATGTGCATTTAGCTGATTATGAGAAAGCACTGGTATATTTCAATAAAGCATTGGCCGGTGCAACAGCAACTCTGGAAGAAAAACATCCTATAATCCTTTCATTAAACATGAATATCGGGTATGTTTATGAGAAGAAGAAAGATTATAAAAACGCACTCAGGTATTACCTGGCCAGTATCCCTGATCAACCTGATAATCCCGCACTGATAAAAACATATGGCAACCTTGCTAGTCTTTATAGTGAAATGAACGAGAGGCAAAAGGCCGATGAGTATTACAGGAAGGCCTTAAATCTGGCTGAAAGTTTATTAGGAAAAGAACATCCTGAAACAGGTTTATTGTATACGAGATATGGTTATTTTTTAATGACTGACAGATCGAGGAGTGATCAGATCGAGTACTTTGACAAAGCTTTAGCAATCAGTAAAAAGAATTATGGAAAGAAAAGCAGGGATGTTTCTAATAATTACACACACATTGGAAATTATTACCTGCTTAAAAAACAGATTGAGAAATCACTTGAAAATTATCAGGAAGCTATTATCTCAATACTTAAGGATTTTCAGGATAAGAATATTAATTCTAACCCTGACATAAAAACTATTGAGCCCGACAGATACCTTGTAAATGCATTAAATGGCAAAGCTGAAGCCCTGGCTAAGAAAGGTGAAAACAATAATCTGATTTTGAGCCTGAACACTTTCAAACTCTCAGTTCAGGTTATCGATAAACTTCGCTCTACTTATCAGGATGAAGAAAGTAAATTGCTCATCTCTGAGGAGGAGAAATCAACTTTCCAGAAGACTGTAGGAATAGCAACATTACTTTTCAAACAAACCAATGACAAAAAATATCTTGAAGAAGCTTTTCAGTATTCAGATAAGAGTAAATCAGCTGTTCTCATCAATTCAATGCGCGATATGCATGCGCAACACTTCGGAAAGATTCCGGATAAAGTTTTGCAACTTGAAAAGCAACTAAAACTCAATATAGGTACTTTCAGGCGTTTCATCTATGAAGAAAGGCAGAAAATGAATCCTGATCAGAATAAAATTAATGAATGGGAATCGAGGGTATTTGCCTTTACAGTTAGTTATGATAGTTTAACCGGTTCACTTGAAAACAATTATCCTGAATATTATAAGTTGAAATATTCTGAACCTAATGTTAGTATATCATCCATTCAAAAAGCGCTTGAGCCTGACAGGGTTTTAATTGAGTATATGCTTTCTGATACCGCACTCTACACCTTTGCGATTGATAAAAAATCGTTCAACCTTTTTACTCAGCCAGTTGATTCAAGTCTTTACAATGAAATAAAAACACTTGTTTCAACAACCAACAGTAACTCATTGGGGAATACCAACGAAAGTGACTATATCAACTATTCAAAAGCAGCATATAATCTATACAACAAGCTAATTAAGCCAGTAAGGACAAAATTTTCAGAAAAGAAACTTGTAATTATTCCTGACGGAGAATTAGGTTACATTTCTTTTGACATGTTATTAACATCACTACCTGATACAACTTTTATGGATTACCGTAAACTTCCGTATCTGATAAGAGATAATATAGTAAGTTACAGCACATCAGCAATTTTACAATATTCAGGTTTTCAGCAGAAAGAAAGACATGCAACAAGAAATTTCCTGGCAATGGCACCTTCTTATGATAATCTTACTGTGAATAAAACTTCATTCACTGACGAAAATGGACAGAAGGTATACCTGCTTCCCATTCCTGGCGTTGAAGAAGAAATGAAAGGTATTCAGAACAGTCTTTTAGCAACTAAAGTGAGGGGAGAAAAAGCTACCGAGAAAAGATTTAAGAAAGAAGTGGGCAAGTATAATGTACTACACCTCGCAATGCATACGCTGGTTAATAACAGTCAGCCGATGCTTTCAAAACTTGTTTTCTACCAGGATAATGATACTGTTGAAGACGGAATGCTTAATACTTATGAGCTTTTCAGTATGGACCTGAATGCAGGATTAGCTGTATTAAGTGCATGTAATACAGGGTCCGGAAAACTTCAGAGGGGTGAAGGTATAATGAACCTTGCAAGAGGTTTTATCTTTGCCGGTGTTCCGGGTATTGTGATGACCATGTGGTCTGTCGATGACCAGTCGAGTGCCAGAATCGTAAAAAAATTCTATCAATACCTCGAAGACGGAATGTCGAAAGATGAAGCATTACGTCAAGCTAAATTAGATCTTCTTGCAGAAGGTGATCCTCTAAGATCCCATCCATTCTACTGGGCAGCTTATGTTAATATCGGGGATAATAGTCCTATGAAATTCAGAAGTGCTGCCCTGACTTATACCTTATTTATATTACCTGTACTAATATTGCTGGCCGGAGTAATGTTCTTCTTTAAGAAAAAGAAACAGGTGAAGGTTAATTCCATTCGCCATCTGGCTTAATTTTTGCATAATACTGATCGTGAGTTTGTTACAAGAATCAAATAAAAATACCACAATATATCCTTCAAATTTTGAAGGTAAATCGGGCTTTGTATCTGTTCGTACAATGCTCAATAAGTTGTGTCATATTGAATACTCCAGAAACCTGGCTGCTTCAATGACTTTTATCACAGATTTTGATCGCCTGAATGAATTGTTGGAGCAAACAAGCCAGATGAAATACGTTTTACAGTTTCTGCCTGGTTTTCCCCAACAGGATTATTATGATCTTTCTTCAGAATTAATGAGGATCAAATTAAGGGGTACTTTCTTTGAGCCTGAAACCCTTCCGCAACTTAAACTTTCACTTGAGACAATTACCAACATCATACATTTTATCCAAAACCTTGATGAAAAGGAATTCAATGAATTGAAAAAGCTTCTTCCCGGAATAATTCCTGAGAGAGCTATCATTGAAAGGGTAAATAAAATGATAGATGAGAAAGGAGAGATAAGGGATAATGCAAGCCCTGCCCTCGCTTCTATAAGGAAAGATATTAAGAGCAGAGTTTCCTCTATTGACAGAAAAATTAATCAGATACTCGGGCAGGCACGACGTGATAGTCTTGTAGGTGATGATACTGAGTTGACTATAAGAAACGGCAGGTTAGTTATTCCATTACCTTCAGGAAATAAGAGGAAATTAAAGGGATATGTCCATGACACATCAGCAACCGGTCAGACAGTTTTTCTTGAACCAGCTGAAGTTTTTGAGATCAACAATGATATTCAAAATCTTAGGGTTGAAGAAAAAGAAGAAATCATCAAAATCCTGATTGATTTTACCGATTTTGTCAGATCCTATTCCGGGGAACTCCTTTTGCTATACCGCTTCCTTGGCATAATTGATTTTATTCGGGCAAAGGCTGTCCTGGCTCTGGAACTCAATTCGATTAAGCCTCAGTTGGTTGAATATCCATTCATTCAATGGAGAAATGCGGTGCATCCATTATTAAATAGTAGCCTCTCGAAACAAGGAAAGACAATTGTACCGCAGGACATAAGCCTCAATAATCAAGAGCGGATAATGCTTATAAGCGGTCCGAACGCAGGTGGAAAATCAGTAACCTTGAAGACAGTGGCATTATTACAGTATATGCTACAGTGCGGAATGCTGATTCCTGTTGGAACTGATTCAGTTTCCGGTATATTTTCGAAAATATTCCTTGAAATCGGTGATGAACAGTCATTGGAAAATGATCTTAGCACTTATAGTTCACATCTAATACACATTAAGTATTTTCTGGAAAATGTTGATGAGAGAACCATATTTCTTATTGACGAATTTGGTTCAGGCACTGAACCGCAGTTAGGAGGTGCAATGGCTGAGGCAAGCCTTCAAAAACTAAATAAGGCAGGAAGTTATGGGGTTGTGACAACACACTACACTAACTTAAAGTTACTGGCTGATAATGAACCTGGTTTATTTAACGCTGCAATGCTCTATGATACGAAAGCAATGCGACCGTTATTTAAGCTCAGCACTGGTAAACCTGGTAGTTCATTCGCTTTTGAGATAGCTAATAAAATAGGTTTTCCGGAAGATGTTTTGCAGAATGCAGCTTCTAAAATTGGTTCCTCTCAGCTTGATTTCGAAAAACAACTAGCACAACTGGAAGTTGACAAAAAAGAAATTTCCCGAAAAACTGCTGAACTTAAAATTGCTGATGAAACTTTGGCAGAACTTCATGGCAGGTATCAGAAACTGCTTGCAGACCTGGAATCAAGAAAGACTTCAGTAATGAAAGACGCCCGTGTGAGGGCACAGCAAATAGTTGATCAATCAAATAAGATGATTGAGAAAGCTATAAGGGATATCAAAGAACAGAAGGCTGAAAAAGAAGCAACCAAGCTGATCAGGGAGAATCTTTCCAAAGCTATTGAAGAAGTTTTTGCAACTGATGATTTTATCAACGAACAAACATCTGAACCTGATCGGGTAGTAGTTACTAGTAATTCAGTGGCTAATCCTTTGTACCTTCTAAAGAAAGGTGCTTATGTTAAAATGGAAGGCCAGGAAACCATTGGCATAGTCGAGGAATTGAAAGGGAACAGGGCACAAGTGTGGTTTGGATCATTTAAAATCAGGACTACTATTGATAAACTGGTTCTTGCTACAGAACAGGAATCTAAATTTTATGAAAGCAGCAAATCTTTAACTGGAAGAGGCAATTCAATAGTTAGGGAGATGAATTCAAAAATGGCCGACTTCAAAATGACCATTGATATTCGTGGTAAAAAACCCGAAGAAGCAAGAGAAACACTTGCAAAGTACATTGATCAGGCTGTGTTATTAAGAGTTCACGAAGTAAGGGTTTTACATGGCAAAGGAACAGGTGTTTTAAGAAGCATGGCACATGAAATGCTTACTGAGAACCCCGATGTAATCAGGGTTGAGGATGAAAGTCTTGATCGGGGTGGTCACGGTATCTCAGTTGTATACTTGCATTAAACTTTTAAGTGTTTCTATTGTTTATCGGCTTCACATCAGGAATAAAAATGGAAAAATCAATTTCTCGCCACTTTACGAAGAATGTAATTAAAAACATAATTGGACTTTTAATTGGAGCTATAGGTGGTTACCTTTATTATCATTATGTTGGTTGTACCAGTGGAGGTTGTGCTATAACATCAAATCCATATCTGAGTATTCTTTGGGGTGCGGTTTTGGGGTATCTGCTTTTTGACATGTTCAAAATTAAAGACAAAGCTATAGGTCAATCCGATTCTCCGGGAGGTGACGCTTAAAAATCCTATTTCTTTTTTCTCTTAGCAACAAGATTATACGAATCATTGATCCATTCAATGAGTAACTGATCGGAAACAGAACCGTTTATTTCAACTGTGTTCCAATGCTTTTTGCTCATATGGTATCCAGGTCTTACACATGGATATTGCTCCCTCAATTCAATAGCTTTTTCGGGATTACATTTAATATTCATTGCAAGCGGACCTTCGAGATCTGTTAAAAGAAAGATCTTTCCATTTGTTTTAAATACAAGTGTAGTCTCGTCAAATGGAAAACTTTCACTTACATCGGGTAAGTTAATACAGTACTCTCTTAAGCTTTCAATATTCATGTTAATTGAAGATTTAATTACAAAAGTAATATATCGACCTTAAGATTACCTTAAAATTTGCTGGCAAATGAACAATTTCAATAACCTATACACTCATGATATCAAGCACTTGCATAAATTAATAATTTGAACAGTGTCAGTATCAAGCCTTTTAGACTTTTGCTTTTTGAATTTAGTCGTACCTTTGCTTGCTTTTTGAAAAAAATGCCAATAGGGATAACAGAGTATAATCTAAAAATTCACAAATGTCATTAACAAAAAAAACATCTGACCTCAAAAAGAGGATGCGTGACGCATTGATGGGAGGCGGACAAGTTGCTATTGAAAAGCAGAAAGCCACAGGTAAGATGACTGCCCGTGAGAGAATCATTGCACTACTTGATCCTAAATCTTTTCATGAATATGACTTATTTGTTGAACATGCAGGTAAGGATTTTGACATGAGCGACAAATATTTGCCTGGCGATGGTGTTATAACCGGGACAGGTACATTAAATGGATATCCTGTATGTATTTATGCACAGGATTTTACAGTTGCCGGGGGATCACTGGGATGGATGCATGCCAAAAAGATCACGAAGATCATGGATCATGCTATGAAGCTAAAAGTTCCTATTATTGGAATCAACGATTCAGGAGGTGCACGTATTCAGGAAGGTGTTAATTCACTTGCTGGTTATGGTGAAATCTTTTATAGAAACACACAAGCTTCGGGTGTAATACCACAGATAAGTGTTATCCTTGGCCCATGCGCTGGTGGTGCAGTTTATTCACCCGCACTGACAGATTTTGTGTTTGTTGTTGATAAAATCTCCAAGATGTTTATTACAGGTCCTGAAGTTATCAAGACTGTTCTTGGAGAAGAGATTTCAATGGAAGAACTGGGTGGTGCCCGGGTGCAGAGTGAAATAACAGGAAATGCACACTTCTTTGCTGAAAGTGAAGCTGAATGCTTTGAACAAATAAAAACACTTTGCAGTTTTATTCCCTGGAATAATATCAAGAAAGCTGAAGCTTTTCCTAAAAAGCCCCCAAGAACAAGAAGTTATAATATTGATAATATATTCCCCACAAACCCAAGGCAGCCTTATGATGTTAAGGATATTATAAGGGCTATCGTTGATGATTCAGAGTTCTTTGAAATCCAAACCATGTTTGCAGCAAATATTGTGATTGGTTTTGCGAGATTAAATGGGAATACTGTTGGCTTTGTTGCAAACCAACCACTTGTTCTGGCAGGTGTTCTGGATGTTGACTCGTCAGACAAAGCTGCACGTTTCATAAGATATTGCGATGCTTTTAACATCCCACTTGTTACACTTGTTGACTTACCGGGTTATTTGCCTGGTGTTGACCAGGAACATGCCGGTGTAATCAGACATGGCGCAAAAATTCTTTATGCTTATTCAGAAGCTACAGTACCTAAAATGACCGTAATTCTGCGTAAGGCATATGGCGGAGGATACATTGCTATGTGTTCAAGCCACTTAAGGGCTGACTTTGTTTTTGCCTGGCCAACTGCAGAAATTGCTGTTATGGGTCCGGAAGGTGCAGCGAATATTATCTTCAGGAATGAAATTAAGAATGCTGAGAACCCTGATGAAATGCGTAAGCAAAAGATCAAAGAATATAAAGACAAATTCGCCAATCCATATGTTGCAGCTGCCTACGGTTATGTAGATGCAGTAATTGAGCCTTCCGAAACGAGAAACATGTTAATACATGCTCTCTCAATTTCAACTGAAAAAGTTCAGGAAACACCAAAGAAGAAACACGGAATACCTCCATTCTAAAGAAAGTTCCATATGGAAGGAAGCAAAGAATCACAAGAAATAAGGACTATTGTCATTGATAATGTCAAGTATAAAACCAGACTTACAAAAAAGTACCTTGCAAGGAAAATGTATAGTACTGAAGAGCCTGGTAAGGTTTATTCATTTATTCCCGGCACGATTCTTAAAGTATCAGTAAAGCCAGGTGATAAAGTTAAAAAAGGAACACATCTGCTTGAGCTGGAAGCTATGAAAATGGCTAATAATATCGTTGCTTCCATTGATGGTACTGTTCTGAATGTTTATGTTAAACAAGGTGATCTTGTGCCAAAGAATTTTCTACTGGCAGAGATAGGTTAATGGATACAATTATAACAAAAAGGCTGCCTGTAAAGACAGCCTTTTTGTTTTGCTATTTAGTGGAATCCCATGAAAAGATTATTTATTTAATCCCTTCAATCTCATTCATCCAGATTTGGTTGTGTTGTTCTATATAGTTCATTATCTCATCACATCCAAGGCCGGTTTCTGATGATGTTATAAACATAGGGGGTAGTTCATCCCACTGCTTGATAAGCTCGTTCTTTATTGCGGAGATATTTGAGTCAAGTTGATTAGATGAAAGTTTATCGGTTTTGGTAAATGCAAGTGCGAATGGCAACTGTTTTTCACCAAACCAATTAATCATATCCTTGTCTGAAGATTTGAATTCTATCCTACTGTCAATCAGAATAAAAGTAAGCATCAGATTGGTTCTTTTCAACAGATAGTCCCTGATCATGATCTCCCATTTTTCCCGCTCTGATTTCGAAATTCGGGCATATCCATAACCGGGAAGGTCTACCAGCAACCATTCGTCATTTACATTAAAATGATTTATCAATCTGGTCTTACCTGGTGTAGCTGATACCCTTGCAAGATTCTTTCTTTGTAAAAGGTGATTAATAAGTGACGACTTACCAACATTTGAACGGCCGATGAAAGCATATTCAGGCTTATCAGGCTTTGGGCATTTTCTGTAATCGGTGTTGCTCGAAATAAATTCAGCTTTGCGAATGATCATCTATTGGGGTGGGATGTTTATGTGTCGCTCGATCTTCATCCCGTAAATATCAGCAATGGTGATAAGTATACCAGACTCCTCAACTTCTCCGAATTCCTTATTAAGACTTGTACCGAAAAACTTCATCGTAGATGACAGATTCATATATGCATTAACAAGTGGAGGGATGGTTTCACTTAGTGATCTTACTTTCTGTATTAGATTCTTATAATCTTTATCATAAACATTATATGGAAATGCCGCTTCCAATTCCTTCTCAGGGGTGGTTATTTCAAGCGAAACATAAGGTGTTACCAGTCCATCCCTGTCGCCAAAATATTTGTGCATGAAGTAGAGAATATGGTCCCTGGCTTCTGCATTATAATCGGGATACATGGTGATCTTACCGAAAAAATATCTGGCGTCAGGGTTCATAAGAATAATTGCACCCAAACCATCCCAGATATTGTCAAGAGAATACATCCCTTTTCGAATGTTATTCGTGGGCTGATAATTTGGTTGCACAAATGACCTGCCCAGCTCAATTGTAAATGGAATATATTCTCTCAGGAATTTATCACTATACTTAAACAAGTGAAAGGTAGGAGTATGTACAAGATTATCGGATTCGGGTTTTAATTCCTTGCAGTGCAGGTACCTATAACCTCCAACAATTTCACGGTCAGCCGGATTCCAAACTATCAACTGTTTAAAGGGATTTTCCTTTGTGTCATATTCATCCAAATCACAATCAAGCCCGGTACCTCCACCGGCATCCCTAAAAGTAATTTCTCTTAAGCGGCCAATTTCACGAGTAACGTTAGGCGCATTATGATAGTCAACAACATATATTTGGTTATTGCCTGAATTAGTTTTCCGAATCAGTTTTTCAGAAGTTAGCTCCTGTTCCAGAATTTCCCGTGGTACAGGAGAAATGATATTCTCCATAAAATATTCTAAACAATCGTTTTAATAAATTCAGCTTTGGGATTTTCGCCAAGCTGGTACACATAATTCTTCAATTGAGCGGCCCATTCCTTATCCCTGATATTTTTATCAAAAACATTAACTGAAATAGGCTTGCCAAAAGTTATTACTATATCCTTATTATTCTGCTTAAACATCTCATCAACAAGATATAGCATTTCAATATTTGACTTCATGCGAAGTCTCTTTCTTAGATTAGCTAAGTTATAAAAGAAAGATGAATTCCTGCCACTTATGTGCACAGGAAGTATCTCTCTGTTGAATTTTCTAGCATGAGATAAAAAAGTCTTCTTCCACTCCAGATCAATAATCTGATTCCCGATCTTTCTCGAACATAATCCCGCAGGGAAGAAAATTATAACTTTCTCAGAAGCAAAGCACTCATTAATGACTGCAATATTCTCAGCATTCGAACCATGTTTATTTATAGGCAAAAACAATGATTTAAGATTCTGAACATGCATCAGAAAGTCATTGGCTGTCATTGCAATTTGCGGATTAATCTTCCCTAAAGTTAACATTAGGGCCATTCCGTCTAAACCACCCAGCGGATGATTTGAAATAACAACATAATTTTTAACAGGATCTACATTCTCAATACCTATGGTCCTCAACTTTACATTGAACTCCGTTAACACAGCTTCAATAAAATCCAAACCTTGTTTATCAAAAAACCTCGAAATCATTTCATTCATCCGGTCCTGATGCAGTATTCTCTTCAGGTAGTTGATAACAAAACGTGGCAAGACTTTAAGTAATCGCGGATTTTTACCAGCTATAACTTTGTCAACATCAATAAATTTAGTATCAATGTGTTGCGACTGCATTTTAAAAATTTAATGAAGGTATTTACTTTACTAACGATTGACAAAAATAAGGAATTCAATCTTAAAATGCAGAATTACTTGCATTATCAACAGATACAGCATTGTTGATATCCTTTCCCACTTTTATATCATGTTGATATATTGATAGTTACATAAGTTTGTGCGATAAAAAAGTATCCATTTCAGGAAAAGTTATCAACAATAGTGGGAATATGTGGGAAAAAGTGGTTTTATTGTATTATATTTACACCATAAAAAGCCATAATCTAAGATGTTGGAAATGATAGGAGTTCATGAGTGCAAGGTTGATAATAAGGGCAGGGTTATGATTCCCACAGCTCTTAAGAATCAGCTTGATCCTTATGTGACCGAAGGCTTCATTATCAAACGCAGTATTTTTCAGCAATGTCTTGAAATATACCCACGAGCTGAATGGAACGAAGCCGTCAAAGGTATCAACAAGCTTAACAGGTTTGTACAGAAAAATACCGACTTCATAAGAGTTTTTATGGCAGGAGTAAAAGAAGTTGAGCTTGATTCAAACGGCAGGATTCAAATCCCCCGTGATCTTGCAATTTTTGCAAACATAACTAAAGATGTTGTGCTGGCTTCCGCATTGAACATCATTGAATTGTGGGACAAAGACAAATATGAAGCAAAGATTGCTGAAGGCCAGGTCAATTTCTCGGATTTAGCTGAAGAGGTAATGGGTCAAATGAGTTAACTAAATATGTATCATAAACCGGTATTGTTACAGGAAACAATAGACCTTTTGGCTATAAAGCCTGAAGGAACCTATGTTGATGTCACATTTGGAGGCGGCGGCCATTCAAAGGCAATCCTCGACAGGTTGACCACCGGAAGGTTAATTGCTTTTGATCAGGATAAAGATGCTTTGAAGAACACATTTAATGATTCAAAATTCCTTCTGATAAATCAGAATTTCAAGTTCATCACAAATTTCCTCAAATTTTACAAAGCTATCCCTGTTGATGGAATCCTCGCTGATCTTGGAATCTCTTCACACCAGATTGATGATGGTAATCGTGGATTTTCAATTAGACTTGAGGGCGAACTTGACCTCAGAATGGATCAGTCACAGACATTGAGTGCAAAGCATATAATTAACACATATAACGCAGATGATCTGAAACGTGTCTTCAAATTATATGGTGAACTGGAGAATGCATGGCAAATCAGTCAAAAAATCATTGCTGCCAGGGTTGAAAAGGAAATAACACTGACAACTGAATTACTTGACATTTTAAAGCCATTTGCAGAAAGAGGTCGTGAAAATAAATTTTTTGCACGGGTATTTCAAGCACTTAGAATTGAGGTTAACAATGAAATTGGTGTACTTGAAGAATTTCTTTTACAAACTGCTAATATCTTAAAACCCGGCGGACGCCTGGTTATAATTTCCTACCACTCTCTTGAAGATCGCCTTGTTAAAAATTACATGAGGTATGGTAATTTGGAAGGCGATATCAAAAAAGACTTTTTTGGCAATGTAATTGCACCTTTCACGCCGGTTATCAGAAAGCCAATAGTGCCGGAGGAGAGTGAATTAACAGAAAATCCAAGGTCAAGAAGCGCTAAATTAAGAGCTGCCGAAAGGAGGTCTGATGAAAGCAGATAGACTGAACGAGATTACTTCTAAAGAAAATAATGAAAGTACTTTAAGACATCAAAATCTTACCAACAGAAACCGTATAAAGAAAACTGAACCTGAAATTGCAGAACAACCTCAAAAAGTAAAGGCAACAAGAAAAAGATTTAAGAAAATAACACTGGTAAATCACAAAGTCTCTTTTAGTAAGTCTGTTGCTTCTGTTCTTGATGGAAGTTTCCTCACAAGAGACAATCTTCTAAGGCAGATTCCATTTATTATTTTTATCACATTCCTTGGAATCTTTTATATAGCAAACTCCTATAATGCTGAAAAGACCATCATTGAGATCAGCAGGACAAAGAAGGACCTTGAGGAACTAAGGTATGAGTACATAACAACAAAATCTTCACTGATGTTCCAGAGCAAGCAATCGGAAGTTGCTTACAAACTGATGTCATCACAAGTAAAGGAATCGCTGGTGCCTCCGGTTAAACTTGTTATTAAAAAAGATAAGGAATGAGCGGCGAAAAGAATGATATACTCAGAAATGTCTACATCGTATATTTCGGTGTCGTTCTGCTTGGTCTGGCTATTATAGGCAAGGCTACTTATATTCAGGTTGTTGAGGGTGATATGTGGCGTAAACAGGGAAAAGTAATGAACCTTAGAGTTGAAAAGATTGAAGCTACCCGGGGTAATATAATGGCAAGTGATGGTAGTTTAATAGCTGCCAGTGTTCCATTGTTTAACTTAAGAATAGACGCAGGCAATACCCACTATAATGATGATTTTTTCTATGAAAATGTCGATTCCCTGGCATACAAACTTGCCGATCTTTTTCGTGATAAAACAAAAAGTCAATACAAGCAATTGCTTGTCAATGGAAGAAAAAGCAATAACCGGTATTTATTATTAAAGAGAGACATTACATTTACCCAGCTTAAGAAAGTGAGAAAATTCCCAATTTTCAAGCTTGGTAAATACAAAGGCGGTATCATCGCTGAACCAAGGAATAAAAGGGTACTCCCCTATCAATGGCTGGCTTTCAGAACTATAGGATGGGATAAAGAAGGGACAAATAATGATATAGGTTTAGAAGGAGCATTCAGTTCGATCCTCGAAGGTGAAAGCGGCAGCAGACTCATGCAACGAATTGGCAACGGTGCCTGGAGACCAACAAACGAAGAGAACGAAATTGAACCTCAAAATGGAAATGATATCATTACTTCAATAGACGTAAATATTCAGGACGTTGCCGAAGACGCCCTGATGCGCCAATTAATAGCTAATGAAGCTGATCATGGTTGTGCCGTATTAATGGAAGTAAAAACCGGATTTATAGTTGCTATTGCCAATCTTGGCAAAAATAAAGAAGGTCTGTATGAAGAAAAATTCAATTATGCTATTGGTGAAAGCTCTGAACCCGGTTCTACTTTTAAGCTAGCCTCAGTTATTGCTGCTCTTGATGACGGACTCATTGATTTAAATGATACTGTAAATACAACAGGTGGTGAAACGCGTTTTGCTAATCGTATAATGCGTGACTCTCATAAGGGAGGATATGGTAAAATATCTGTGGCAAGGGCATTTGAATTATCTTCTAATGTGGGTATCTCAAAAATCATTCATAAAGCATACAGAAATCATCCTCAGGACCTAATAGACAGATTTTATGCCATGCGGCTGAATGAGCCCTTAGGAATAGATATTCCTGGTGAAGGGAGGCCAAATATTAAAGATACTCATCATAAATACTGGTCGAAAGTTAGTTTGCCCTGGATGTCAATTGGTTATGAAATAGCCCTAACTCCCTTACAAACTTTAACATTTTATAATGCCGTTGCTAACAATGGCACTATGGTCAAGCCTCAGTTTATTAAAGAGATACGGTCAGCCGGCATTGTAAAACAGAAGTTTGAACCAGTCATTCTCAGGGAAAAAATAGTAAAAAACCAGTCCACCATTACTCTGGCTAAAAAATTACTTGAAGGAGTTGTTCAAAAAGGCACTGCCACTAATCTTAAAAATTCGGTTTATAAAATTGCAGGTAAAACTGGAACTGCACAAATTGCACAAAACAATAAAGGATATAATAAGTCAAATTACAAAGCCTCCTTTGTAGGTTATTTCCCTGCCGACAACCCAAGATATTCCTGCATAGTTGTCATAAATAATCCGACTAAGGGAGTTTATTATGGTGGTTCTATTGCAGGACCTGTTTTCAAGGAGATTGCTGATAAGGTTTATGCCACCCGATTGATGGCTGACAGCATAGTTCAGCCGGATAGTGTACCCGCTTACAAGATAACTGAGGCAGCTGGTTCATATTATGATATTGCCTATTTACTAAAAAATTCAAAGCTTAAGTTTGAACATGCTGAAGAATCTGATTATATCCGGATACAAACAAAAGATTCAGCTACAATTGTTAAACCATTAATTCTATCAGGGAAAAATATGCCAGAATTAATTGGGATGGGTGCCAGGGATGCTATTTATATTCTTGAATCAGCAGGTGTTAAAGTAAAAATTATTGGTAAAGGCAAGGTTAAAAAGCAATCAATTATCCCCGGTGCCACCATCAAACGTGGGACTTTATGTGTAATTGAATTAGGTTAGGTACGATGAGAAAGCTAAAGGACATATTATACAGATGCAGTATATCACGGGTAGTAGGTAATAATGATATACCTATTGCACATATCACATTTGATTCAAGGGATATTTCAAACGAGTCAGTATTTGTTGCAATCCAGGGGACTATCACTGATGGGCATAAATATATACCCCAGGTGATTGAAAAGGGTGTTACTGCAATAGTGTGTGAGAGATTGCCTGAGGAGATTATTAATGAAGTCTGCTATGTTGTAGTAAAGGATTCAAGTGAAACACTTGCTTACATGGCTTGTAATTTTTACAATAATCCATCAGAAAAACTTCATCTTATAGGAATAACCGGCACCAACGGAAAAACAACAACTGCGACGCTTCTGTATGAACTTTTTAAGCAATCTGGTTATAAAACCGGACTCCTTTCAACAGTCAGGAATTGCGTAAATAATAAGGAATACCCAGCAACTCATACAACTCCTGACCCTTTGCATTTAAATGCGCTACTGGCTGAGATGGTAGAAGAGGGTTGCCAGTATTGTTTTATGGAAGTAAGCTCACATTCAATTGTACAAAACAGGATAACCGGATTACAGTTCAGGGGAGGTATTTTTAGCAATCTTACCCATGATCATCTTGACTTTCATAAAACGTTTGATGCTTACTTACAGGCTAAAAAACAGTTCTTTGATAAACTACCTGCTTCAGCTTTTGCTTTAATAAATATTGATGACAGGAATGGCAGTGTGATGGTTCAAAACACTAAAGCCAAAACTTATACGATGGCTGTGAAGAAAGTCGCTGATTTCCACTGTAAGATTCTGGAAAACCAGTTTGACGGCCTGCTACTTAATATAAATGGAAAAGAAGTATGGTGTCATCTTGTTGGCAATTTCAATGCATATAATCTTCTGGCAATATATAGTACAGCACGTATCCTTGGAATTGAAGAAGATGAAGCACTTGTTGCACTGAGTAAACTTCGCCCTGTTGACGGGAGGTTTGAATATTTTAAATCGCCTGAAGGAGTTGTAGGAATTGTAGATTATGCACATACCCCTGATGCGTTAAAGAATGTAATTGAAACCATAAATACGGTCCGTTCTGGTAATGGCAGACTTATAACTGTAGTTGGTGCAGGAGGCGACAGAGATAAGAGTAAAAGACCAATTATGGCTAAAATAGCAGCAGAGGGCAGTAATATAGTAATCCTTACTTCAGACAATCCGAGAAGTGAAGAACCGGAAGTGATTCTAAATGAAATGAATGAAGGAATCCCAATTGACAAAAAGAAAAAATCACTTGTAATAACTGATCGAAAACAAGCCATTAAAACAGCATGTACTATGGCAGAGAATGGTGATGTAATTCTGATAGCAGGGAAGGGTCATGAGACTTATCAGGAAATCAGCGGTGTGAAACATCATTTTGATGACAGGGAAATACTGAAGGAGATTTTTAACATAGAAAAAGGACAAAATTAAAGATCATGCTATATTATCTTTTTACTTTCCTTGATAGAGCTTATAACATCCCGGGGGCAGGTGTATTTCAATACATATCTTTCAGGGCGGCATTAGCCGTGATTACTTCACTGACTATTTCATTGCTATTCGGCAAATCACTCATTAACATGCTGAAAAAAAAGCAGGTTGGTGAAACAGTTAGGGATCTTGGCCTTTCAGGACAAATTGAAAAACAAGGAACCCCTACTATGGGTGGACTGATTATTCTGGGAGCCATCATACTTCCAACCCTACTTTTTGCTCAGCTTAATAACATCTATATTTTACTTATTCTTTTCACAACGGTGTGGCTTGGCTTCATTGGATTTCTTGACGACTATATAAAAGTATTCAGGAAAGACAAAAAAGGTTTAGCCGCCAAATTCAAGGTTTTTGGACAAGTATTTATTGGCCTGGTAGTAGGCTTAACGTTATATTTTAACGATGAGGTTGTTGTAAGAGAAAAGCTTCATCAAACAACTTCCCGTTCAGTTACTCAACTCAGCGAATTTGAAAAACTGCCCGATCATGTCAGTAGATTTTCTGATGAAGCAATCAAATCAACTAAGACAACCATCCCATTTGTTAAGAATAATGAATTCGACTATTCAATTTTACTAAAACCTTTTGGAGAAAAGGCCAGAAAATATGCATTCCTGGTTTTTATTCCCATCGTTATATTCATTATTACTGCAATTTCTAATGGCGCTAATTTAACTGACGGGATTGATGGACTTGCAACTGGCACATCAGCTGTTATTGGAGCTACATTAGGTATATTGGCCTGGGTTTCAGGTAATATTGTATTTGCCGATTATCTAAATATAATGTATCTGCCCAACACCGGCGAACTGGCAATCTTTGTGAGTGCCTTTGTTGGGGCTTGTACGGGATTCCTTTGGTATAATACATACCCGGCACAGGTATTTATGGGCGATACCGGTTCACTAGCGCTGGGTGGAATTATTGCCGTTCTGGCCCTAATGATAAGGAAAGAGCTCCTACTTCCTATCCTTTGCGGAATATTCATTGCTGAAAATCTTTCGGTTGTAATGCAAGTAGCATATTTCAAGCATACAAAAAGAAAATATGGCGAAGGAAGAAGAATTTTCCTTATGTCACCACTGCATCATCATTTTCAAAAACTCGGATACTCAGAGCCTAAGATTGTCCAACGATTTTTTATCGTTGGCATCATGCTAGCCGTACTAACAATAATTACATTGAAAATCAGATAAAAAAGAACTCATGACACTTGAAGACTTGACAACAAACGGCACAATAAAAATCCATTCTTCCATGGCTGCATCCATTGGATCAAAGCTGGTGGGTTTAAGAAAAGAATCCATAAGAGAATGCTTATCTGATTTTCAAAATGTTGAGCACAAACTTGAATTTGTTGCCAATGTGCATGGAATTGAATTTATCAATGACTCAAGAGCCACAAACATTAACTCAGTATGGTATGCTCTGGAGAGTGCTTCTAAACCTCTGATATGGATAGCCGGTGGAATTGATAAAGGCAATGACTATTCCAAAATAAAAGACCTGGTTAAACTAAAGGTAAAAGCAATTATTTGCCTTGGTCTTGATAATAATAAAATCATCAATGCTTTTAGTGACACTGTAAGGGATATTTATGAAACTTGTTCAGCAGATGAAGCAGTTAAACTCGCATATGAGATTGGAACAAAAGGAGATCAGGTGATCCTCTCACCCGGTTGTGCCAGTTTTGACCTATTTGAAAACTATGAGGAAAGAGGAAAAAGATTTAAACAAGCAGTAATGGACTTATAACTTAGAACTCATGCGGTCTATTTTAAGCAGGATAAAAGGTGACAAGGTAATTTGGATTGTGGTAGCACTACTATCTATCTTTTCTATCCTGGCAGTTTACAGTTCAACAGGTACCCTTGCTTACAGATACCAATCGGGAAATACCGAATATTACCTGATAAAACATTTTGGCATTTTATTATTAGGCCTTTTGCTGATGTTTGTTGCCCATATGATTCCTTATAAATATTATGCCCGTATATCACAATTAGCAATTTGGCTAAGTGTACCTTTACTTCTGTACACTTTAATGTTTGGCACAAACCTTAATGAAGCAAGCAGGTGGTATACCTTGCCGCTTATAAATATAACATTCCAGCCTTCCGACCTTGCTAAACTTGCTTTAATTATATACGTTGCACGCTTACTTTCAAAGAAACAGGAAGACATTCTTGATTTCAAGAAGGGTTTTGTTTCTGTTATGATACCAATTTTGCTAATAACCGGATTAATCCTTCCCACTAATTTTTCAACTGCAGCAATGATATTTAGTACATGTCTTGTGTTGATGTTTGTTGGCAGGGTAAAATTCACTTATCTGTTATACCTGGTTCTGATGGGAGTTGCAGGATTTGGTTTACTAATTTTACTTGCAGTTAATTCTCCAAAGCTAAGTGGTCGTTTCGGAACCTGGCAGAACAGAATTGAAAGCTTTACCAGCGATGAAAGCGATGCTAATTACCAGGTTGAACAAGCAAAGATTGCCATTGCCGGAGGCGGACTTTTTGGAAAAATGCCTGGGAATTCAGTCCAAAAGAACTTTTTACCTCATCCATATTCAGACTTCATTTTTGCAATTATAATAGAAGAATTTGGACTTGCAGGAGGCAGCCTGGTTGTCTTACTTTACCTGATCCTTCTTTTCAGGGCTGTTAAAATTGTGATCAAGAGTCCCCGAAATTTTGCAGCATTTCTCACATTTGGGGTCGCTTTTAGTCTGGTCTTTCAGGCAATGGTTAACATGATGGTAGCAGTCAATCTTCTGCCGGTTACCGGTCAAACGTTACCTCTCATAAGTATGGGAGGAACTTCAATATGGTTTACTAGTATAGCAATTGGTATTATCTTAAGCGTCAGTCGTGAAATTGAAGCTTCTGAAGCTGAATCAAATGAAACAATAAAAGAAGATGAGCATGTTGTTGCAGAAGCTTAAAGTTATAGTCAGCGGTGGGGGCACCGGTGGACACATTTTTCCCGCTATAGCAATAGCTGATGCTATACGTGAACAAGTCCCGGAAGCTGACATTTTATTTGTCGGAGCTGAAGGCCGCATGGAAATGGAAAAAGTTCCGGCGGCCGGATACTCTATAATTGGTCTTTGGATTAGTGGTCTTCAAAGAAGTTTTTCGTTAAAGAATTTATCATTCCCTTTTAAAGTTATTCACAGTTCTTGGAAAGCAAAAAAGATTATCAGAGAATTCAAGCCTAATGTAGTAATTGGCGTTGGTGGCTATGCGAGCGGTCCAACAGTGCGTGCCGCCGCTTCACTAAATATTCCTACTATTTTGCAGGAACAGAACTCATATCCTGGAATTACGAATAAGTTACTTGCCAAACGGGCCGATTTTATTTGTGTTGCTTACCCGGGCATGGAAAAGTTCTTTCCAAAAGAAAAGATCATTCTCACCGGCAACCCGGTAAGAAAGGATATTTTAAAATCCAGCATCACCCGGGATGAAGCTATAAGTCACTTTAAACTCGATCCTTCCAAACCAGTCATTTTATCTGTTGGTGGAAGTCTGGGCGCTGGAACACTTAACAGGTCAATCGCAGCAGGTTTGACCTTGTTTCAGCAAGCTGAAGTTCAGGTTCTTTGGCAAACCGGCAAATTCTACTCAGAAAATTCTATTAAAGCGGTTCAGGAATCAGGGGTAAAGTGTGTTATGCCAATGGCATTCATTAACAGGATGGATATGGCATATGCTGCATCAGATCTCGTTATTTCAAGAGCCGGTGCAATTGCCATTTCAGAGTTATGCCTCAAAGGGAAAGCCAGTATTTTGGTTCCTTCACCTAATGTTGCTGAAGATCATCAAACCAGGAATGCCATGGCATTGGTTCAGAATGAAGCAGCCATTATGGTTACTGATAAGTCAGCAGAGAATGAATTAGTAAATATAGCAATTGCCCTTTCAAAGGATAAAAATCAAAAAGCAAAACTTTCTGAAAACATAGCTAAACTGGGACTACCCAACTCGGCTATGGAGATAGCAAGCTTGGCCATTAATTGTGCAACTTCAAAAAAAGTTTAAAATAATGAAATCCGGGTCGTTAAAAAAAGTCTATTTTATTGGTATTGGTGGAATTGGCATGAGTGCACTGGCCCGGTACTTATGCTCTGCCAACATTGCTGTTTCAGGTTATGATAAAACACCAACCACTTTAACTAAAGAACTTGAGAATGAAGGGATGTTAATACATTACGATGATATGCCTGAATTCATTACAAGTGACATTGACCTTGTGGTTTACACGCCTGCAGTACCTCGTGATCTTGCTGAATTCGTGAAAGTTATTGACTTAAAGCTGCCTTTAATAAAGCGATCAGATTTGCTTGAGTCTATTACAGCTGACCATAAGACACTGGCAGTGGCCGGCACTCATGGTAAGACAACCGTTTCTACCATGATTGCACATGTACTTTATTCCTCATCACTCGGTTGTACCGCCTTTCTTGGAGGAATTGCAAAAAATTACAACAGCAACCTCTTGCTTAATCATGCAAGTAATTTAATGGTAGCTGAAGCCGATGAATTTGACCGTTCATTTTTAAAGCTTCATCCTTATCTGGCAGTTATAACATCTACTGATGCTGATCACCTTGATATATATAATAATCACGATAATTTGCTTCAATCATTCTCTGATTTCACTGCCAATGTTGCAAAGGATGGAATTATCCTGATTAAATCAACAGTAAAATTAAATATCCCTTCATCCGAAACACGAAAGGTTTATACATACTCAATAACCGGGAAAGCTGATTTCACCATTAGTGACTTGAAGCTGATTAATGGAAAATACCAGTATAATCTGAATACTCCGTCAGGATTAATTGAAGGCTTTCGTCCTGAATTGCCCGGCCTTTTTAATGTTGAAAATGCTGTTGCAGCCAGTGCCGCGGCCTTTCTTACAGGAGTTCCTGTAACTGATATTTTAAAAGCTATCAATAACTTTAAGGGTGTAAAAAGGAGATTCGACCATAGGGTTGAGAAAGATGGCTTCCTGTATATTGACGATTATGCACATCATCCAGAAGAATTGAAAGCTTGTATATCTTCGGTTAGGAAAATATATCCTTACAGGAAAATAACGGGCATTTTTCAGCCGCACTTATATACCCGAACCCGTGATTTTGCACAAGAATTTGCTGAAAGTCTTTCACTTCTTGATCAATTGATTCTTTTAGATATATATCCCGCACGTGAAAAACCTATTGAAGGTATTACTTCTCAAATGCTTCTTGACATAACATCCATTAACGATAAACGCCTGCTTTCAAAGGCTGGTTTATTGGAATATTTGAAAAACAACATTCCTGACATCCTTTTAACTTTGGGTGCCGGCGATATAGATCAGCTTGTGCCTGAAATAGAAAAAATATTTGAAAACTAACCGGCAAAAGAGATGAAAAGGATTCTAAATATCATCATAACGGCACTTCTTGCAACGGGAGTAGTCTTTCTGTTTGTTTTCGCTAACCAAAAACAGCATGATGTTATTTGTCCCTCCTTTGAAATCAATATAGTTTATAACAATGCACCCCAGTTAATAGATAAAACAACGGTTAGAAATCTAATCACTGAGCATGGTATAAAAATAAAAGGTAAATCAGTGGCTAGTATTCCGGCTACCAGGATTCAAAAATTGATTAACAGGAATCCTTATGTTAAAAAAGCTACCGTATCGGTAGCTGTCAATGGGGTAGTAAAAGCAACAATTCTTCAGAGAAATCCGCTTGTAAGAGTCATCGATATGAACAATAACCAATGTCTTATCGATCATGATGGTGCTGTAATGCCAATTAATCCATACTTTCCTGTCAGACTGGTTGTTGCAAACGGAAACATTGAAAGCACACGACTGTTGAGTGCACTATCAGGCCAAAAGTTAAGCAGGAAATTACCCGAAGACCTTAACAATATCTATATCATTGCAGGTAAACTGGAAAAAGATACGCTGACATCTGCGCTGATAGAACAAATCTATATAAACGATAAAAAAGAAATAGAACTTATCCCAAAGATAGGTGACCAATCAATAATTGTTGGTGATACACTTTTATTAAATGACAAATTAAGAAATCTAAAAATCTTTTACAGTGAAGGAATGAAAAACCTGGCCTGGAATAACTATAAAGAAATTAATCTGAAGTACAAAAATCAAGTTGTTTGCTCTAAATAAATCGATTATGGAATCTGAAATTATTGTTGGACTTGATATTGGAACTACCAAAATTGCCGCCATTGTAGGTCAAAAAAATGAACATGGTAAAATTGAAATCCTCGGGTTTGGTCGTACTGAATCAATTGGGGTTAAAAGAGGTGTAGTTGCCAATATTGAAGACACCGTACAAAGTATTGTAGGTGCTGTTAAAGAAGCTGAAGCACGTTCCAACTCAAACATCGTAACGGTTAATGTTGGAATTGCAGGGCAGCACATCAAAAGTATCCAATACCGTGGGTCAGTGATCAGGAAAAACAGCGACCTGGAAATAAGCCAGGAAGATATTGATGGCCTGACTGAAAGTATGTATAAACTTGCAATGAATCCCGGTGAGGAAATCATTGAAGCCATACCACAGGAATATACGGTTGATGGAGAAGTAGGTATCAAGCAACCTAAAGGAATGCTTGGGCATACGCTTGAAGCTAACTTCCATATTATTACCGGGCAAACAGTTGCTGCAAGAAATATATTGAAATGTGTTAAAAAGGCAAATCTCAATATTGACTCTCTCATCATGGAACCGTTAGCATCTGCTGAGGCAGTGTTGAGTGAAGAAGAAAAAGAGGCTGGTGTGGCACTGGTTGACATTGGTGGGGGTACCACCGATATTGCAATTTTCCAGGATGGCATCATACGTCATACAGCTGTTATACCATTTGGCGGTGACATTATTACAGAAGACATCAAAGAAGGCTGCACTATTATTAAAAAGCATGCTGAAGATCTTAAAGTGAAGTTCGGCTCTGCCCTGGCCAGTGAAAACAGGGACGAAGAAATTGTAGCTATTCCCGGACTTCGTGGAAGACCTCCAAAGGAAATTACTTTAAAGAACCTGGCTAGCATTATTCAGGCAAGAATGGAAGAAATCATTGAGCATGTCCATTTTGAAATAAAAAATTCAGGTTACGAGAAAAAACTTATTGCAGGTATTGTTCTGACCGGAGGTGGTGCATTGCTGAAACATGTTACTCAGCTCACCGAATTTATCACAGGAATGGACACCCGTATTGGTTATCCAAATGAACATCTTGCACCCGGGGTACCTGAAGAAATGGCCAGTCCAATGTATGCTACCGGTATTGGTCTTGTGATAATTGGCCTTCAAAGATCTGAGAAAGATTTCATAAAGACAGGTGAAAAGCCCGAAAAGCTTGAGAAAGAGAAGCCACAAAAAGAAAAAAAACAATCCAAATCCTTTTTAGATAAGATCAAAAAGTTCTTTGAAGAAGATGGAGTTTAGAGGAGATATTAACAATTGACCTGTTGATAAAAATCCTAAAAGAAATATAAAAAACGGAGAATTAACAAGTAAATTAGGAGATCAAAACATGCCTGACATGCTGAAATTTGAAATGCCAAAAAACCAGTCATCTATCATCAAAGTTATTGGTGTTGGAGGCGGTGGAAGCAATGCTGTAACACACATGTTTAAGCAGGGAATTAGAGGGGTAGACTTTATAATTTGTAATACTGACTGCCAGGCTCTTGATACAAGCCCTGTACCCATGAAAGTTCAGTTGGGGACCAAAGGATTAGGTGCCGGCTCCATTCCACAGGTTGGCCGTGAAGCAGCCAACGAAAATATTGACCAATTAAGGAAGATACTTGAAAATAATGCCAAAATGGTATTTATCACTGCAGGAATGGGTGGTGGAACCGGAACCGGTGCAGCTCCTGTTATTGCTGCCCTGGCTAAAGAACTTGGTATTCTTACCGTAGGTATCGTTACAATACCTTTTTCTTTCGAAGGAAGAAAAAGAGCCCAGCAAGCACGTGCTGGTATTGATGAACTAAGAAAATCAGTTGATACATTACTTCTTATTTGTAATGACAAACTCCGTGAACTTGAAGGTGACCTCAAACTGTCGGAAGCTTTTGGCAAGGCTGATAATATTCTCACCGTTGCAGCAAAAGGTATAGCTGAAATTATTACCGTTACAGGTTATATAAACGTCGACTTTGAGGATGTAAAAACTGTAATGAAAGATAGCGGAAAAGCAATCATGGGTTCAGGTATGGCCAGTGGTGAAAACCGCGCACTTGAAGCTGTTCAAATGGCAATGACTTCTCCGTTACTAGATGATGCAAATATTAGGGGAGCCAGCAATATCCTACTGTATATTTCATCGGGAAGTGAAGAGATTACACTTGATGAAGTGATGGAAATTACAGATTACATTCAACATGAGGCTGGCTCAAGTGCTGATATAATTTGGGGTAATGGTACTGATGAGACTTTAGGTGATAAAATTAGTATTACATTGATTGCAACAGGATTTGATTCAAAACTTAAAGGAACAGAAGACTCAGTCAATAAGATTATTCATCCCTTAAATGCACCTGAGAAAGCACCTGAACTTACAAAAGAGACTATTACTAAACAACCTGTTCAGGAAATTCAGCTCATAAATAGCATTCAGGAAGATCAAATTACTGAGATAACTAAAATTACCTTAGTTGATGAAAACAATGAAAAGAAAGAAGACCAGAGGGTGTATACATTTGATCTGTCAGGCTCACCGGTTTCATCAGGTGTTGTGAATGACTCATCTTTGGCAAATTCATCAGGCAACAACCAATTCAATGGCACCGTTAAAATTGAACCTGTTGTGGCTGCTGAGAAAAAGACTCAACCAGGCTTTGATTTTCTAAGAACATTCAGTAATAAAGATGTTGAGACAAAACAAGAAGAAAGGTTCAAAGACCGAACTCAGAAACTTGAGGAAATGAGCCATAAGATTAAAACTCCTGAAGGACTTCTTGAACTTGAAAAACAACCGGCTTATCTGCGCAAAAAAATTGAACTCACTGATCCGGCTCCTTCATCAGAAACAGAAATCTCAAGGTATACTTTGTTTAAAAATGAAAACGGTGTTGAAATGAAGCAAAATAACTCATTCCTTCACGACAATGTAGACTAATATGAGCTTAACAGAAAGAATAAACGACGATATCAAAAAGGCGATGCTTGCCCGCGAAAAGGAAAAGCTTGAAGCCCTCAGAGCTGTTAAATCGGCTCTCTTATTAGCACTTACCAGTGAAGGAGGAAGTGGTCAGGTTACAGAAGATGCTGAAATTAAGATTCTTCAAAAACTGGTTAAACAGCGCAAAGAAACTGCAACTATATACCAGCAGCAGAACCGTGAAGATCTTGCTAACACTGAATTATTTCAGGCTGAGGTAATATCAGCATACCTACCTTCTCAAATGGGTGAAGCTGAATTAAAGGAGTATATTAAAAAGCTTATTGTCGATCTTGGGGCCTCAGGCATGAAAGATATGGGTAAGGTTGTTAATGCAGCTAACCAACAATTAGCCGGACGGGCTGAAAGCAAAACAATTGCAATGATCGTTAAAGAATCGCTTCAATAGAACTTCATGGTTTACCTAATAAACTCTAATTATTACTTAAAAATAAAAAAGCCATCCTTCCGATGGCTTTTTTATTTTTAAATATTCTTAAACACTTATGCACCTAGCATAAAGCGTTTGAATGATGTAACAGTCAAGTCTTTGCTTACCTTATTCAGGTATTCACGGACAGATAACTTATTGTCACGAACGAATTCCTGATTTAAAAGAGTACTTTCTTTATAAAACTTATTAAGTTTTCCTAAAGCGATCTTTTCAATCATATCCTCAGGTTTACCTTCCTGACGAGCTTGTTCCTTGCCTATCTCAATTTCACGCTCAATGATATCAGATGGAACATCATCTTTATCAACGGCAACAGGAGCCATAGCAGCAATCTGCATAGCAACTTCATGACCTGCCTGATCAATACCGTCAATACCGGTTTGATTAAGTCCTAGAAGGGTTGCAAGCCTGTTACCAGGGTGATTATATGCAAAAACTGCTGGAGCAGAGATCACTTCAAAGTGAGCAAGATCCATTTTTTCTCCGGTTTTACCAACCATTTCAGTGATATTATCACCAATATTACGGCCATTCAGATCAAGAGCTTTGAATTCATCAGCGTTAGCTGGTTTCTGTTCAATAGCTTTAGCCATAATTGAATTAGTAAAATTTACGAATTCCTGGTTCTTTGCAACGAAGTCAGTTTCGCAATTAAGCATGAAAATAACACCAAAATTGCGGTCTTCATTTGTGCGAGCAAGAACAATACCTTCGTTAGCATCCTTATCTGCACGTTTTGTTGCTAATTTCTGTCCTTTTTTGCGGAGAAAGTCGATTGCTTTTTCAAAATCTCCGTCGTTTTCCTGTAGTGCATTCTTGCAGTCCATCATACCAGCACCAGTCATCTGGCGGAGTTTGTTAACGTCTGCAGCTGTAATATTTGCCATAAAATAAATCAGATTTTTTAGATTACTAATTACTTACGAGGACCACCACCCGGTTTTTTACCTAAAGGTTTACGGGCAAGCGGCTTACGGCCTCTGCCACCTTCTGACCCGGCTTCTTCAGCTGGAACTGGTTTTGCCCTGAGGCGCTCGGTACCAGCTACGGTTTCTTCATCATCGTCATCATCCAGGTCGTAGTTACGCCCCAGTTTGTTACCAAGACTGTCTTCACCTCTTTCTTCATCACGTTTATCGCGGTCAATCTTACGTTCCATGAGACCTTCTTCAATAGCCTGAACCATTTTACTAACGATTAAGGAGATTGATTTTGAAGCATCATCATTTGCCGGAATCGGGAAGTCAACCTGATTAGGATCAGAGTTAGTATCAACGATTGCGAAAGTAGGAATGTTAAGTTTACGGGCTTCAGCAATTGCAATATGTTCCTTGATGATATCAACTACGAACAATGCAGCAGGAAGACGACTTAAATCAGCTATAGAACCAAGGTTCTTTTCAAGTTTGGCGCGCTCACGAGCAATCTGTAAACGTTCACGTTTGGAAATATTCTCATAACTTGGACTTGCCATAAGGCGGTCGATAGATGACATCTTACGAACGGCTTTACGGATAGTAGCAAAGTTGGTAAGCATACCACCCGGCCAACGCTCAGTTACATAAGGCATGCCAACTGATTTAACGTGCTCAGCAACGATTTCCTTAGCTTGCTTTTTTGTAGCAACGAATAATACTTTCTTACCTGATTTGGTGATCTGCTTCATAGCTGCAGCAGCCTCATCTATCTTGGCAACAGTTTTATATAGGTCAATAATGTGGATACCATTACGCTCCATAAAAATATAAGGAGCCATATTAGGATTCCATTTACGTTTCAAATGCCCGAAATGTGAACCGGCATCCAGTAATTCTTCAAAAGTTGTTCTTGCCATTTAATTTTTTGTTATTTGTTTACATTCTGTCAAAATCAACCAGCCGGTAGCTCTGTCATGCAGCGATACCAAACAGCAGAGGTCCTGCTGGTTTAGATACTAAACACAATTTGTGGTTAGCGCTTGCTGAACTGGAATTTCTTACGGGCTTTCTTCTGTCCCGGTTTTTTCCTTTCAACCATACGAGGATCTCTTCTGAGCAGTCCTTTAACTTTAAGCGGAGGACGGTTTTCAGGATTGATTTCGCAAAGCGCTTTGGATATAGCTAAACGGAGTGCTTCAGCTTGTCCGGTAATACCACCACCATCAAGATTCACTTTAATGTCGTAAATACCCATTGCATTAGCAATTTCAAGAGATTGGGTTACAACATACTGAAGAGTTCCTGTTGGAAAGTATTCTTTATAATCTCTACCATTTACGGTAATAGTACCGTTACCATCTTTGAGATATATACGGGCTACAGCAGTCTTTCTTCTGCCAAGAGCATTGATCACTTCCATACTACTTTATTGAATTTAAATTAATCAATTGAGGCTGTTGAGCTTGATGATTATGCTCAGGTCCTACGAAAACTTTAAGATTACGATATAATGCATCACCCAGCTTATTTGAAGGGAGCATTCCGCGAACGGCATGTTCAATAACGCGTTCAGGAAACTTCTGCATCAATTCCCATGGTGTTGCAAAACGCTGTCCACCAGGATAACCTGTATGCCTTACGTATACCTTGTCAGTCATTTTCTTGCCCGTAAGCTTGATCTTCTCAGCATTGATAACGATAACGTAATCGCCGCAGTCTAGATTTGGTGTGTAATTGGTCTTATACTTGCCCCTCAGGATGTTGGCAACCTTGCTCGATAAACGACCAAGTGTCTGTCCCTCTGCATCCACCAATACCCAGTTCTTCTGGATGTTGTCAGGAGTAGCTGACAATGTTTTATAACTTAATGTATCCATTTTGTTTTAATTAACACTATTAAAAAAAATAATAAACCGGGCGTATCATCAGTATTCACGGGCATGAGAAGACTATGATATTCGGTCAGCCCTCCTGTCAGATGCGGGTTTCAACTTTCTGGTTACGGCCGTACGGTAGATTCCATCATCCTAAAAAGGGGTGCAAAGGTAGAAGTAAAATTTTGATTTAACAAATTTGTAAACAATTATTTGAGGAAAAAGTACGCTGCTCTTAAATCAGTCAGCAAGTGTTTACAATGACGCGGCAAAATTAAACTTTCCTGACCACTTTTTTAACTATTTTTGCCCATATTTTCTAAAGTATGTCTATTGTCGTTTCTAATATCACCAAGCGCTACGGAAACCAGTTAGCACTTGATAACGTTTCTTTTTCGATTAAACCGGGTGAAATTGTTGGATTACTTGGCCCTAATGGTGCCGGCAAATCAACCCTCATGAAAATCATTACCTGTTTCATCCCTCCTACTTCTGGTGATGTTACTGTTTATGGTTTCGATATTCGTGAACAATCACTTGAAATACGTAAAAAAGTTGGCTACCTGCCTGAGAATAATCCACTTTATACAGAAATGTATATCCGTGAATCGCTTGAGTTCATGGCTGGCCTCCATAATCTTGGTGTTAACACTAACAAACGTGTTAACGACATTATGGAACTAACCGGGTTAAATGCTGAGAAAAGTAAGAAGATTGGTGCTCTTTCTAAAGGTTACAGGCAACGTGTGGGACTCGCACAGGCATTAATACATGACCCCGATGTGCTGATACTTGATGAACCTACTTCGGGACTTGATCCTAACCAACTGGTTGACATTAGAAATCTGATAATTGAAATAGGTAAACAAAAGACAGTTGTTCTCTCTACTCACATCATGCAGGAAGTAGAAGCCATGTGCAACAGGGCTATCATTATTAACCAGGGTAAGATTGTTGCTGATGACTCACCCAGGAATCTTCTTGATGCAATGGGAACTAGTGACCGGGTTATAGTGGAGTTTGACCAGGCCGTTGACATTAAAACTCTTAAGCTTATTAAAGGAGTTAAACAAGTCTTTAAAAAGGAATCAAATACCTGGATATTTGAATCAGAGAAAAATATAGATATCCGACAAGAGATATTTCAATTTGCAGTTGCCGGTAAACTTACTGTGCTGTCAATGCAAAAGGAAGAAAGCTCTCTTGAAGGAGTCTTCCAAAAACTCACTCGTCTAAAGTGACTATTAACCAGTGATTAAAGATTAGCCATCAGCAACTAAATGACCGTTACGAAAATTCTTTCACTTTCGTACCTTCTCACCAATTATTATTATTTTTGCCGCACGGAAATACCGTGATGGAGAGATTTGATTGATTGCAACCATTTAAAAAAATGCTAAAGCAATGACCTGCCTTTAATCAAATCTCACCAGAAAATTCCTATTAACTACTTAATAAACTAAATCAATGGCATATTTATTTACTTCAGAATCTGTTTCAGAAGGCCATCCTGATAAAGTAGCTGACCAGATATCTGACGCTTTGCTTGATGAATTCCTCAAATACGACCCCAATTCAAAGGTTGCATGTGAAACCCTTGTAACAACAGGATTAGCTGTTTGCAGTGGTGAAGTACTTACTGAAGGTTATGTTGATATCCAAAAAGTTGTACGCCGTACCATAAAAGAAATAGGATATACAAAAAATGAGTACCACTTTGAAGCTGAATCATGTGGTATCATTTCAACTATTCATGAACAATCGCCTGATATTAACCGTGGAGTAGTCAGGGAAAATCCTGAAGATCAGGGTGCAGGTGATCAGGGAATGATGTTTGGATATGCAAACAGCGATATGGAAAACCATATGCCAATGCCTATTGAGATTGCCCATATATTGCTTCAAAAACTAGCAGAAATCCGTAAGGAAGGCAAACTGATGACTTATTTGCGTCCGGATGCTAAATCGCAGGTCACTATCGAATACGATGATAAGAACAGACCTGTTCGTATTGACACTATTGTGGTTTCAACCCAACATGATGATTTTGCCGACAGCAGTCTGCCAGCAGATGTGCGTGACCAATTAATGGTTGATACTATTACAAGGGATGTTCGTGAAATCCTTATACCCCGCTCACTTGAAGAGGTGCCAGATTATGTGAAGAAGTTATTTAAAAACGACTTCAAGCTTTATGTAAACCCAACAGGGAAATTTGTAATTGGTGGTCCTCACGGTGATACCGGATTAACCGGCAGAAAGATAATTGTAGATACTTATGGTGGTAAGGGAGCTCATGGTGGCGGAGCTTTTTCAGGAAAAGATCCTTCAAAGGTTGACCGTTCAGCTGCATATGCGGCAAGGCATATAGCCAAAAACCTGGTAGCAGCAGGGGTTGCCAATGAAGTACTTGTTCAGATTGCATATGCAATTGGAGTAGCCAAACCTGTAGGACTTTATGTAAATACATTCAACACCGGCAAGGTAGTTGACTCTAATGGTAATTTAATTACTGATTTTCAAATAGGACAATTGGTAGATGAAATTTTTGATTTAAGGCCATATTCAATAATCAAACGTTTTGGATTACGAAACCCGATTTATTTACCAACTGCACAATACGGACATTTCGGAAGGGACTTCAGACCTGATGTTGAAGTTGAAGTATATTACAAGAATGGCGACACCTATACCAGGGAAGTAAACGGTGAGATGAAGAATTTCAAGAAAGTAAACTTCTTTGCCTGGGAAAATGAAGATTATGTAGATAAAATTAAAGAAGCTCTTCAGCAAAAATCCTTTTCTTTAATGGAACTCGTTTCATAATCAATCATCCCTTTCATGAAGTGATTATGATCAGTAACATAATAAATAGAAAAACCCCGGAAATCCGGGGTTTTTTCACATTAAGCTAAACAAGTAATCCAAGTTAAACAAGTATCTTATTAACGCTTTACAACGAATTTTCGTGTAACCGTTGCTGTATTATTTATTATTAAGGTGTAAAAATAAACACCATCTTTAAGGTTGCTCAAACTTAGCGAAGCTTTACCTTCATTTTTTACAAGCTCTATAGAACTAACAGTTGTACCCAGCAAGTTGTTAATGTTAATTTTTGCATTATTTGCATTTGCAGGTAACTGGTAATCGAAATTTACTACTGAACTTGCAGGATTAGGATATGCATTTGACACCTTCGAAAGTTTAATTAAATTTTCAGCTATACCAATAGTGCCAATGTTGTAATTTACAATTACATAGCTTGAATCGTTAGTATTAGCCTCGTCAAAGAAAACAAACTTAACCGTTGAAGTGCCCTTAACTGTTGTTGGATAACTTAAATCTCCTTCAAAATTGGTGCAAAGTGCACTTGGTTCAATCGCTATTGCGGTAGGTGATTCAAAAATGAATGGAGGATAACATGATTCCCAACATATTGTCAAATAATCTTCAGTGCCGGGTAACATACTCAGTTGCATCTTTTTAACCTTTACACTTTTAGCAACTGTAGCTGAGTTAAGTACATCAAGCTTAAATGAGGTTAAACCAACTGATGCAGGGCAAAATAATTCAATTGTTTGACCCGTAATAACATTGCCTTCTTTATCTTTTAAAACAAGTGATGACTGGGCCTGAGCAAAAGTACTTGCAAGGAAAAGCAATGAAGCAATAAAGAGTAATGTTCTTTTCATAACGCTGCTTTAATATTCTTTACAAAGATACAACAAAAAACGTGCTAAACCCTGTGTAAACGTATTGTTTTGTTAAATAATTATAAGCTTTACAGCGTGCAAAATTATACTATTTACTTACATAATACAGAACATCTGCAATATTTTTATCAACATCTACCAATCTCACATATTTTATTGTTTACTTTGCAAAGCTCTAATTAATTTAACTCACACATTATGAAAAAATTAGCTTTACTCATTTTGTTAATAACTTCTTTTGTAAGTGTTTATTGCCAATCGCAAAGACTGGTTATGCTTGAACACTTTACCCAGGCATCATGCGGTCCATGTGCCAGTGCTAACCCAACTATTCACAATATTCTGGTTAACAATCCTAACCTGATGACGTCCATTAATTATCATACCAGTTGGCCAGGTTACGATCCAATGTATAACCATAACCCCACCGACCCATCAACCCGTGTCTCGTATTATGGTGTGAACGCCGTTCCTCATTCAGTGATTGATGGAAATGTATATTCCGGCCTTCCCAACGGGTGGACAGGAAACATGTCAATTGTTAATAATCGTGCTGCTGTTCCTTCACCCTTTACATTGACAATTAATCAACATCTGTCGGCTGCTAACGACACACTGTTTGTGACCATGCTGGTTGAATGTACTATGCCGGTTACAGGGCCTGTTTCAGCTTTTATGGGCGTAATTGAAAAGTATATCCATTTCAATACTGCTCCGGGATCAAATGGTGAAAAGGATTTCTATAACGTTTTAAAGAAAATGTTGCCAACTAAAAGTGGCATTTCTCTCCCTACTCCTATGAATCCCGGCGATTATGCAATTATTGAATCTTACTGGGTTTTAGCCAATGTATATAACCTTGACCAATTGAGTGTTGTATCATTTATCCAAAATCCTACCTCAAAAGAAGTTTATCAGGCAGCTAATCTCAGCCTTACCCCTATGCAGGCGGTTTATGATAATGACGTTGAAGAGAGTGTGCTTGTTGATGTGCTTGATCATTATTGCTACAACTCTTTCGTTCCAAAAGTGAAGATAAGAAATAACGGAAATAGTGCTTTAACAAGCCTGGCGATTAAGTATCAGGTTAATGATGAAGATATTCAAACTTACAATTGGACAGGTAATCTTCCTTTTCTTGGTAAGAGCACTATCCAGTTACCTGAACTCTCATTTCAGATGCAGGACACAAATGTTCTGAAAATATATGTCGACCAGGTAAACCAAACGGCTGATGAATATACCCAAAACGATACTATCATTCATACTTTTTATAATGCGATAGAAGCAGGACATGCTATTCAGTTAAAAATCCGTACTGATAATTCACCACAGGAGATCACCTGGTCCATAATTGATGATAATGGAGTAACTGTTGCCTCTGGGGGACCATATACCGATCCTATGACCATGTATACTGAAAATATTAGTCTAGATAATGAAGGTTGCTATGAATTCTATATTTATGATACCGGGGGTAATGGTTTATGTTGTGGAAATGGAACCGGCTTTTTCAAACTGTCTCCTGCATCTGGGAATCCTGTCATTGCTCAGGGAACAATTTTCGAATATCAAATGGCCGCTCAGTTTGAGGTTGTTAATGTTGGAATACACTCACCAGAGATCACCAATGATCTGAAACTTTACCCCAATCCTGCGGGCAATAAATTCTGGATTGAAGTACCAAAAGATAATAAAAAATATACCGTTTCAGTTGTTAATCAATTGGGACAGAAAGTATTTACTTCAATTGAAACAGGTGACAAAACCGAAGTTGACACTGAAGACTGGCCAATGGGAATTTATGTGGTTATGCTTGAATCAGATAATAACATTAAAGTACAGAAAATCAGTATCAGCAGGTAATTGTCCCAGTTAAAATACAGAAATTTAAACAGTTACAGGGGGGAATTTTTCCCCCTGCCTGTTTAAATTGTAATATAACAAAACATGAAATTCAATATCCAACCCGGACATGATTATATTCAACTAAACCAGTTACTCAAGTTATTAGGTTTAGCTGAAACAGGTGGTGAAGCAAATCAGGTAATCACTGATGGTGAAGTAAAAGTTAACAGTATAATTGAAACCCAAAAACGAAAGAAGCTGCGTCCGGGTGATACTGTGAAATGGCGGAAAAACATTATTGAAATTGTCGCAGATGAAGATGATTAATCACCTCATTCACCAATCACTCCCCAATCACTTTTTCCAATAAAGAATCATCAGTAAAATTAGGAAGAGTAACTTTTAACCGGGGCTCAGCTTCCATTGCACGTTTAATTGCGAAAATTGCTTCTTCATTTCGAGCCCATGACCTGCGTGATATTCCATTGTTAACATCCCAATGAAGCATGTTTCTTAATCTACGGTCGCTATCATCAGAACCATCCAGCAGCATCCCGAAACCTCCGTTAATAACTTCGCCCCAACCAACACCGCCACCATTGTGTATAGAAACCCAGGTTGCTCCTCTGAATGAATCTCCAATCACATTCTGAATAGCCATGTCAGCTGTGAAACTGCTACCATCATAAATGTTTGAAGTCTCACGGAAAGGTGAATCGGTGCCTGAAACATCATGATGGTCTCTGCCAAGGACAACAGGTGCACTTAATCTGCCATCAGCAATAGCCTTATTAAATGCTGCTGCAATTTTTGTCCTTCCTTCACAGTCAGCATATAAAATACGTGCTTGTGAGCCAACTACTAGTTTATTCTGCTTAGCTTCCCTTATCCAGTGAATATTGTCCTTCATTTGCTGACTGATCTCAGCAGGTGCTGTTTTAGCAATTTCCCCTAGTACTTCCATTGCTATCTGGTCGGTAATATCCAGATCTTCTGGTTTGCCGGAGGTACACACCCATCTAAATGGTCCAAATCCATAGTCAAAACAAAGTGGCCCCATGATATCCTGGACATAGCTGGGATATTTGAACTTACCATCAGGTTTAAAGATATCAGCTCCAGCTCTTCCCGATTCTAAAAGGAAGGCATTACCATAATCAAAGAAATACATACCCTTGGAGGCTAACTTATTGATAGCGATAACCTGTCTTCTCAAAGACGCCTGCACCATTTCTTTAAACTGACCGGGATTATGTGCCATTAAATTGTTAGCCTCTTCAAATGTCAGACCGGCTGGGTAGTAGCCACCTGCCCATGGATTGTGGAGCGAAGTCTGATCAGACCCCATATCAACATGCACATTGCGTTCAGCCAAACGTTCCCATAAATCAACGATATTACCCAAATAAGCAATAGAATGTGCTTCTCTTGCAGCAACATAAAACAATGCTTTATCAATAGCATTGTCTATATCATCTGTTATCTCATCAACCCAACCCTGGCTGTGTCTTTTATGTGCAGCATGGGCATTTACCTCAGCCGTAATACTAACTACTCCAGCAATATTAGCTGCTTTGGGCTGTGCACCACTCATCCCGCCAAGTCCTGCAGTAACAAATAATTTTCCACTTAAAGCTTCATTTCCGGCACTGGTAGCCGAAGGCGTATTCATACCGGCAATTTTGCGGCCTGCATTTAAAACAGTTATCGCAGTTCCGTGAACAATGCCCTGAGGACCTATATACATATATGAACCGGCAGTCATTTGTCCATACTGTGAAACCCCTAAAGCATTAAACCGTTCCCAATCATCAGGTTTAGAATAATTTGGAATCACCATTCCATTTGTTACAACCACTCGTGGGGCGTCCTTATGTGAAGGATATAATCCCATGGGATGACCTGAATACATCACCAATGTTTGTTCATCAGTCATTTCCGAAAGATACTTCATTGTCAGCAGGTACTGGGCCCAGTTCTGAAAAACTGCACCGTTGCCTCCATAGGTTATAAGTTCATGAGGATGTTGGGCAACTGCAGGATCCAGATTATTTTGAATCATTAGCATTATACCTGCTGCTTGCCGGCACTTTGAAGGATAATCACTTATTGGCCTGGCATACATGTCGTAATCAGGACGAAACCTGTACATGTATATGCGTCCATAATTTTTTAATTCATCAGCAAATTCAGGAGCAAGAACGGCATGATGTTTTGGATCAAAATACCGCAAAGCATTGCGCAAGGCCAGCTTTTTCTCTTCTGAGTTAAGAATATCCTTCCTCACCGGAGCATGACTCACCCTGGTATCCTTAGCCTTAGGTTCCGGCAAAACATCCGGAATGCCAGCCATAATCACATCCTTAAAATCAACCACCATACGATTCAATATTTGAAATTTAATAATCGAGATTCCACTAGTCACTAATCACTAGTCACTAATCTCTTCTCTACCATTGCGTTTTCTTCGAAAACAATCCCCTGAATCCTAACCACAAATTTACGATCATAAGGAATATCTCAAAAAACGGAACCAGCATGAGGAAATTTTGCTCCCTCATCTTATTCATAGCTTTTTTTACAACAAATAACTGCGACCCAAGACGTATCACGAAGATGGATCCGAGTATAATGAGCTCAACTTTATGGATTGCCAGCAAAATAATCAGTGCATAAAAAGCCAACTGCGAGAATGAAAATAGTCCAAGGGCCAGTTTATGTGGTAACCTGTATAGTCCCCCCGTTGTTAAGTGTCTTCTTTTTTGCCTGAGCCATGAACCCAGTGTTTGTTTTGGCTTAGAGTATGTGAATGCTGCCTGGTCAGGCTGAACTCTTGTATTTACTTTATTGGCAACCTGATTTATAAAGAGATCATCATCACCTGAGATCAATTTATAGTGTTTTACAAACCCGCCTGAATTATAAAAAAGTGAACGGTGATAAGCAAGATTCCGACCAACACCCATATAGGGCATCCCTGATAACGCAAATCCCATATATTGCATTGCTACTTGCAGGGTATCAAATCTGATAAGTTTATTAAGTATTCCGGGTTGAGGAAAATAAGCACCATATCCCAGGACAATTTCAGTTTTTCCTGTGAAAGCTGATTGCATTGAACTGATCCATCCAGGCCCTGAAGGACTACAATCTGCATCTGCAAGTAATAATCTTTCATACATCGCTGATTTAATACCAAGCGATAATGGGAACTTCTTACCCTGAAAAAAATTAAGGTTTTCCTGAATTGTCACAACTTTGAGATGGTTGTATTTATCACTGAACTCCCGTAACAGGTAAAAGGTATCGTCGTCAGATGCATCATTGACCACAATAACCTCGTAATTAGGATAATCCTGCTCTAACATTGAAGGCAGAAACCGAACAAGGTTATGATATTCGTTTTTAGCGCAGATAATGACTGAAACAGGTGGCTTTTCATCACTGAAAGAACGTTTTGAGGCATTATAAAAAGCAAGCCTTCCAAAGATGAACCAAATGTAGCACAACTGAATGATCAATAGTACAATCAGTGTGATTATCAAAGGAAACCAGGGAGAATTTACCAGCGTAAAGATCCAATCCATAATTTGATGTTTCTGCCGGCAAAATTATTCAAACATCAGCACATTAAGAACTTTAGTTATCAACAATAATCAAAAAGTATAATTTAACATAACAGAGGCACCCGGACTTAATTTGTTAAGATGATTCCCTGTTTCAAAACGCCCTCCGAGTGAGAAATGGCGGTAGTTAACACCTACACCGGCAACTAATCTATTTAATCTGAATTTTTTATTGTATCCACTGCTCCCATAAAAATCTTCATTCAATATTATTCCGTCATGAGTTCTTGACCAGTAGCCTTTGTAGATTTCAGTAGCAAGTCCAATATTGGCAAAATAAACGAACTTATTTTGTGGCTTAAACTTGTATCGCAGTAAATTCAATAATTTAAGCGAGTAGAATTCAAAACTTGTGGTCTCTACCATATAATATGAAGGTCGCTCTTCAATCACTTTATCAGATAGAAAAAACGGACCATTATAAGTAAACTCATTATAGATCGACCATTCCGGGTGGCTAACAGTACGCCCCAATTCAAGAGATAAACCAAATGGCATTACTCTATAGTTGGTTCTTTCAGCTTTTTCAAAATTATAAACTTCAAAATCAACTCCTGTGAAAGAAACTCCGTAACATAATCCGAATTTAATCGATAAATTCCGTTTAGGCTCTAGAACTTTATAATTTTCATTCTTACAGACATAATACTTCTTAAATACTTTTTTAAGGCTTTCCTCATTATACTTTGATTTTGCTAATGCAGGTCCAATATTCTGGCAATCAGCCAGGTAAATTGCCAACTGACCAATAAATCTGTTATTTTCAATCACAACATCCTTCTGCCCATAATCGGTTTTAATCTCTTTAAGGTAAATTTTATAGGCCAGTAGCTCGAAGGCTGAATCTGTTTTTATGTAATACTGATCATAAACTGAATTACCATTCACATACAATGGTCTACTTCCTTTTATCAACTGCTGAAGAAAAACCAATTGTTTCTCAAGAAAAAGATTTGGATTATTACTATAGTTACCTGATTCCCTTGAACTGAGTTCAACATCAACAAATCCGCCTTCATAAATATCACTATCCATTGCAAATAACCTGATATCATAAGGATCATAATATTGCCCTTCTTCATTCTCAGTTTTCTTGAAATGAACCTTTGACGGGTTCATTGTCCAATCCTTAAAATCGATGAATCCATGTACAGTATCTCCTGAAAGTGTGACAATAAATCCTGATCTAAGGTTTTCTTGTGCAGAGAGACTGGAGTTTCCGACAAAAAGGAAAATAAGTGCAATGGTTATTAACTTCTTCATGATAGGCATTTTCGTTTTGTGGAGCTAATATCAAAAGTTTTTTTAAATTGGCAACCCCTGTTTTTAAACTTTATTTTCTATTTCATTTAACAGTGTCATAAACCAAAGATATCACATAGCAAAATTTGGAAAAAAATCCTTATTTTTGCATTTCTATCGGTAAAGGGGCCGCTATAAAGAAAACTAAATCAGCTTTTTATGGAAAATCTTTGGGATCAGCGTTATGCTTCCGATGCATATTTTTACGGCACAGAGCCTAACGAATGGTTTGCTGAAAAACTGCGTATCCTGAAGACCGGCAAAATATTATTGCCTGCTGAAGGTGAAGGAAGAAATGCGGTATGGGCTGCCATGCAGGGTTGGGATGTTACCGCTTTTGACCAAAGCTTTGAAGGAAAAGCTAAAGCAAATAAACTGGCCGAAGCAAAAGGTGTTAAAATCAACTATCTGCTAAAAGACCTTCGCTGTTACAGGGCTGAGGAAAATACATTTGACGCTATTGCCCTTATATATGTCCACATGCCGTTAGAGTTCCGGGCAAAAGTTCACGGCGAGTTGATTAAATTCCTTAAACCGGGCGGATGCCTTATCCTGGAAGCTTTCTCAAAAGCCCAGCTCCCAAATAACAGTGGTGGCCCGAAAGATATTAATATGCTTTATAGTGCTGCTGAACTAAGGAGTGATTTCAGTAACCTTAAGATTATGGAATTTATGGATGTGAGATTGCATCTTGAAGAAGGTCAACACCATAAAGGAATAGCAGACGTGATAAGGATGTTTGCCCGAAAGCCATTCTGATTTATGACCCGCTTGTTTGCATGCCAGCTGCTTGACGAAGCTTATTTTGAAAAAATGAAGCCTCAAATGCTGAGTCATGTGCCTGTGTCATGTGCTGATAAAGCCCTGAGCTATTACCATTCAAATGATACTCAGCGACACCTGATCGGTGAACTGCTTGCCCGGTATGCGTTAAAAGAGTCATCGGGTATTTGGCATAAAGAACCTTTTTCAACAGGCGATAAAGGAAAACCGCATCCTGATGGTCTAAATGGTACCCATTTTAATGTTTCGCACTCAGGCCATTGGGTTGTAGTTGCTGTTTCAACTGATATCGTGGGTGTAGATGTTGAACATGTAAGAAAAATGCCCGAAGGTGTTGCTTACCGCTATTTCTCAGAACCTGAAAAACAACTGCTTGATGCTGCTGATAATGATGCAGAAAAAGCTCATACCTTTTTTTCACTATGGACGCTGAAGGAGAGTTTTATAAAAGCTATCGGGAAAGGACTGACTAAAAGCCTTAGCTCATTCACCGTTATAAGAAAGGATGACGGCAATTATATCCTTTTGCCTGACCCTGAAACTAAGGATTTTCATTTGAAATCTTATACCTTTGAGGAAGGATACAAATTGGCAGTGTGTGCTAAAGATGCAGATTTCGATGACAAAGTGAATATTCTTAATATTGATAACCTTCTACCGGTTTAATTACAATTAATATGAGTACGGTTCATGCCTGCAGAATCAAAAGAACTAATTTCAATCTCCTTTTAAAAATATTCGTTTCGTTCGTTCTCACATTTACATCAGTATCCCTGCCGTCAGTAGTTATTTGCAATGACTCTGCCAGCAAGGATGAAAAAGTTACCGTTTCAGTATTATTAAAGACCGATAAACCTGTAAATAATTTCAATTCAGTGGTGATACCACTCAAACGGGCAGGTAGGCTTTTCCTTATTGAGGCAGAGATAGATGGACAGAATGGTAACCTTGTTTTTGATACCGGAGCATCGGGTTTGGTGTTAAACCGCACTTATTTCAGAAACTATTTGGGAATAACGAAAGTATCGGGAGGTGGAATTTCAGGCACAGTTGGTGAAATTTCTAATGTTACAGCAGGAAGTATCAATGTTTCAGGCCTTTATTATGATAATGTGCAGGCTGATATGGCAGATCTTGGTCATATTGAGGATCGCAGAGGTGTTAAAATACTAGGCCTTTTTGGGTTAAGTATGTTAAATGACATGGAGGTAGCATTCAATGCGGCTGATAATGAATTGCGCTTCACCAAAATCGATAAAAACGGAAATTACTTATCACCCGATATTACAGCGACTAAATATGACAATATCAGTGAAATGGTGGTCAGTCATAACATCATGATAATCAAAGGGAATATAGGTGATAAGGTACTAAGCTTTTGCCTTGATACAGGTGCAGAAATTAATGTTGTCCATTATGACCTTCCAAAGAAAATACTCAGCACAATAGATATTAGGCGTCAGTCAGGCATGGGTGGCTCAGGTAATGGAACTGTAAAAGCCTTGTATGGTGTTATGAATGATTTCAGATTTGCCAATCATCAGTTTGCCAAAATGGATGCAGCTATAATTAACCTGACTTCTATGAGTGAAGCTTACGGTTTCAATATTGATGGTATGCTTGGCTACGATTTCTGGCAACAAGGCGAATTCTGCTTTAATTCCAGAAAACACCAGATTAGTTTTAACATAAAGAAAGGAGGTACTAAATGAAATACAGGATTCTTCTTTTTGCCATTTTCTTGAATTTATGTTATGCCTTTTCTTCTACAGCACAGAACATGCCTGATGATGTTTGCTTTATAAATAATAACAGAATTTATTTCAGGCTGGACAAAAGGTGGTCATCATCAGAAAAGAAAGAATTCAGACAAGCGTTTAACCTCGACAGTCTTCTGGTAGAGAAGGCGCTGGTTGCTACTTCTGATCTGGAGTATGACAGCACCCTTTGGACGATCAATCAAATAAATAATACCCAGATTGAAATCTCACGGCCATTAAATTCTATATATTCTCCTTCCGTGAATAATGATTTAATTCTTCGCGATGATCTCACAGTGCCCAAACCGGCATTTGTTATTCCCGGCTTAATGCCCTCCGAAACAAAATATGGCCTCAATAATTTTAATGATCCTGATGTTTTCAAATATGAGAATAACACTGCCAGGTTTCTGCTCAAAGGATTTGACAAAGCTGAAAGTGTTTATTTATCGGGGAGTTTCAATAACTGGAGCACCATGCAACAACCAATGGTTAAAACCATGGATGGATGGATCACAAGCATTAGCCTTGAGCCCGGAAGATATCTTTATAAGTTTATCATCGACGGAAAATGGAAATCTGATCCTGCCAACAGATTATATGAATATGACGGCCATTCAGGTTATAACTCCATTGTATACTGCTACAACCATGTTTTTGAACTTAAAGGATTCACTAAGGCCAGAAAAGTCTTTGTTGCAGGCAGTTTTAACAACTGGCGCAGAAAACAGATAAAATTACAACGGTCTGCTGATGGCTGGATTTTACCTTTATATCTGGAAACAGGTACCCACTTCTATAAGTATATCATCGATGGAAATTGGATAACAGATCCCAATAATAAGAATATGAAGCCCGATGCCAATGGTAACGAAAATTCTTTTTTTGGCATCGGCGATACCGTAATTTTCAATCTTGCAGGTTATGAAACTGCCAATACCGTCATATTGTCGGGCAACTTTAATAATTGGAGCTGGACTGAACTAAGAATGAATAAAATTGCCGGAGGATGGGAATTGCCCTATGTTCTTGGACCCGGAAATTATGAATATAAGTTTATCGTAGATGGCAAATGGATAACCGACCCTTCCAACCCATGCCATAAAGGTTCAGGTGATTTTACAAATTCGTGTTTCACATTCAAACCAAATACAACATTCACCCTTTCAGGCTTTTCTGATGCAAAAAAGGTAATTGTTACCGGTAGCTTCAATAACTGGAGTTATGAACAATACCAAATGACCCATGAGAATGGTGCATGGACTTACTCCATGTACCTCCAACCAGGTAAATATACCTATAAATTCATCGTCGACGATTCATGGCTTATTGATCCCGCCAACCCAAATTGGGAAGAAAATGAATTGGGAACCGGCAATTCAGTTCTCTGGGTAAAACCTTAACAATTTTTTCCTTTGGTTCTTTAACTCATAATTTCAAGGAATTATTGATTCCTGACTTTTAGTGCTTTCAAATTGCGGATGCAGAGTGCCCGATGTCTCGATGATAAATTTGTTTCCTGTATACCCCCCATATACTTCGCTAATACCTCGCATATACATCAACTATACGCTTTAAGTATATAGGGGTTATCTGCGACCAATATATGAGGTAACAGGGAATGTAATTCTTCCTTTAGCCTACATTGGTTCTGCATTTTACCCAACTGATGAAATCCAAAGTTTCATGAATGGTTTGCAGTCGCTATCTTTGTCTGAAATACCAATGTATCATGATCACAGACCCATCTGAATTCAGGAAAGAAGCACATAAAATGGCCGACCGCATAGCCGACTATTATGAACAAGTAGAAAAATTACCTGTCAAATCACAGGTTAAACCAGGTGATGTTATAAGCAAACTACCCCCTTCAGCGCCTGAAACAGCAGAAGATATGGATGCAATCATGAACGACTTTGATAACATCATCATGCCCGGTATTACACATTGGCAACATCCTTCTTTCTTTGCTTATTTTCCTGCAAACACCAGTTATCCGTCGATACTAGCTGAAATGTTGACTGCTACCCTTGCACAGCAGGGAATGGTTTGGGAAACGTCGCCCGCAGCAGCTGAACTTGAAGAAAGAATGATGGAGTGGTTAAAGAAGTTGTGTGGTTTACCTGAATCTTTCACGGGAGTAATTCAGGATACCGCTTCAGCCTCAACACTTGCAGCTTTGCTAACAGCACGGGAGCGATGCAGCAACTGGCAGATCAACCAACAGGGTTTCACTGATCACAATAAATACCGTGTTTACTGCACTACTGAAACTCACTCATCAATAGAGAAAGCGGTTCGTATTGCCGGTTTTGGCAGTTCAAACCTTGTAAAGATAGAAGTGGATGATATGTTTGCCATGAAACCTGAATCTCTTGAATGGACAGTTTCAGCTGATTTGAAAGCAGGGTTTGTCCCCTGTGCTGTTGTTGCGACAGCTGGCACTACCAGCTGTACTGCGGTTGACCCTGTTAATGAAATAGGTAAAATCTGTGCCCGCTTTAATGTATGGCTTCATGTTGACGGTGCTTATGCAGGATCGGCAATGGTGCTGCCTGAAATGCGACAGTACATCAAAGGACTTGAACTGGCCGATTCATATGTGTTTAACCCACACAAGTGGATGTTCACGAATTTCGATTGTTCAGCCTATTTTGTAAAAGATACCGAAGCATTGATTAAGACCTTTGAAATCCTTCCTGAATATCTGAAAACCAGCTCGCGAGGACAGGTAAATGATTACCGCGATTGGGGCGTTGCCCTCGGAAGGCGATTCAGGGCATTGAAATTATGGTTCGTATTAAG
>DATGXS010000065.1:0-2042 GCA_035298745.1 Lentimicrobium sp. | reverse complement strand
AATGAGGTGATTGCGCCTATGATTTCTTCCACTCTAACTTCTTGTGCAATTTTTATCCCTTTGATATTTCTTAGTGGCATAGCAGGCGCTCTTTTTTATGATCAGGCAATTGCTATTGCAATAGGACAGGGGATATCCTTGTTGGTTTCTATAACTTTAACACCCACCTTATTCCATTTGGTACACCGGAATGAACATAGGCACAATGAAATAAAATTCCTGAATAAGATTAAACTCTTTGAGCTTGAAAATAAATATGAGAGGGGATTTGATCTGATATTCAGACATCAATGGATTACAATGGCAGTTTTATTGATGATTTTGGCAGGAGGTTATCTCGCTTTTACTCAAATTGATAAGCGTCAGTTGCCATTACTTCCCCAGAAGGAGACGATACTTGATATTGACTGGAATGAAAATATACACCCACTTGAAAACAGTCATCGAATAAAGAAACTTTTAACCCAGGCAGGAAAAGACATTCTACAGTCAAATGCTTTTATCGGAGAGCAACAATTTGTGCTTAACCGTGATCTTGACATGAGTGCATACGAATGCCAGTTATATCTTAAAGCCTCAACATCGAGAAATATTAAGGAGGTTGAAAAGAACTTAAAGACATTTCTTACAAGTAACTATCCTGACGCATCCTTCACTTTTAAAGCACCTGAAAATCCCTTTACAAAAGTGTTTTCAGGAAATGAAGGCAGGCTTACTGCAAGATTAACCGGAGAAAACAGTGACACTCCTATTCCGTTAAAGGATGTGCAATTAATATCATCTGAAATTACGAAGTATACCTCAATTCCTTCAGATGGTATTCCAATAAGATCTCAGTATCTGATAAGAGCAAAACCTGATATGCTCTTCAATTATAATGTCGATTATAATGAAGTGTTATCAGAACTTAGAACTGCTTTTAACAATAATATAACTTCTGATCTTAAGGCAGTTGATCGTTATATCCCTATTATAATCGGATCAGAACCCGTAACAATGCAAAGCGCATTAAACACATTGTTTATCAGTAACCGGTCAGGACAAAAAATACCATTAAAACTTCTTGTAAATGTTGAGGTGGCAAGCGATTACAGAACTATATACGGAGGACCTGAAGGGGTATATGTTCCGGTTAATATAGATGCTGACGCTAATAAAACGCAGGGTATCATTAATGAAGTTGAAAATATTGTTCATAAAAAACAAGGCATAGAAGTCGGATTTTCGGGCAGCTACTTCAGTAATCGCAAATTGATTTCTGAAATGGTTATAATTATCTTAATTTCTGTGTTGTTGCTATTTTTTATTCTTGCAGCACAATTTGAATCACTTACAATACCATGGGTTGTTCTTGTTGAGCTTCCAATTGATATTGCTTTTGCCGCTATTATATTATGGTTAGCAGGCAATTCAATCAATGCTATGTCAATGATTGGGTTTGTTGTAATGGGTGGTATAATTATCAACGATTCCATATTGAAAATTGATACAATAAATCAGCTGCGGCGGGAAGGCATGGAATTAATACCGGCAATTCATGAAGGCGGACGCCGAAGGCTAAAGCCAATTGTAATGACTGCGCTTGTAACAGTTATTGCTCTTTTGCCTCAAATGTTTGGTACTGATATGGGGGCTAAATTACAACTGCCACTTTCTTTGACAATGCTTGCGGGGATGACAGCAGGGACACTCGTCAGTCTTTGGATAATTCCTTTACTTTACTATCATACAATACTGTTTGGCCTTAAAATCAAAAGAATAGCCGGGAGAAAGAGCAAAAAACAAGCAATCATAAATTAAAAGAAGAAAGTCAAGCGGGAGCAGAGCAAATTAATTAACAGCAACACAATATTTTATAAACAAAAAACCACTTACATCAGTAAGTGGTTTTTTATCGACTTGTTGACCTACCAGGGGTCGAACCTGGACTCTTCTGATCCAGAATCAGACGTGTTGCCAGTTACACCATAGGTCAGTAACATGCTGCAAAATTACAATAATCTTTATTTACTGTGCAAACTTTTGATGAATTATTTCTAATA
>DATGXS010000064.1:0-2822 GCA_035298745.1 Lentimicrobium sp. | reverse complement strand
TATAATGCATATGGTATGCAAATTATGTCTGCTCCTTTGTCGAAAACAAACAATGAAATCAACATCGAGAAATTTGCTTCAGGCGTATACATTTATAGAATTATTAATGAGCAAGGATCGACTGAAGGAAAATTTATAAAGGAGTGATATAAGGAAATGCAATCATAATGATCAGATTAAGCAGCATTTGTATACGGTCCAAAAAACTCAGTATGAAAAAAAATCTGTATGCTCTATTATTTTTACTTGTCACTTTCTCTGATGCTTATGCCCAAAACTGGGAATGTATCAAAACCGATGATGAGTATTATTATGGTGAATCCGGAGCAATGGTGGTTCTTTCTGAAACTATCAGGATTGATAGTATTTATTCAGAATCTGATAATATTTTCTATAGAAACCATAAAGCTATTGATAAAAATTCCAGCTGTAATAACCCAAATGGACCTTCATTTCTTGGTAAAAAAGCATTTTCAGACAATGCAGGAAATTTTTATTTTATTAATATATATGATGATACCTTGCACATTAAATCAACTGCACGCAAAGATGAGAACTGGGTCTTTTATCTTAAGAGCTTAAGCAATATTAAAATCATTGCGTATATTGATACAATTGTATTCGATTCCTCATTGCTATTTCCTGATTCAGTTAAGATTATTAGATTTTATGCTCAGACTATACAAGGTGACAGCAGTGAGCATGGAATCAATAATAAAACGATAAGCATTGGAAAAAATCACGGTTTTATATCCTTATTTGACTATAGGATATTTCCTGTATACATAACAAAGTATAGCTTGGTAGGCACAAAAAATACTAATAAAGGATATAGAAATTTTGGTGCAGCTGAAATCTGGGATATGGAAATAGGTGATGAATTCCATTTCTTAGAGAGTGTAAGTAGTAGTTGCTCTAATTCCACTTATTATATTAGAAAAGTACTTGACAAACGGGAAACTGATAATGTTTTATACCTTGATTTCAGTGAATCAGCGTTCCATAGTAGTGAGTGTTCTGCCGATGAATTCTATCCTACGCGACATTATACGGAGACCATAAATTTTGAAAATCCATTAGTAAAAAGATGGAATAGCTTACCGGGTGAATCGTATGTTGCAAACCTTAATGCAGGATATTTTACTATATATTCCTCACGCGATACATTGCTTCAGGAAAAAAGACATTCATTTCCACCTCTATTGAGATCTGACACATTAACTAATTGTTTCCATGTGGATATCGATCCGTCTGGTTGGAATGGTTATGATTATGCCGTAAAAGGAGCTGGTGGCTATTACTATAGAGGTAATATATCATGGGGATACGAAGCAAGTATTGACTTTTCTTGTAAATACTATAAAAAAGGGAATAAAACCTATGGTAGCCCTTTTGATTATGGCCATGTAATTGGGTGGTGGCCTTTTAATACTTCCAGAACTTTTTATTGGGGAAGAAATCCTGATAATAATACTGCCATAGCAGAGCAACAGGTACAGTTTAAACCACTTTCCCACTCACATATTGATTCTTACTTTCATACTGTTGGTTTATCTAATGAAACCTGTTGGAACAAAAAGAAAATTGGAATTTTTGGAAAAGATATATTATCTGAAAGAGGCAATTACTATTTGTTAAATAATTTTTCTGATACCATTTTATTTAAAATTGATGCTCAAGTAAATCAAGAGTGGCTTATTTATAAAAAAGAGGCTAATAATCTGGTTATTAAAGCAAAGTGTCAATCACAGGAAAAAGCTGTAATTTTCAATAAAGTAGACTCAATTCGTTATTACAGTTTTCAGGCTTACGATTTGAATGGTTTACCACTAGATCATCCTGTTAATTCAAAACAAATAACCTTAAGTAAAAATTGTGGCTTTCTGTCAACCTTTGACTTTTACTATTTCCCAGATTCACTCAGCTCACAGAATTATACCTTAAATGGATACTATGAATGGCATGCTGAACAAGGAAAAATTAATCGCAATCTTACCTTAGCGGAAGTATATGATATGCAAGTAGGTAGCAGAATAGACCTGGTTAATACTTCAAATTTTGAAGGAGGACATAGTGTTACCGAAACTATTAAATACCTGATAGGCAAGACAGGAAGCACTACCTCTTTACTAACGCTGGATTTCAGGGTTTTATCTAAAATTACTACCTACTATAATCAGGGAGATTCCACAATTCAGTACCTGCAGGATACAATTACTCAATCTATTGATTTTAACGATCCCTTTACTGCTCAATTTAACAAGGAAGTTGGTGATTTAATGGAAGTGGATGGAGGTTATAAAATTGCCCGCCTCGAGAAATCGGCCCAAATGTACAATGGGCGATTGCTAAAAGAAATCAATCCTGTTATTTTCACGCACAATGATCCGGCTGATAGTTGTATGAATGCAACAACATTAGATTGTGCATATTATTACATCAATAATCTTGGAGGTCCCTACGAAAAGTGCACAAATGCTGCTTATAGCAGTATTGATAGACTGGTTGCATTTCAATCTTCGGGCAGTGTTTGGGGGACACCACTAAGTGAAAGCGATGTACTGGGTATTGAAAAGAATGATCCGGTAAATGCGTTAATCGCAGTTTATCCAAATCCAGCTAAAGATATTTTGAATATCAGTCTTTCCGATTTTAAGAATTCACAGTGGAACTTTGAAATCTATAATGCATATGGTATGCAAATTATGTCTGCTCCTTTGTCGAAAACAAACAATGAAATCAACATCGAGAAATTTGCTTCAGGCGTATACATTTATAGAATTATTAATGAGCAAGGATCGACTGAAGGAAAATTTATAAAG
>DATGXS010000063.1:0-51277 GCA_035298745.1 Lentimicrobium sp. | reverse complement strand
AGCCATGAGAATCAGCGCAACCACCCAAACGGTTACTTCAAAGTATCTCATGAAAAACATACCTGGTCTCCCTGCCAAAAGCTCTTTCATATCCCTTTGACGCTGACGGTTCAATTTGGTTACAAGTTTAAGGTGGTTCAAAATTGTTCAAAGGTGGTTCAAAGGTTGTTCAATGTGGTTCAAAGGTGGTTCAAAGGTGGTTCAATGTGGTTCAAATGTGGTTCAAAGGTGGTTCAATGTGGTTCAAATGTGGTTCAAAGGTGGTTCAATGTGGTTCAATGTGGTTCAATGTGGTTCAATGTCGTTCAGGATTGTTCAATGTTGTTCAAAGGTTGTTCAAAGGTGGTTCAATGTTGTTCAGGATTGTTCAAGGTGGTTCAAGGGTTGGTTCAAGGGGTTTAAGGGGGGTGTGTTGAAATTTTTGGGGAGGGGTAATTTCGAATTGGAATATTTTGTACTTTTGCACCCCATTTCAAGGGTGCTGAAAAACATCCTATTTTACGAAATTGTTAACAGTCACTTTTCTGAAAATCAAAACATTCAATTGTTTGTTCTTTCCAGATCAGTAATATTTTTTCCTAATCAGATCAATAATGTCAATAACAAAATTAAGAAATATCGGTATTGCTGCGCATATCGATGCAGGTAAAACCACTACAACTGAACGACTTCTTTTTTTCACCGGTGTAAACAGAAAAATGGGTGAAGTACATGACGGACAGGCAACAATGGACTTCATGAAGCAGGAACAGGAAAGGGGTATTACCATTGCTTCCGCTGCAATCACCTGTGTATGGGATGACCACCAGGTAAATATTATAGACACCCCGGGTCACGTTGATTTCACTGTTGAAGTTGAGCGTTCCCTCAGGGTTATTGATGGAATGGTTGCACTTTTCTGTGCAGTTGGTGGTGTTGAACCACAAAGTGAAACTGTTTGGAACCAGGCTGAACGTTATAAGGTTCCCAGAATAGCTTTTGTGAATAAGATTGACCGTACAGGTGCTGATTTTCATGAAGTTGTTAACCAGATGAATCAAAACCTGGATGCCCGCGCTGTTGCATTCCAGATTCCGGTAGCACAGGAGGATGAGTTTGAATCTCTTATCGACCTGGTAGCTGAGAAAGTTTATACCTTCAGTGGTAAAGAAACCGCTGTTTCTGAAATTCCTGAAAACCTGAAGGAAAAAGCACATAATTACAGGCAGATACTGATTGAGAAAATTGCTGAATTCAATGAAGAAATATTAGAACTCTTCCTTGAGGATAAAGAAGTACCTCTTGAACTCCTTAAATCAGCTTGTCGCGAAGCTACTTTAAAGCTCCTCATTACTCCTGTTTTTTGTGGTGCTTCATATAAGAATAAGGGTATCACTCAATTGCTTGATGCTATTGTTGACTACCTGCCCTCGCCTATTGATAAAGGTGCAATTATTGGAATGGATGTTGACGACCATGAAAAAGCACGCCAACGTAATCCTTCCCCAAAAGAACCATTTTCGGGTCTGGCTTTTAAACTGATCCACGATCCGTATGTCGGACAACAAACATTTGTGAGGATATATTCGGGAACCATAAAGAATGGTATGCAGATTATGAATTCCACAAAAGGGAAACCTGAACGTGTTGGCCGTTTGATGAAAATCCATGCCAAAGACCGTGAGGAAGTTCATGAGGCTGGTCCGGGCGATATTGTTGCTTTGATTGGATTAAAATATACCAAGACAGGTGATACATTATGTGATGTTGACCATCAGCTGCATCTGGAATCGATTCATGTTCCACCTAGTGTTATTGAATTAAAGATAAATCCTGCTACCAGGAAAGACCAGGGAAAATTAAGCGAAGCCCTTTCAAAGCTTGTAAATGAAGATCCTTCATTCCATGCCAGGTTTGATGAAGAAACTGAAGAAACAGTTATCGCAGGAATGGGTGAATTGCATCTTGAAATCATTGTTGACCGCCTCAAGCATGAATTCGGCATTGAAGTAGTGGTTGGCGAGCCATCAGTTGCATTCCGTGAGACCATATCCAACGAAATTGAAGTTGAATACCGCCACTCGAAACAAACAGGTGGTAAGGGACAGTTTGCACAAACATATATCAGGCTTGAACCTAACGAAGGTAAGGGTTATGAATTTGTTGACAAGATCAAGGGAGGTTCAATCCCTGCAGAATACATTGGTTCTGTTAATAAGGGTATTGTAAAGACCATGGCTGATGGAGTACTGGCAGGGTTCCCTGTTGTTGACGTAAAAGTCGTGCTGCTCGATGGGCAGTTCCACCCGGTCGACTCATCAGACTTTGCCTTCCAGATTTGTTCTTCCATTTGTTTCAAGAATGGATTTATGAAAGCGCACCCTGTTCTTCTTGAACCGGTTATGAAGATTGAGATCAATACTCCCGATGAATATATTGGTGACATCGTAGGTAATCTCAACAAGCGCAGGGGCAAGGTTGAAAGTATGCGTCGTCATCGTAAGGGTTCACAGAAATTAAATGGCCTTGTTCCATTAATGGAAATGTTTGGTTATGCAACTTCATTAAGAAACCTCTCCAGCGGACGTGCTAACTACTCAATGGAGTTTTTCCAGTATATGCCGGTAACAAAAGCTGTTCAGGAAGAAGCATTAAAAAAGATCGCAGAAAAGAAACGTGCCGAAGCTGCACGATAATCATATTTTCGATTACGATTCCTGATTTTCATAAAGAAGGCTGTTCCGAAAGAAACAGCCTTTTTCATGACCGGATATTTTGTTACTTTGCCAAAAAATTGAGGTAATGAAAATTCTTCTATTAGGTTCAGGAGGCAGGGAGCATACGCTTGCCTGGAAAATTGCCCAAAGTAGTTTAACTGACCAGTTGTTTATTGCCCCGGGTAATGCCGGCACTGCACAATGTGGCACCAACGTTAGCCTTAATCCTAACGACTTTAATGCCATTGGCCAATACGTTCTTGAAAATAATGTTGAATTGGTGGTTGTTGGTCCCGAAGAGCCTCTGGTAAACGGGATTTACGATTACTTCAGGGCAAATTCAGGTTTAAACCATATTTCAATAGTAGGACCATCAAAAGCTGGTGCAGCGCTTGAAGGGTCAAAGGATTTTGCTAAAGAATTCATGGTTAAGAATAATATCCCTACCGCCCGTTATAAATCCTTTACCGGTGAAACAGTTAAATCAGCAATTGCCTACCTGGAAGACAATAAGCCACCTTATGTTTTAAAGGCTGACGGTCTTGCAGCTGGTAAGGGCGTTATAATAACTTCCGATATTCAGGAAGCAACCGGCACCATTAAAGAGATGCTGCTTGATAAGAAATTTGGCGTTGCATCTGAAAAGGTGGTTATCGAGCAGTTTCTTACGGGCATTGAACTGTCAGTTTTTGTTTTAACAGACGGTAACAACTGGCTGCTTTTACCTGAAGCAAAAGACTATAAAAGAATTGGTGAGGGTGACACTGGTCCGAATACCGGTGGTATGGGCTCTGTTTCACCGGTCTCTTTTGCCGATGCCACTTTTATGGATAAAGTAAGGAACAGAATCATCCAGCCTACAATTGACGGATTGAAGAAGGAAGGAATTGACTACCGCGGATTCATCTTTTTTGGTCTTATAAATGTTGATGGCGATCCTTTTGTTATTGAATACAATATCAGGATGGGAGATCCTGAAACTGAATCTGTTATTCCCCGTATTAAAACCGACCTTGTGCCTTTGTTGAAAGCATGTGCCGATGGCGACCTGTCAGCTCATAAAATTGAAACTGAGGAAAGAGCGGCCGTTACCGTAATGCTTGTTTCAGGCGGTTATCCCGGAAATTATTCCAGGGGATATCCCATCACAGGTTTGAACAATGATTCTGAAAGCATATTATTTCATGCAGGTACCACTATCAATAACAATCAACAGGTTGTAACCGCAGGTGGAAGGGTGATAGCTGTGACATCCCTGGCTATGGATGCAAAACAGGCACTTCAGAAGTCGTTTGAAATGGCACAAAAAATTGAATTTAAAGACAAGTATTTCAGGAATGACATTGGTTTCGATATCATCAAGTAGTGTGCAATGCTTAAGAGACTGACCAAAAGAGGAGAATACACGCATATTTTTATCATCATACTCATGATGATACTTTACTTTTTTACTCCCGATGTTCATTTTAACACGCTTGATTACCCTGATGCCGCACCAATAGGCCAATGGTTGCAGGGAAAGATTGGTATCATTGCTGAATACGACAGATTTGTAAATATTATACTGATGCTGCTTATCGCAATTTTCACCAACAGAATTACGGTAATAGCTGATATCAGTCCACGACAGTCGTTTATAACCGCCAGTTTGATTGTACTGTTTATGCTATTTGCACCACCAACAGCATGGTTTACATCAACACTGATTGTGATGTTACTTTTGGTGTTTGCACTCCATAACCTTATGTCGATGTTCGGCAAGCAATATCCTTACCTGATGGTAATCAATGCTTCAATGGCAATTGCCGTATCATCAATGATACTCCCTCAGACTATATTGTTAATAATATTCATGTGGTTCGCTTTCTTTACCTATAGCGTGAATTCATGGCGCGAATGGATAATATCGGTAATAGGTATTTTATTGCCGTATGTATACATGCTGTTCGCCTATTTTTGGAACGACAACCTGGCGTTCATCATCAGGCTTTACAACAACTTTTTCCAGGGAATTGGCTTCAGGTACCAGCTTCCTTCTGTTTATCAGATAATAAGCCTGTCAGCCCTGGTTATTTTATTTGCCATCACCGCTTTCCATTTCACAAATGATGCCTCTGATAAGGTAATAAGCATCAGAAAGAAAATGTGGATTACTTTTCAGTTTTCGTTCCTCTCATTGCTTATGATTTTACTGGGCGGAGAATATATTTACCTGTTGCTTCCGGTAATGTATATCCCTCTCTCCATAATGCTTGGATATTCATTGCACAATAGCAAGCGAAGCAGGTTATACGATATATTGACCCTCATATTGTTTATTTCTATAATCATTAACCGGCTCGGCTTTTAACATGCTCAAATTAAGATATTCATTTACCAATGTTATTGAAGCCGGCGCGGACGAAGCGGGCAGAGGTTGCCTGGCTGGTCCGGTTTACGCGGCAGCGGTCATTCTTCCTGCCGATTATACGAGTCCGCTTTTAAATGATTCTAAAGTCCTTACCGCATCAATCCGCGAAAAACTGCGGTATGAAATTGAAAAAGAGGCAGTTTCATGGTGTGTGGCAAGTGTAAGTGCAGAGGAAATTGATGAGATCAATATACTGCAGGCTTCATTGAAAGCAATGCATATTGCCATTAAAGGGTTAAGTATCCAGCCCGAGCTATTACTGATTGACGGCAATCGTTTTAATCCCTATCCGGGTATTAAACACGAATGCATTATTAAAGGTGACGGCTTATATATGCCCATAGCAGCAGCATCCATACTGGCAAAAACACACCGCGATGAGTACATGCAATCATTAAGCTGCCAATTCCCTGATTATGGCTGGGAGCACAATATGGGCTATCCCACCCCCGAACACCGAAGAGCAATATTTGCAAATGGATTCACGCCCTGGCACAGGAAAACATTCCAGGTGAGTGAGCAATTGGAGCTGGAACTTGATTAATTGAAATTCAGGATATCTCTGAATATCAACCTGACATAGAAATTCATCTCGGGGGTATATCCCGCATTTTCTCTGATATTCACATTCATATAATGGAGTGAAAATCCAGGTTCAATGGCCACGGCAGGACTAAATTCCATTCTGACACCTGCTGATGCAAAAAGACCAAATCCTATACCTCCCTGCCTTATGTCATAAGCCTGCTGAGAACTGCCCGGTACATATGGCCGGTTACCATAAATCTGTATCAGATTGTATTTCTTATTCTCAACATACAGGGAGTGTTCTTTCACCAGACTGTTATTCATGCTTATTCCCCCACCAACGGTCAAACGTGCCATTTTACCCATTCCAAATGCATGGTTAATTCCCAAATCAACAATATTCCTTTCCTCGACACCTTTAATTGGTAATAACCTGATATCAGGTTCAGTTAAGTATTCCTTTGGATCAACCTCAAAACTGACTACATCATTTGCTTTGAGCTTTACATAATAGAACTGCAGGTAAATACCTGTATTACAGTTGAAATTGTATTTGGCAAACAGTCCGAATGAAAAGGCAGGCGCATAACCCATTTTTTCAGGATATTCCCTGACAAAGATGGTATCGTAGAAATTCAGTAATTGCCTGATTTCTTCGTACCAGTAATAGTTGCTGAAGAGGTAGTTAACGGTGTTCTCATTACCTGGCTTGCCTGAATAGAAGTCAGCTGATTTATCGCTGGCCATATAGATACCCCCTAATCCACCATATTCAAATCCGCTTGCTTTTTTACAGTCTTCTTTTGAATAAACACTTTGGGCATCAACACAATTTGAAGTCAGCAGAACTAAAGTAATAAGCGATTTTGCAATACTTTGCGTATAAATCTTCATGGCAGAATACAATTCAGGTGATTAATCAAAAATAATACTTTCTTCTGATCATTCACATCTGGAAGATGATAGTATTTAAAAGACCACTCAAACATCACAAAATCGTCGGGTAAACAATGTTTAAACGACATAAAATCGTTTAGAAAACGTTTAAAGAACGTTAAAAGGAGGTTTATAACATCATTTGAGCATGACCCGGATCCAGGTTAGAATGATCTTTGGTAACAGTCCCCTTTGGATTCTTTTATCAACAACAGATTGTTAATTAGTAACTGCAGTGCTTTCAACAAATTCCTATTCATGATTTATCTTTGATAAACATTTGTTGGTGATGAAAAATGTCAGGACGGGGATTATAATAGTCATAATTGGCACTGTCATATTCTTTATCGGATCAGCTATCCGTTCATACTATCTTTTTCTTAAAGAACCTGTTGCACCTGTTACTGATGCCCTACCATCAAATACTTCCTTAATTATTAGCACAAAATCAGTCTTCAGGCTGTTTGAGTCAGTCAACAATTCAGCCCTTGTTGATCTGCTGAATAAAAAGGACAGTTACTTCCCTGAAATCAACAATTGCATTGATTCAATTGAATTGAAGTATAAGAGCACCCACGACCTGATTAAAAGTACTGAAGTGGTTTTTGCACTAACAGATGACAGCAGGCAGTCGTTTCTTATTGGTATTTCCGTAGGTAAAACAGGCATTAATAATATCAACGATAAAATCAATGAGATAATTGAAAGCAAGGGACTTGCGGTGGTTCGTGAAACAAACGGTTTTTACTCAATCAGTGCAAATTCAGGCAAAGTTTGGTATTACATCAGAAAAGGCATACTAATGATGAGTCCCGATAGTAGTTTGCTGAATTCTTCACTTCAGACGCTGATTTCAGGCAAGAACCTTAATACTGATGCAGGTTTTAAAAGATTACGCCAGTCAACCGGCAAAAGTTCTGATGCATGTGTCATGTTGAATAACCAGGCGCTTGCAAGATCCATATGGCCTGAGAAAGCCGCTTTATTGCGTAATGGTACTCCTTTTGACGGGTGGACTTCATTTGATGTGACGATAAAAAAAGGTGAAGTTGCACTAGGCGGATTTACTTTTTCAAATTCACAACATTTGCTCAAAGGCCAGCAGCCTATATACAATACCAGCTATTTACTATATCCACCGGGCACTTCTTTTGCTCTTACGCTTACATTAAGTGACCAACAATCCTTTATTGCAAACTATTTCAATTCTGACACATTGCATGTCAATGGTTATGATGCCTCAATAAAACAGCCAACAACAGAAATATTCAGACCAAAGAGACATCTGAATGCCTGGATAGGAAATTCAGTTAGTCTTATTGCCACAAAAGGATTCTTCAGGGGGGGTGCTGCTGAAAGATTAGTCATTATTGAATCAAAGGATAAAGACAGTGCAATGGCATATTTAAAACCTTACATTGAACCAATCAATGATTCATTAGGGAGATTCTGTTACAGCACCATCTGTGAAGATTTGTGGGGACCGGTTTTCAGTTTGCCCGGTGAGCTTTATTGCCTTATCAGTAATAAATCAGTCGTATTTTCTGCATCGCGCAGGCTCATTGATCAGTTTAACTCCAATCAGGGTGCCAGAGATAAAGATCTGAGAAAAATTCAGGAGATTGCCAGTGAGAAGTCAAATGTGTTCATTTATCTTGAACCGCAATCGATAGGAGAATGGATGAGGAAGAAAAATCAGGCGGGGAATGCTTCGCTGGTTCGTTTTCTTGCCGGAAATACCTCCATCGGGTTTGAATACAGCGTTGATAAGGAATTACAATATACCCACGCCTGGCTGGCGCAGAACCCAAAAAGGAACAATCCATCTGAGGATAAAGAATTAACAGCAGATCTTAACCCTCCCGTAAAAAACGATAAAGCATTTTCTGAAGAAGTACGTGAAGTATCCAAAGAAGAAAAGGTTGTTAAAGAACAATCAATACAACCGGCTTTTAAAGAAATTCCAATTAAGTCAGGTTCTTATAAACCCCAGGTAATCACCGGAAAGAATAAAAACGAAAAACGGATAGCAATCTTAACAAAAAAAGGCACTTTGTCAATATATGACCATACCGGAGGATTATTATGGACATTCGACTGCAAGGAAAGCACCTTTGAAAAACTACTCGAAGCTGATTATAACAGAAATGGCCGAACCAATTACCTGATTACAACAAAGAATAAATTGTACATTCTTGATACTGAAGGAAATGAAATAAAAGGGTCGCCTGTAAGATTGCCTGAAACTGCCACAGGTGGTTTCTCGCTGATTGATTATGAAAACAACCGCGATTACAGGTTACTGTATGTTGGTTCTGATGAGAAACTATATAATATAACCCTTAAAGGCAAAGAGTTGCCCGATTGGCAAAAGCCGAAGGTATCGGGCACCGGGTGTGTATCTTTTGTAAGGTCGGGGGGTAAGGACTATCTGGTATATCAGTACGAAGATAAAGTGCTTAGAGTTTTTGACCGGAGAGGAAGGGAACGACTGAAATTCAATAATAAATTCACCATTTCACCAAAGGCGCAGATATATCCCAATAAGACCAACAGCAAGGGAGTGCTCTTAACGGTAAATGCTTCAGGAGAAATGGTGTATATCAGTGACCAGGGCACACTAAGCAAAAGTTCTTTCGGCAGATTTGGAACAAGTACCTGGTTTACCTATACCGATTTCAACGCTGATGGTGTCATGGATTTCATTTTTGCAAAAAACAACAGAATTGTGGCCTATACGAAAATGAAAAGTGTAATCGCCGACAGGGTCCTGAAGAAAGGAACTTTTGGAACACCGGTTGTTTATTCTTCTTCATCGAAAGACAGATGGATTTTTGCCCGTAATATTGAGACCGATGAAGTAACCGGATTTAACAATAAAGGCAAATCATATCCTGTATCAATCAAGTCAGAAAGCGATCCCATTATATTCAATCCGGGTGGGAGTTTAAAGGAAATTATGCTCACCTCAAAGAATGGAAAGCTTATCATAACAGAACTCGGGGATTTATAATTATTGGTAAAAACTGAATAATTCAACAAAATAAAAAAGCACCCGTAAGAGTGCTTTTTTATAACCAATGTTCAACCTAATCAACCTATCAAAATTTTGCTAATTCCAGACCTTGCCGGAGAATCCGGAAAGCAATATTATTGCTTTGTTAAATATATATCACTGAAAGTCAAAAAAGTAACTACCAGAATTGAAAAATTCTTAAAAAAGTTAAGATTTACTTTTTCGCAGGTTTAACTTCGTACCGGGCTCTGGCTCATGTCCTTCCTGTATGCCGTTTCTACTGTACAAATATTTGAGCTTAATGGCGTATAATTGCGATATTTCCCTCATTGTCTCACCTTCTGTGACAATATGGTAGTTTTCGACAGCTTTTTTCCTTTTGGGTTCAATATAGATGATTGAACCGGCTTCAATTTTCTCATTCCTGCCTAACTCATTATACTGAAGTATCTGAAACGTATGAACTCCAACATCGTCAGCTATACTTTGGGCATTATCGTTTTCCCTGGCATAAATCAGCCGCACACCATTATTTATATAAATACTGCGGTTACCGTCAGTAACCTCAACGTACTCAAAATTCTTCTTAACCTTATTAACTGACTGGGTTGGCCTGGCAGGTTCAGGTGAAGGCTTGTTCTTGTCGGCCAGCAATTTGTAATTGTCAGCACCACTATCAAAAAGAAACAACTGGTTTTCTTCAATGATTTTGATCAGCATTTCAGCATACCTTGGATTCGTTGCATAACCGGCAGCTTTGAGACCATAAGCCCATCCCTTGTAATCTTTAACATCGAGTGTGAATAATGTAGCATACCGGGGACGGGAGGTTAAAAACAAGGAATGATCATTGAATGACTCTTCAGCACTGGCATATTTCCTGAAACATTCACCAAGCTCATCATCATCCATTATATAAGTCATACCGGTCCATTCCTTATGGCATTTAATGCCGAAATGATTGTTTGCCTCTTTGGCTAACGGAGAGTTACCACTGCCTGATTCCAGTAATCCCTGTGCCAGGGTTATACTTGCAGGAATATTGTATTCCTTCATTTTGGAAATAGCAATGTCTTTGTACTTATCAATGTACTCCTGATAAGACATCTTTGAATTAACCCCCTGTGAAAAAGAAGGGAAATAAATGAATGAACAAAGAACTAGTATGGGTAAGACTCTTTTTAGCGACATTGGTTTAGTTACTGTTGCGATGCAAAGATAAGCATGAAAAAATATTGAACTGCAGAAGAGTGGCTTTATACGCCAAAATGTTTTAATTTAGTGCTTTAAACTACCATAGTTCTCAAGATATGCCAGATCCGAAAATATTAATCGTTGAAGACCACGTAAAAATGGCCGATTCAATCAGCAAGGGACTGGAAGAAAACGGGTTTCATACCGATGTTGCTTATGATGGATTCATAGGAAAGCGACTTACTGATTCAAATGATTATAATTTAATCATTCTTGATATCAACCTTCCGCTATTAAACGGTTATGAGCTTTGCACTGAAATAAGAAAGAAAGACACACAGGTGCCCATCATAATGCTAACTGCACTGGGCAGTACCGAGGATAAACTGCTTGGCTTTGATAAAGGTGCAGATGATTACATTGTGAAGCCTTTTGAATTCAGAGAACTCCTGGCACGTATTAAGGCTCTCCTCAAACGGATGCCTGTTAATAAGAAAAGCCAGACATTGTTAAAAGTGGCTGATCTGGAAATGGATACTGAAAGTAAGATCGTTAAACGTGGTGATGATTATATTGAATTGACTGCAAAAGAATTTTCATTGCTTGAATACCTTGTTAGAAATACCGGAAAAGTTATCTCAAAGGCTGACATTGCTGATAAAATATGGAATATCAACTTTGATACTGGTACCAATGTGATTGAAGTTTATGTAAATTTCCTGAGGAAAAAAATCGATAAAAACTATCCTATAAAGCTTATCCATACACAAATAGGTATGGGGTATGTCTTGAAAGAAATGCCAGGCAATGCAGATCAGAAATAAATTAACGCTTCGCTTTGCCCTCCTGGTCGGAAGCTTCCTGTTTGCCTTCTCTGTTGTGATTTATGCACTTTCAGCAAATTATCGCAAACAGGAATTCAATCAGCGACTTAAAGAAAGGGGAGTAAACACTGCAAAGCTCTTGATTGATGTCAAGGAAATTAACAATGAACTTCTGCGTATCATCGACAGTAGTAACTACAGCGCATTAATCGGAAATGAGGTGGTTGTTTTTGACTACTTCAAGAAGAGCAGGATTTATTCATCTGTGGATTCATCGAGCTTAATAATAGATGAAGAGCTGCTTTCAAAAATACGTACTGAAGGGGAATACGAATTCCGGCAGGGTGGCCGTGAAGCCATTGGGCTTCTCTACAGCAATGAATTCAGGCGTTTTGTGGTCATTTCGTCTGCCATTGATATATATGGAATGACCAAGTTACAGAACCTTTTCTGGGTGCTCTTTTTTGGTTTCATTGGTTCAATCATCTTTATTATCCTCATTGGCAGGAACTATGCAAGGCAGGCGCTGAAACCAATTGTAAATGTTATATCAGAAGTGTCATCCATTACCGCCAGTAACCTTAGTCAGCGCGTAAACGAAGGTAATGGCAATGATGAAATTGCTCAACTGGCAATAACCTTTAATAAAATGCTTGACCGGATTGAAACAGCATTCAAGATGCAGAAGATATTTGTTTCAAATGCCTCGCATGAATTACGAACTCCTTTGGCATCACTCACCAGCCAGATTGAAGTGGTGTTGATGAAAAACCGCAGTGATGAGGAGTATAAAGAGGTATTATGGTCAGTTTTGGAGGAAGCCAGGGGATTAACCAACCTGTCAAATAACCTGCTGGAAATTGCACGGTCAGAACAGGACATGGGAACAATGACTGTTGGAAAAGTCAGGCTTGATGAATTGCTGATTGATACACAATCTGATCTGCAGGTTGTAAAGCCTGACTTAATAATTGAAATGGATGTTATTGATAACTCAGGTGATGCTGAAGATCTGTCGGTGCAGGGTAACGAAAACCTGCTTAAACTGATATTTACCAACCTGATAGATAACGCATGTAAATTTTCTGACAATAAACCTGTAAAAGTAGTAATTGAATACCGTGAACTTGATGTTCTTTTAAGAGTATCTGACCAGGGAATCGGAATCTCGGAGGAGGATCTGCCCCATATTTATGAACCTTTTTACAGGGCATCAAATGCACAGCATAAAAAAGGACATGGCATTGGGTTGTCATTGATTTCGAAAATAATCAAACTACATAACGGCAAAATTGAAATAAACTCTACCCCAGATGTGGGCACTACAGTTGAAGTTATACTGCCATACAAACTCTCTTAATGAATGGAAGTTATTAAAAAGTATTTTCCCGGCCTGACCAATCAACAAAATGAACAGTTTGCAGCGCTGGAAGATTTATACCGGCAATGGAATGAAGCTATAAATGTGATATCAAGAAAAGATATTGATAACCTTTATGTTCACCATGTGCTTCACTCGCTGGCTATTGCTTCTGTTATAAATTTTGCACCGGGTACTACCATAATAGATGTAGGTACCGGTGGCGGATTTCCGGGTATTCCACTTGCAATCATGTTTCCTGAAGTCGACTTTCATTTGGTTGATTCAATAGGAAAGAAGATAAAAGTGGTTAAAGGGGTTTCAGAGTCACTTGGTTTAAAGAATGTAACAGCATCGCAAAGCAGAATGGAGGAAATCAGCTTCAGATATGATTTTGTGGTCAGCAGGGCAGTGACTGCACTTCCTGAATTTACAGCGCTGGTTAAAAAAAATATCACCAAAAGGTCTATAAACCCGTTGCATAACGGTATACTTTATCTTAAAGGCGGTGACTTCAGGGAAGAACTCAGGGAATGCGGTGCAAAAAGCATGCTCTATCCTTTGGATAAATTATTTAATGAGCCATATTTTGAAACCAAGTATCTCATTCACTTGTGGTTCTGATTTAAATATGCCTCCTTTAACTTTAATTAACTTTAAACCTTAAAATATTTAAAGGGTTGAGGTTGTTAAATAAGTCGATGTAATATGAAGATTATCCGCATCACCATCTGAAAATTTACTAATTTTAGTGCAGGATAAAAAGAATTCACTCTATACACTTTTAAACACATATTTGATATGAGCAATCAGATTTTAAGTCTTAAGCCTGAAGCAGTTTGGAAAAACTTTCATAGCCTGACTCAAATACCCAGGCCTTCAAAAAAAGAGGCTAAGATTATTGAATTCATGAAGAATTTCGGTCAATCTTTAGGATTGGAGACTATTGTTGATGGCGTTGGCAATGTTATCATCCGTAAACCGGCAACTCCCGGTATGGAAAACAGAAAAGGCGTTGTTTTGCAGTCACACCTTGATATGGTGCCGCAGAAAAACAGCGATAAAGTACATGACTTTGAAAAAGACCCCATTGAAACTGTTGTTGATGGAGAATGGGTGAAGGCTAACGGCACTACTTTAGGTGCTGACAACGGAATGGGTGTAGCTGCTATTATGGCTGTTCTTGAAGCTAAAGACCTTCAGCATGGCCCGGTTGAAGCACTCTTCACCATAGATGAAGAAACCGGTATGACCGGCGCTTTTGAGCTTCAGCCAGGTATATTACACGGCGACATCCTGCTCAACCTTGACTCAGAAGACGAAGGTGAGTTGTATTTTGGTTGTGCCGGTGGTATTGATGGTAACTTTACTTTTAAGTTTAATAAAGTTAATCCTGATCAGGACTCAGTTGCATTAAGGGTTAATGTTTCGGGATTGAAAGGTGGACACTCAGGTCTTGATATTCCACTCGGACGCGGTAACTCATGTAAAATACTTACTCGCGTTGTTTGGCACGGAGTTCAGGACCATGGTCTTAAGGTTTCATATCTTGAAGCTGGAAACATGAGAAATGCAATTCCTCGCGAGGGATATGCCATTGTTACTGTTCCCAGGGGTGAGAAAGATAAATATGTAAAGTGCATAAACGAACTCTCAGAAGCCATTAAAAGCGAATTATCAGCCACAGAACCAAACCTGACAATAAGTGTTGCAGAAACACAGATGCCTGCATACGTAATAGATACTGATACCCAAAACCGCATACTGAGAGCAATCTATGCTTGTCCGAATGGTGTGATCAGAATGAGTGATGCCATGGAGGGACTTGTTGAAACATCAACAAATACTTCAATCATCAATACTACTGATGATTCAGTAGTTATCAGATGCCTGCTCAGAAGCTCAGTAAACTCAGCAAAAAGTGATCTTGCCATCATGATGGGTAGTGTATTTGAACTGGCAGGTGCAGAAGTTGAATTTGAGGGTGAATATCCGGGCTGGAAACCAAATCCTGATTCGCCGATACTGAAAGCTATGCAGGAAGTATATAACAATCGTTTTGGTAAAATACCCGAAATTAAGGCAATCCACGCAGGTTTAGAGTGTGGTTTATTAGGTGCGGTTTATCCAAACTGGGATATGATATCATTTGGGCCAACCATTCGTTCACCCCATTCACCCGATGAAAGAGTCAATGTTCCTTCAGTTGAAAAATTCTGGATCTATCTGACTGAAACACTAAAAAACATTCCTGTTAAATAATTATATTACTAGATACCAGAGAGTTGGTCGACACCGTCTGGCTCTCTTTTAAAGAATATCAGAGAGGTTGACTGTTACAGTCAGCCTCTCTTTTTTTATGTGCATATAATGAATGATTTTACAATTCTTAATGCATATTTTTACGCAGCATCCATTTAACTTCCATTTAACCTCCATTCAGCATGCATCTAATGTTCCCTCAATAATGGAGGCTATAAGGATGTTAAATGGACGTTAAATGGAGGTTAAATGGAAGTTATGTTAAACGAATGTTGAATAATTCATCGATTATTCCTCAAAAATATGCCATTAGCTTACATGCATTTTTTGCTTCATTTTTTTTAGCGGATTGTTTGCGGATTAAAAATTACTTTCTATCTTTGCAGTCCCAAATTTTACAAACATGAGCAAGAGAACATTTCAGCCGTCACAGAGGAAAAGAAGAAACAAACATGGCTTCCGCGAACGTATGGCCACCGCCAATGGACGCAGAGTTCTTGCTGCACGCAGAGCTAAAGGAAGAAAAAAACTTACCGTTTCTGACGAAAAGATATCAAAATAACTTAGAGCTGGCGTGATCGCTGCTTAAGACTTAACAAAGGAGATAATTCTATTATCTCCTTTTGTTGTGTAATTATCTTTCTATCCTTCCTTCAAATTGTTGTGTTTATCTTTCTATCCTTCAAAGTCTTTTCCAATTCACAGGTTCATTTTCTCTCACCAGCATGATCATAAAAGGCGTGGTTCTGTTTCCTCTTCCCCAAATATTAACCGGTAGTTTGTTTCCTGTTCTCAAATATAACCGGTAGTTGCTCTATCTTTTATCATAAGCCGTTCTAATCAATACTAAAAAGTCTTAATTTCGCCTATAAATATTTAGCAAAATGTCCTCATTTCTTAAACTGGCCATACTAATCACCGCTCTGTATCTGTTCTTCAGGTTTTTTGCTACGTTCATCGCTCCCCGTTTAATCAGGTTATTCATCAGGCGTGTACAAAAAAAATTCTACGAGCAAAACCCTCATGTTCCTAACCCCGATGCTGATATAAAGCCCGGCAAGGTTACTATACACAAAACAAAGGATTCGAAAAATAACGATATACCAAAGGATTTAGGAGAATACATCGATTTCGAAGATGTGAAAAACAATCAAAAACCAACCAATGAATAAGATTGATTTTAAAAAATTGCTTCCACATTTAGTGGCCGTAGTAAGCATGATCATAATCACTTTCGTGTATTTACAACCTTTGCTTGATGGTAAAAAACTTCAGCAATCAGATATTATGCATTGGAAGGGTATGTCAAAGGAGATCGTTGATTACCGTGCAAAAACAGGTGAGGAAGCATTGTGGACCAACAGTATGTTTGGTGGAATGCCGGCTTATCAGATCTCGGTAAAAAACAATTCCAATTTCATCAGTGTCCTCGATAATGTTTTTACTCTTGGCCTCCCCCATCCTGCCGGACTTATTTTCCTTTATTTTATCGGGTTTTATATACTGCTTATAAGTCTCAGGGTAAATCCGTGGCTGGCCTTTAGTGGTGCTCTTGCATTTGCCTTTTCGTCTTATTTTATGCAGATAATCGAGACCGGCCATAATAGTAAAGCCCATGCTATTGGCTATATGGCTCCCGTGCTGGCAGGAATATTAATCACATACCGTGGAAGGATTTATCTTGGAAGCCTTTTAACAGCTGTTTTCCTCTCGTTGCAGGTAATGGCTAACCATCTGCAGATAACTTATTACCTGCTGCTGATTGTTCTGTTATTGATGGTATGCGTTTTCATCGATTCAATCAAAAAGAAAACACTGAGTCAGTTTATTAAAGCATCACTGTTTTTAGCTATTGCTGCCGTGCTTGCTGTGGCAACCAATATTACCAATCTCTGGACAACCTATGAATATGGGAAAGAAACCATCAGGGGAAAAACAGAATTGACTACTGAAAAAGAAAACCGCACATCAGGGCTCGATAAAGATTATGCAACACAATGGAGTTATGGGGTTGATGAAACATTCTCGCTGCTGATTCCAAATGTAAAAGGAGGAGGAACAGGTGCTCTTGGAAACAATGAGAAAGCCCTTGAAGGACTAGATCCCCAGGTTAAAAATACCGTGGCCGGACAAAATCAGTATTTTGGTGATCAGCCATTTACTTCAGGCCCCGTTTATGTTGGTGCCATCATGATGTTTCTGTTTATTCTGGGACTCTTCATTACAAAAGGCAACACCCGTTGGTGGTTGCTTGCGGTAAGTATATTATCGATTGTGCTTTCGTGGGGTAAAAACTTTATGCCACTAACTGATTTCTTCCTTGATTATGTACCAGGCTACAATAAATTCAGAGCGGTATCAATGACCCTGGTTATGGCTAATGTAGCGATTCCACTTCTGGCCGCACTTGCATTGAAAGTTATATATGAACATCGCGAAGAAGTTAAAAGAAACAAGAAAGCCCTATGGATAAGCCTGGGTATAACAGGGGGTATAAGCCTGTTATTCTATCTTATGCCCGATGCATTCTTCTCATTCCTGAGCCGCGCTGAAACAAGTGCCATTGAACAACAGAGGCAAAGTATCCCGGGCGATCAGGTTGATGGGTTCAACATGGTAATTGCAGGATTAAAACAAGCCAGGATTAATATATTTAAAGCTGATGCCCTTAGAAGCCTCTTGCTCATCCTGGCTTCCGGTGGTTTAATCTTAGCCTGGATTTCGACAAAAATGAACAAAGGATACTTGTTTGCAGGTATGGCAATACTCGTCATTATTGACATGTTACCCGTTGCTTCCAGATATCTGAACAAAGATGATTTCGCAAAAAAGTCAGTTGTTGCCAATCCATATATAGCATCAAAAGCTGACCAGCTGATAATGAAAGATACTGATCCCGATTTCAGGGTTTTTAATCTTACTGTCAGCCCGTTTATGGATGCCAGCACTTCCTACTTCCATAAGAGTATTGGAGGTTATCATGGTGCCAAGCTCAGAAGGTACCAGGAAATTATTGACCATCATATTGCAAACAACAATATGAATGTGCTGAATATGCTTAACACGAAATACCTGATAGTACCCGGTGCAGACAAGAAACCTGAATTGCAGGTAAATTTCCAGGCAATGGGCCATGCATGGTTTGTTCAGGAAGTTAAAATGGTGAATAATGCTGATGAAGAAATCAACGCACTCACTGATTTTAATCCGGCAAAAACTGCTGTCGTTGATAAGCGTTTTGCTGAAGAAGTGAAAGGATTTAAACCTTCTGCTGACAGCACCGCAGTTATCAATCTCACTTCATATGCCCCAAATAAATTAGACTATACCTATGAAAGTGCAACTGATCAACTGGCTGTATTTTCAGAAATATACTATGCCCAGGGTTGGAAAGCATTCATTGATGGCAAACCGGCTCCTCATTTCAGGGCTAATTATATTCTTCGTGCAATGGTAGTTCCTGCCGGGAAACATCAGATTGAGTTCAGATTTGAGCCCGCTGCTTATTATACAGGCAATATGATTGCCACAGCAAGTTCAGTTATCTTGATACTCGCGGCACTGGGCCTGGCATTTGCTGAGTACAGGAAACAGAAAAAAGTAGTTTAAGCATATACTTTACTATGCCGGGCAAAGTACTTATTATTACTTATTACTGGCCTCCGAGCGGAGGGGCTGGAGTGCAGCGCTGGCTTAAATTTGTCAAATATCTCAGAAGCACTGGTTGGGAGCCTGTTGTGTATACCCCCGAAAATCCGGAATTTCCGGCAATAGATGATACATTGGCTGAAGAAATACCCACTGGTATCCAGGTTCTTAAAACCCCCATCTGGGAGCCTTACCAGTTATATAAGAAACTTGCCGGGGTTGATAAAGACCAAAAGGTAAATGCTTCAGGGTTTATTGCAGAAAAAAAGGGCACAGGAAAAATACAGAAATTGTCGGTGTGGTTAAGAGGTAACTTTTTCATTCCCGATGCCAGAAAATTCTGGATTAAACCTTCTGTTAAATTCTTATCTGACTGGCTGAAGGAAAATAAGGTGGATGCCATTGTTTCAACGGGACCGCCGCATTCAATGCATATGATAGCACTGGGTGTGAAAAAGAACACGGGTTTACCCTGGCTTGCCGACTTCAGGGATCCATGGACAAACATCGACTTCTATCATGAGTTGAAATTGTCAGCCAGGGCAGATAAAGAACATCACAGACAAGAGCTGGAAGTGCTTAACCATGCTGATGATGTGATTGTGATAAGCAATTCCATGAAATCAGATTTCCGGAAGATTAAAGACAGGAATTATACGGTTATTACCAATGGTTTTGACAGGTCGGATATCAGTAAAACAGATATAGTTAAGGATAAAGCTTTTTCCATCTCCCACATTGGATCGATGGCCAAGTCGAGAAACCCTGAAAATCTGTGGCTCGCCCTGGCAGACCTGAAGAAAAGCATACCAGCTTTTGGTGATGACCTGGTAATTAAACTCATCGGAACAGTTGATTTTGCCGTAATTGATTCAATTAAAAAACACGGACTGTTTGATAATCTTGAAAAAGTAGACTATAAGCCACATGATGAAATAATCAAACTGCAACAGCAATCGAGGGTACTGCTCCTTGTTATAAATGACACCCCTAATGCCAAAGTCATACTTCCGGGAAAATTCTTTGAATATATGGCTTCAGGCAGACCAATTCTTTGCATAGGACCACAGGATGGCGATGCGGCTGAAATTATCATGCAAACCAGGTCAGGTGTGGTGGCTGACACCGGCAATTATGAAGACATCAGGGAAAAAGTAAGCAGTTTGTACAAAAACTACAGGGAAGAAAATGATGATGTTAAGGCTGAAGACCTCATGAAATATTCCCGTGAAGAATTGACGAAACAGATGGCAGCCCGCCTGGATAACCTCCAAAATTAACTCCCGGGTTATTAAAACTTCCCTGAACCTTCTTATTGAGTGACTTTTGAATCGGTTTTAAGAATATTGCTGATGAACTTCTTTATATCATAATTCCCGGCAAATATCTTATTCAACTCATTCAGCATAAAGAAGTCTTCATGATTGGCATCGATAGCATTTAACTTCCTAATGATGATATCAACTGCCACCCTTCCTTCTAATACTACTTTACCTGAAATATCTTCCGAAAAGAAACCTTTTCCTATAAGCAATCCAAGGGTTCTGTTTCTGCTCAGGTCATTTAATGCGGTCAACCCAAAGTCACCTATTCCGCAATATCTGAACATTGTTTCCTGTTTTCCCCCGAAAAGAAGCAAAAGCTGGAGCATTTCATTAAATGCCTTGGTAAATATGAGAAAGCGAAGATTTGGTGAATTAAAATGGGCGTCTACTATTCCAATAATGATCGCATAAATATTTTTGAGGATACTCAGTATTTCAACCCCTTTGACATCAGAGCTATAATCAATATGAATGACTGAACCCCTGAAGATTTCGTGAAGCCTGTTATATACTTCAATATCAGTGGCGCCAACAGTCATTGCGGTTGGCATATTGTTGATGAGTTCCCTGGCAAATGTGGGACCTTTCAGACTGCAAACAGGGTTTACAACCGAAGTCTGCAAGTCATCCACAATAGTTTCATTATTACCGGCAAATCCCTTGGCAAGGTTTACTAAAATTGCTTCCGGGTTCATAATATCCTTGAATTCAAGAATATAAGGAATAATCACAGAAGACGGGATAGCAAGAAAAATGATCTCTGAATGCTCAAGTACTGATGCATCCATGGTTGCTTTAAGGTTCCTGTCGAGTCGTATCTGCGGGAAATAAGTGCGGTTAATGTGCAGGGTATTAATGTCATTAACAACATCTTCCTCCACAGAAAGCAATGTTACATCAAGTTGATTGCAGGACGCCAATGCCTGTCCAAGCGCTGTTCCGATTGAACCTGCACCTGCAATGCATATTTTTGTCATTTTATCCATTCCACTCTTTTCTTGAACTGTGCAAAGATACATTAAATCGGGTGCTTTCACAGTCAAGCCAATCACAGGCGCTGATTAAATCCCTATATTTGTATCATTGGCACTTGTCAGGTAAGCCTGTTTATCACAAGTGAAAAGTCCCTGAACAGATGGAAAAAACCAATTTACTATTACTAGGCGGAGGCGGTCATTGTCATTCAGTTATTGAGAGCATTGAAAGCACCGAAGCGTATAATATTATTGGTATCAGTGACATTGCTGAAAGAGTTGGGCAGCATGTTTCAGGATACGAGATAATAGTTGCCGATAAGGACATTCCGAATCTCACCTCACACGATTTCTCCTGCGTTGTAACCATCGGTCAGATAAAAACAGCCGTACCCCGGATTAAGGCATATGAGTTCCTGAAAGAAAAGGACATACCTGTTGCTACTATTATCGACCGTGATGCTATAATTTCATCACGAACCCGGATAGGTGAAGGCACTGTAGTTCTGCGACAATGCTTCATTAATTCAGGGGTGACCATTGGCAAAAACTGCATAATTAATTCCAGGGCAATGATTGAACACGACAGTAAAGTAGGTGACCATGTGCATATTTCCACAGGTGCTGTTATTAATGGCGATTGCGTTATTGGTGATGAATGCTTTATTGGCAGCGGTGCTGTCATTTCAAATGGGGTGAGTATAATTGCCGGAACCCTGATTGGTGCTGGCAGCGTTGTGTTTACAAGCATTGTAACACCGGGTACTTATTTAGGCAATCCGGCCAGAAGGATAAAATGATGAACAAGGTAATAATTATTGCAGAAGCAGGGGTTAACCATAATGGCAGTGTTCAGCTTGCCTGTCAATTGATTGATGCAGCTAAAGAAGCCGGGGCCGATTATGTTAAGTTCCAGACATTTATTCCTGGGCTTCTGGTTTCAAAAGAAGCTAAACAAGCCGAATACCAGCAAAAAAACAGTGGTGAAGCTTCTCAGCATGATATGCTCAAAGAACTTGCCTTAACATACGACCAGTTCCAGCTGCTTTTTGATTATTGTAAGGAAAGAAACATTGGATTTCTGTCGACAGGTTTTGATGAAAAGAGTGTAAAATTTATTGACTCACTGGGGGTTGATTATCACAAAGTACCTTCGGGTGAGATCACCAACCTCCCCTATCTGAAATTCATAGGAAGCCTTAAAAAGAAAGTTATTCTCAGCACCGGTATGTCCACGATGCAGGAAGTGAAGGAAGCATTTGATATCCTTACAGATGCAGGTACAAAACCCGGTGATATTGTAGTTCTTCAGTGCACCACTGAATATCCCGCCCCATTTGATGAGGTGAACCTACTGGCAATGAGAACAATGGCTGAAACATTGAAAGTACAGACAGGATTCTCAGATCATACACAGGGCATTGAAATCCCTGTAGCTGCAGTGGCCCTGGGGGCTACTGTTATTGAAAAGCATTTTACCCTTGACAGGGAAATGCCCGGACCAGACCACCGGGCATCACTGGAACCGGGTGAGCTGGCTTCAATGGTGAGGGCAATAAGGAATGTTGAAGTTTCACTTGGCGACGGTGTTAAAAGGCCTGCTCCTTCGGAAGTTAAAAACATAAAAGCTGCCCGCCGGAGCATCCACACTGCAAAAGCCCTCAGCTCAGGCCATATTATTATGGAGGAGGATCTTGTCATGAAACGCCCCGGGCATGGTATTAGTCCAATGCTGGTAAAGGAAATTACAGGTAAACGTTTAACCAAAGATCTGCCTGAAGACTGGATGTTGAATGAAAGTGATTTTTCATAATTTGAAGTATATGAAGAAGGAATTCATTAATCTTGGCATTCTCACCAGCTCCCGTGCTGATTTTGGAATCTATGAGCCTCTTATACGCGCTTTATGCAATGAAACCAGCATAAAACCATACGTTATTGCTTTTGGAACGCATCTGGCTGAACGGTATGGCAATAGCATACAGCATATAAAGAAAATAGATGTTCCGATTATTGGTCAGTTTGATACTGCCCCCGTTGACGATACACCCGCAGCAATCACAAAAAGCATGATCAAGACCATGCAATCCATGATACCTGTCTGGGAGAAACATAATTTCGACCTGGTGCTTGCTTTGGGCGACCGTTATGAGATGTTTGCAGCTGTGGCCTCCGGACTACCTTTTAACATAAAGTTCGGACATATTCATGGTGGCGAAACAACCACCGGTGCCATTGATAATGCAATGCGTCACTCAATCAGCCATATGTCGTATATGCATTTTACCTCTTCTGAGTTTTATAAAGAAAGAGTGATTGAATTAACCGGAAATTCCAGGCATGTATATAATACCGGTGCACTGAGTGTTGACAATCTGGCTTCAATGAATTTTATCAGCAGGGAAGATATCTGGCAAACATTCAGAATAGATCTTGAGCAGTCAACCATACTCATTACCATTCATCCTGAAACGATTGGCTATGAGAAAAATGAAGCGTATGCGTCAGAGGTTGTTGCTGTACTTAAGGATTTTAATAATATACAGCAGGTTATAACCATGCCTAATGCTGATACTAGCGGGCTCATTATAAGAAATATCCTGATCAAATATGCCGAAGGCAGGCCCAATGTAAGGTTAATTGAAAACTTTGGCTCAAATGCCTACCTGTCGGTCATGAAATATTCATCGCTTATTTTAGGAAATTCTTCAAGTGGCTTTATTGAGGCTGCCTGGTTTCCAAAGTGGGTAATAAATCTGGGCAACCGACAGGGTGGCCGCTTCAGGACCCCGAATATTATTGATGTCCCCTTTAACCGCGATCAAATCAGGGAAGCAATAACCAAGGCACTTGAATCACCTGTTCCCAACGTTGAACCTGTGTATGGAGATGGCAGTGCGTCACAAAAAATAATAAAACACATTCTTGATGAATTCATTGATCATTGAAAAACAAACTATCAATTACAGGCAGCCGCTTAAGGAAGCACTCGGGAAATTAAATAACGTTCCCGATAATCTCACGCTTTTTGTAACCGATGACGAATTGCGGCTGGTTGGCGCCTTAACTGACGGTGATATCAGACGGGGATTGTTAAAAGGCCTTACCCTGGAAGATGAAGTAGAAAACTTCATGTTCAGGCATTTCAGGTACATTACCAGAAATAATTTTACCCTGCAACAAGTCAGGGATCTTAAAGAAAGCAGAATTAAACTGGTACCCATGGTTGATGAGAATATGAAGATTTTAAAACTCATTGATCTGATCAGGTACAAGTCGGTATTACCACTTGATGTTATTATTATGGCCGGTGGTAAAGGCGAAAGGCTTAAACCACTAACTGATAACCTTCCCAAACCTCTTCTTCTCGTTGGTGATAAACCAATACTGGAGCATAACCTGCGCCATATCTCTAATTTTGGCGTTAACAGGGTTTTTATTTGTGTGAATTACCTTGGATACATGATAAGGGACTATTTTGGCAACGGCAACTCTTTAGACCTTAATATTGAGTATGTTGAAGAAAAGGAGCCATTGGGTACCCTTGGTGCTGCAGCACTCATTGAAAATCTGGAATATGATCAGGTGCTGGTAATGAATGCTGATGTGCTTACTAATATTGACATCGAGGATTTCTTCAGTGAGTTTATTGAACAGCAGGCACTTATGTCGGTTGCCTCGGTTCCCTATAAAATAAATATGCCCTTTGCTGTTCTGGAAACTGCTGAAAACCGGGTACTTGCATTCAGTGAAAAACCCGAATATACCTTCTACACCAATGCAGGCATTTACTTGCTGAAGAGAGATCTGTTGTCGAGAATACCTTCCAATGCAATGTACCATGCAACAGATCTCATGCAGGATTTGCTCAACAATAAAGAGAAATTAACGCAGTATTCATTGCATGGTTTCTGGATGGACATTGGCAGGAAGGAAGATTTTCAGCGGGCTCAACAGGAAATTAAACATCTGGTCATCAAATGAAAACATTGTTTATCATACCCGCCCGCGCCGGCTCAAAGGGAATTGTTAAAAAGAATGTAAGGGTATTGGGTGGCAAACCTTTAATCGTGCATTCACTGGATGTTGCACGCAAATTTGTTGACGACAGCAATATTTGCGTCTCAACCGATGACCCTGATGTTATTGCGGCGGTTGAAAATGAAAAATACACGGTCCCTTTTGTCAGACCTATGGAATTAGCTACCGATAATACCGGCATGAGAGAGGTGTTATTGCATGCAATTGACCATTATGCCAAAGCCGGTATGCATTACGACAGGTTAGTCCTCTTGCAGCCAACCTCCCCTTTCAGACAGTACAGCCACGTTGAGGAAGCATTGTCACTCTATAACAACGGCCTCGATATGGTTGTATCAGTTGCTGAATCAAAAGCTAATCCGTATTTTGTACTATACGAAGAAAACACTGATGGCATACTGGTAAAATCAAAAACAGGAAATTTCACGTCACGGCAGGATTGTCCTGCGGTATATCAATTGAATGGCGCTATTTATGTGATCAACATCAAATCACTCAAGGAAAAGCCAATTGCAGAATTCAGAAAGATAAAGAAAGTATTAATGGATCAGCTTCATAGTGTAGACCTTGATACTGAAATTGACTGGAAACTTGCAGTACTGCTTAACGAAGAATATAAAATAGTGTAAGCCGGCAGGCATTATAGGTTCTCTAAAGTCCTGTATGTGGCCTGGCCATCAATTGCAAAAGCATACTTCCTGATGAACCCGCTGTACTTTTCATCATCAATGGCCAGTTGTCCTGTCCTGATCTTTTCAACCAGGGTTTGAAGTGATTGCAGGCCGGTTGCCTGGAATGCCACACCTTCACTTACATATTTTAAAAGGTCCTCATTGAAAGGGTCATATATTATTAATGGTTTCCCAAAATAAACAGCTTCTGAGCCAACAGTTGAAAAACAGGTTATTACAAGATCGGCAGCGGCCAACAGCTCATAAAGGTCAATCTCATACCTTATATCAGCATTTTCACAGCCAGCCTCGAGTGAAATGGAATTGTAATAATCAGCATCAAAACGTTCGGCAGGATGAAGCTTTACAATCAGTTTAGCATCCCTGATTTTACTAAAACTCTTAAAGACGTCGTAGGCCACTTTATGCCTGAAATCAGCATCGGGAATTGGCTGTGATGCAAAAACCACCAGAAAAGGTGAATCGGTGATGCTTTTGCGGTACTCTGCTGATCTGGCTTTCATTGCCGGTATCAGGTCGCTCCTCATTTGACCTACTGTTTTAACTGAACCCGGCGGGTAATTGGCTTTTGAAAGCAGGAAGCCGGTAAAATAATCACCCCAGGTAAGGGTCAGGTCGGTCATAACCTTATTGGCCGCATCTTTTGAGGAGTACAAATATGCTGGCTGAGAATCACCAATATTCCCATGCTGAATGCCAATTGTTTTAACAGCACACTTGCGTGCTGCATCAAGAATACTCCTGGTAGCCGGACTATTTTCATCAATGGCACAGATGGTCTTAAACTTATACTTCCTGAAGAAATTATAATAACATAAGTGCTTGAGAAGATAAAAATGTGAAGACTTTTTTAAGGAGAAAAAGGTTTTAAGAATCTTACTTTCCTCCTTTGTCAGCATGGTTTGCGGTAATGAAATGACCTCATTACTGACTTGCTCAAACTGCGATTTCAGGCTTTTATACTTACCCCTGACTGCTGAAGATAGTAACCCTTTGAATAATATCCACTCACCATATACAGTCCTGTCTTTACGTCCTTCACCGTTGAAATAATGCTTCCAGAGTTTAAAAGGTTTAACGGAGTGAAGCTTTGGCGTTTCAACTTCTGATATGATAAGTTGTCCTGCTGTATTGGAATCAAACAGTGGATAAAGGTTGAAATTATCTATTTTCTTCTCAAGCGTATTGAGATTCCTGCAAACCTGCCTGATTGACCGGTCAACTATTACGTTGCTTTTATCAGAAATATTTACCCTTCTGAACATGCTGATGAGCACACGCAACTTAAAGAAAAGTACATAGTTAAAGAGTACCCTGATGTTAAAAGGCGACTTGTTAACTGTGCGCGATTGATTAACATCCAACGAATCATCCCCCTGTTCAGTATTGGCCTGCTCATTAAGTGTAAAGCCTGAGGGGGTATATATCTTAAGTTTTGGGTATTCTTTCCTGTAATAGGCAATACACCGGTTTATAATCCAATCGCTTCTGAGAAGGAAGAAAACCCTGAATCGCTGGTAATGCCATAAAGGTACGCCTTCAATGGTCAGCAATCTGCTTAATGAAGTATGGCCTGTTTCCTTGTCGCCAAGCTCTTTAATAGTACTGATAAGGTCAGCAGCCGCCTCTTTAATAAGCGTTTCAGGAATATATTTTGCATCAGGGCCGGTTAAGAGTCCGGGCATGACAAATACTGCTGTTCCTTTAGCTTCAGCCAACTGAACATCGCTCTTTTCAGCATCAGTTAACTGCCGTAAAATCAGGATTACTTCCATACTTTAGCCAATAACTTCTGCAATTCAAGCCGGTAAAGGTAGATCATTCCAGTAAAAGTGAGGAATACCAAACCACCTGCAGTCAAATATGGATTCAGGTTGAAGTAAATCCTCAGCATATCACCAAGTATTGCTACAAGTACTACCAACAAAGGAAAATACAGTAACTTTTCTTTATTCCATTCAATTTCAACTATCTTCTTCTGGTAGTAATATATACCCACTACCATAATGAGGTCGGCAATCAATCCGGCAGCAATTGCACCGTAATACTGAAACCGGGGGATAAGCAGGTAATTGAGTGCTATATTCACAATCATACCCACCGAATTAAGGTAAAGAAAGATTTTCGTCTTCTTCAGATAGTATGATGGGTAAGAAAAGACAATAAACTGTGTCCTGAGTATACTTCTCACAAAGACCAATGAAACAATATTAACTGCAAACCTGACATCTGTTTCATACAAAGTAGTCAGGTACAGCATTGTAGGCAGTATTGCACCCACAATAATAAACATACTCTGCATCAGCAGAAGGTTCGACAATTGCCTGATTTCATACTGGTGCTCCTTAATCCCCATCTTCATTACCCTGAACACTTCAGGTTGATTGGCTCCCTGCAGCCCCTGCAGGATGGTGGCAATGCCTAATCCGAAATTTACTGCTGTAGTGTAAATACCCAGGTTAACAGGGAATTTTTCGAGCAGGAACTTATCAGCATTTGTAAGTACCAGTGCTATCAGGCTGTACTGGGTCAGCGGAACCGCAAAATGGTTTATTTCCTTCATCATCTTCCGGTCGTACCTGAAACCGGATTTATAATACACAAACCCAAGAATCAGTATCGTAACAAGGCCTGTTCCAACGGCACTGCCATGAATGAAGCCAATAAACGACATGTCAAAATAAAACAGGCCAATCAACTGAAAACCTGTTCTGAAGATACCTAAGCCCATACTAACCAGTATGAATGCCAAAATCTTCTTTTCATTCCTGAACAGGGCAGCTGCCGTAATATTAACTGCACGGCCAATGCCGGTGATCAAACATGCATACCCATAGGTGCTGAAATCCTGCAATGCGGGCTGCACAAACCACCTGCCAATCTGGTTCTGGAATATGATGATAATACCCAATACGATCAGGCCCCTGAACAATATGCTTGAGAAGATTCCCGAGAGTAATTTCCTGTAAGCAGGTGTACCTTCTTCCACATCATAATAGAAACGGGAAATGGCATTAGCCATCCCGAAAAGCGTAAATGCGAAGATAAAGGAGGTAAAGAGCTCTGTAATTGCTATTTGCGAAAAGTCAACTGCACCAAGTTTACCTGTTCCTTCGTAAATAGGTTGTATTAAAACCTGTAAAACCGGAGGAAAAGCAGCCGTAGCAGTATATATGAAAGACAATTTAACCTGTTCTTTCATATTTACCTGTTTCATGATTGTATCTGGTTATAAACTGTTATAGCTGCGCCTGGCAACAGAAATACTTGAATTCAGTTCCCATCCTATCAGAATGATCAGTGAGTTAAAGTACAGCCAGAGCATGAAAATTATCAAAGTTCCGATTGATCCGTATAACGTGTTGTAGCTGGCAAAATTATTTACATAATAATTAAAGCCGACAGATGTAATAATAAACAGGAAAGTTGTAAGTGTTGAACCGGCTGTTATAAACCTGTACCGGTGCTTGCCGGGTATGGCAAAGTAATAAAGAACCGAAAATGCAAATAACAGCAATGTCAGTGTTACCAGCCACTTGGCCAGACCAATCAGTTGCAATGTCAGCCAGTCGGTTAACAAACCAATCCTTTCAACCCAGTTTATCACTATTGGTCCAAAAGTTATCAGGCTAATGGCAAGAATTACCAGGAATGAAAGAACGATTACCAGGAAAATTGACAATATCCTTTGCCTGAATGCGGTTCTTGTTTCAATGGTATAGTACGTTTTATTGAATGCGTCAATCATGCTGTTCACACTATTTGTAGCAAAGTACATCGCCATTAAAAAACCAATTGAAAGTAACCCTCCTCTTGGTCGTTTAATAATGTCAAACAGGGTCTCCTGAACAGCCATATAGGTTTGTCGTGGAATAAAATCCTGAAGCAGCGCCAGAAGGCTGTCCTGAAAATTATGTATTGGAATATAAGGTATTAGTGTAAAAAAGAAGATTATTGCCGGGAAAATGGCAAGGAATGAATTATAAGCCAGCGCGGCTGCCCTGGTATTCAGATCACCCTTCTTAACACCGTTAAAAAAGAAAACAGCCACATCGTATATAGGTACTTTCTCAAACCCCGGTAAGGTGATTCTTTTTGTAACCCCCACAGGAACTGATACTATTTTACTGGAAATAAAACCTTTATAAAGGTTAGTGATCCAGTCAAGTATCTGTTCAAATAATTTCTTCACGATCTGTTCAGGCTTTTAAATTGCTTTAAGACTCAGGTCAAGGCTTTTAATCTGATGGGTCAGGGCACCGACTGAAATGTAATCAACATCAGTTTCAGCAACTGAACGTACAGTTTCAAGATTTATACCCCCTGAAGCTTCACTTTCATATTGTCCGGCAATCATCCTAACGGCCTGGGCAAGATTGGGAACCGTAAAATTATCCAGCATGATGCGGTGTACTTTCCCGATATTCAGCACCTGGCGCAATTCATTGAAATTGCGTACTTCTATCTCAATCTTCAGGTCAAGGTTGTTCTTCTTAAGATACTCCTGCACAGCATTGATTGCATTTTCAATTCCTCCGGCAAAATCGACATGATTATCCTTTATCAGTATCATGTCGTATAACCCAAAGCGGTGATTGTATCCTCCCCCATGTATAACGGCCTGTTTTTCAAGTTCTCTTAAAAGAGGTGTGGTTTTGCGGGTATCGAGGATCTTTGCGTTGAGGCCTTTTATTTTACTCACATACTGCGATGTAGTAGTGGCAATACCACTCAAACGCTGCATAAAATTCAGGACAAGCCGTTCGGCTTTGAGTATTGATATTGAAGGGCCTTCAACGGTAAATGCAACATCACCGGCAGTAATTTTATCGCCATCCTTAAGATGATCAATCATAATAAGTGATGGGTCAACTTTATGAAAAACTTTTCTGGCAACAGCCATCCCTGATAAAATACCTTCCTGCTTTACAAGTAATTGGGCTTTGCCATGTTTTCCTTCAGATATAGTGGATTGAGATGTGTGATCACCATTTCCAATATCCTCCAGAAGTGCATATTCGATAATGGCATCTACACTTAATGGTTGTTCCATAATAATAACGTTATTCTTCCCGTGATTCAAACTTCAGTTGATGGATAAGCAATTGTCCACCAATAGGTTTAGTAAGAAAGTAAGTCCTGAACGACTGTGCTTTACTCACATAGGTACCAATGGCATACATAGAACCATCATTTGAATTTCCCTTATGATTGATGGTAAATGAAACCAGTGGGTATTTAGTGAAAAAGCTTTTGAGTATCTGTTCAGCCTGAACTTTACTGTATGTACCTTCGCTTCCGGGGATTGTAAGATCTATTGAATTATTGAAGTATTTTGCCAGTTGTGTTGCGTTAGATGATTGGATGGCTTGTGCAATTTTGCTATTAACATCTTGTGCAACAGCATTATTGGCAAACATAACAGTTGCTGCAAAAGCAAATACTGTCATGATTTTCAAAAACCGGTTTATTGTTTTTATCATGATTAAATGAGGTTAAATACCTGATGATCACTATACAAAAACCGCACCAATCAAACATGCGGAATTCTTCTGACTTATTGCAAAGGTACAAATATACTTAACCACCTGCGAAAAAGCTATTTTTGTAAAATGAAAATAACACTGCTGACAGTTGGTAAAACCGATAACAATTATCTCTCAGAAGGACTGAAGGTATATCTTGAAAGGTTAAGCCATTATATAAGGTTCGACTTCATAGAGATACAAACGCCTGCAAAGTTCAAATCGCTGAATACTGAACAGTTGAAAGACGCTGAAGGTAAATTGCTGTTAAAGTATTTTGAAACCTCTGACATGGTTGTTTTACTCGATGAAAAAGGCAAAATGCAGACTTCAGAAGAATTTGCTGCATGGTTGCAGAAGATTATGAATTCAGGCACCCGGCATTTAATGTTTGTAGTTGGCGGAGCTTTTGGCTTTTCGCAGGAAGTTTATAAAACGTCCGGTGGAAAACTGTCGTTATCCCCAATGACCTTTTCGCACCAGATGGTAAGATTATTTTTTACCGAACAGTTATACCGGGCTTTTACCATATTAAAGAATGAACCTTATCACAATTCATGAGATGAAATCGCTGATTTTTGCTACAAACAACAAACATAAAATTGAAGAAGTAAACCATATTCTTCATGAAAAATATCATATAGTCTCATTGCATGAAACAGGTTTTACTGATGATATCCCAGAAACTGCAACAACACTTGAAGGTAACGCTTCACTTAAAGCATGGCATATCTATAATTTGTACAACACCGACTGTTTTGCTGACGATACCGGATTAGAAGTGGAGGCACTGAATGGAGAACCGGGTGTATATTCTGCACGGTATGCCGGCGAAGGACACAATTTCAGTTTGAATGTTGACAAGCTGCTTAAAAACCTTGAAGGCATTTCAAACCGCAGAGCACAGTTCCGCACTGTAGTATCGCTGATACTCAATGGGGAAGAAGTCCTCTTTGAAGGAAAAATAAAAGGAACAATAATAAGCGAGCGCAAGGGGGTTAATGGGTTCGGATATGATCCTGTGTTTGTGCCCGAAGGCTATACTATTACCATGGCAGAGATGCCGGCTGAGGTAAAAAATAAAATCAGCCATCGTGCACTGGCTATGCAGCAGATGGCTGATTATTTGGAGCAAGTCAAAGACTGACACCTGAAAAAATTAAAGATCAATATCTCCGTTTGCCTCAGGCTGATATACTATATCAAGTATCTTAAGTTCAACACTCCCGGCAGGCGTAGTCCATAAAACGCTGGTGCCTTTCCTGTTACCCAGGAGAGCGGTTCCAACAGGGGCAAAAATTGATACCTTGTTCTTGCTTATATCAGCGTCCTGCGGATATACAATCTGAATCTCCATTACTTTATTGGTCTTTGAATTATGCAGTTTCACAATGGAATTCATAGTAACCACATCACCCGGTATCTTTTCAGGTTTAACTTTAACCGCTCTGTTTAATTCATTCATAAGCGGGGCAAGGTTAACAGGTGCGTTCATCCCACCTGAACGTGCTTTTTCAATGCAATTTAAAATCCTTGCAGCATCAAGAGAACTGATTGTTAATTCATTCATGTCAATAGTATTAAATTGTACTTAAAATTGGACTCCGAAAACTGAAGTAATAAAAAAAGCCGGGTAAACCCGGCTTTTGCAGAGTTTACTTTCTTTATTCTATTTTGGTGAAAGAGTATACTTTCTGGTCATCAGATTTTTTTTTGTAAAGATACCCATTACTTCCGGTATTAACAAATACCGCTTTCCTGAGCTCTCACGTTGAAAATTAAACACCTGCATTATAATAATTGTTTAGAGCGTTTTAACTTTGGTTATTACCTTATTCTCATACACATAAACAAACTTGCCATCGAGTGTCATAACCGTATCGGCACCTTTTCTTGCTTTAAACTGCTTGTATTTGCAGGTATTAAGGTCAAAAGCTGCAATATCGGCACCCTCGGTCTTCATAATAACAATGTTGTTAAACTCACTTTCAAGAGATGATGACTCATACTTGCCATTAGAAATGAAATCACCGTCACTCATTTTAAAGGTTGAAATACCTTTTTCACCAACAACGGCAATCTTATCCTGATAAGGAAGAATCATAACAGCTTCACCCACACCGCCTTTCGATACAGGAACTTCATAGTTTTCCTTACCACTATTGATATCAAGTGAATACAGCGCTTTGCCGCTCGATACAATCACATTTTTACCACCATCAATCATATTGGTAATTCCTTTCCTGAATCTTTCTGATTCCCAAACAAGCTTTCCGTCATTAGCTGAAAAAGCCTGCACACCGTATGGTCTCACATTTTCCATCTTAATCCTGTAGATTCTGCTGCCGTCTGATTTACGCAGTATACCCTGGGTTTCAACAACACCCCCAATCTGAAGGACCACTTTGTCACCCATAACATACATTCCCGGTATTGCCTTGGCTTCTTTGATTTCAGGAGAAGTCCACAAGAGTTTTCCGGTTTTAAAATCATATTTCTTTACATACTGGCTGCGACGGTTTGACATATCCAGAACATAAAGGTCATCACCAACGCGAAGAGGTTCAGCTATTCCACCATATACACCCCATACAGTTGCATCAAGCGGTGCACGTACAACGCCGTCAGGGGCAAATTCAAATGCTGCATTCCATAACGATTTGCCGGTTGAATAATCATAAACCTGGATACCATTAAGCGTCAGTATTACCTTGTTGTCTTCCACATCAAGGTCAAATAAGAATTCTTTGGTAAGCACTTTCCGCTCTGCAAGTCCAATATAGGTAGCTTCCCAAACAATATCACCGTTTTTCATGTCAATCTTGGCAATCTGGTTTTTGAAACCTGAAAATAAGGCACCCAGGATAGATGGTTTAAAGTTAACGGCAACTATATGGTTGTCATTAGTATACACGTACTTCCCGACAACACCGCTGAATTTTGCAGTTGACCAGAGTTCTTCTCCTGTTTTTGCTTTAATGAATACCAGCTCTTTCTTGAGAGAAATAGCAAAGCCTTCAGCTTCAGGAATATAAATTACGTTATACTCACTAACATCCTGGTATTTACTGGTAGTCCACATCAGTTTACCATCACTCATATCAATACAGGCTATCTGATCTTTCCCGATTTTCCTTTCAAAAAGAAAAAGAAGGTCTGATTCCCAGAAAGGAATCAACTCATCAATACTCTTAAGATTTGGCGCCAGTTCACTGAACTTCTTGCTCCACACAACTTTACCTGTAGCATTTTCAAAAAATGTTACTTCTTTGTCCGAAGCTGCATAGCTAAACCCTCTATCCTCAGTTCCCGTGCCATCAAAACGAATTTTGTGATCTAGTGTTGTCTGCCACACTACGGGCATATCATCTTGTGCAAATATGCCAATTGAGCATAATAATAGCGAAAGAAAGAAAAGTGTTCTTTTCATAGAATGATTGGTTTTGGTTATTATTAAGTTGATTAAAAATTAAGCGTATACCTGAATTTATACGATTTGCCTTTCAGCATATTAAAGGAAAGCTTGTACTCGTAAATCAAATCTTTTATCCGGTTCTGTATTTTAATATCATTATCACCACTGTTTACTGAAAATACAGTGGCAACAGCACCCTTGTTCCTGATAGTCACATCATAGATGTATGTACCTGAAAGATTGAGTGCTGCAATCTTTTTATACATAATGCCATCAGGCCTGGCAAAAGCATCGTTGAGTTCAGTTACAGCCCGGGTTATAATCTGCTTCTCATCGTTTAACGTAAGACGCTTCTGGCTGAAAGAAAAAAGAAAGGCAAATGAAAGAATAATTAAAAGGGAGAGCTTTTTCATATATGGGGTTCGTTTGAGAAAGTCTAACCCAAAAATACGAAATTATTTCAAGTAATTGTGTGGAATATAAAAAGGAAAAAGTGCGAGAAGGCTAAAGTGAAGGAAAAAAGGAAAAAGGAAAAAGTAAAAAGTGCGAGAAGGTAAAAGTGAAGGAAAAAGTCAAAAACAAAAAACCAAGAACAAAGAACCAAGAACAATTTTAAAGGCTAACGTGAAGTAAAAAGTAAAAAGTAAAAAGTAAAAAGTGCAGAAGGTAAAAGGAAGGCTGAAAGTGCCCAAACAACCTTTGAACAACCTTTGAACAACCTTTGAACAACCTTTGAACCTTTGAACCCCTCGATAAAAACTCAGGGCATCTGAAGTATCAGGGATCAGGGATTGAACAACATTGAACCCATCGATAAGAAACCCGGGGCAAAATTGAACCAATCCCTGATACCCAATCCCTAATACCTGATACCTAATACCTAATACCTGATACTTCAAAAACTAACCTTAAGCGAACCGATAAAATTGATGCCCGGTGCTGTTATGCCTGATGCGAAGGGGCGGTACAACTGGTTGGTGATGTTTTCAACACCTGCATTTACTGATAAATTCTTATTGATAAACCAGGTTGCTTTGAAGTTGAGGGTATACCAGCCCGGTATATAGGGCAGTCCGTTTTCGTCTTTTGCATAAGGTGCACCATCAGCGGCTTCTGCATATGGCAGCTGGTCGTAATCAACGCCTGCATTGTAATTAGCATAAAGATCTGCCTGCAAATGGTTGACTTCTGCCATAAGGTGGGTTGTACCAAACAATGGCGCAGCATGGCGAAGCGGATAGTATTTCAAACTGTCGGCACTCTGCTCCCTGCCGTACTGGTAACTCAGTTTGCTCTGAAGTTTCAGGCCTTTCAGCATTGTTAATTCAATGCCTGCCTGTATTCCGTATACATAAGCGTTTGTAATATTCTGAATTGCTTCTACCCTGCTCAGTAAACCATCATACATAATGCTGTCAACCCCGTTGTAGCTGTAACTGCGACGAGCCAATGCATTATCGATTAAAGTATAATATACTGAAAATTCTCCTTTAAAGATCTGTGATTGGATAAATGCAGTACCCACTTCTGCATTCCAGGCATACTCGGGTTTCAGGTCAGCATTGGGAACAACAACTGAACCGGGTTGTGAATCAAATACTTTTCCAAGGTCGTCAATATTGGGCGATCTGAACCCTGATGACAGGTTAGCGTATACCTTAACATTTTCTGAAGGTAGCCAAACAAGTCCTGCATTTCCGTTTAAAGCGCCGTTTTTCAGTTCAGCACTAACAAACGGGAATGGGAACATGGTGGTATCAAAACGGGCAGAAAGTGCTACATAACTATAGCGAACACCAGCATTGGCAATCAGTTCAGGCGACAATTCCACCTTCAGGTTTGCATACAGGGCATATGATTGCCAATCCGACCCGTCAGGATATCGTGTATTGACCGGTGATTCTTCATTGGTAAAAATATTAACCCTGTTGGCTCTTGAGTTTATCTTATTGTACACTGCTTCAGATCCATAGAAAAGACCAGCTTTCTGAGTCAGTTTTTTATCCATGTCAATGTTGAAAGAGTATGCATTTACTTTCTCATACTGGTTTCTGAGCCTTGCATTGTTAAACTTCCTGTCGTGCCTGCTTTCCTGGTACAATTGATGGGCAAGTTGTATTCTTGCATTGTCAAATAAGGCTGATTTACCTGTAAGAGTAGCAGTTAAACGGTTCATCATCCATTTTTGCGGACCATAATACCATTCGGCATTGGTAAGTGCACCGCTGCTGTTTGCCAGGATCAGCCTGTCATAACGAGGGGCATCAGAGGTTTCAGAATAATAAAACCCATAATCAAAAGCGACTCTATTGTTGGGAACGAATTTTATCCTTTGCATAACATTTGCCTGGCTGTATCCGGAATATACCAGCTTACGCGGATCTTTGTTTTCAACAACTGTGTCAACACCGTTGATTGTGGTCTGAAATACCGGTCGCAGGAAGTCTGCGTTTCCATGTTTACCTGCTTTCAGGTCATCAAAATCAGTATAGGTAACAGCAGTCCTGAAAGCCCATTTAGCCAGTCCGATATTGAAATCGAGGTGACCGGTTTCTTCATTATTGGCTGAGCTGTAGCGGGTAATTGCAGATCCTGTAATGGTATTTTTTCCTGATTCTGAAAGTATTGGGTCGAGGGTGTGGAAATCCATTACACCTCCAATGGCATCACTTCCATACATAACAGCCCCCGGACCGAAGAGTATTTCGTTACTCTGGACTGCCAAAGCATCCAACGAGATTACATTCTGAACATTGCCGGTCCTGAAGATGGCATTATTCATTCTAACACCATCCACAACCAGTAAAACCCGGTTGGTGGCAAAGCCTCTCAGAATTGGGGAACCACCGGCCAGCTGGCTTTTCTGAATGTAAGCATAACCGCCTGCCCCCAGCAGGTCAGCAGCTGTTTGGGGATTCTGGAACTGCACTTCACGCTGGGTGATCTTCTCAATGCGATGAGGCACTTCCCTGTCCTCCTGTTCCCAGCGGTTAGCTGAAATCACCACTTCATTAAGAGAAATGTTGGTCAGCTCCAATTCTACCGTACTCAGCGCTTTAAGAGCATCATAGGTATATACAAGCTCATTGTAACTCACATGCTTGACAATAATGCGGTCAAGCCCCCTGAACATGGCTATATCAGCCTGGCCTTTTGCATTTGTTATTGTGGAAGCCGGCGGATTTACCGAATAAAGTGCAACATTTGATACCGGCTGTCCGGTAAGTTTATCAATTACGGTAATAGTTTGGCCAATTAACGAGATGGCCGTTAAATTCAAGATTATAAAGATTATATAGAGTTTTTTCATTTGGTAAATTTTAAGGTTATAGTTTTTCAGACAAGGCCAAAGGCTAAAGGCTAAAGGCTAAAGGCTAAAGGCTAAAGGTTAACAAGGCTAAAGGCTAAAGGCTAAAGGCTAAAGGCTAACAATGCTAAAGGCTAAAGGCTAAAGGCTAAAGGTTAACAAGGCTAAAGGCTAAGGGCTAAAGGCTAAAGGCTAAAGTGGGTTTTTATAGAAGCCTTCGGCCGGTATTCTGGTCACAGCGTTTTGGTCTCAGCTCCCAGCTTTTTGCGCTCAGCATTTATGCCCTCTGCACTTGCGATCTGCCCTGCTGCCTAGCGTTCAGCTTCTGCACCCTGTGCTCAGCTTCTGCGGTCCTGCGCTATTTGCGCTGCTCCTCTGCGGCATATGTTCAGCTCTCTGACCTATGCGACCTGCACTTGCTTCAGCTCTGCACCCTGCGGCACAGCTTCTGTGGCCCTGCGTTTTATGCTCTGCGCTATGCGGGCCTGTGCCTACGCTCAGGTTTCTGCGTTTTGCTTTATGCTTCTTTGGGTGGCGGGAAGTTTTGTATTATGACGGGCACATGGTAGCCTTGGTATTCGGTACCGAATATGATGGTATTTTCATGGAATGCCGTTGCGTAATGGGTTGTTTGTGGGATGAACAAACCGGTGAGGAATGTGGAGAGCAACAGAAAAGCACTGGTGTTCTTTGCATTTCCGTTCAATGAGTTATTGACGAGCTGATTCAGGTTCCTGAAAAGAACAGTTTCCTGTTCGTCGTTGATGCAATGAAACAAGGTCAGGCCATTGGGTAAACATTCCTGTGATACAATATCATACATGTTACCCCGGTAGCTGAACTCTTTCTCGTCTTTCCATTTAAACTCACCTGAATTGCCTGCAGTGTAAATGATTGTGGTTAACCTGCCAGCCGGCACACCGCTTTTAATCTCCTGTTTAATCTCACGCTTCACCTTCTCCCTTAAATACCTGTTCATCACAAAATACCCAACGCTGTTAAAGCAGAGGGCCATGAGTAATAGTATGGTTATCAGGTTTTTCAAGACGGTTGCAATCTGGTGCAAAAGTAAATAATAATTGGTAATCAGGCCAATCCATCAGATATCTGATTATTAAATCGGTTTCTTCAATTTAAACCTTTCTTTTTTCCCATTTCTCAATCACGCCTGCCATATCGGCGGGCAGGCTGGAGTCGAAGAACATTTTTTGCCTGGTAATGGGGTGGATGAATCCGAGTGATTTGGCATGCAGTGCCTGGCGTGGCAGCAGCTCAAAGCTCTCTTCCACAAATTTCTTATAGGCACCCGAAGTGGTTCCCCTCAGTATTTTATCACCTCCGTATCTTTCATCGTTGAACAGCGGGTGGCCGATATGTTTCATGTGTGCCCTTATCTGGTGGGTTCTGCCGGTTTCAAGCCTGCACTCAATGAGTGAGATATAGGTAAGGTTTTTTAAGAGCTTATAATGTGTAACCGCATGCTTGCCGTGCGATCCGTCGGTGAAAACAGACATAACCAGCCTGTTGGTGAGGTTGCGTCCCACATGCCCCGTAATGGTCCCTTCGTTTTCTTTTGGAACCCCCCAAACCAATGCCTGGTAAGTACGCTCTATGGTGTGGTCAAAAAAATTGCGTGCGAGCCTTGTCTGCGCCTCCTCGGTTTTGGCCACCAGCAGAATGCCCGAAGTATCTTTATCAATACGATGCACCAGCAACGGGTTGAGCTCCCCGGCTCCTGTATGCTGGAAGTGCCACAGCAGGGCATTTACCAGTGTGCCGTCCCAATTGCCATGACCGGGATGAACCACCATGCCCGGGGCTTTATTTATGACCAGCAGATGCGCATCTTCATAAACTATGTCAAGTGCAATTTCCTGCGGTATGATCTCATTTATCCTTGGCGGATGAGTCATTACCACCGAAACAATATCAAGCGGCTTAATGCGGTAATTCTGCTTTACAGGCTTATTATTTACCAGGATGTTGCCTGCCTTTGCAGCCTGCTGTATCTTATTGCGCGAGGCATTCTCAATCCTCGACATCAGGAACTTGTCAATCCTTAACAGTCCCTGGCCCTTGTCAGCAATTATCCGGTGATGCTCATAAAGCTCAGACTCTGAATTCTCATCTTCGAGCAATTCAGGTGAATCGTGTTCTTCACTGAAGTTTAATTGCAATTCATTCTCAGCCATTAATGGTTGATTATAAGTTTCTCTGCAGCGATAATACTGTAGTTATCAGTTATCTGAATGAAGTAGAACCCATTGGGCATTCCGGTGATGTCAATTTCATCCGTCATCGGAATTCTTTTCACTATCTTTCCTTCAGGCGTTGAAACCTGCAGCTGGTAATTCTTAAAATCAGAAGATTGGATACCGGTTTTTACACGTACAGTATTTACCGATGCCGGGTTAGGATAGACCCTCAGCTCAGCGGATGCTTCATTTTCACCTATAGCCAGTACTTTCTCCCTGCCGACAATAGGGCGTATCATCAGCGCGCCCTTATACTGGCTGCTGCTCCAATCGCCGAAAGTGCGGAAGAATGTTTTTGAAGAGGCATCATCGTTCTTATCAAAACCTAAATTCAGCATGCGCTCATTCACCTGCTCCCAGCCCACATAGAATATAAGGTTAGGGAAACGGGAAGGTTCTATAAATATGGCGCTGTCAAGCTCATAATAGAAGAACTTGTTCAAACTGTCCTCAAAAGCGGGCTGGTAGCCAAACCTCGAATAGATCAGCTCACCCGGTTTACCGAATTCATCATTCCACACATTCAGGTAGAAATTATTGACATTCCCCTGGGTGAGCGTTTTATTGAAGAACATATTCACACCAAAAAGCGAGTCGTTCTTGTTCAGTTTGAACTCATAGGCAACCTGTGCCCCGGCAGGCGTAATTCCATATCCTGCTTCAGCAGTACCATCATCGTATGAAAAGTAGTTGCTGAATACCTGGTTATAAACAACCGAATCATTGGTGCTTAATGGCAGACTGGCATCACTGGTTAACGTATGTTTGATTTTAAATACAACCGGTTCGGTATCATTGAGTGGGAACAGCACATTAACGATGGGATTTGAAAACCTCTGGTAATCAACATATCCTGATTCAATATATGGCGGAAGGGCATAATTTCCACCATCATACAGTTTAATCAGCTGATCATCGCTGTTGGTCACTTCGTACTTGTAGGTGGCATTATATGACCTGTTGTCCAGGTTTATGATCTTCATCACAAAATTCTTTGCCATTTCATTGATAAAATTCGGCTTATACTGGTCATACGGCATTGATGTATATGTTTTCAGGAAGCTGGGCGCCGATGAGGCAAAGGCAATATCGGGGTAAACCGTATCATTGGCTGATCTCCCGGTATTCAAATACACGTAGTCGATGTTCCACTGGTCGCCATTGCTCTGCCAGTCGGGTAATGTGGCATCTGCAAGGGTTGCGAAGTTGATAAAGCGGAATTTGAAATCAGGTTTGTAAAAACGGGCACTGTCTAGCACAGGCACCATAACCTGCCTGAACCATACACTGTCCTGATTGTAAAAATCAGCCAGTGCCTGTCCACCTGCACCCCATACCCTCACCCAGTTTTCATAAACAAGCGTGTCAGCAGGAATAATAACCACACTATCGCCGGTATTTACAGTATCAGCAGGTACTATAATGACCAGATCCTCATCGGGGGCCAGGAATTCAAGTATCAGCGAATCACCATCGGCGGGCACATTACCCAGTCCCTGCGGCTGGTAGAAGAAACTGAAGTATACCCCGTCAGACCTTTTTATCCTTCGGGGATTATCTGAAAAGATGGAATCAAGCCTTATTTCAACAGAAGTGAGTGTGTCAGCAGAAAATGCATACTGGCTTGCATGCGGATACAGGTTTCCCTGGTTGTCAATTGCATCAAAGGTAGCCACGCCAACCGTAGGAGGATTTAAAGCATAATCGTTGTTGATGAACACATAATTGTCGGTCCAGCGTGCAGGGTCGGGGAATATGCGGTTGTGGTAGCTGAAATCATCAAAGAAAGGAAGGGTTATCCTTTGTTGAACTGCACTTGCTGATTTCTGCCCCGAAGCAGCTGACATTTCTTTTACGCGCGGGTTTACCACAATGCCCGTAAGCCTTTCCTGGGCTTGTGCTGTGCCCAGCATTATTAAAACGAATGTAATCAGGAGAGTAATTCTCATCTTCTCTGGTTTCTATGCTTAACAATATTATAAATCGTTTTGCTCTTCGCCGCTTTCTGCCGGTGTAAGTGATTCAAGGTATTTCTCAAAATCAAACTTTTCAGGATCGCGGTAAATCAGGTCAACCTTTTGTCCTGCATTCAAAAACTCATTCTGATCAGCCCCGGGTGATTGTGAATACACTTTGGCTGTTTCAGGGTCTGCTCCGTCTTCAAAGGTTTCTTCACCTAACACGAAATTATTCCTTTTCAGCAATTCTTCAGCTTCAGCTTTTGTTTTCCCGATAAGGAAAGGCACCTGGTAGCGGCCATTGCCTCCACCCTCACCTACCCTGAGGTCAATAACCGAACCTTTCAGTAATTCTTTGCCCGGTTCTATCTCACGGCCTTTATAAAATTGGGCCAGCACTGCATTTACAGCAATATCGGGTATATAAGAGATATTGCCCACCTTTAGCCCGTATGTTTCAATGGTTGCCTTTGCCTGCCGCAGGGTCAGGTCAACCAGGTTAGGCATTTTTATCTGTTCAGGTAAAACTGCAACGGTGGTAAGATAAATCTTCCTGTTTTTCTTGACCATTGAACCGGGCAATGGATCCTGTATCAGCACCGTACCTTTGGGCTGTTTTGCATCAAATACCGAATCAATCACTATAACATCAAAATTATCAATGGTAGTAAGCTGGTCTATCTGTTCGGGCGACAACCCAACCAGCGACGGCACTTTATACGATTCACCATGATGTGTGTACCATTTCAGAAGACTGAGTATTAACGAGATAATAACAGCGGTGATTACAACAGATAATAAAAAATGCCGAACGAAGAGTTTGGTACGTACAAATTCAATGAAATTCATGTCCCAGTGGTTGCAGGATTTTTAACAGCGATGCTTTTCCAGAATGAAATTAAGCACTTTATTAACTCAAAAGTGCCAAAATTTATTGTCTGACATGCAAATATACATATTTTTAAAAGGGCATAAGCAGATGCCTGCTCTTCGCCGCTTTTCTGCTATTTTTGCAACACCTAACTGAATTGATCATGAAAAAGAATATTGCTCTGTTAACAGGTGGCTATTCAAAAGAATACGAAGTATCAGTAAGCAGCGGAAAAGTGATAGCCGCTAACCTTGATGACAGTAAATTCAATGTATACCAGATAAATATAAGCCCCGACCGCTGGTTTTACCTCAATGGCAATACCCCCGTGGAAATCAATAAGAATGATTTCAGTCTTACCTTAAACGGTGAAAAAATCAGGTTTGATGCTGCCTTTATAGGTATACACGGCACGCCGGGTGAAGACGGTAAATTGCAGGGGTACCTCGATATGATGGGCATTCCCTACAATACCTGTGGCCGGACAACCTCTGCCCTCACTTTTAACAAGTACTTCACCAATGAGCTTATAGGCCGCTGGAATTATAATGTAGCCAAAACGCTTTATATCCATAAAAGGCATATCCCCACGACTGAAGAAATCATCCGTTTCACCGGACTACCCTGCTTCGTTAAACCCAATTGCAACGGTTCAAGTGTGGGGATTTCAAAAGTGCACAGCCTTGAAGAGCTAAAGCCGGCCCTTGATCTCGCTTTCGCGGAAGATGATGAAGTGCTGGTGCAGGAGTTTATTGCAGGTATTGAGGTTACCTGTGGCATTTATGAAAAAGACGGGCAACCGGTGATTCTGCCGCTGACTGAAATACGAAGTGCCAATGAATTCTTTGATTACCAGGCCAAATACACCGCAGGCTTTTCTGAAGAAATAACCCCTGCCCGTATCAACGAAGAGCTCACCAGGCAGTGCAGGGAAATATCTTTGGTTCTTTACAGAAACCTTAATTGCAGGGGTATAGTCAGATTCGACTATATACTTACGCCTGAAGTAAACGGCAAACGCGAATTTTACTTCCTTGAAGCCAATACCATCCCCGGCCTGTCAGAAGCCAGCATTGTGCCCAAACAAGCGGCTGCCGTTGGTATAGCATTAAAAGACCTGTTTACCGATGTGGTGAATGAAACCCTGAAATATTACTAAACGGTTATCGGTTGTGAGCCTTTGCTAGCCTGTGCTATCATTTTGGAGTGTAAAGCACCTTGTAGTGGTCTTCGGCTGCAGCTGATTTAACCGTTATCATGTACATGCCTGCCGGATATGAAAGAAAGCTGAACTCAACATTCTTACTCTCTTCGGCAACGGTAAATGCCGACACCTTTTTTCCGGCCATATCGGTTACTGTTATCTCGTGGGCATTTGAATCGTTGCCAAACAATATATTCACCACATTGCGTGTAGGGTTAGGATAAATTACAGGCACCACACTGATTTCAACACTTGTAGAATCGGTTCCAAACTCATTTTCAACCGTAAGTGAAACATTATACTTTCCCAGTTTGTCGAAATAAATCAGCTCAGGCTGTTTTTGGGTTGATGTAGCCGGCTGTCCACCTTCAAATTCCCACAACCAACTGGTTGGATTATTTATGCTCAGATCGGTAAACTTGACGTACGAACCCACAGGTATCACCGTTTCATCGGCCGTAAACTGCGCAATGGCTGCCTTTGTATTGAACGAACCATCCAAAGTCTGCAGTCCTGAGCCCAACGGATCAAGCCATGGGCGCAATCTCATACTGTCGGCAGCCCCATTTTTATCCCACGAATAGTAAAACCTGCCATAATGATCCTGTCCGGTTAAATTGGTGCAATCTGATTCACCACCGGTGAGTTGTCCGATTACCAGCTTATTGGCGTTAAACAGCGGACTACCCGATGAACCTCCTTCAGTCACCCCATGGCCATTGGGTGTTGCACTCCAAACAACCATAAGGTGGGTTTCAGGCACATCACCCCACTGCGATATTTCAAGCGGTGTGGTATAGGTACTTATCTTTTTTACATCTCCTGCCGGATGGTGAATACTAACCCCTGAATTGCTCACCTCGTTTTTGGCATTCCAACCAAGGTAATAGGGCTGATAGTTTCCCGGTATATCGTCACTAAGTTCAACCAGGTAAAAATCGCTGCCGTTGTTCCCCACCGCACTGCTGCTTGCCAGCTTAACCGCTCCCGTAAGGCTCTTTGTGCCTGATGGGGTATCATCCTCACAACTGGTGGCTTCATGTTTGAAGAAAAATATCCATTGTGCAATATTGGCCGCCGTAGCATACGTCCCATTTGAAACAGCACAATGGTCGGCGGTGAGGATAAAAGGCCTGAAGTCAAGTGCCGTGTTGTTCATCACCGAACCTGTGCACCAGTATGACGTACCGCCAATCTTAACCATAATCCTAACCACCCCGTTAATCTGATCGCGCCAGGCATCACCCTCGGGACAGTTGGTGCTCACTTCACAATCATCCGAATCACCTTTTATGCTTTTTAAAGTATTGTCAGACTGTAAATTGCTGAATGTCATCGGTGTGTACACAACCAAAATCTCATTTATCCTGAAAAGGGAATTCTCACTATTAATATCATGTACCAATTCAATAATTACCGATTCACCCTTAACCGGTTCAGTAGCAAACAGGCCGTTTTTCCTGTTGTTCATCGCTGTAAAGGCGCCAATCAGATGACTTTTATCTTCAGAATAAACAAACAGCTTATCATCCTTTCCCAAATGGAAATCTTCAAAATATAACCCAATCCCTGTAGCCCCTTTCACCTTCAGGTTCAGCCTCCACAACTGCCGGTTTGCATCAAGGTCAATCCACGACCCTGCATTTTGCGGACCGATATTTGATGCTAAACAAACACCCACTCTTTCGGGCACACCCATTGAACCAACTGAGTCGTCCTGTCGTTTTAACAGTTCATAGTCAGGAGGTAACAATGAAATTACCTGCGTTGAACTCTTCAGGTTACCGGTATTAAAACCCGGAGGAATGCCGCCTGAACTTAACTGCGCAGATGCATTTAAAAAAGTAAAAACCAGGACCAATATGCCGGGAATGACAAACAGAATTTTTCTCATATAATGCGGGCGGCTCATTTAGAATAACGAAATTACTAAATAAATGTCAAAACTACTAAACACAGGAAGTGAACATATGGGGAATTGCAACTGTTCTTTGGCGAAAATATTATCACAATGAAACGAAATACAGTCGTGATATTGCTGTTTATCAGCTTACAGGCATGCTCACAGAAAACGGAAACAAAACAAATAATGGCTACTATAGACAACAACAAAGAACTACTCAGCGAAAAAAGCAGCGATACGGCAACCTTTGGCTCAGGCTGTTTCTGGTGCACCGAAGCCATCTTCCAGCAGTTAAAGGGCGTTGATACCGTTCTGCCCGGCTACTCAGGAGGCCGCCGGCCAAATCCTACCTATGAACAGGTAAGCTCAGGAGCTACCGGTCATGCCGAAGTAACCCAGATTATATTTGATCCTTCGGTTATTAGTTTTGATGATTTGCTGGAAGTGTTCTGGAAATCACATGACCCCACCACGCTTAACCGCCAGGGTGCCGATGTGGGAACGCAATACCGGTCGGTCATCTTCTACCACAACGCCAGACAAAAGGAAATAGCCGAACAATACAAGAAGAAGCTCAACGAAGCCCACGCCTTCCCATCACCGGTTGTTACTGAAATCACCCAATTCCAGGCCTTCTACCCTGCCGAAGACTACCACGTTAACTATTACAACAACAATATACACGCACCCTACTGCACCTTTGTGATTCAGCCAAAAGTAGATAAGGTGAGGGAGGTGTTCAGGGACAAGCTCAAGTAAAAAGTAATACTTCGACGCCCTGATCCGTGACTAGTGACTAGTGACTAGTGACTAGTAACTAGTGACTAGTGACTAGTGTCTGGTGTACTTATGTTCTGGCATCCATGAACCGAAATAGGCATTGTTTCCTGAAAGAAAATAGGCTACTTTAACCTCATAAGGTTCAAAAAAAGTACTATAATATTCAGCTTCAATAGTTACAGGCGAACCCGGCCCCTCAGGATACCATGTTTGGGGAAGATTTGCATCTGATGTGCCGGCATGATAAGTTTTAACTGACACCATTCGGATCAATCCTGGTCATAATAAGCAAACTGTCAGTGAACTCGCACTTTAATGTAATGGTGGGGCTATAATCATACTCCCATACGCCCAGGTACGGATTTGTTACAACCGGAATATTATCATCCTGTTTTTTTTCATCACAACCGAATGTGAATACAAGAATCACAATTAGTAGTAGTAAGGTGCTTAGTCTCATTTGAACTGTTTGAGTTTTGATATTGAGCAAATATAGGGAATTATGGAAAATGGGACACTTCGACGCAATGTGTGACCGATGTGACCGAGAAAAAAGTGATCACTAATGTATCAGGCTTAAAAGCGCTAAACTTTTTTTATACATTTGGAAAGTAAATTTATTTTAGCACTTTGCTTAATAAATAGTACTGATTGCTGATGAGTCAGTTGAAACTAACTTAGCTTATGATAAAAAAATTACACCTTGTTTACTGGCCTTTACTTATGGCTGCCGTTGGTTTTGTTTTGATTTATTCTTTTTTGAACTGGATGTTGGTGTCGTATCTGAAAGTATTATCACTTAAAGATGATGTTGCGAATATTTGGCTACCTGTTCTTTTTAGTGTCATTATTGTATTTATCTGGTTGCGACCGCGTTTTATGCTTGTAATGTTCAAAAGTGGCAAAGGTAATCTGCCCTATCTTTTGATTCTGATAGCAACACTTACGATTGCGATACCCACTATTATTGCACAATCGTATTTCAAAAAGGCGACTGGCAAATTTACTAAAGTATGGAGTATCAACTACATTAGTAGCTCAAACCCTGCCCGGTATTATAAATTTAAACAGTTCTTTATTGATAAAAAAGATATCGGGGTTTACCCAACCTTTGAGGTCTCAGGAAGGAGTAATGAGAATCTGGATATTGAACTTCACGTGGTGTTGCCTATTCTTGAAAGGGAATCAGATACCATATATTACAGTTGCCTGGGATGGATAGGTATTAAATTTCAGGAAAGGATCAGCAACCGTTTGAGCGATTCTGAAAAGGAACTTGAATACAACGCTTTTGTCAAAAAAACCCAGGAGGATTTTCAAAAAACCGATTTCAGTCACTTCAATTATCTTGAGCGCCTTGGTAACAACGCTGATAATGACGCTTTTACAGAAGCAGTGAAAACCAGTCGTAAGTCTCAGTATGGACCCAAAAACGTATTGGTATTTTATCCTGTGAACGTTCCATTTGAGCAAAGAACAGGCAATCGTTTAATGTGGCTCTTTATCTCTTTTGCAATAGGTAGTTTCATATTCATTATAGCACTTTTGTTTGCAAAAGTCAAAGACATTGAATACGATTTATGGCTAAAGGGATTGCAATCTGAGGATGAAGTTCTTAATGAAGTCATTGAAATCCTCAAGCCAAGAAAGGGCTATTTTGTAACGCCCGTTATCATCTACATGAATATTCTAGTCTTTGTTGTAATGGCTCTTGCCGGACTTGGCTTTATGAATTTCAAACCAATCGATTTGTTTAATTGGGGTGGCAATTTTGGACCCGCGGTTTTGAGTGGTGACTGGTGGCGTCTGGTTACGTCTGTTTTTCTGCATGGTGGTGCCCTTCATTTGATCACCAACATGTTTGCACTTATGTATGTCGGAATTATGCTCGAACCCTTATTAGGGAAAATAAAATTCCTGTTAGTTTACCTTATTACCGGAATATTAGCAAGTTGTGTCAGTATGTGGTGGTCCATTGAGAACATAAAAGTAGGAGCTTCAGGAGCAATTTTTGGATTATACGGAATTTTTCTTGCGCTTCTGGTTAAGAAGAGTTTTGTAAATGCCCTCAGAAAACAATTTTTAATCAGTGTAATTATATTTATTGGATATAACTTGCTGGTTGGCTTTAGCAATGAGGGCATTGATAATGCAGCTCATATTGGCGGACTTCTGAGCGGTTTTCTGGCAGGGCTCATTATTGCCCCATCACTTAAGTCCGTGGCTGAAGTGCAAACCATCAATGATGTTTTTAATCCAAAACAAGAAATATCCGAGCCAAAAACAGAAATGACCCGGGCTGACTATGTGGCCATTTGTCGTCAATGCCAACACAAGAAACTTGATCTTAACCTTGGAATTATCTGTAGACAAAGTGGCAAAGCAGCTGATTTTGAGCGAGAATGTCCAGAATTCGAGGAAGCCTAAAAACATACTTACTATGGCTCATACAGAATAAACACAAAGAACAAAGAACATTAAATCCAATGAAAATTCACTTTCACGAAGAACAGCGCTTTACCCAATGGTGGTTGTGGTTGATGCTGATAGGCATTTGCCTCATACCGGTCGTTGGCATTTATCAGCAGATATTCAGGGGCATACCTTTCGGCGATAAGCCTATGCCTGATGCCGGTCTTTTTATTTTTCTTGCCGTGATGCTGCTGATGCTCTTCTTTTTCAGATCTGTAAAGCTGGTGACTGACATTGACAGTGAAGAGATCCGCGTAAGCTTTATCCCCTTTTTCAGGAATAAAACCGTTAAATGGAAAGACGTTAGCACCGCCGAAGTTGTAAACTATGGATTTGCTGGCGGATGGGGCATCAGGTGGGTTGGCGGCAAGTATAACACCATTTATAATACCTCGGGCAGGCATGGGTTGTATGTTGTGTATGGGAAGAACAAAAGGTTTGTTGTTGGAACCCGTAAAATTCAGGAAATGGAAGAAGTGATACGGGCGCGTGAGGCCACCAGTCACCAGTGAGTTTACCGGTCACCGGGTGAAAAAAGAAGGAAATGCGGCTTCGCTGCATTTCCTTCTTTTTTCCCTCAACAACACCGCAATGATCCGTCATTCCGAAACCACCAATCACCAGTCGCTAATTTTTTTATATTTGTGGTTTACTGACTTTTATTAGTTACTAGTCTTTAGCCGCAAGCAACCAACCATCAATCTAATTCATGACGAAAAAAATTCTTACTATCGTTTTACTTATTGTTATGTTTGCATCAGGATTTTCACAAACTGAAAAAGGAGCACGAATCATATCAATACAGGGAAATGTGCAATTTGATAAAGAAACATCTAAGATCTTTTCATCATCAAATGGAATTAAAGCAGGTGCACAATGGTTAATAAAGGATAATCTGGCTTTTGGTGGTACACTGCTGTCATCATTGCCAGGAGCGAGACATTATTCCCTTGAAGCAGGACCCGTTATACGCCAGTACTTTAATAAACTTGATATTAAGCCTTACCTGGAAGTCGCGTTAGGAATGGATTACAGAAGTTATCATTCGCACGATGAATACGAACCCTTCCTGAAACCCGGGGCAGGTTTAATTTACTGGTTCCACAAAAATATCGGTATTGATACGAATCTTAACTTCGACCTTATAAGCAGTCCTGCAGAAGTGCATTGGAATTTTGGTGTGAATGTGAGTTTCTTTTAATATTTGTGCTGCGTTTGTTATCATATTTTAGCCAACCAAATAACCTTGTTATGAAAAAAAACTTAATCAGTCTCGCCTCAATTCTGTCAGCAATATTGCTGTTTTCTATCACTGCAGGAGCACAAATCACCAACAATTACAACCTTTCAGGGTATAAGCTGCCTGACTACAGGTACCGTCAGCTTGAAACTCAATTCTCGTTATCAGGCGCTGATAATTCATATAAAATTGACGAGCAAAAGCTATTGGATCGTTATATTGCCGGTGATGCTGGCGCCACATACTATTCCTACATGAACAGCAGAAAAACCCAACGTTCTCAGTATTTCGGCGCCAATTTTGATGGAAATTCATCCCACAGGGATAATGCCAATGGAATTAATGATTATTCCGACTTTAATTCATCACTTCACTACAGTATTAATAACAAGCGGTATTTCCCCAATAAATTATTCCTGGCAACGGGTGTTTATGCGAGCT
>DATGXS010000062.1:0-14924 GCA_035298745.1 Lentimicrobium sp. | reverse complement strand
TCAATATCCATTACTTCTGTTTCAAGGATTACATTAATTGTTGATTCTTTTCCAATGGGAACATCTTTTGATTTCATACCAACAAAGGAAACCTGAAGGGTTTTGGCATCTGCCGGTACTTTAAGTGAAAAACGTCCATTTACATCTGTTGTTACTCCAACCGTAGTGCCTTTTACCTGAACTGCTGCTCCAGGTATTGGCTGCCCGTCTTCAGCACTGGTAATCACACCAGTAATAGTGGTCTGGGCCAGAACTACCTGCACTCCGGCAAAAATCAGAAGTACAAGCATCAATACAAATTTTCTCATAGTGTGTGTTTTTTGTGATTGAATTGTTAAAAATTGGTTTAGTGTAGATAATTTATCTTTCTATTCTTAAATCATCTTATTCCTCTGGTTTACCTCCCGTTTAAGTTAATATTTTGATGAATTAGTTCTTAATAATATGATATTCCGACTTAGATCATGCAAATTGCAATACAAAGTCTTGTTAAATGATAAAAAAGTAATAAACGCCCTCAAAAATGAAGAAGCACTACAAGCGGTGAGATAGGAGATTGATACATAGCATCTTACTGCTCAAAGCAGCATTGAATGTACCTTTAGTACTGCTAATGTATAGAATTTTCCCTTAAATTGTCAATAATTGTTAAAAAAAATGCTCATTTTGTTGACATTTTTTCAACATTTTTTATTCTTTAGCGCATTTGGGGCATATTAACGGCATATGCAGCTATAAAGACTACCGTTATTATTGCATTTGGAAGTGATACTGAATAGCCTGCAACCAGGAAAAATGGAACCACCAAAATGAGTAATTGGGCTGTTGTGTAGAAATGGAATCCTACCTTTTTTAACTTCCACATGAGTATGGCGCCAATAAATGAAAGTGCATTTAATAATGCAATGATCAGAAAGAATTCACGCTTACTATTCTGGATCATTTCAAGGATTAGTTTTTCCTGATCACCATATTCGGCCTGCTGCATTATTAATGGCAGATCATAATATAACCCATAGGCCATCAGGGCTCCCAAAAGTGTGAAGCCACTCCATAATAGCGTGAGTAAACAGGTAAGGGTTAAAGCCGGTGATCTTTTTCCTGTGTATTGCGGTTTTGGTTCAGTTTGGTTGTCGGTCATTATGGTTATCGGAAGAAATATAATTAATCGGGAAAGTCAAAAACAACATTCTGTACGAAATCTATACTCTTTGCTATTTCTGTATACATTATTGTATCATCTTTTATGAATGGTACAAGACTTCTGAATTCAGAAATAAAAGCACGAAGGAATGGAGAAGTGTTTTCCAATCCCCTGAAATCAAGTGCCTGGGCTGCCGTAAAGAGTTCAATAGCGATTATCCGCTCCAGGTTTTTTGTGATGCGAAGCGCTTTTGTTGCCGCATTGGCACCCATGCTTACATGATCTTCCTGCTCGTTTGATGAGGTGATTGAATCTACTGAACTGGGGGTGGCAAGTTGCTTATTCTGACTTACAATGCTTGCAGCAGTGTATTGCGGAATCATGAAACCTGAGTTTAATCCCGGATTAGCGACTAAAAATTCGGGTAAATCGCGTTGGCCTGATATTAGTCTGTACACCCTTCGTTCTGAAATATTGCCAAGTTCGGCTAATGCTATCGACAGAAAATCCAGCACAAAAGCAAGTGGTTCACCATGAAAATTCCCGCCCGACAATACCAGGTCTTCGTCAGGAAAAATCGTAGGGTTATCGGTTACTGAGTTTATTTCGGTAATTACAACTGATTCAACATATCTTATGGTATCCCTGACTGCGCCATGCACCTGTGGAATACACCTGAAAGAATAAGGATCCTGAACCTTTTTGCCCGGGGCATTAATAAGCTTACTACCATCTAATAATGCCCTGATATTTCTGGCAGTCTCAATCTGTCCCTGATGGGGCCTTATGGTATGTAACTGTTCGAAAAAAGGATCTTTTTTGCCATTATAAGCTTCTATTGAAACAGCACTTGTAACATCTGCAATTTCTGATAGTCTTTTTGCCTTAAGCAGTAAATAAACAGCATGGGCACTCATAAATTGGGTGCCATTCAACAGTGCCAGGCCTTCTTTCGACTGAAGTGTAATTGGTTCCCATCCAAATTCTTTTATGATCTTTTTAGCAGAGACTGTTTTACCGGAAAAATGCATCTCACCGAGTCCGATCAAAGGTAGACTTAAATGTGCAAGAGGGGCTAAATCGCCTGAGGCACCTAATGAACCTTGTTCGTATACTATAGGAAGTGCATTATTATTATAAAAATCGAGAAGGCGTTGTACTGTCTGAACCTGAACTCCTGAATTGCCTGATGACAGGGCATGGGCTTTCAATAATAGCATAATCCTTACTATGTCATCATTTACTTCATCACCTGTTCCACAGGCATGCGACATAACAAGGTTTTCCTGAAGTGCAGTCAGTTGATCAGCGGAGATCTGAATGTTGCATAATGAACCAAAGCCGGTGGTGATACCATATATCGGTTCACTGTGATTTTTAACTTTATTATCAAGATATTCCCGGCAGTGTTTAATCCGTTCAATTGCTTCCTGCGAAAGTTCGAGTTTTATATCATTTGATAATAAATTATGGATTATTTCAAGGGTTAGTGGTTCAGAGTTGATTTGATAGGTATTCATTGGTTCAGATAATTTAACTGTTTGACAAAACGTGATTAATGAATGGGTTATACGTTTTGACACGTCAATCCGGTGCGGTTGATTGTGATTTTGAATAAAAGGTTCCAGTTAATTATCATTAGACTTATAAAATTTCAGTTGGATTTATGTCTTTGAGAATGTTCTCAATTCTAAGCGTTATTTCATAATTATTTCAGCCAATTCCTCAATATTGATACTCTTTTGTTCACCTGTCTTCATATTTTTCAGCTGGCAATTATTGGCAGCCCTTTCTTCTTCACCTATTATTATAACCCAGGGTATTTGCTTACTGTCAGCATAGGCAAATTGTTTCTTTATTTTGGTGTTTTCAGGAAAAACCTCTGTGTTAATGCCTTTTTTACGTAGATTTTCAGCTACAGCAAGACACCTTATTTCTTCTTCACCACCAAAATTGACCAATAGTACTTTAGTGGAAGCTGCAGTACTTTCAGGAAACAGGTTAAGCTCAAGCATTACATCATAAATCCTGTCGGCCCCAAAAGAAATACCAACCCCCGAAACGCCCGGTAAGCCAAATATACCGGTTAAGTTATCATATCTGCCGCCTCCTGTAATGCTGCCAATAGCTGCATCTTTGGCTTTTACTTCTATGATTGCGCCGGTATAATAATTGAGTCCTCGTGCCAGAGTAAGGTCAAACTCAACTTCACTGGCAATATCCAATTTCTCAAGGTAGCTGAATATATGTTCGGTTTCTTCAATTCCTTTTAATCCGGTTTCACTGGTGCCCAGAACAGTTTTTATTTGCTCTAATTTCTCGTGATTGTTTCCGCTCAGGTTAATAATTGGCTGCAATTTATCAATTGCCGCCAGGTCCAGTCCTCTTGCAGCAAGTTCTTCGTTTACTTTTTCCAGACCTATTTTATCGAGTTTATCAATCGCAACGGTAATGTCAGTAATCTTATCCGGATGACCTATAATCTCTGCGATTCCACTAAGAATCTTCCGGTTATTGAGTTTTATTACTACACCTATTCCAAGTTTTGAAAAAATATGGTCGGCCATTGCAACGAGTTCAGCCTCATTCAGCAGAGAGTCGGAACCGATAACATCAGCATCGCACTGGTAGAATTCACGGTAACGGCCTTTCTGAGGACGGTCAGCACGCCAGACGGGTTGAAGTTGGTACCTCTTGAAAGGAAAAGTTATCTCATTTCTGTGCTGTACCACATAACGTGCAAAAGGAACGGTAAGATCATACCTCAGGCCTTTTTCAGTTATTTTAGCTGACAGTTTCTGATAAGATAATTCTGTGAGTTGTGAAGGATTGACCTCTGACAGGAAATCGCCGGAGTTAAGTATTCTGAACAATAATTTATCACCCTCTTCTCCGTATTTACCTGTTAGGGTTGAAAGGTTTTCCATTGCAGGTGTTTCAATAGGCATGTACCCATGCTGCTCGAAAATGCTTCTGATAATATTGAAAATATAGTTTCGCCGGTTCATCTCAACAGGGGAGAAGTCGCGGGTACCTTTAGGTATAGAGGGTTTCTGGATATTCATTTAAATACTTTGAAGGCGCAAAATTAGTAAAGCTTTTTGTATTTCAGACGGTGAGGAGTTTCATTGCCGGTGCGCTTTTTCTTATTCTCTTCATAATCTGTATAACCGCCTTCAAAGTATACAACCTGTGAGTCGCCTTCAAAAGCAAGTATATGCGTTGCAACGCGGTCAAGGAACCACCTGTCGTGGGAAATAATTACAGCACAACCTGCAAAATTTTCCAATCCTTCTTCAAGTGCGCGAAGGGTATTAATGTCAATATCATTTGTGGGCTCATCAAGCAGAAGCACATTGGCTTCAGAACGAAGGGTTAGAGCCAGGTGCATCCTGTTCCTTTCTCCACCCGACAGTATACCTGCCTTTTTACCCTGGTCGGAACCACTGAAATTAAACCGTGCAACGTAAGCTCTTGAATTAAACAGCTTTCCACCCAACTGAATATTCTCATTTCCTTCAGAAATTACTTCCCAAACATTCTTTTCAGGGTCAATGGCAGTATGTGCCTGGTCGATATAACCAATCTTCACTGTTTCACCAACAGCAAATGTTCCGGCATCGGGTTGTTCCATGCCCATAATAAGCCTGAAAAGGGTAGTTTTGCCGGCTCCATTCGGACCAATAATACCAACAATTCCGGCAGGGGGGAGGCTGAAGCTGAGATTTTCAAATAATAGCTTATCGCCATATGCTTTAGATATGCCCTGTGCTTCAATAACTTTGTTTCCCAAACGAGGCCCATTTGGAATAAAAATCTCCAGTTTTTCTTCTTTCTGTTTCGTATCCTCGCTCATCATCCTTTCATAGGCTGATAAACGGGCTTTTGATTTGGCATGGCGCGCTTTGGGTGACATCCTTACCCATTCAAGTTCACGTTCAAGAGTCTTACGGCGGCGTGTTTCAGCCTTTTCCTCCATGGCCAGCCTGTTTGATTTCTGTTCAAGCCATGATGAATAGTTCCCTTTCCATGGTATACCTTCACCACGGTCGAGTTCAAGTATCCAGCCTGCGACATTATCAAGGAAGTACCTGTCGTGTGTTACTGCAATTACAGTTCCTTTGTATTGTTTTAAATGTTGTTCAAGCCAGTCAATACTTTCGGCATCCAGGTGGTTGGTAGGCTCATCAAGCAAAAGAATATCAGGCTCCTGCAAAAGCAGGCGACACAATGCAACCCTTCGACGTTCTCCTCCTGAAAGGTGTTTCACCGGCTCTTCCGGATCAGGACAACGAAGGGCATCCATAGCCCTTTCAAGCCTTGCGTCGAGATCCCAGCCGTTGTGTTGGTCAATAAGTTCAGTCAAACGGCCCTGCTCTTCAATCAAAGAATTCATTTCGTCATCCGTCAAGGGTTCACCGAAACGGTTATTCACTGCTTCAAAGTCTTTTAATAATTTAACTGTTTCGCCAGCACCTTCTTCTACAATTTCACGAACAGTCTTTGTATCATCCAGATGGGGTTCCTGTTGAAGGATTCCAACGGTATAACCGGGTGAAAAAACTACTTCACCGGAATAAGATTTATCGAGCCCTGCTATAATTTTTAAAAGAGTTGATTTTCCTGAGCCATTTAAACCAATGATACCTATTTTGGCACCATAATAAAAAGAAAGATAAATGTCTTTCAGGATTTGCCTGTTTGGTGGAATGACTTTTCCTACGCCCACCATTGAAAATATGATCTTATTGTCGTCTGCCATGTCTGAAAAAAGCTTTTGGCAAACTTACGCAAATAAAAGGCAGGTGTCAATCAGCTCTGCAAAATTGGCTGTATAGGGCTGGCCTGTGAAATGCCGGGTTGCATTATAACCGTGAATGTACTACCCTCTCCCGGTTTGCTCGAAACTTTGATCATTCCATGATTTAATTGCATGAACTCCATACAAAGGCCCAATCCCATTCCGGTACCTGTTTCACCTTTAGTCCCATTACGCCTGATTTTGGGATCAAAAGTGAAAAGCCGGTCAATAACAGCCTCAGCTATGCCAATGCCATTATCGGTAATAGCCAGTTTGGTCGAATCTCTTGTGGTTATACCTTTAATATGTATAACTCCTCCCGGGTTAGAGAATTTTATTGCATTTGAAACAATGTTCCTGACTACTGCACCAAACATATTAGGGTCAACACTTGCAGTAAGCATAACAGGTATATCTATTGATAACTGGAGATCTTTATTTTTTAATGGAATCTGGAAAATATTGATAATTGAAAGCACGAATTCATTCAGATTAATTGTTTTCAATGAAACATTGGCATTTCCGGTTTGAATTCTTCCCCATTCTAGCAGGTTCTCAATTAACTTGTAGGTATCAGAGGTAACCTTATACATATTATTTATGGCATCAATCCGCTGTTCATCAGTAAAATGCTCGTATTCCATGCTCAATAATTCTGAAAAGCCAAGGAGTGACTGGAAAGGTGATTTAAGATCGTGGGCTATGATGCTGAAAAACTTATTCTTTGTTTCATTTAATTTAAACTGCTCGGTATAAAGCTTATCGAGTTCTTCTTTTTGTCGTGAAATCTGCTTGTTGCTAAGCTCAAGTAACTGGTTCTTTTTCTGTTTTGAATAATAAAGCAACGACAGGAATGCAAGTGATACCAATACCATTGCAGTAATTACAATAAAAAGGTTCCTGATAGTCTGTTGCCTGCTGAGGGCCAGTTGACTAATAAGGTTTTGTTGCCTGAGGAGCTGGTTGTCGCGTTCAGTTTGTTCAAGTTCAAAACTTATGCGCAGTTGGTTCAGCCTGTTTAGGTTCTCCTTGTTATAAATACTATCCATAAGGTCTTCGTGTTTACGAAGATACTCATGGGCCTTTTTATAATTTCCCTTTCCTTCCCAGGCTTTAGAGATGCCTGAATAAATCTCCTGCAACAGTAAGTCAGATCCCGTTTTTTCTACAAGAGACAGGGCTTCCCTGTAATTTGAGATGGCTTCATCATAATCGCCGTGTTTTAATTTCAAATTTCCTATCCCCTGGAGAACATTTGCATGAAGAAACCTGTCGGATTTTAAGCTTGACAGACGCAGAGCTTCCTTGTAATTAATCATTGCCAGGTCATACTCACCCTGTTTTGTATATATTTTGCTGATGCTTATCAGACTTGAAATAACACCTTCGGTATCGTTAATTTTAGTTGAAATTTCAAGTGAAAGCTTATTGTATTTCAATGCTTCCTCAATTTTATTTAAACCAAGATATGCTTCGCCAAGATTATTATAAATGAGTGAAAGACTCTGCATGTTTTTTTCCATCAAACGAATTCTCTCAGCTTTTGTAAAAACATCTATGGCTGTTTTGAAGTCATTAATGCTTAAATAAATATTGCCAATATTATTATAGCACATGGCCATACCTGAACTGTCACCTATAGAGGCGGAGTTGTTTAAAGCCTGTGTGAGGTAGTCAAGGGCAATGTCAAATCTCCCGATGGTATAATAAATATTTCCAATGTTTGAGAGGGAATTGGTAAGGCCTTCTTTTGAATCGGGCAGCTTTCTCATAATTTCAGCTGCCTCATTATATCTTTTTAGTGCGCTGGCAAAATCGCCCTGCCGTTCGTAAATCAAACCTGTATTGTTGACTATGGATGCAATTCCCTCCAGGTCTTTCAATTCACGGTATAGTTTAAGTGATTGCTCAAAGTATTCGTGCGACTGTCTGAAGTTCTGCTGGTAATAATGCACAATACCTAATGTTTTTAGTGCTTTTGCCCTTTGAAGTTTATATTCATCATCAGTTGATCCGGCAAGTACTTCTTTTAAAATGGCTATGGCTTCATCGGGCGATGACTGGTATAACTCAAGTGCTTTATTGTTGTGTGCATTTAATTCTTCCTGTTTCTCATCAGAAGCAAATGCCTGAAAAGTAATAAGCGTAAGCAAGAGTATTGAAAGAGATATTATTTTGTGCACTAATTGCATCAGATGTTGCTTTAACTGATATTGATGAAAGATTTTACCAAAAGTAACTAGAAATGATCACTTTTAACTGTCGATTCCTTAATAATTCCTGCAAGTTTTTCAGTAGCGCCATGCCAGGTGTAATTTGACTTGATAAACATGTATCCATTGAGGGCCAGATTATCGGCAAGTGGTTTATCATTAAGCAATTTGATTGCTTGTGCAGCTACACCGGGTGCATCATTACCTATAAGGATTTCAGCATCCTCTTTGGCAAGCAGGGCTGAATTACATAATGATGATGTAATACATGGTAATCGCATGGCCATTGCTTCCAGCAACTTGTTCTGCAAACCTGTCCCCAGTTGCATAGGTGCCATAAAAATTCTTGCACCGGCATAATAAACCCTGATATCATCAACCCATCCGGTCACAAATACTGATGAAGATGCCAGTGCCTTAACGCGTGCATGTGGCGATGCACCTGCCAGAGTTAGTTTTACTTCAGGATATTTCTGGTGAATTATAGGTAGTACTTTATTTACAAGATACTCTGCACAATCAATATTTGGCGGATAACCCATATTGCCGGTGAAAACCAGATCAGAGATTTTTTTACCCCTGTATGGCCTGAAATATTCCTGGTCAACCCCATTGGGGATTATGGTTATCTGATCCCTGTCCGGATGTGGGATGCAATCCCTGTCAGGTTTTGAAATAATAGTCTTATTATCAAACAGATCAAATACCTTATGCTCATATTTCAGAAGTCGTTTCAATTCAAATTTAAGCAATGGCCGCATAAAAAAATTGGCTTTTGGTAACCTGCGTTCAACTCCTTTTGAGAAAACATCCTGGTAATCGAGTGTTTTTGGCAATGAAGTACCAAAAGCATAGGCAGCAGTCCTGATTAACTGACAATAAACATGTTCAGCCCTGGTCTCTTTTAATAGTCGGTTAATCTTTCTTTTGGCATTACTGCTGAAATAATAACCTGCCTGTAATGGCTTGTTACTGAACAAGGCTAACATCAGATTCCATGCAACGGTAAAAAGATTCAGGTGGTGAATATGGATACTCTTACAATAAGGCTTTACTTTTTCAAGGTACTCTGGCTTTATCCTGTCGTGGCTCAGGGCAAAAAGGGTTATTTCAAAGTATTCTGAAAGGACTTTTAATTGATTGAAAGCCCTCAGCTTATCACCCTTTTCGGTAGGATACGGAAAACGCGGCAGAATAACGAAAAGCTTCATTCAAATAAGGAAAGGATGGCTTGATGATTTAACACCCTTGTGCTACAAAGGTAAAAAAAATGGCTAATTCCGTTGAGCAGTATAAAAACTTTCAAGCTGAAACATCAGTTTTTGATTGTTGTGATTCTCTTTGACAAACGCTGAAGCGTTATTGCCAATTTCATCAACCAATGCCTGATCGTTCACAAGTCTTTCAATTGCCTGAATATATTCTTCGCTGTTTTCAGCAAAAATCAGGTGTTTGCCATCCTGGCAATTGATTCCTTCTGCACCGGTGCGGGTGGTAATAATGGCACAACCTGCAAGCATTCCTTCAATAATTTTAATTCTTATTCCACTACCTGAAAATAATGGTACAACCATTATGCGGTATTTTTTCATGTATTCAACTGCATCAGGTACTTCACCATCAATAATTACATTTCCGGTTTGACGGTTCAATAACCACACCGGCATTTCACGTCCGGCCAGTCTGAACACCAGATCTTTATTTCTAACTGATAATCCGGGCCATACTTCTTTTAAAAACCACTGTATCCCTTCCTGATTGGGCATCCAATTCATTGAACCCAGATGAAAAATGGTATTTTGTACAGGTTCAATGTTCACTTTTAAGTACTTGTTTATTATTTCAGGTAAAATACCAAACGGAATGGCAATAACTTTTTCAGCGGGAACAAACCGTTTAAAAAAGTCAGCATCTTTCTGGGTGATGGCAATTATTCCGTCTAACTTAGTCAGAACTCTTAGCTCAAATTTTTTTAATGTCCTGCTTAAGTGGCCAAGATAAAATTTCTTTAAAGAATTCTTCTCTCTTTTGTAGAGTCGTTCCCATATAAGGTGTTCAATATTATGAGCACGAAGAAAAATAGCTGCCTTGCTGTGCTTCCTTATCAGATCAATATATGGCGTAACAAAAAGCGTTTCTAATTGAATGACATCAAATTCATTGTTCTGGAGTATTTTCCTTATTGCATCGGCAAAGTCATCAGAAATAAACCGTTGCACATGGTATGATTTAGAGCTTAACAGGTTTAGCAACGCATGCATGGGTCTGACTTTAAGATCCATGTATACGAGTTCTATCTGTGTTTTCTCAGAATAATCGGAAGGTACTGACTGTGGATCAATGAAGTACTTGTAACTATTAATTGCCAGAACCTTCACTTTATGCCCGGCATTCAGGAGTCCCTCAACCATGGCGTTCATGGCTATAGGACCACCTTCACGAGGCGGCCATGGTGATTTATTGCATATTAACAGTATGTTCATTTACTTTTTCGACTTGAACCTTGCCATGAACCTGGTTAACTTGATTCTCCAAACATCCACATCCAAAAGTGGCGAATCATTGGTTGCTTTATAAGTTAAAATAATTCCCAATGGCAGTAAAACGATTGATGAAAGCCACATCCCCAGAATAGGATCCATTCCTCCGGCTATAACCGACTTTTTCCCGGTCATTGAGATAACATGGTAAATTACAAAGAATACTACTGAAATAACCAGTGGCAGTCCGAGTCCGCCTTTTCTGATTATTGCACCAAATGGGGCACCTATAAAAAAGAGTACCAGGCAGGCAAATGACAGCGTAAATTTAAGATGCCATTCAACTTCATGTTTTCTTATAAGGATATCCCTGTCGGCAAGGTCATTTCTTTCATATTCAACATTGTTCCTAATATTTCTAGCACTGTTTAAAGCCTTGTCCATTACCTGGTTCTTCTGGTTTTTATCCATTCCGTTAAGGGCAAACAGGCGGTCTTTTACAATTATGCCCGAATCAACCGGCAGAACCGTATCAGCCCGGTCGAGGAAAGAATAATTGAGCATTGAACTTCTGGCAAAATTTTCAATCCGTGTATTCCTTTCCTTCTTTAATGAATCAGTTGAATGTTCCAGTTGCTTAAGATCAAGCATCTGGTAATGATTTCTGAACAGGTTTTCGTTGGTACGCATCATTCTGAAATCAGACAAGTCAAAACGGCGATACTGTTCAGAAAAATAAGTGCGCTGAAATGGCCGCTTGAGTTCATTTCGCCTGTCAACCTTTTCATCATAATTATATCCATTATAGAGCGTAAGATCAAGGAAGCTGCCATCGGCACTTTGTTCCATTTTGCCCCATTCGGCCCTTGTTACATTGGTATTACCGGCTCTGCTGGTATGGTCATATATAATGACATCCCGGATAGTATTGTTCTCTTTGTCTTTTTTACCAACCCTTAGCACAAATCCTTCAATATCTTTATAGAATATGCCTTCACGGATATTTAAAGCAAGTTTTTGCTGCCTCACATCGTATAATATAGACTTGAATTTAAGGTTAGAAATTGGCAGTACATTGTTTGAAAAGAAAAAAGCACCAATACTTATTAAGATCAGAAGAATAACCAACGGTCGCATAAAAGTACTCAAGGAAATTCCGGCTGATTTTATAGCGACCAGTTCATAGCGTTCGCCTAAATTACCAAAAGTCATGAGCGATGACAAAAGAATTGCCAAAGGGAGGGCAAGTGGTACAAAAGTAGCTGAAGCATAAAAAAGTAATTGTGCAACCACATGCCACTCAAGTCCTTTACCTACCAGATCGTCAATATACTTCCACAAAAACTGCATCACAAGGATGAAGAGGGAAATAAAAAAAGTAAGCACCAGAGGCCCGACGAACGATTTGAGGACCAATATATGAAGTCGTTTCACCCTTTACATATTATAAAATGCAAAATTACAATTTAATCATTGTACTGCAAGGTACATCACTGTCACAGCAGTAAACGAAATATTGCTGCTTTTCTTATCTGAAATTTCTTAATAGTTCACTAGATTTGCCTGCTTAATAACAATATCTGATGAAACATACAGAAGTCAGCGATAAAAGGACCAGACGTGCATTTCTTGATTTCCCCAAGCAGTTATATAAGAATGATCCCAATTGGATATGTCCTCTTGATAATACCGTTGAAGCCGTATTTGATCCGGCAAGGAATGTATTCTTTACTCACGGCGAAGTAATAAGGTGGAATTTTTTTGATGATAACAATAAGATGGTGGGAAGGGCTGCGGCCTTCATAAACAGAAAGAAAGCTTTTAATTTCCAGCAACCAACTGGTGGAATGGGTTTCTTTGAATGTATCAACGATAAAAAAACGGCTTTTTACATTTTCGATACTTGCCGTGAATGGCTTAAAGCCAGAGGCATGGAAGCAATGGACGGGCCAGTGAATTTTGGTGAAAACGACAATTTCTGGGGTTTACTGGTTGAAGGTTACACACCTCCAAGTTTCGGAATGAATTATAATTTTCCGTATTACAAGGAATATTTTGAAGAATACGGATTCAGGCCATATTTTGAACAGGTGACAAACCATCTTGACCTTACCAGGCCTTTTCCTGAGCGTTTCTGGAAAATAGCTGATTGGGTACGTCAGCGCCCTGGTTATTCGTTCAGACATTTTAACTGGAAGGAAGCGGAAAAATTTATAGATGACTTCAAACAGATCTATGATGATGCATGGCAGTTTCATGAAAATTTCACGCCTATTGATAAGGACCTGTTAAAAGAACAATTAAAGGAATTAAAGCCGATTTCAGAAGTAGATTTTATTTGGTATGCCTATTATGAAAATGAACCTATTGCTTTTCTGATAATGACCCCCGATGCCAATCAAATGCTGAGGCATTTCAGGACAGGGCGCATGGGGCTCCTGGGCAAGATCAAATTCCTGTACCTTAAAAAACGTAAAGTCTTCACCCGTGCAAGGATAACTGTCATGGGCATTAAACCCAAATACCAGAAATCAGGAATTGAGTCGGCAATTTTCTGGCATATGGATAAGATGATGAAACGGCATCCTGAATACAATGAGGTAGAACTATCATGGGTTGGCGACTTTAACCCAAAAATGCGGCAGTTGCATGAATCAGTCGGAGGGTATTTTGCCAAACGACATATAACATACCGCTATCTTTTTAATTCACCCGGATTATCCCAACACGCAACAGAAATACCAATGGATACGAAAAATCAGGTAAAAAGTTGATTTTTTCTTGGTAAATGAATCCAATGTACATAAATTTGTTGCACACTAAGATTTTACTAATTCTAACTAACCTAATATTAATTTTTCATGAAAAAATCATTACTCTTGGTTTCTGCCTTAGGCATATGTCTATTTGCAGGTGCTCAAACTCGTGAATTGTCAAAGACGTACAAAGCGCAAGTACGTCCTGTTGACATGGGAATCAACAATCCTGAAATCAATGCCAATCAAACTGGTGGCGAAGATTTTGGAGGTATTATTAATCGCAGTGGCGATATTCTTAAAACACAAATTTCATCTTCTTCAAATGCATTTGGAATTTTCTCTGTAGACCAGACTGTATTAACAACACAGCCTGCTTTAAACACAGTAACTTTTGGTTGCAGGGCCGGCGGACCAATGGGTGCTACAGGTAATGACCTAAGAGTTGCTTACACATCAGACTTAGGAGCTACCTGGACCAACTATGTGATCGCAGCAGCAACTAACAAAAATTTCCGTTATCCCAGTGTTGCTACCTATAATCCACAAGGTAACACTGATCCGGCAAACATGTATGCAATATTCTCAGGTCCTTATACTAACGCTTCCGGATGGGAAGGTCAGTTTTGGGGAAGTGTGAAGTTTGATGGCACAACCGATAAAAATGTAACTTATGAACCTAATGCTGCAAGCATTTATTTAAACCACATGAATATTGGTTTATGTGCTACTCCAACTGGAAATATCCATGTTGCTTCACATAAATTAAATGGTACTTCAGCTGCTTATACTGAAGAAGGCTGGGAAGTATTAAATGGCGTTTTCAATGAATCTACCAAAACTGTTGATTGGGATCTGCCACGTGTTGCTGTTAACCCTGCTCCACTTGGTGACGATAATCGTATGGACGCAAGTAGCCTTGTATTCTCACCTGACGGATCTGTTGGATATCTCTTAGGAACAGGTGTTGATCTTGATCAAACATACAATCCTTATGGAGTTGAATGGCCAATCGTTTACAAAACAACTGACCATGGTCAAACATGGGAAAAGACTGAACCTTTTGACTTCAGTACAATAGCTGTTTTCAATGAAATGTTATATCCTACTATTGCTAACCTGGATTTTGTATGCCCAAGGTGGTATAACAAATGGGTAGGTGGTAACCGGGGTAATGGTGCTACAGTTGATATGAATGGCAACCTGCACATTTCAGGTATTATCAGGAGTACCAATTCAATTCATCCTGACTCACTTAACTATTTTTATACACTTGAACCACAGCTTATCTTTGATGTTTACATGAAAGGTGACGGAACATGGGACGCTATGTTTGTTGACACTGTCAGAACTGAAGTTGTTGATGATACCGATCCTTTTGGTATGGGCTGGGACCAGCGCATTTATATGACCCGCTCTGATGATGGTGCAAAGGTATTTACTACCTGGACTGATACCGATCCTCTTCTCTGGGGCGGTGGTATGACAACCAATTTACAACCTGATATCTTTATCTGGGGTCATAACATG
>DATGXS010000061.1:0-63187 GCA_035298745.1 Lentimicrobium sp. | reverse complement strand
CTAAGAACTTTCAGCCCAACACAGCCCCCGCTTGCATTTTAGCCTTTGTTAGCGTTAGTTTGTTGGTTTAAATGTTATACGCGCACTTCCTATAAATGTGTACCAATAGGTAAATGGCTGATGATCCATAAACTTATTTTTAATAGCTTTCAATTCCTCGATTTGATTTAGGTTATCAATAAAGTCAACTAATTGCTTTGCTTCAGGTATTTTTTCTTTTAAAGATGTCGGAGTCCAATAATTTTTAAACGAATAATTCTTCTCATTGGCGTATTCGATAATATATGTTATTCCATCTTTACCGCTGTCCCAGCCATTAATCTGATTGTCTGTCGGAAGATCGATTAATTTATACCGCATGACGAGTTCATAAATAGTGTTAGTTGTTCTCTCAGATAATATAATCTTTTTAAAATACAGCCGTCCTTCCTTTCGCTTCTTGTATTGTTGCAGAAATAAAGTCACTGTCCCAATAAGTTGGTCATTTACCTGTTTGAGCTCAATTGCTTTAGTTCCATCCCAAAATCTAAAATAAAATTTACTATCTATTTTCTCTGTCGGTTCTAATCCAATATGATTTCTGATGGCCTTAAATTCCTTAAACCAAAATACTGTATCGCTGTCATTTGTCAATACTTTAACTTGTCCAACCGCTGTTAGACTTATAAATGTCAATAATATTATAGTAAATCGAATTTTCATTTCAAATGAACGCTAGCGGTGAGTGTAAGAATAGTAGCCGATTGCGGACGATAAATTTATCAAACTGTTACTAACTTGAAGCGGGCTTAAACCGCTCAAATACGCACTTTCTCGGCTATTATTTTTACACATTGTTATGGGCTGGGCTTTATTTGTCATTATTTTCTTTCCAATATTTATTTCTATTCTCGTCGTTAAAAACTACAGGAAAAGTCCAGTTCATTCGTTGTAGTTCACCATGTCTATAATAAATATCCCAATCAGGAATAGTTTTTATTACACGAATTGCCTCATTATCAAAAATGCTGTCATAACCTCTCATTACTTTAACACTATCAACAATTCCATTTTCATTTGCTGAAAACTGCACAAATACCTTAATAGTTTTATTGCCAACTTTTGGTAAAGTTTCCCAATTAATATTTGAATATATGAATTCCTTTAATTTCTCAGGTTTCTGACTAAATTCTGATTGCCTTGATTTTGAATTATCATATTGTTTTGTCTCAACAAGTTTTCCGTTTGAAAATTCAATTTCCAATTCTTTCTCATATAAAGATTCGTATCCCATATGAATGTAGTAAAGAAGTTCTCCTTGAGGAGCAATAATTTTTCCTGTAAACCAATCCGCTTTTACTTTTCCATTCACAAACTTATCTCCAAACAGCATTTTAAGGTTTGCTTTTATACTGTCTTCGTAGTAACAACAACTATAAATACCTATCAAGTAGAGTTCGTTGTCAAATATAGCCCATTCAGCTTCATAACCTCTCCAACAAGCTGTCGACATGCAGCCTTCTTTATCACCAAAGAAATTTGGTCTTATTGAATCATTTTCATAAAGTTGCTCCAATGGATTAGCAAATATTGAAAGAGTGTCACCATTATAAATCAATATGTCAGGTATTTGTGAGGTTGCAAAAGTCCTGATTTGGGGAACTATTAACAAAAAAGATATCAATATGTAGTTTAATCCTTTCATTGCTGTCGTTTTTTTAGCCTTGCCCATAACGTTGAGTGTATGCAGCGTGCGGGAGTTCGTGGCTAATTCACTATCCACCGTTACTACCTTTGTCAGCGAGCCCGGAGCTTGCAAATTGCTCTAAACCCCGCCTGATGTATACCCTGTGTTAGCTGCTGTGTTTATTTATTTTTCATCATATATTCCTATCTCACCAGAGCCCAATCCGATATACCTTTTTTTATTTATCGAAAATTCGTAAGTTTCATATCCAGTTGAAGAGATAAAAATCTCAATTTTACAATTATCAGTCAATGATAATAGCAAATCTCCAGTACACTCCTTAATTTTTAGCTCTTTCAATTCGCAATTAACCAATTCTGTATTTAATAGCGATTCCAAATCAACAGGCTTAGTCAATCCAAACTGGTGGCCATGGTCGGATGAAATAAAACAAATACAACCATCTTTTAAAATTCGCCAGAATCCAGACGTTAGTATATCAATGCTTTTAAAACAAAATCTCCACGAATCAGAATCTTTATCATAAATCACAAAGTCAAATGGCAAATCTGTTTTGAAAATTAATTCTTTATTCATTGGGAGATTTAAATCTATAATCATTAATATTTAAAATCATGCGTCTCATTGTGCAACGGATTTTTTAACATAGCAGCTAACGTTTCGCATCTATGCCCAGTAGCCGTTTGGCGGAGTTGGTCACTGTCACTCGGTACAGTGGTTCTTGGGGTACGCTGTTTCAAATTGCTCTTTCATAGGCTATTGGGCATAGGTGCTGTTATGTGTTGTTATTTCTTTGGTTTCTGTTCGAAGTGTTTCTTCTTTTCCTTTTCATTCAAGATGTGAAATTTACTCCCATCAATAAGGATTGTGTATGATCCTTGAAAATCCACTGTCTTTTCAATTGATTTACCTTTTTCAAAAAATTCTTTTGTCCCTGGAGACCATGAAAGCAATGATTGCATTTGAGATAGAAATACTTCTTGGAAATTAGAAAGAGAGTCCTTTTGAACCTTGCCGTCTTGCCGTTTAGATAACTTATAGTTAAAATCTTCACCTCTGCAATTAACAAAGAATGTTATGTACAGATAATCACCTTTGTAACTTTCCAATAATGATGGGTCAATAACACTATTAAGTTTTATCTCTAATTCGTTGTCTGTAAGATTAGGTTTTGGAGGATGTTCCAACATAGACCAAACCATTCCACTTTTAGTATCGCACAAAGTCTGGGCTGAAAGTGCGTTTATTGATAACAATGCCGTTATATATACGATAGTCCTTATCATTTTGTTGTTTTATAATACCAAATAACGGTGGCGGTATGAAAAGTTGCCGAACGCGAGTGATTTCCTGTCAAGATACACAAGGGTTGAAGCGGGCTATAACCCTTGAAAATCGTACTGTCCCGGCAATTTTTTATACCGCGTGTTAGGCACTGAGCCTTTCAATGTCTCTTGCTATTTCTTTCATAATTCTGAGTCCCGAATCCGTTAATATTCTATTTTCATTTATCAATTCATATTTTTCTAAATCCATAATAAAAGATGGGCTATATTTTTTTGATATTTCTCGAAAATTTATCCTTATATCTTCGTCACCTAAGATGTCTGGAATACAAAAAATATGTCTAAGTTCTTCATCTCTTCTAAAGCGACTTCTTATATATGATATTATTCTCATAGGAATATTATAATTCTCATCTACTCTTTGTGGAGAATTTTCAAAAAGAGATAATTTCTTTTCGAGCTTTCTAACTTCCTCATTTTTTGAATTTAACATTTCGACAAATTGATTTTTGTCTTGTTCTGCTATCTTATATTTCTTCGCAAATTGGTCTAGGAGAGCATTTTTCTCTGATAACTCTTTTTCCAATCTTGCCTGAATTTCTTTTTCTTTTTTATCATCTTTTTCTTTGTCAACTGCGTTTGCACCACCACTAGAATAATACCTATCAACCCTACTTGATAATGATTTATTTTCTTCTTTTAATGATTCCAGTTTTTCACCAAATCTTTCTTCTATACGTCCAAGTGTTTCTGAAATATCTTTTGTGAATGTATAAGTATTGTTGTAAAACCTATTGCTTGTTTCATTGTTTTTATGATAAAAATTCACAGAAATCCAAACTGCAAAAAGAGCAAGTATAATTGACAATAAATCGGTAAATCCAAATTGAAGTTGGGAAAAGTCAAAATCAGATAAAAGAATCTTGATGCATATTACAACAACAATAATTGTCGCAATAATCCAGCTAAACAATTGTCCCAATGGATATTGTGTGTTTTTTGTTTCTTCTTGGTCCTTAATTTCTTTCATTTCAATTATCATTTAGTTATCAGGTTTTATTGGCTTTGTGCCTAACTAGTTTATAACCTTACCAAAAGTGATGTTACAAACCCTAAAATGGTTGTATAACCTTACCTTATGGTATTTATATTTCTCATGCAATTTAATCATAATGTGTCAAATGGGCTAGTGATTTTTTGTAAGCTTTTTTCTGATACATGTGTGTAGATTTCAGTAGTCTTACTGCTTTTATGCCCAAGTAGTTCTTGTATATACCTTAAATCTGTCCCGCTTTCCAGTAAATGTGTGGCGTAACTGTGCCTTAACCAGTGTAATGTAACCGGTTTTCTGACACAAGCTTTATCACAAGCATTTTTTAGAACTTTAGCCAGACTTGCTTCACTATATGGATCGCCAGAAGTTTGTCCTTCAAATAACCATATCCCGGGTCTATATGCTTTATAGTAATCCCTTAGCATCTCAATAATTTTATCTGATATTGGCACCATTCTGTCCTTCTTGCCCTTTGAATTAAGAATGATCAGCATATGTCGTTTCGAATCAATATCTGCAGGTTTAAGGTTCAGTAGTTCACTCCGACGTAGCCCACATGCATAAATGAGGCTTAGCATACTTCTATGCTTTAAATTTACAGGTGCCTGGAGTATGGCTTTTACTTCTTCCTTGCTGAGTACATTTGGTAGTTTATGTTCGCTGCGTGGCCTTTTAAAGGTTCACCGCCTGATTTTGAAACGCATAGCTGTACTTATTTGGAATGATATAATTGTTGACAAAATTAACCATATCCTGACCCTGCATTTCTTCAGGACTCTTCGGCAATATAAAGCGCAATAAAACTGACAGTGTCTCTGAATAGGTTTTTATGGTTGATTCTCCATACCTTTTATGACTCATCCATTTTCGGTATTGTTCAATCTTTTCTTCAGTTTCCGGAGAAAGCCTGCGCCTGGTTATTTCTGTTTTGAGGCTTAAAGTTGCAGATGATACCAGTGGCTTACCAACATTAAGGATTGGTTCATTTAAGCTGTCACCAAAATGATGCTTAAGCATATCGATGCTTTCTTTGTTATCGGGAACATGCCAGGCATTTAGGCTTTTACTCCATATTGCATCTGGTATTTGCTTTATTGTACTTACTAATTGCAAGTCATAAGGAAATTCTACCTTAATACGGGACTCTCCCTTATACACAATTTTAGACAGTTTCATTTCCCAATCAAACCATTTCTTGTTTAGCCATGTAAAATTATAAATTCCCCCCATTCCCTCCAAATCAAATTTTATATATCACAATTACCTGACTAATTATTAGACAAGTTCCAAACCCTTTGAACCCCTTGAACCCCTTGAACCATTTGAACCATTTGAACCATTTGAACCCCTTGAACCCCTTGAACCCCTTGAACCCTTTGAACCCCTTGAACCCCTTGAACCAAATTAAGGTTGGAATTATATACAAATTGTAATAAACCCGATATGAAGCTGTAAAGAAGTCGTATTATATACGTATTTTATACGTGTTTTATACGTGTTTCATACGTATCAACACGTATAAAACACGTTTAAGAAACGTTTAAATAACGGGTAAAATACAACTTCAATACATCTTCTGAACAACTTAAATACAAGTTCTGTAATAAGTCTTCATTATTATGACTATATTTCAGTAAATTCTCAGCAAGCGGAATGGGATAAGGTCATTGATCTCTGTCCAAACAAAAAAAAACGGTCGCTTTCCGGCAACCGTTTCAGTTTAAGTTTTAAACGCCAATTAATTACAATGAACTACTTTAAAATTCATGAAACGACATAGAACTATTCGAGGCAGGCACCTTGAACCCCTCGATAAAAACTCGGGGCAGGCACCTTGAACAACTTTTGAACAACTTTTGAACAACCTTGAACAACTTTTGAACCAATAGTTTATTCTAAGTCCCTCAAAATAGCCCCAATCAAATTATAAGTCCCCAGTTCGATTTGGAGTATATTGGCTTCCAGCATGTAACACGGGGTGGTATAAATGAGCCGGTGTTCGTCTTTTACTACTTCGCCATGGGTGGTTTTTTGGTGCTTTGAACCCATTTTTAGGATGTTGTTGATGGTGGCCATTTCTTCACCTATCGTTACTTCTACATTGCCCAGGATCTTTGAGAGGACTACCGGTGAAATGCACATGGCTCCGATTGGCTTCTGAAGGGAGACCATATCTTTTACTGCCTTCTCAACATCATGGTTTACGGTGCATTCGGCTCCATCAAAAGCATAAGTACACAGGTTCTTGGCGACACCAAACCCTCCGGGAAATACCAGGGCATCAAATGAACGGGCATTGAACTCGTTCAGGGGCTTTATTTGTCCACGGGCTATTCTGGCCGATTCAACAAGTACATTACGCGATGTGCCGGGGGTTTCTTTTCCCGTAAGGTGGTTTACCACATGATGTTGCATGACATCAGGTGCAAAGACTTCATAATCGGCGCCATGTTTTTTTATGGCCAGCAGTGTCAGAACTGCTTCGTGTATTTCAGCACCATCGCGTACACCACAACCTGACAGTACTACGGCAAACTTTTTCATAGGGAACAAATGAGTAGGGTTTATAAGCCAAATTTAGGAAAAAACAGGATGGTTATTGCAGTAATCTCCTTCAAAATGTGTTAATTTTACTTATGCAATAAACAGGCTCATTTAATTGTTATTAATTTGATTGCCTGATATATTTTACAATTATGTGCGGACGATTTTCACTAACCTCAGACGAACAACAGTTAAACATGTTCTTTGAGCTTTCAGGAGGCAATGCACCATATGTACCCCGGTATAATGGTGCACCTACTCAGTTGCTTCCGGTAATTACCGGTGATAATCCGCGCCGTCTGCAGTTGTTCAGATGGGGACTCATTCCGGGCTGGTCAAAGGAAATATCACGGGTTCCGCTTATAAATGCAAGGAGTGAAACACTTGAACAAAAACCTTCTTTTAAGACGATCTTCAGCCAGCGCAGATGTCTTGTACCTGCAGATGGATTTTATGAGTGGGTGCATTCAGGACGAAAGTTACCTTATCGTTTCACGCTTAAGGATGAGTCTTTGTTTGCTTTTGCAGGAATCTGGGATAGCTGGAAAAAACCAACCGGCGAATGTATTAACTCGTTTGCAATCCTCACAACAGAAGCAAACCAGGTGATGGAGAATATTCACGACAGAATGCCTGTTATTCTTGAAAAAGAGAATTTTAATGTGTGGTTGGGTGACAGTAATGAACAAAAGTTAAAACCATTACTTAAACCTTTAGCATCTTCTAAGATGAAAAAATACAGGGTACCCGAAACTGTTAATAAAGCAACGGCAGAAGGTCCCGAACTGATTGTACCTTGTGAACCAATGGAATTTTTTAATGGCGAATTGTTCTGATTTTAAAGGATCAGCATACATATAGCGGCATAATTGTTGCGTTTAATCTAAAAATAGCTATGAAAAGTATGATACGTAAGATACTATACCTGTTTTTCTTCCTGCTGATCTTAAGCTCTTGCAAGGAGTATGAGAATTATCCTGCTGAGCCGAAACTTGAACTGATTGAATTCACATTATTGCGCGATGCCCAGGGCATTGACCAGCGTGGAATTATGCATATTTCTTACACTGATGGTGATGGTAATATAGGTTTGTATAAATACGATACTGTTCCTCCATACGATTACAACCTGTTTGTAAAGTATTTTGAGCAGCAAAACGGGGTTTTTAAGGAAATATACCTGATAAGGCCCAATTATGATGATACCATTGTTACCTATGATACTGCTACTTTTAATGCAAGAATCCCTTTATTAACTCCTGCGGGAAGGAATAAAGCCATCAGAGGAGAAATTGAAGATACCCTTTTTGTCAATAACCCCCTTTCAACCTTCGATACTATCAAATTCCAGGCATATATTGTTGACCGCGACCTGAATAAAAGTAATGTGATAGAAACACCGCCTATAGTCATCAAAAAACGTTAATCAGCAACAAGTGCATTAATGTAAATCAATAGCGGTTTGCGAAGTGATTTCTGATGATTTGATTACCAACCCTTAGCGGAACTTCTTACATTTGCGGAAACAACATCTGTATGAAGCCATTTTTAGTAAGCCTTGTTACTGTACTAATTCTCACCCTTGGATGCACCGGTAGAAAGCATTTTATAAGTGATTCAACTTATCGTTCGCAGGTTGAAAAGCAATTTGAGCAGCGTAAAAAATTAGCAGGTCACAGAAACCATCAGCTTTTCGGGGTCTTTGACAAGGATCTTTCTGTTGAACAGGAAGAGGCCCTCAGGTTTCTTTTTGCTTATATGCCATTAAGCGACCTGGCCGATTATACCGGAGAATATTATCTCAGCCAGGTGAACCTTTCATTTCAGGCAAGAGACGAATTTTCATGGGGAAAGGATATTCCTGATGATATTTTCAGACACTTTGTCCTGCCCATACGAGTAAACAATGAAAATCTTGATACAGCAAGGGCTGTGATATATAATGAACTCAGGGACAGGCTTAAAGGCTTGAATATGGAACAAGCTGCCCTTGAAGTCAATCACTGGTGTCATGAAAAAGTAAATTACCGTGGCAGTGACGGCCGTACTTCGTCTCCTTTGGCTTCCATGAAAACGGGGTTTGGCAGATGTGGTGAAGAATCAACTTTTACTGTAGCTGCAATGCGTTCAGTTGCCATTCCTGCCCGACAGGTTTATACTCCCCGTTGGGCGCATACCGATGACAATCATGCATGGGTGGAGGTTTTTGTAGATGGCAAATGGCAGTATCTGGGTGCATGCGAACCTGAGGCTATTCTTAACAAAGGCTGGTTTGATGTCCCTGTAAAGCGTGCTATGATGGTACATACAAATGTCATTGGAATATATAAAGGCAGTGAAAATGTAATTGACCAGACTGAGTTATCGACCAAAATAAACAGCCTCCCGTCTTATACAGTCACAAAAGCCCTGACTGTAATTGTTCGTGATACTGTTGGGAAACCTGTAAAAGATGCTCGTGTTGAATTCAGGATTTATAACTATGCCGAGTTTTATCCCATGGTTACAAAAAAGACTGATGAAAATGGTTCAGCAACATTGCTGACCGGATTGGGCGACCTGCAGGTATGGGCATCAAAGGATGATAAGTATGCATATTCAAGAGTTTCTGTTGGTTCGGCTGACACTGTTTATCTGAAGCTACAGAAGGCTGAAGGAACTGAGTATACAGAAATTACTGAAAATATTCCGCCGGTTGAAAAATCGGTTGAATCACCAGCAGTGGCAAAGCAGGAAGAGAACAATAAACGCCTTGCACAGGAAGATTCCATACGAAATGCCTATATGGCCACTTTTATGGATCAGGAAGCTGCAGAAAAATTTGCACTGGAATGTAAACTTGATACCGCACGGGTTAAACATATAATTGCATTGAGTTACGGCAACTGGCCTGATGTAACCGCTTATCTTAAGAAGAATGCTTCAAATCCCCTTGTTCTTGATTTTATTGAATCATTGTCCCAAAAAGACATCAGGGATACGCAGGAGGCATATATGACCGATCATCTTGTTAATGTTACTGAACCGGGAAAATTAACAGGTGAGCTGCCAAAAGATGTTTTTGATGAAGGATTACTCACGGCCAGGGTTGTAAATGAACTGATCAGGCCGTGGAGATCGTTCCTTAAAGCACAGTTTAATGATGAGTTTAAATCAAAAGCCCGGAGTGACATTTCAGTAATTACCAGGTGGATAAATGACAGTATTACTGTTTCAGCAACCGAAAATTATATGGGATGCCCGCTTTCGCCGCAGGGAGTGTATGAGCTCAGGGTCGCCGATAAGCATTCAAGGAATATCTTTTTCGTTGCGTTATGCCGTTCGCTTGATATACCTGCGAGGGTTGATCTGGCGACCCTATTGCCACAAGTTTACACGGAAGGCAACTGGCAGAATATTACCTTTGAAAATACCAATGCTCCGGTAAAAAGTGCACAACTCACTCTGTTAAACGACTCTAAAAATGAATTAAAGCCAGAGTATTCCATTCATTTCACGCTTCAGAAATTTGCGGATGGACATTTTACTACGCTCGATTATGAAGGCAGTGAGTTAGTGGCAGAGTTTCCAGTAAAACTTGATCTTGAACCGGGTTACTATCTGCTTATGACCGGCCACAGGCGAAATGACGGCAGTGTGAGTGTGAGGTCAGAATACTTTAATCTGTCAAAAGGAGATAAACTGACCAAAACAGTCATACTTCAGCCACTTGAACAGGTTAAGCAGGTTGAGGGCATTATTCCAATGGATCAGGCGATTACTGATCTATCGGGCAAAAAGTATAAACTCAGTGAACTGGCAGGTGACAAAGGAATTGTGCTTGCCTTTATAAATCCGGGCAATGAGCCAACCAGGCATGTGATGTCAGATATTCCCCTGTTAAAAGCTGACTTTGAGAAATGGGGTGGAAAGTTCGTGTTTGTAATTTCCGAAAATGCCCCGGCATATAAACCGGGAATGTATAAGGATTTGCCTGCTGGATCTTTATTTGCAGCCGATGATAACAAGACCCTGCTCAATGAGACTGCAAAGCTCTTAGGGAAGAGCATAAATCCTCCGCTTCCATTCGTAATGTTTGTCACCGAAAAGGGAGAGGTCACATTCACCTCAATAGGTTACAGAATTGGTATAGGGGAGAACCTGCTGAAGGAAACACGGGTATTAGCACTATAGGTGCAAAGTATTATCTGTAACTCCGCCCTGAAGGGCGGAGACTTTTCATGAAGTAACTCCGCCCTAAAGGGCGGAGATGGCCAATCATAACAGTAACTCCGCCCTTTAGGGCGGAGACTTTCGATCACTTATGTTTATTGGGGGCTTTAGCCCCAGAAAGAACGTCGTCTGGGGCTAAAGCCCAAGAGTATGTGGTCAGGTCTATTTCTCCGCCCTAAAGGGCGGAGTTACCGTTTGGTTTCCGTTTTTCGCCCTAAAGTTCCCTTTTCTGTATCTCCCCTTTAAGATTCTTTGTCTGTAACTCCGCCCCTTTAGGGCGAAGATGGCCAATCATAGCAGTAACTCCGCCCTTTAGGGCGGAGATTCGGAATCACTTTGATCCTTGGGGCTTTAGCCCCAGAAAAAACGTGGTCTGGGGCTAAAGCCCAAGAGTTGTGGTCAGGTCTATTTCTCCGCCCCTTTAGGGCGGAGAGCCAATCATAGCAGTAACTCCGCCCTTTAGGGCGGAGACTTTCGATCACTTATTTTTATTGGGGGCTTTAGCCCCAGATAGGAAGTTCTAGTTGTGTTAAAGTCCACAGACTATGCCCATGGTTATATCTTGGCCATAGAGGGCTGGCGTTAGCCATCCTATTTACCATCTTGTTGTCGAAAAAATGTATGAATAAACTCATTATATTCTTGTTCAAACGTCTTCTTTTGATGGTGGCTCTCTTGCTTTTCTATATAATCTCTTACAGATGGAATAATAGATTCACTTACTGAAGTAGCGAAATACTCATCTGCCCATTCAAATTTCGTCCTGGTTAATCGTTCTTTATTAATCCAAAATGCAGATTCCCCTTTTAATAGACCTAAAGCTTTTGATATACTCATATCAGGATTAAGCTCAAGCAAACAATGCATGTGATCTGTATAGCCATTCAAACGATCAATGTATATTCCTTTAAGTTTGCCATTTTGATAAATATGGTCAATTATGTGCTGACGAATCTCCTTATTCATGTACGGTTCTCTGCTTTTTGTTGCCCAGACAGCATGAACCATTATTTTCACAAATGACATTGTAGTAATGTTAAATTTAGCGCCGAAAATTAAGAATATTTCTGATATCAAGTTATAGTCTTTGTGTGAAGGATGATTTTCATCTCTAAAGTGAGCTGAGAAACGTTTTGCTGGGGCTAAAGCCCCAAGGTCTTTGGTCATGGCCATATCTCCGCCCTAAAGGGCGGAGTTACCGGTTTGGGAAGATCTTTTAACTCCGCCCTGAAGGGCGAAGTTACGGTTTGGGAAGATCTTTTATCTCCGCCCTAAAGGGCGGAGTTACAGATGCGAAGTGCTCTAATTTCAGACTTTAACACCGATGTAAAGTGCTGTAACTCCGCCCTTCAGGGCGGAGATTTGGATTAATTTTTATTGGGGGCTTTAGCCCCAGAAAGAAGGTTTGTCTGGGGCTAAAGCCCCAACGGGTTCCAGCTAGGCCTGTATCTCCGCCCTAAAGGGCGGAGTTACAGTTGCGAAGATCTTTTAACTCCGCCCTTTAGGGTGGAGTTACGGTTTGGGAAGATCTTTTTTCTCCGCCCTGAAGGGCGGAGTTACGGTTTGCGAAGATCTTTTATCTCCGCCCGATTTACCTCTTCCCTGATTTCCGTTTACCGCCTTTATCCTTTTTCGTATCCTGCTTTCTTCCTCTGCGGCTTGAGAAGGTGGGGAAGTCCATTGCCTGGTTGAATTTATCGGAAGGTGCTTCCTGCCCGTCTATCAGGAAGTCCATTTGCTTTTTCTGAAGGTCAACACTGTGGACTTTAATGGTAATTGGGTCACCCAACCGGAATTCCTTACCCCTGTGCTGGCCGATGACTTTGTAATTATCCTCATCAAGATAATAGAAATCATCATCCATGTTCCTTATTGAAACCATGCCTTCGCATTTATTTCCTTCAAGTTCAACATAAATTCCCCATTTACTGACCCCTGATATAAGGCCCTTGAATGATTGCCCAATCTTATCCTGAAGGTATTCAGCCTGCTTGTATTTTACTGAAGCACGCTCGGCTTCAGCGGCTTTACGTTCCATTTCTGAGCTGTGGGTACAGTATTCCTCATACTCTTCCCTGTTGGCCGAAGCAGCACCATGCATATAAGCATCTAAAAGACGATGAACCATTAAATCGGGATATCGCCTGATAGGAGAGGTGAAGTGCGTGTAATAGGTGAATGAAAGTCCGTAATGGCCAATGTTAAATGTTGAATAGACCGCCTTAGCCATCGTTCTTATGGCAATGGATTCAATCATAGCTTCTTCGCCTTTTCCGGCTATTTGCTCAAAGAGGTTATTGAAAGACCTGGAAAGTTGTTTTTTCGATCCGATGTTCATTTTATAACCAAGCTTGGATATAAATTCGGCGAACTTTGCCAGTTTCTCCTGATTGGGTTCATCATGAATGCGATAAACAAAAGTTTTGGGTTCAATATCACCTTTTTTCTTTCCAATCTTTTCAGCAACGCTCCGGTTGGCAAGCAGCATAAAGTCCTCAATAAGCATATTGGCTTCCTTCTGTTCCTTGATATAAGTGTCGATGGGTTTGCCATTTTCATCAAGAATGAACTTCACTTCCTGGCTGGTAAATGCGATAGAACCTTTGCGGAATCTCTCTTCGCGTAGTTTGGTTGCCAGGTCGTTGAGAATCATCAGCTCATCTTTAAAATCGCCTTCAGATCCTTCAATCATTTTCTGGACTTCCTCATAATTGTATCGACGGTTACTGCGAATGATGGTTTTCCCATACCATTCGTTGTAAATCTTTCCATCATCGTCCATTTCAAATACTGCCGAAAAGCATAATTTATCCTCATCCGGGCGAAGTGAGCATACCTGGTTTGAGAGTTTTTCGGGAAGCATGGGAATTGTGCGGTCAACAAGGTATACAGAAGTACCTCTGTCAAAAGCTTCATGGTCAATAGCCGTTCCCGGTTTCACATAATGCGAAACATCCGCTATATGAACACCTACTTCCCAATTGCCATTATCTTTCTTCAGAAGAGAAAGTGCATCATCGAAATCTTTAGCATCAGGAGGGTCGATGGTACAAGTCCAGACCTGCCTGAAATCCCTTCGCTTCTTTATTTCATCTTCTGTTATATCGACAGGTAATTTTTCAGATTCACGGAGGGTTTCCTTATCAAACTGCAGAGGGAATTCAAAAGATGCAAGAATAGAATTCATCTCCACATCATTATTCCCCGGTGAACCAAGTACCTGTATTATTTCGCCAAACGGATTTTTTGAACGTTCAGGCCAGTCTACCAACCTGGCAATTGCTTTTTGACCATTCTTGCCGTCATTCAGTGATTCACTGGGGATAAAAATATCGAAAGGCATATTTGCCTCATCAGGAACAAGAAAAGCAAATTTGCCTGTAATCTGTATTTTTCCTACAAACTGCGTTTTAAACCTTTGGATTATTTCAATGATTTCACCTTCCAGTTTATGGTTCTTACGCATTGGAAATAACCGCACTTTTACTATGTCGCCATTAAGGGCATGTCCGGTATTATTTGGTGCAATGTAGATATCATCATCTACCTCCTGCGTAATGACATATGCTTTGCCGGTTTGTTTCATATCAACTTTTCCCTGTATTATGGTATGTTGATATTTTTCGGCTACCAGTTCAGGATTGTACTTGTACTTTCCCCTGTTAAGAGTTACAATTATTCCTGAATTTTCAAGAGAATCAATGATCCTGTTAACTAGTTCTTTACTAACTTTGTCGGTGATTCCAAGCATGTGCGATACTTGCTTGTAATTGTAAGCTTTCTGGGGATTGCTGAGAAACAATTCTTCAACCAGCTTATTGAATGGGCTTTGGGATGCCTGGGTTGGTTTTGATGCTTTTTTACGAGCCATGGGTTAAAAATTATCTGTAAAGGTATGCATTATTCAGAAGGACCGGGGATGAATACTCCTTATGAAGTGTAATAGTCCTATTAACAGTTAAAGGCATAATTTTACTAATAACAGGGTTACTTTTTGACATTACTGACATTAATCAACAGTTATCAAACCAATGATAGCCGGTGTGAATATTGCTACCACTTACTAAAATGAAGAAGAAAAAAATTCTCCTTGCCGAAGACAACCTTATTAATCAGAAGGTTGCAATGCTTATGCTTAAGAAATTTGACCAGATCATTGAATTGGCTGAAAATGGAAAAATAGCTGTTGAGAAATTCAGGAGTAATCAATTTGATGTGGTACTTATGGACCTGCATATGCCTGAAGTTGATGGTTTCGAAGCAACCCGGCGAATAAGGGAGATTGAAAAAAGCGAAAACAGGCCGGTAAAGGTTAAGATTTATGCCATGACTGCCAGCTCAGTACATGATGAACGCGATAATTGTATTGAGGCCGGTATGGATGGCTATTTAAGCAAGCCTTTTAAAAATCATGAAGTTATTGAAATACTGGAAGACTCAGGTTCTTCCCCGGTATAGCTTCTATGAGCTGTTGTGTGTATTCATTTTTAGGATTCGCATATAATTGATCTGCTTCACCCTCTTCTATAATCCTGCCTTTTTTCATTACCAGCATACGGTCAGACATGAACCTTACCACGGATAAATCATGTGAAATAAAAATGTAAGTAAAGCCAAACTCTCTTTTCAAATCATTCAGTAAATTGAGTACCTGTGCCTGTACTGAGACGTCGAGCGCAGAAACCGATTCATCACAGATAACGAACTTTGGATTTAGGATCAGGGCCCGGGCAATACAAATTCTCTGCCTTTGTCCACCCGAGAACTGATGAGGATAACGATTGTAATGGTCGGCCGACATATTCACCCGTTCAAGCAGCTCAAATACCTTTTCTTTCCTTTGTTTGGCAGTTGGGTAAATATTATGGGCATTTAAAGGTTCAATGATTGACTGGCCAATGGTAAGCCTTGGATTCAGGGATGAATACGGATCCTGGAAAACAATCTGCATCTGCTGGCGAAATAGTCTTAATTCACTATTTTTCAATGTCTGCACATGTTGGCCATTAAATGTAATAACTCCGGCGGTAGGCTCAATCAAACGGAGTATTGATCTGCCCAGGGTAGTTTTTCCACATCCTGACTCACCAACAAGTCCAAGAGTTTCACCGGGATAAACGTCAAAATTTACCTGGTCAACAGCCTTGAAGTATTTTCTTTCTTTAGTGAGCCACTTCTTTGGCAGTGGGTAATGCACTGATAACCCGCTAACAGATAGGACAGGTTTTTTTTGGTATAGTAGTTTAAGCCGTTGAGTTCTTTCATCAGCCGGTTCGGCAATAATGAGCGGGTTGATGCTGCTATTGATGAAATCAGCCACTACAGGCAATTGTTTTAACCTTATTTTCATTGAAGGCCGGCAGGCCATTAGTCCGCGTGTATAGGGATGTTCAGGGTTTGCAAAGATCTTATCTGCTTCGCCCTGCTCAACAATCCGGCCTTTTTGCATCACTATAACCCGGTTTGCAATTTCAGATACTACACCCAGATCGTGACTAATGAAAACCAGGGCTAATCCAAGTTTTGCCTGCAAGTCCTTTAAAAGGCGAAGTATTGATTTTTGAACCGTAACATCCAATGCTGTGGTTGGCTCATCGGCAATAAGAATCTCAGGAGAACAGGCGATAGCCATGGCAATCATCACCCTTTGTTTCTGTCCGCCTGAAAGTTGGTGAGGATAAGCATTGAAGGCAAATTCAGGATCGGGGAGGAGCACATCATTAAAGAGCTGCAGCGTATATTCATAAGCCTGCTTCTTAGAATATTTAAGATGGAGCCTGATAGATTCGGTTAATTGCTTACCACATTTCATAACAGGGTTAAGTGAAGTCATTGGCTCCTGAAAGATCATGGCGATCTTGTTACCCCTTATTTTTCTGATTTCTTCGGCTTTAAGCCCGAGAAGATCAACTGTTGTTCCATGTGATGAAAAACCAATAGAGCCTGAATCAATGCGGCTCATTTTATCTGGCAGCAGCCTCAGGATTGAAAGGCTGGTAACCGACTTTCCTGAACCACTTTCACCAACAATACCTATGGTTTCGCCTTTACTGATAGTGAATGAAACCCCTTCAACAGCTTTATTCCATCCTGTTTCATCCCTGAAAGAGATACCAAGGTTACTTACGGATAGGATGTTGTTGTTGGCGTCTCCCATAAGGATTGATGAGTTTTATTGTTCTTTACAGAAGTGCATTCCTGTTGATGTCCTGCTTGATAAAGATAAACAGAAGAATGGTAAAAGCCCAGAGCGATGAACCGCCATAACTAAAGAAAGGAAGGGGTATACCAATAACAGGTACCAGGCCTATGGTCATTCCAACGTTTATTACAAAATGGAAGAATAAAATTGACGCGACTCCATACCCATATACCCGGCTGAAGTCTGAGCGTTGTCGTTCAGCAACTATTACTATCCTTGTCAGTAACATTATAAATAAGGCAATTACTACTGTTGAACCAAGAAAACCCCATTCCTCACCAACGGTGCAGAAGATAAAGTCGGTACTTTGCTCGGGGACAAAATTGTACTTTGTTTGTGTGCCATTCAAATAGCCCTTCCCAAAAAAACCACCTGAGCCAATGGCAATTTTCGACTGGTTAACATTGTATCCAACGCCTTTAAGATCAAGTGTTTTTCCTAATAAAACATTAATTCTGGCTTTCTGATGGGCCCCAAGGAACTTTTCAACACCCTGCTCTACACTGTAGGTTAAACCCACTCCCAAAATAAACAATGCAATGAGGGTTACAATATTGCGCCGGTTTCTCTTCATAAAGAAGAATAACAGTCCGGCCAGGCCTGCCAGTAAGAACACAACATATAATGTCCCAACCATGAGTGTTGAAACAGAAATAATAACAACGAGCACACCTGCCAGCAGAAAATTACCTGAAAGGCCCATTCTGTAAAGTACCAGTATGAAAGAACTGTATACAAGGGCAGAGCCGGTGTCATTTTGTAAAAGAATCAGTAAAGCAGGAATTCCCATAAGCATCAGGGGGAAGATTCTGTTACGGGTGAGTGACAGGTTTAAATGCTGGCCACTAAAAAACCGGGCAATAGCAAGGTTGGTGGCAAACTTTGCAAATTCAGCAGGTTGTAATGCAAACCCGCCTATCTGAAACCATGATTTTGACCCGGCCACTGTGGTCCCTATACCCAGAACCACGAGCAGGAGTAAAATCATGAACCCATAAATCACATAGGCAAAAGTGCTGAAAAACCGGGCATCAGTAAGAAGAATGAGTAAAGCCAGGAAGAGTGACGTAATTATCCATATCAACTGTTTCCCGTAGCTTTGGGTAATATCAAAAATGCTGTTAAAGTCCTCATTATAAACGGCGGCATAGATATTGAACCAGCCCATGAGAACCAATGCCAGGTACAGAATGGCCAGCGGCCAGTCGATACTATTGAATATGTTGTTTCGCTCCCTCACCTGCTCCTGTTAAATTAGCGTTTATCATTCTTTCCTCAACGTCAGGTCGTTTTATTGTACCTGTAAGATATTTTTCCATCATTAGTGATGCAATAGGCAATGCCCATGTAGCGCCGAAACCTGCGTTTTCAATAACCACTGCAATCGCAATTTTAGGATTTTCTACGGGTGCAAAAGCCATGTAAAGCGAATGGTCCTCACCATGGGGATTTTCGGCTGTACCGGTTTTACCCGCCATAGTTACCCCTTCAATCTGGTACCAGCGGGCTGTACCAAGTGTGGCAACTTGTCGCATTCCTTCAACTGCAATGTCAAAATACTGCCGGTCAATTGTGGAGGTATACCTGGGGTATTTTTTGGAGGTTAGTTTCTTATTGCCGTTAGCCTTAACTACATGAGGAACCACATAACTTCCCCTGTTGGCCATTACTGACGCATAATTGGCCAGTTGAAGAGGGGTAACGAGTATTTCGCCCTGACCGATTGAAAGTGACCTGATAGTCATTGAATTCCAATGGCCTTTACCATATATGCGGTCAAAAGTTTCGGCTGAAGGAATATTTCCACTCATTTCAAATTGTATGTCGGTGCCTAATTTTTGGCCAAAGCCAAGGCTTAGAACATGCTTTCTCCAGGCAACATAGTTATCGCGTATACTTCCATGCCCTGCCCCGTTAATAATCGACCTGAAGACCTGCCAGTGGAATGGATTGCATGATTGCTGAATAGCAACATACACATCAAGGGGCGACTGGTGATTGTGGGTACATTTAATGGGGGATGAACCGGGGCCCTGGCAAGTATATCGTGTTTCAGTTGTGAGAGTGCCCTCCTGCAAACCAACGAGGTCGTTTACCATTTTAAAGGTTGAACCCGGAGGGTAGGCGCCCATCATTGCCCTGTTTAATAAAGGCTTTACAGGATCTTCAGATAAGTATTGGAAATTCTTTCCCCTGACACGACCAACCAAAAGGTTTGGATCATAACCCGGACTTGAAAGAAAGGCAAGTATTTCGCCGGTTGAAGGCTCAATAGCGACAATACTGCCCATTTTTCCTGTCATCAGCTTTTCGCCATACTCCTGAAGGTCACCGTCAATGCTTAAGTACAAATCCTGACCCATGACAGAAGCGGTATCATAACGGCCTTCAGCATAACTGCCTACTTCGCGGTTATGAACATCAACCATTTTTATTTTAAGGCCCTTTTTACCCCTGAGTACTTCTTCATAAGCCTTTTCAATGCCACTGATACCTATATAGTCGCCTGATTTGTAATAAGGGTTTTTATCTATAATTCCCTGGGTTACTTCGCCTACATATCCAAACAGGTGAGCACCTATAGGTTTTGGGTATTTCCTCAGAGTACGGGGTTGCACAAAGAAACCCTTATAGCGGTACATCTTTTCCTCGAGATAACCGTAAGTTTCTTTTGAAATTTGTTTCTCAAACAGGCTTGGTTTATACCTGGAATATTTCCTGGCCTTGTTAAGCCGTTCTCTGAATCCTTCTAATGTGATGTCAAGTAACTGACAGAATTCGGCAGTATCTATTTCTTTAACTTGTGCAGGCAAAACCATAAGGTCATAAACTGCTTCGTTATAAACGAGCAGTTTGCCGTTGCGGTCATAAATCAGTCCACGCGCCGGATATTGCGTTACATACCTCAGCACATTGTTATTGGCTGATAGTGCATAACTTTTGTCGATCACCTGGATGTAAAAAAGCCTGGTGACAAAGACGAATCCTATAACGAGGAATATAGCTATGACTGTTTGCTCACGCGATACATTTGACTTTTGGGCCATTTCCGCTCTTCCCTCTAAAAATAATGCTTATAGTACCATTCCCACTCCAACAGTATTGTTGGTTGCCTCATCTATTATAATCAATGCTCCTGTTCTGCGGTTTTTGTTGTATGGATCAATGAAAACAGGTTTTGTTGTCTTCAAAGTCACACATGCAATGTCATTCAAACCAACCTTTTTATCGTCAATATGCTCAAGGTTGTTTACATTCACTTTATACTTTACGTCCCTGATGAGGCATTTGACTTCCCGGGTAGTATGCTTTAATGCATATTTGCCATTTATCTGCATAGGACGTTCTGCCATCCAGCACATCATCACATCAAACTCCTGTGATACTTCAGGCAGATTATCAGGCTTCACCAGCATATCTCCCCTGCTGATGTCAATATCATCTTCCAGCGTAAGTGTAACAGATTGCGGAGGGAAAGCTTCGGTTAATGAGCCGTTATATATATCTACTGATTTGATTCTGCTGTTAAGCATTGAAGGCAAAACCGTAATTTCATCCCCTGGTTTAAATACCCCGCCGGCAACACGACCTGCATAGCCACGATAATCGTGATACTCATCTGATAAAGGCCTGATCACATACTGAACCGGAAACCGGGCATCTGTTACATTATGGTCATTGCCAATTTCTATGTTTTCAAGAACGTTCATTAACGTTCCACCGGTATACCAACCCATATTTGAGGAATGATCAACAACATTGTCGCCCAACAAAGCGCTGATAGGAACATAGGTAATATCTTTCAGGTACAGTTTATCGTTAAACTCAGTATATTTCTTTTTGATGTCCTCATAAACTGTTTCACTGAAGTCAACAAGGTCCATCTTGTTTATGCATACAATAACATGGGGAATCTGAAGCAGTGAAGCGATGTATGAGTGCCGGCAGGTTTGTTCGGTAACGCCGTTGCGTGCATCGATCAGAATAATTGCTGCATTGGCTGTAGAAGCCCCGGTTACCATGTTCCGGGTATATTGAATGTGCCCGGGTGTGTCAGCAATAATAAATTTTCGTTTTGGTGTTGCAAAATATCGGTAGGCAACATCAATTGTAATCCCCTGTTCACGCTCAGCCCGCAAGCCATCAGTTAGCAGTGCAAGGTCAACATGTTCATTGCCTCGCCTTATACTGGCTCTTTTTATAGCTTCAAGCTGGTCTTCGAAAATTGATTTACTATCATATAACAGCCGGCCTATTAAGGTACTTTTCCCGTCATCAACGCTTCCTGCTGTTGTAAAACGCAGCAGTTCCATATCCAGATATCCTTTTGTAGAAAAATCAGCCATTTTTGTATTTATTTATGCAATTAGTATGCAGCATTCAGCAAAATTTAACAACCTAAAACTCTCCCATCACCACTCACCACTCACTACTCACTAGTCACTACTCACTAGTCACCAGTCACTAGTCACCAGTCACTAGTCACTAGTCACTAAAAATACCCCTCCTTTTTCCTGTCTTCCATCGCCGCTTCTGATCTGAGGTCATCAGCCCTTCCCCCTCTTTCGGTAACCCGTGTTGCTGCTATTTCATCAATTATATCTTCAATGGAATTGGCCGTTGATAGCGTCAGTCCTGTGCATGAAATGTCACCTATGGTCCGGCATCTTACCGTCTTCAATTCAAAGTGTTCATTATCTTTCAATTTCATGAAAGGTGCTTTGGCTAACCACTGGCCATCGCGGTTGAATACTTCGCGTTCATGTGTGAAATATAAGCTTGGCAGTTCAATATTCTCCTTCATGATATATTGCCAGACATCCATTTCGGTCCAGTTGCTTATTGGAAATACCCTGAAATGCTCGCCGGGGTTTTTTCTGCCATTGAATATATTCCAGAGTTCAGGGCGTTGATTTTTAGGATCCCATTGTCCAAATTCATCACGATGTGAAAAGAAACGTTCTTTGGCCCTGGCCTTTTCTTCATCCCTTCGACCGCCGCCCATTGCAGCATCAAATTTGTACTTTTCAATAGTATCAAGCAGGGTGGTTGTTTGAAGGATGTTACGGCTTGCATTAAACCCGGTTTCTTCCACAACCCGTCCGTTATCAATACTTTCCTGCACTGAACCGATGTACAGCGTTGCGCCTATCTTTTTTACCAGGTCATCCCTGTAAACCAATGTTTCCTCAAAATTATGACCTGTATCTATATGTAAAAGCGGAAAAGGCAGTTTAGCAGGCCAAAAGGCTTTTACTGCCAGGTGAGTCATCACAATAGAATCTTTACCCCCTGAGAATAGAAGTACCGGCCTCTCAAACTGGGCAGCGACTTCCCTGATCACGTAAATAGATTCGTATTCCAGTTCCTCGAGGTGTGTAAGATTAAATCTACTTTTCATTCCTGTCAATTATGGGTAACAAATATTCATACAGTTCTTTAATGCTGGCATCGGGGCTGCTATGCGCGGTACTAAGCACAAGGCCGGGTGCTACAGGTACTTCAAAAGGTGCGCTTACACCGGTAAATTCAGCAATTTCGCCTTTGCGTGCTTTCTTATACATACCTTTTACATCCCGAGTTTCGCAGACTTCGAGGGGTGTATCAACAAAAACACTAATAAGTTGACCATCACCAATAATTTGCCTGGCCAGTTGCCTGAGGTCTTCTGTTGGGGTAATAAATGCACAGATTGTAACTATGCCTGTTTCGGCAAGTAATTTTGCTATTTCAGCAATTCGCCTGATATTTTCTTTTCTGTCGTGTTCTGAGAAACCCAAATCACTGCAGATGCCTTTCCGGGTAACATCACCGTCAAGCATCCTTACAATGAAACCTTCTTCCAGAAGTTGATTTTCAAGACCTAAGCCAATTGTTGTTTTCCCTGAACAAGGTAAACCACTTAACCAAACTACTATACCACGCTGCTTGTTTCCAACGCTCCTCTTGCTAATTTCCATTCCGTATTTTCAGTAATAAGCAGGGCAAATTTAGTGCTAATTTTAATTAGCTGACCGAACTCTTCGCTTTACGTTTTTTCCGTGGATGGCCATCTAATTCTGAATCATCGTCAGAGTAGTACCCGTAACCATACCCGTATCCGTAACCATATCCGTATCCGTAACCATATCCATAACCCGAACCGTAAGAAGTATTCTCATATTTAACATCGTTGACAAGGATTGCCAGGTTCTTAAGTTCGCGTTTCTCAATATCGTTTATGATCGATTCAAACACTTTCTTATTTGTAAAATTCTGCCTTGTTACAAACACGTTCACATCTGAATATTTCATTAACAGGTATGCATCAGTTACAATTCCAACAGGTGGTGTATCGATAATGATAAAATCATACATCTCTTTCAGCATGGTCAGCAACTGATCGTTCTTGTCTGAAGCTATAAGTTCAGCAGGGTTTGGTGGAATTGGACCTGCGGCCATGAAATCAAGGTTGGCAAGTGATGTCTTCTGGATAATATCCTGTAATACGCTCTTGTTTATAAGGTATGTACTTATACCTTCAGTATTTGATAAACCAAAATCCTGGTAAATCTTTGGTTTTCGCAGGTCATACCCCATAATAAGGGTTTTCTTGCCATATAATGCAAAGATGGAAGCAATATTCATTGCCGTGAAGGTTTTTCCTTCATTTACCATGGTTGATGTTACAAGAATAACCTGTTTATCCTGGTTTTTAGTAAAGAACTGAAGGTTAGTCCTTATGAGACGGAATGATTCAGCAATTGATGACTTAGGATAATCGGCAACTACCAGTTTACTGCTTCTCGAACTGTGTATCACATGACCGAGCATTGGCAATTTGGTAATTTTCTCAATATCCTTTTTGTCCATGATCTTGTCATTCAAATAATCACGACCAAGAATAAAGCCCACAGGTAATAAGATCCCTATAAGTAATGCAATGGTATAATTCAGAGTCCTTTTAGGAAGTACAGGAATCATTTCAGAAGGATCGGCTATATCAAGTACTTCATTGTCGGGCATGTTTGAAGCCCGTGTGATCTGTGCATCTGACCTTTTCTCAAGGAGGAACGTGTAAATAGCATCGCTGAGTTTGAATTTTCGCTCAATGCCAAACAACATCCTCTGGGTAGTTGGTAATTGGTTGATTTTGCCCGACATGGCTGATATACGCTTGTCGATATTCCTTATAGCAATATTGGACGTGTTGATGATATTTTTTACGTTTTCAGCGAGCGTTCTTTTATTGACACTGATTCTTTCATCAAATGAGGCGATTATAGGATTTTTTTCCCTTGCCATCATATGGGCTTCACCACGTTCAGCATATAATCTGGTGAGGTCAGTGATCAACTTGGTAAGCACCGGATCATCAATTCCCATTGATGATGGAACCGTTAAACCGGTAATGTCATTACGGTTATCACGTAAATAATCACTGAGGTAATTATAGTACTGGTTCTTAACTATCAGTTCAGCCTTCTGCTTTTCAAGGTCTCCCATGGTCTGGAATACTTGTTGCGACTGGAAATCAAGATCCATAACTTCATTGGTTGTCCTGAATTGTTGAAGATCGCTTTCAGCAATTCTTAAAGAGTCAGTTATACCAAGTAACTGATCGTCAATAAATAAAATGGTATTGGTGGCTATCTGGTTCTTCTTTTCAAGGCTTCGCTGAAGGTATTCTCTGGTTAATGCATTCAGGAAGTCAGCTGCTTTATTGACATTATTGCCCTGCAAAGAGATCTCAACAATAGATGCTTCGCGATTGATAGGTTCAATGGTGAACTCACTGAATTCCCTGGTGAGGTCTTCTATTTTATTAAAGACAAAAAACATTTTACTCTTCAAATGCTCATCGCCCTTGAAATTATGATTCAGAACAATTTTAAAGTTATAGTACTTACCTTTCACTTCCTGTCCGAACCTGTATCGTCCACTAACTGATATAGCCTCATTAATTGGGATCTCCCTTCGCTCTTTGGTATAGTAATAGGATGAAGCTTTTTCACCTTCAGAACTAAGGGTGTACTCGCGATTATTCTTTATGGATATGTAAAACCTTAGCCCTGCAGGTTGAGGGTTCGCAGTGTCAAAGATTACTGTAAAAGGGGTTTCATCATATAGTTCACGTGCAATAAAATTCTCTTCCGAGAAATAAGAAATGTCAAAGTTTAATGAACGTATAGCCCTGGTAATAAGCGACCTTGATTTCAATATGCCAATTTCGTTCTCAATACTCTGAGCATTTTTTATATTGCCTAAGCCAAGTAATGTTTGTGCGTCGAGAGCCGATTTTTCATCTTTTACAAGTATGGTGGTTCCTACTTTATAAATTGGCTTTGTATACTTGTTGAATAAGTAAGCTACTGTTAATGAAAGAGCTACCGCAATAACAAACAAATACCAAAACCTGAAAAACTTGAAGAAAATCTGTTTCAGATCGACAACTTCCTCGTTTATTTCCTGATTGTAATTCTCCACAGAAGTGATTATTTATAATAGTTCAAAATTAATAATGTAGTAGTAATAGCTGACGTAAGTGTAGTTAGAACGATTGAGTAAGGGAAAGAAGTGAAAGCAAAGTTCTTGCCCCTCATTGGTTCCACATAAATTATGTCTTCCGGTTCGAGATAAAAGCCGGGCAGTTCAAGCAACGAATTACTAAGCAGGTTTACTTTGATAATCTCAGTCGCACCTGTTTTAGTTTTTCTGACAATAGTAACATTCTGCCTGTTGCCGTATGGGGTAATATCACCACCCATACTTAATGCCTGGAAAATATTCAATTTATCCTGATACACTGAATAAGTGCCAGGTCTTACCACTTCACCAAGTATACTCACTTTAAAATTTACCAGCTTGACAGTGATTGTTGTCAATTGGTAAAATTCATTCATGATATCCTGCATTTTATCTTTTATCTGGTTGATTGAAAGGCCCCCAACCATAACTTTGCCAATAACCGGGAAATTGATGAATCCGGAATCATTTACCTGATAACTCTTGAGGTATACGCCCATATCGCTTTGCAGCTGATAGTCAGACCTGCTTCCGCCTTCAAATAATGAAAGGCTTTTGGGATCTAAATTATTGACATCAATATAAAGAAAATCACCAGGCTTTACCTTATAAACTGAAAGATCATTTTCAAATCCATGGTCACCACTTGTGTACTTGCTCTGGTTCTGGAGATAAATGGTTTTTTTCGGAGATATGCATGAACTCACTGAAAACACTGCAGCAATAAGCAAAATGGTTAATGGTGCAAGTTTTAGACTTTTTATCATTCGTAATCTTATTTTAATTTCGGTTACAGGAAAATGGTCTCAAATACCAGACACTTGATATAATTTCAGATTCTGACTTTCAAGAACCACAAAAATATTGTATTTAAAGATATAAACTTCTTTTTAACTGCACTTTACAATGAAATTAATCAAATAACTTCCCCTCTTAATGTCGCAGAAGTACAGGAAGTAACTTTTATTTTAACATATTCGCCGGGTTTACTTGAGTAGGAAGGGAAAACGATTACCTTGTTCTGACTGTTCCGGCCCGACATTTCTTCTTTTGATTTCTTTGATACATTCTCAACCAACACTTCAAAAGTTTTTCCGATATCTTTCAGATTGCTTTTATACGACAGTTCCTGCTGTAAATCAATGATTTCCTGCAAACGCCGCGCTTTGGTTTCTTCATCAATATCGTCTTTGTATTTCCTGGCTGCCAGGGTATTTGGCCTTTCAGAATATTTAAACATAAAGGCATAATCATAGCCAACTTCCCTCATTAATGCCAGTGTTTGCTGGTGATCTTCTTCGGTTTCTGAAGAGAACCCTGCGATAATATCGGTGGAAATTGCACAATCGGGAATAATCCGCTTTATGGCATCAATCCGGTCGAGGTACCATTCGCGTGTGTATTTGCGGTTCATCATTTTGAGCATGCGGTCGCTTCCCGATTGCACCGGCAAGTGAATACTGTTGCAGATATTCTTATAGCGGGCAATGGTTTCAATCAGCTCATCAGAAATATCTTTAGGATGTGATGTTGCAAACCTGACTCTCAGCTCAGGATTAATCATTGCCACTTTTTCTAAAAGTTGTGCAAAGCCTGTTCCTTCTTCACTCTGATATGAATTGACATTCTGGCCAAGTAGGGTAACTTCCCTTATGCCGTCTTCAAAAAGCCGTGTGGCCTCTTCTACTATGGTTTTAGGATCACGGCTTCTTTCTTTTCCCCGTGTAAATGGGACGACACAGTATGAGCAGAAATTTTCGCAACCACGCATTATTGAAATGAAAGAAGAGATTCCTTTTGTGTGAATGGGATTTATGTCAGCGTATGTTTCATCCATTGAGAGGATAACATTAACTGCTTTTTGTCCGGTTTCAGCTATGTTTAGGAGGCGCGGCAAGTCGCGGTAAGCATCAGGCCCCACAATAATATCAACAGTATGTTCCTGTTCAAGTAATTGTTCCTTCAGGCGCTCGGCCATACATCCTAAAATGCCTATTTTAAGTTCAGGTTTTATTTTTTTATAACGGCCGAATTCTTTTAATCGTGCCCTGATGCGTTGTTCGGCATGCTCCCTTATAGAACAGGTATTAACAAATATCAGGTCGGCATCTGCAATGTTTTCGGTAATCTCAAATTGATGGTCGGTCATAATCGAACCGACGATCTGGCTATCAGAAAAATTCATCTGGCAGCCGTACGTTTCCATATATAGTTTTCTCTTTTCCACGCTCAGCTTTACTTGTTTAATGGCAAAAAGGAGGTTTTGCCATATTGGTTATCAGGCTCTTTCCTTACACGGGTGCAAAAATAAGTATTTTTGAACCCCCTCATTATTAATTTGTTGTAAATAAATGTTTTTAAAGCGAAGAGGCATTCCGTTTAATTTGCTTTACTTTGTGCCCGTTTTCCCCAAACAAATCACGGGAAATACCATTAATTTATCGTATGTCGAAAAATCTTGTAATTGTTGAATCTCCGGCCAAAGCAAAAACCATCGAAGGTTTTCTTGGGAAAGATTTTATTGTAAAGTCGAGTTTTGGGCACATTCGCGACTTAGCTAAAAAGGGAATGGGCGTTGATATTGAACACGACTTTGAACCGCACTACGAAATATCAGCTGATAAACAAAAACTAATAAAGGAGTTAAAGAAACTTGCCAATGATGCCGATATCATATGGCTTGCATCCGACGAGGACCGTGAAGGGGAGGCTATTTCATGGCATCTTTCAGAAGCTCTTGCTCTTGATGAGAAAAAAACAAGGCGTATTGTATTTCATGAAATTACAAAGACTGCCATTACCAATGCAATTAACAATCCGAGGAATATTGATAAGAATCTTGTTGATGCCCAACAGGCACGACGCGTACTCGACAGGCTGGTGGGTTTTGAAATATCCCCGATTCTGTGGAGAAAAGTCAAACCTGCACTTTCAGCAGGAAGGGTTCAGTCAGTTGCAGTGAGACTTATTGTAGAGCGTGAAGAAGAGATAAAAGCGTTTAAACATACTTTTAACTACCGTGTAACCGCCAATTTCTTTTTGTCAGATGATTCAAACAAGCAAAGAATCAATGCTGAACTTTCAAAAAGATTCAATACAGCGGATGAAGCACGTGCTTTTCTTCTGCGCTGCATAGGGGCAGACTATAAAGTAAGTGATGTTGAGACTAAACCGGGTAAAAAATCACCGGCTCCTCCATTCACTACATCAACATTGCAGCAGGAAGCCAGCCGCAAGTTAGGTATGTCAGTTGCGCGAACAATGATGGTTGCCCAAAAACTATATGAGAGTGGTAAAATTACCTATATGCGTACTGACTCGGTAAACTTGTCGGACCTTGCCATTAATATGGCAAAGACTGAGATTACCTCATTGTTTGGTGATCGTTATGTTAAGACCCGCAGGTATACCACAAAAAGCAAAGGGGCTCAGGAAGCGCATGAAGCCATTCGTCCAACCGATATGGGTAAACAAAAGATTAGTGGTGATGCTTCAGAACAGAGATTATATGACTTGATCTGGAAGCGCACTGTTGCTTCACAAATGGCTGATGCAGAACTTGAGCGGACAACTGTAAATATCAATATTCAGAATGGTCCTAAACCTTTTGATGAACGATTTGTCGCTAAGGGAGAGGTGATTAAATTTGATGGATTCCTTAAAGTTTACCTTGAGTCAACAGATGATGAAAATTCAGAAGATGAAGAAGGTTTACTGCCTCCGGTAAAATCAGGTGATCCCTTGAATCTGGATGAAATGCTTGCAACCCAGAAATTTACCCAGCAACCGCCAAGATATTCTGAAGCAAGTCTTGTAAAGAAGCTTGAAGAGCTGGGTATTGGTCGTCCTTCAACTTATTCGCCAACCATTTCTACAATTCAAAAAAGGGAATACGTTGTTAAAGAGGACAAGCCTGGTGTTAAACGGGAATATGACCTTATTACATTGAAAAATGATAAAGTCAGCCAAACGATTAAAAGTGAGAACACCGGTGCTGAAAAAGGCAAACTTTTCCCCACAGAAATTGGGACACTGGTAACAAACTTCCTTCTGCAGAATTTTAATGATATCCTTGATTATAATTTTACGGCCAGTGTTGAAAAGGAATTTGACGATATAGCACAGGGCATGAAGGTATGGAACCAGATGATTAAGGAATTTTATGGTCCTTTTTCAATAAGGGTAAAAAACACACTTCAGAATTCTGAAAAGGTAAAGGCTGAACGCCAACTGGGTATAGATCCGGCAAGTGGCAAAAATGTTTATGTGAAACTTGGCCGTTTTGGGCCTATGGTTCAGATCGGTGAATCGGAAGATACCGATAAACCTAAATTTGCCGGACTGAAGAAAGGGCAACAGATGGAGTCTCTTTCACTTGAAGAAGCTCTTAAGTTATTTGATTTCCCTCGCAATATAGGGGAGTATGAGGGTTCTGAAATGACGGTTGCTATTGGACGTTTTGGGCCATATGTAAAGCACCGCTCAGCTTTTTACTCACTGGCCAAAACCGATGATCCAGCAAGTATTGATGAAGAAAGGGCCATACAGATAATTGAAGAAAAGCGTAAAAAGGAAAGCGAACGCCTGATTAAGGAATTTGACCAGGATAATACCATTCAGGTACTTAATGGCCGTTACGGTCCTTATATTGCACAAGGTAAAAACAACTACAAGATCCCTAAATCAGTTGATCCAAAGTCACTTACCTACGAGCAGGTAAAGGAAATAATCAGTGGGACTGCAACTGGTTCAAAAACTGAAAAGAAAGCTAAGGCTGTAGCTAAAAAGGTGAAGAAATAGTATTGAAAGTGGAAGTTTGTAATTGCGCAGCATCTGCTGATTGAAGCCAGTTCAGGCTGGTGCGATAGAACAATATTATACCACCTTCAAATGATATTGACTTTTTCCGTACGTTTGAATTATCATTAATTGAAACGGATGGATCTCTCAATTTACTTTGAACCGGTGCCACAAGGCATCTTGAATGAACTGATACCCGGCAAGCCTGATATTGGCAACTCTATAAATATTTACTTTGAAGAAGGGAAATTCCCTGAAACGCCTGACTTTGATATTGCGATCATAGGTGTGCCTGATAGCAGGGGATCAGTCAATAACCAGGGCTGTGCTGATGCACCGAATGAAGTTCGGAATTATTTATACCAGCTTTTTCCCGGAGCATGGCATGCAAGGATTGCTGATTTAGGCAACCTTAAAAAGGGACATTCAGAAAATGATACCATTTTTGCTTTGTCCGAAGTGATGTCTTATCTCATCGGTAATAAAATATTCCCGGTGGTCATCGGCGGAAGCCAGAGCCTTACATATGGAATGTATAAGGCTTATGAGCACATGGAAAAGATCATAAACATTGCAGTAATTGATCCGCGTTTCGACCTTGGGGGTGGTGGTTCTAATGAGCTTAATTCACAAAACTACCTTAGCAAGATAATACTGCTTAAGCCAAATTACCTGTTCAATTTCACAAATATAGGGTACCAGACTTATTTTATTGACCAGGCAGAAATAGAACTCATGGCTAAATTACTGTTTGACGCATACCGGTTAGGACAGATCAACAGTGACTTTAAGGAGATTGAGCCATTGGTGCGAAATGCTGACATGATCTCATTTGACATAGGTGCCATTAAAGGTTCAGAAGCTCCAGGCAACGGTAATGCTTCTCCTAATGGTTTCACCGGAGAGCAGGCATGCCAGGCAGCACGATATGCTGCGATGAGTGAGAAATTATCATCAATCGGTTTCTTTGAATTGAATCCTTCTTTTGATCGCAATGGAATGACCGCTTTTCTCCTGGCTGAGGTGATTTGGTATGTGTTTGAAGGTTTCAACCAGCGCAAGAATGATGTGCCTAAACCGGCAAATGACGAGTTCATTAAATATACCGTGCCTACTACTGATTTTAAAGATGGGATTGTATTTTATAAGAGCCGCAAGACCGACCGCTGGTGGATGGAAGTGATTTGTGGTGACGAAAAACAGGTCAGGTATTCAGCGCATTACATGGTGCCGTGTTCGTATAATGATTATCTTACAGCCTGCAATAGTGAAATTCCTGACCGTTGGTGGCAGGTATACCAAAAACTGATGTGATTATGGTAAAACAGATCATTTTTTCAATAACACTGCTGATTACACTGGCTGTTTTTGCTTACAGCATGTGGCGCTTGTGGTATAATTTCAGCCTGACAAAGAAAGAGGCGATAGGACAATGGGGGCTAAGGTTCCGGATTATGATGAAAGTGGCAATCGGCCAGACAAAGATCTTCAGGTATCCGATTGCCGGACTATTTCATGCATTAACTTTCTGGGGCTTTATTGTCATTACTCTTGGCAGCATTGAGATGGTTATTGACGGACTCACCGGCAATGAGCGAATAATGTCATCTACCGGTTGGTTTTACCATTTTGTGACGGCTTCAGGCGATGGAATGGCTTATATTATTATACTAAGCATAATGGTTTTTATGGCCCGCCGGCTTTTTATTAAAGTGCGGAGATTCTATGGAATTGAAATGAAGCCTAAATCAAAGTACGATGCCATTATTGCCCTGACTATTATTCTGTTGCTTATGGTTTCGCTCGCCGGATTGAATATGTCATATTACACGCTTCATCTTGATGGTTATGAAGGTACATACCCTCTCAGCCGATTGTTGGCTCCGTATATTGCAGGCAGTTTGCATGATGAAACATTGCATGTAATCCATGAAATATGCTGGTGGTCGCACATATTGTTAATATTCCTGTTTGCTAATATTCTGCCTTATTCGAAACATTTCCATGTTTTCACTTCCATACCTAATGTGTTCTTATCAAGATTACAACCACTGGGGTATTTGCAAAACATGCCTGCCATTACCGCTGAAATCAGGTATATGTTATTTCCTGAAAGGGCACAGGCCCCTGAAGGCGCCATTGCAAGATATGGGGTTAAGGATGCAGGCGATGTGAACTGGAAGAACTACCTTGATTCACTGGCCTGTACTGAATGTGGCCGGTGTACCGATAATTGTCCGGCTAATATCACAGGTAAGAAGCTGTCGCCACGGAAGATATTCGTTGACCTGCGTGCACGAATGAAGGAATATGCTGCCATTACGCGTGAAAAGGGAAAGGAATTCCAGGATACAAAAACACTGCTTCATGATTATGTTACTGCCGAAGAACTGTGGGCATGTACAACCTGTAATGCCTGTGCCAAAGAATGTCCGGTGAATATAAATCATCCTTCACTCATTTTGGATATGAGGCGCTTTATGGTAATGGAAGAGGCATCAGCGCCTTCAGGGTTAAATGCCATGTTTGCGAATATTGAAAATAACGGAGCTCCCTGGCAGTATCCGCCTGAGGACAGGCTCCTCTGGTTGAATGACCTTAATAAATAGGAGAAGATGAAGACTATTGACACATATACAGTACCCCTAATGGCCGACCTGGCTGCACAGGGTAAAACACCTGAATATCTCTTTTGGGTTGGCTGTGCAGGTGCATTTGATGCCAGGTATAAGAGAGTTACCGTTGCTTTTGCCAGGCTCTTACTGCATGCCGGAGTTGATTTCGCAATACTCGGTGCTGAAGAAACCTGCAATGGTGATCCCGCCAGAAGGTCAGGTAACGAAATGCTCTTCCAGATGCAGGCACTCAGGGTGATTGAAACCCTGAACATGTATAACGTGAAGAAGATCATCACCTGTTGTCCCCACTGTTTCAATATCTTCAAAAACGAATATCCTGATTTAGGCGGGCATTATGAGGTAACGCACCATTCGGTGTTCCTGAATGATTTGCTGGATAAAGGAATACTTAAAGCCGATAAGAACATCCTTAAGGACAAAAGCATTGTATATCACGACCCATGTTACCTTGGCAGAGGGAATGACATATATGAACCCGCTCGTGAGATTAATAAATCGGTCACAGATAAAATCCTTGAGATGCCGCGCAACAGGAGCAAAGCACTTTGCTGTGGAGCCGGTGGTGCGCAGATGTTTAAAGAAGCAGAACCAGGCTTCAGGGAAGTAAACGTTGAAAGAACCGAAGAAGCGCTTCACACAGGTGCTGATATTGTCGCTACATCCTGTCCGTTCTGCATGACGATGATAACCGATGGCCTCAAATACAAAAATAAAGAGGATGAAGTTAAAAATCTTGACATTGCAGAATTGCTGTGGCAAACGTTAAGTAAATAAAACTTTTTTTACTTTTTACTTTAACCCTTAGCCTTTAGCCTTTAGCCTTTTTTTCTTATTTTTGCCTCCCTATGGCAAATAACGAAGAAGTTTTTAAAAAGATCATATCCCATGCCAAGGAGTATGGGTTTGTATTTCAAAGCAGTGAAATTTATGACGGTTTAAGTGCTGTATACGACTACGGTCAGAATGGCGTTGAACTAAAAAACAACATCAAACAGTACTGGTGGAATGCAATGGTACGATACCATGAGAATATAGTAGGCATTGACTCGGCCATCTTTATGCACCCCACCATCTGGAAGGCATCCGGACATGTTGATGCGTTTAATGATCCTATGATTGACAATAAGGATTCAAAGAAACGTTATCGTGCCGATGTACTGGTTGAGGACTATGTTGCCAAAATAGAAGACAAAATCAACAAGGAAGTTGAAAAAGCTGCAAAGCGTTTTGGTGATGCCTTTGACGAAAAACAGTTCCGCGAAACCAATCAGCGTGTTCTCGAAAACCAGGCAAAGATAGACGATGCTAAACACAGGCTTTATAGTTCCCTGGAAGCCAATGACCTTGATGCTGTTAAGAAGCTCATAGAAGATCTTGAAATTGTTTGCCCGATATCAGGTACGCGCAACTGGACAGAAGTAAGGCAATTCAACCTTATGTTCTCCACAAAGATGGGTTCAGTGAGTGAAGATGCAGGTACCATTTATCTTCGTCCTGAAACTGCACAGGGTATATTCGTAAACTTCCTGAATGTAATGAAGACAGGCCGTATGAAGATACCATTTGGTATTGCACAAATCGGTAAAGCCTTCAGGAATGAGATCGTTGCCCGCCAGTTCATCTTCCGTATGCGTGAATTTGAGCAAATGGAGATGCAGTTCTTTGTTAAGCCCGGCACTGAACTTGAATGGTTTGAGTTCTGGAAGAAAGAGCGCATGAATTGGCATCTTTCATTAGGCCTCGGAGCTGAGAACTACCGTTTCCACGATCATGATAAGCTTGCACACTATGCCAACGCAGCTGCTGATATAGAATTTAACTTCCCTATTGGATTTAAAGAACTTGAAGGTATTCATTCAAGGACTGACTTTGACCTTAGTGCCCATCAGAAATTCTCAGGCAAGAAAATACAGTATTTCGATCCTGAACTGAATGAGAACTATGTCCCCTATGTTGTTGAAACTTCAATAGGCCTCGACCGTACATTCCTTGCCCTCATGAGCCATGCCTACACTGAAGAGAAACTTGAGGATGGTTCTGAACGCGTTGTAATGAAATTCCCTCCGATTCTTGCTCCTATTAAAGCAGCGGTGCTTCCACTGGTTGCAAAGGACGATCTTCCTGAAAAGGCAAGAGTTATTATGGATGAGCTAAAACGTGAATTCATGTGCCAGTATGAAGAGAAAGATTCTATTGGTAAGCGTTACCGCCGCCAGGATGCCATTGGTACACCTTACTGTATTACAGTTGACCATCAGACTCTGGAAGATAATACTGTTACTATTCGTGAACGGGATACAATGCTGCAGGAGCGCATAGATATTGACAAGATAAGGGATGTAGTATATCACCGTATCAAGTAATATCTGATCTTTTCTTTTGCTTTCAAATCAAACTTACACAGCAATCTTCAAATCAAAGTAAGATTCGCTTAAGTATTGAATGTTCATAATTTTCAACACTTATCTCCCTTGGGTATTGTAACAAATTCTACCAAGGTTATTAGCTCTCTCAATTTTTATTTGATGTTAAAGTTGAGATTCAATTTACCCCACTCTATACCCACTCTGTACCCCCCTTGTATCCACTCTATATAAATAATAGGGTGGGTAGTAGGTGGATGGTTGCAGCCTGGTTAGAGTCTGGTAAGTGAGGTAAAAGGAATCTAAAAGGGATTTTCTGTCCTTATAATAATTAAGAGGTACAAATATCTTTGGACAGAAATCTATTTTGTGACAATAGATTAGGTAAAGAAATCGAAAAGGTGATTACTGCACCCCTATTTATTGTTAAAGGTATTCATCGTGTTCGTTGGTCCTGCCAGGATAAATGATTTAATCATTTCAATGGCAACTGGAATCCTTTCGAGGAATATCTTCTCTTCTTGTTTTGAGAATTTGCCCAGCACGTAATCAATTTGAAATCCCCTGGCAAAATCATTTCCTATACCTACCCGTAAACGCGGGAACTCGTTGGTTCCAAGCATTTCAATTATGTTGTTGAGTCCGTTGTGACTGCCTCCGCTGCCCTTGGTTTTTAAACGCAGAACTCCCGGATCAAGATCAAGGTCATCAGTAACCACCAATGAATTTTCAACTTCAATTTTTTCCATTGTAAGCCAGTATTTCATGGCTTTACCGCTTAGATTCATATAAGTGGTTGGCTTGATGATCAATACTGATTTGTTTTTTATGCGTGCTTCAGCAACTGATGCAAGACGGTCGGTTGTAAATTTAACTCCCAGGTCGGCAGCAAGTGCATCTGCAATAATAAAACCAATATTATGCCGGGTGTTGGCATACTCATCTCCAATATTTCCTAAGCCTGCAACCAGATACTTCATGAATACAAAATTATAAATAAGTGTATCACTATACCTTGTTTGTAATTTAAGTTTTAGATGAAAAAATAAAGGCGTTGCACGCAACGCCTTTATTTTTATGTATTGTAAGGGCAAAATAAATCTGCACCTACTTGCTTGTTATTTACCTGGTGCTACTGGTTCAACGTTACGTGTTGACTGTACAGTTACAATTACAGCATTCTTGATGTCAAGAAACTCAACATTATCAAGTTTTAAGTCACCAACTTTAACTGACTGGTTGAGGTCTATATCTGATATACTAACTTCAATCTCATCAGGAAGATGCTGAATTAAGGCTTTAATTTTCAGCTTACGAAATTTCTTAATTAATTTACCACCCCTTAATACACCAGGTGAAGTACCGGTAATTCTGATAGGAACAGCAATAACAACTGGTTTTTCTTTATCAAGTTCCAGAAAATCAACGTGAAGAAGACTGTCGGTTACTGGATGTGACTGCACATCCTGAAGAATAGTAAGATATTCCTTACCGTCGACATCAATATTAACAAGATAAGATGATGGTGAATACAGGATAGGTTTAAAATTTACTACATCGGTAGTAAAATGGATTTGTTCCTTTCCACCATAAATTACGCAGGGTACCTTTCCGGCAACGCGCTGTGCTTTAGCATCTTTTTTCCCTACGTTCTCGCGAAGAGAACCGCTCAATGATACTGTTTTCATTACTAGTTTATTTAATTTGGTTTATAAAATATTAATCGAATTTAAAGAGGGTTGAAATAGACTCATAGTTGTGGACTTTACCAACAACATCAGCCAAAAGATCGGCAGTGGTAAGCACCTTTATCTTTGGACTCTGAACTTTAAGAGGAATAGTATCTGTTACCACTACCTCTGTAAATGCAGAATTTTCTATTTTTTCAACAGCATTGCCTGATAACAGCGGATGGGTACAGAAACCTCTCACACTGCTAGCCCCATTGTCTATCATTAACTGGGCTGCTTTGCAAATTGTACCACCTGTATCAATGATATCATCCACTAAAATCACATCTTTACCTTTAACATCACCAATTAGTGCCATAGTTTCAACCAGATTGGCTTTTGCCCTCTGTTTGTAACAAATAACAAAAGTTGAATTGAGGATTTTTGCATAAGCAGCAGCCCTTCTGGTTCCACCTGTATCAGGTGAAGCCATTGTCATATTCGGAAGGTTAAGTTGCTTAATGTATGGGATGAAGATTGAAGAAGAATACAGATGATCAACAGGAACGTCAAAAAAGCCTTGTATCTGGTCGGCATGAAGATCGATGGTGATAATCCGCTGAACACCGGCTGCAGTCAAAAGATTGGCGACCAGTTTGGCTGCAATTGAAACACGGGGCTTATCTTTTCTGTCCTGACGGGCAAATCCGAAATAAGGGATAACAGCAATAATGTGCCTTGCTGATGCCCTTTTTGCGGCATCTATCATCAACAGTAACTCAAAAAGATTGTCGGTAGGAGCAAAGGTTGACTGAACAATGAATAAGTCGTTTCCTCTAACGTTTTCTTCAAAGGAAGGTTGAAATTCACCATCTGAAAAGTCGGTAATGAGCACATCACCTAATTTTTTACCATAACTTGCTGCTATCTTTTCTGCCAGGTAACGGGTAGCCCTGCCAGAGAAAATGTTAACCACTGTTGCCATTCACCAGAGTGATAAAGGGTTTATAGAAACGCTTTGAAGCGGCAAAGTTACAATCTTTTTTGAATTGTAGTCAGACTTGCTGGCTTGAAATATACAAAAAGGTCAACTTTACCCTTGATTTTTAGCGAAAAATGTATTATTTTTGCACCCCTTAATTTAGGGGTGATTATACTCTGCCGGAATTCTAAATTTGAAGAAGTGCTACTGATTGCAAATGTAATTATTTTTTGATAAGCTATAAGAATTATCTAAACTGAAAATATTTCACCGAATTTAACTCAAATACCCCTCTGGAATGAAACTCTCACAATTCCGTTATTCCTTGCCAAATGACCTTATCGCTAAAGAACCTGTTGAAAACAGAGGTGAATCGCGGCTTATGGTCCTTAACAGGAAGACAAAAACTATCGAACATCGTAAATTCACCGATCTGCTTGAATATTTCGGCGAGGGGGATGTTTTTGTAATAAACGACACCAGAGTATTTCCTGCACTCCTGACTGGTGAAAAAGAAAAAACCGGGGCAAAGATTACTGTATTCCTCTTAAGGGAATTAAATGCAGAAGCCCGTTTATGGGATGTTCTTGTCGATCCTGCCCGTAAGATCAGAATCGGCAATAAGCTTTATTTTGGTGATGATGATTCATTGGTTGCTGAAGTTATTGATAACACAACTTCACGCGGCCGTACTTTAAGGTTTCTCTTTGACGGCCCATACGAAGAGTTCAAAAAAACTATCGAGGGTCTGGGTAAAACTCCTCTTCCTGAAGAATTACAGGCACTCAGGGATATTAAAGAAGAAGATAAAGAATGGTATCAAACCGTTTATGCCAGTAAAGAAGGAGCTGTTGCTGCTCCAACTGCAGGCCTGCATTTTAGTAAAGGGTTAATGAAACGCCTTGAGCTCCAGGGTGCTTCTTTTGCATATGTTACTTTACATGCCGGTGTTGGAAATTTCAGGGCTATAGATGTGGAAGACCTTACAAAACATAAGATGGATTCTGAGGAATTAATTATCGAAGAACAGGCTGCTGAAATAGTCAATAAAGCCAAGCTTGACCGAAAACAGGTTTGCGTTGTTGGAACTACTACAATGAAGGCTGTTGAAACCTCTGTTTCTATTGCAGGCCTCCTAAAACCTTATAAGGGTTGGTCAAATAAGTTCATATTCCCACCTTATGAATTTAGTATCCCTACCTGTATGATCACTAATTTCCATTTGCCTCAGTCGCCTATGCTTATGATGACTGCAGCTTTTACTGACTTTGATTTCTTAATGACAGCATACAAAGAAGCTGTTAAAGAAAAATACAGGTTTTTTACCTATGGTGATGCAATGCTCATATTGTAAGTGAATTTTGTGAAGTTTTATTTGACTTCACCATTTAATAAAACTAATTTTACTACAGGTCGTTAATATAACGGCCTGTAATTTTTTGAGCATGGAAAAGTACGTTATTATCGTTGCCGGGGGCACTGGTGTGCGAATGGGTTCTAAAATTCCAAAGCAATTTATAATGCTGGATGATCGCCCTGTTTTGATGCATTCAATTTGTGCATTTGCCGATGCAGGTATCAGGAATATTATTGTTGCAATACCTATTGCTTTTAAAGATTATTGGATGGAACTGAGTGATACATATTCCTGTGTTCCTCATACCATTGTTGACGGAGGCCTTTTCAGGTCGCAGTCAGTTAAAAATGGACTGCTTGCAATAAATGGTTCTGAAGCACTTGTAGCAGTGCATGATGGCGTCAGGCCGTTTATTTCAACTGAATTAATAAGTCAGGCTTACGAAATAGCAGAAAGTACCGGAAGTGCCGTTCCATATATGGATCTGCGCGATTCATTAAGACAAATTGAAGGGAACGACAATATTAGCGTTGAACGTGACAGGTATAAAATTGTGCAAACACCACAGGTTTTTACTCTTTCAATCTTAAAAAGAGCTTATAGTAACCGCGAATTTCCTTCTTATACTGATGATGCAACTATGGTTGATCAGCTGAAAGTGCCAATTACTTTATTTAAAGGCATGGAAGAGAATATCAAAATCACTACTCCACTTGATATGCTTATGGCTGAATCAATTTTGAAACTTAAAAAACAAATAGCCGGTTAGGCTTTGCATAAAAACGAGTGGTTGGTTAAGGCTACTTGTTTGTCAAAACTTCCTTCCTTTCCAGTTGTATGGAAGTATTGTACCAAGCAATCCGGTCAGGGTGGTATAAATCAGCACTGGTATTTCTGCCAGTGGAAGATATTTTATAAGATCTTTCTGACCAAACAAACCGGAGTACTTTACCAGTAAACTATAATCAAAAATTGTCTTCAAAATCAGGGATACCATCGTTACCATTTTTAAAATAATGGAATTCTGCCCTGCTGACGGTACTAAAGAACCTGCAATTGCAATCAGAAGCAACATGTTAACACACATAACCGACAAAGCAGTATATATAACATCCCGATCAGTATAGGAGGTGCTTTTTGAAGTCCAGCGTATTCTCTGCTGGATAAAATCTTTAAAGCTATCTGTAGTCTTTGTCAGTACAACTGAATCAGGGGAGTTCAGGAATGTAAGTCTTTTACGGCCGTATTTCTGTTTGAGATAAAACATAGTAAAGACATCGTCACCTGATACCGTGTTTAATTTAACCATCTCTTCCCGGCACGCTTGTGCAAGAATACCCATATTGGCACCATTGCTCATTAGCGGCCTGTTTATTCCAAAAGAACCAGCAGTTGAGGCAATTAATGCGTTAAACTCAAGGCATTGGAATTTTTGGAACCAGCTTTTACAGGGGTGCATCATAACAGGTCCGGCAACAAACACGGCATTAGTTACATCAAAGCAGCGGTTCATCGCTCTGATCCACTGGGGTGGTGTTATGCAGTCAGCATCGGTGGTTAGTATCAATTCACCCGTGGCTTCTTTCAGTCCAAGTATAAATGCCAGCTTTTTACCTCCCCGGGCATTTGTTTTGAGCATCCTGCAATTAAAGGTATGCGTTCTGATAAATTCACTGATCACATAAGCTGTGTTGTCGGTTGACTGGTCATCTATAACAAGTACTTCAAAGAACTCTTTTGGATAATCTTGTGCCAAAAGGCTTGTAAGACAATCTTCAATATTATCTTCTTCATTTCTGGCAGAGATTATAATGGTTACTTTACGCAAGCGATTAGTTGCATGTGGTAACTGCTGTAAATTCCTCAATCCCTTAATGAAATTAAAGATTAGTAAACAGTAATTTACAGTTAATAAAAGCAATAGTGTCGATATTAAAGCGACTGCAATCATGCTTCTTTCCTTATGATATTAATACGATAGATAAACATCAAACCAATAATTGCCGGAAGCGCCATGTTGACTATCCAGACAGCTGTTGTGGCTGCGAGTATTGAAACTGAAGCACCCGCTACACCATTAAAATACAATCCAAGAAAATAAATAGAAACAGATCCCCTTATTCCAAGATCGACCAGAGCAATAGTTGGTATTGCTGTCATTGTAAAATAAGTCATTGAAATCAATATAAAAGCGTTAAACCAATCTATAGGGAGCCCGAAAGCAAGAAGCATCAGAAAAAACTGAGTGGAAAAGACAAGGTATCTGCTGATACTTAATAACAAAACTTTAAGTAGAAGCCTGCGTTTTAATCGTCTTATGACTCTAAGATATCCCCTTATCTTCTCCCAACCGGGTTTTACAAAAACAGTCGTCAGCCTGTAAATACCGGGGACCCTTAAATACATCATCACCATTGTTATCCCGGCAAAGCCGCATGTGATGCAAACGAGCAGCCAGATTAAATAATTGCGGGTTTCCGATAAGCTGTAGTAGGATGGAATAAAGATACATAAAGCCAGCATTCCAAAAAGAAGTGTTGTAAGCAACTGGCTAATACTACCGGTTATCGTCAAAAAGGCACCTTTCATCAGTGGTGCTTTTTTAAGAGTCAATAACCTGGCAAAGAATTCTCCAATCCTGTTCGGGGTAAACAGACTCATTGTTATACCGGTAAATACTGAAAGCATTGCATGTTTAAAGGTTATGCGTTCAACATAGGCAATGAGCATCCGCCACTTGTACGATTCAATTCCCCAGTTAACCGGCATCAATAAAAGAACTATAAACACCTGGAACCTGAATGAAGTGCTATTTAACCTGGATGTAACAGTGTCTTTAAATGACTGCCAATTATCAGCATCTGTAAGTTGCTTATAAATAAACCATAAGGCAGCGGCAGCAATGACAATTCTCAATGCATAATTAATGGTTTTCTTTAACTTTGCCGAAATCGCCATAGCGGTTTTTATAACAGAAACATGGATCACGACAGGATTATCCTGGGTATTGACCCCGGCACACAGGTAATGGGTTACGGAGTAATCGCCGTTAAAGGTAAGAAAATTGAGCTGATCACTCTTGATGTCTTCAAGTTCAGTTACAAAGAAGACCATGCACTCAGGCTCAAGAAGATATTTGAATCGGTGCTTGGTCTCATTGAGCAGTACCATCCTGACGAACTGGCTATTGAAGCTCCCTTTTTTGGTAAAAATGTACAATCAATGCTCAAACTTGGCAGGGCACAAGGGGTTGCTATGGCGGCAGCACTCTACCGTGATATTCCAATATTCGAATTTTCTCCGCGAAAAATTAAGCAATCTATAACGGGAAATGGAAGCGCCTCAAAAGAGCAGGTAGCTGCTATGCTGAAAAACCTTATGGTAATGCCAAATGAAGATATCATTTTAGATGCTACAGATGCAGTTGCAGCTGCGGTTTGTCATTACCTTCAGAATAAACCATCAGGTACTGAAAAGAAATTCTCAGGCTGGAAGGCTTTCGTTGAGCAAAATCCCACTAAAATTCAAAAGTAGTTTAAAGCCTATATAATAGCTTTAATAATCTCCTCCTCAGAAGTATTAATATCAAAAACTGAAAGAGGTTTCAGGTATACTGAACTATGATGCGACTTGAAGAGTTGCTCGCCACCACCGGTTATGTTGAGCATAACAAGTGAATCAGGCTTTATCAAACCTGAGGCTACTGATTTCATAAGTGAAGATGTTGCTACAGCTGAGGCTGAGTAAATATCCACACCTTCATTCTCCTTGAAAACACGGGCGGCATCTCTGAGTTCTTCATTGGTGATTGAGTGCACATCACCATCTGTATCGAGCAATGCATCAAATAAACCGCCCTTGATTGAATATGGAGGTCTTCTGTTGGAAAGAACTTTTGCATCAATATGATGAGTTTGGTTTCGTGCATCCTCATCGTTCATGGGCAGCAATTGTCGTGAACCTGCTTTCCATGCATAAAAAATAGGAAGGAATGGGGCGTTTTGCGAAACAATGAGTCTCATTTTATTTTTACCAAAACTTCCATCATCAATTAACCGCAAATTTGCTTCCCAGGCCGCAATGGCACCAGTGCCACTACCTACGGCCTGAAAATAAAAATCTGGGATACGTCCAATTGTAGAAACGGCGCTTAATACCGTTGTTCCCATTCCGTCACGCCTGGCCACATTTTTTGCACCCCCTTCGGCTGTGTATCCCGGTTGCCTGGCAATTATATTGCTTAAGGCAATGGCATCAAAGTAGTCGCTACCCCGGGCAGTGCAGTATAGTTTGACGCAGTCATTCAATTGCTTGTCAAACCACAAAGCGTCAATATAATCATAAGGCACACAAAGTATCAATGGAATATTATTGTCAGAACACACTTTAGCAAATGCCCGGGCTGTATTTCCGGCAGAGGCTACTACCAAAGTGTTGTCAGTATGTCCGTTTAACCTGCTGCAGACTGAATAAGCTTCTGTTTCTTTAAATGAACAGGTTGTCATGTTGGCTCCCCGTTCAGGCCAGTATCCATTAAAAGTTATCCACAAATCTTTTAAACCAAGTAATGAAGCAAGTCCATCACTCTTGTATGTTACAGGTGCTGCAGAACCTTTTAGATGTCCTTTAAGGGGCAGCCAGTTTGCGAATTTGAAAAGGCCGTCGGCATCATGACGAAGATTTAATTTTTTATCGTGATAAATAGCACGCAAAAGTGTACTTCCCTCAGCTCCCGGCTCATCCAACATCCAACCGCTGTCGTTATATATTTTACCTGAATCTACACTCTGAAGAAGATATTGAGTATTGAACTTGTCCATTAATCCCATGATTAAGCGACAAATTTAGAAACTTTAACCTAAACAACCACCTGCACTTCTATAATTCACGCTCTAAACCCTCTGACAGTGAAAGGAAACATTGAGCTGACCGAAAACTCATGTATCATTATTTTGTATTGTAGATATTTTAGAGGACTTCAAAGTGGACTGTTGACTGTAGACTTTTTTTTCTCATCTTTGTAATAACCACATCAATAAGATTATGCACGACGATTTATTGTTACTTGACAACATCAGGCTCAATTTCAGTCCCGCCAGCCTGCATATAATGAATATTTGTATAGGATTTATAATGTTTGGCGTGGCTCTTGGAATTAAATGGGATCAAATGAGGGATATCATTCTCAACCCGCGAAAGGTCATTATAGGTCTTGCAAGCCAATTTCTGGTACTTCCTGCTGTGACTTTTCTTGCAGTTATTCTTTTAGGCTCATACATTACACCGGCAGTTGCATTTGGCATGTTACTGGTAGCCTCATGTCCGGGCGGCAATGTTTCAAATTTTATTTCAAGTGTGGCAAAAGCAAATGTGCCTCTGTCAATTAGTTTGACTGCGTCAGGTACTGTTCTGGCTGTTTTGTTTACACCTTTGAATTTTGCCTTCTGGGGCGGCCTTTATTCAGCAACCTCTCCATATTTAAGGCCAATTGAGATAGACCCGCTTGATATGTTCCGTACTGTTGTGATCTTATTGGGAATTCCGGTAGCTGTTGGCATATTGTTCTCACACAAACTCCCTGTATTAACTGAAAAAATAAAGAAACCAATAAGCCGTATATCAATGTTCGTGTTTATTGCTTTCCTTATAATGGCATTCAGAAATAACTACGAGTATTTTGTTGAATACATTAACTGGATTTTCATTATTGTCTTATTACATAATGGGTTAGCCTTATTTTCAGGCTATGTGTTTCCATGGTTTTTTGGATTGGATCGCAATGACCGGAGGACAATTGCTATAGAAACAGGCATTCAAAACTCGGGACTAGGACTGGTATTACTTTTTAATCCCCGCATTTTCCCACCCGACCTTCAAATGGGTGGAATGGCTTTCATAGCAGCCTGGTGGGGAATCTGGCATATTATATCTGGATTAGGTCTGGCAACCTTTTGGGGGAGTGTCAGAAAAGTTGAAAAACTGGCATAAATTTTTAAGCACAATTCCTTGAAAGTTCCTATTGGTTATCGACTACTATATAAATATGCCCGTTTCTGCTTCAGGTTATATTATAAGGTTCGCATTAGCGGATCAGAAAATATTCCCTCAGATAAACCCGTAATATTTGCTGCAAATCATCAAAATGCACTGATGGATGCACTGGCAATACTTTTTGCAGCTGACAGACCTGTTAACTTCCTGGCTCGTGCTGATATTTTTAAAAAACCGGCCATTGCCCGACTTCTGGAATTTCTTAAACTGATGCCTGTATACCGCCCAAGAGATGGGGTTAATATTGTGGATAAAAATTCAGAAGTTTTCAATAAAGTGGCAGAAATGCTTTCAAGTGGACAATCATTTGGAATAATGCCTGAAGGTACTCATACCCATATCAAACACCTTCAACCTCTGAAAAAAGGAATTTGCCATATGACTTTTGAGGCTGCTGCAGTAACCGACTTCACTCTTGACCCTGTAATTGTGCCGGTAGGCCTTGATTATAGTAACTATCACCGGCCGGGAAGCCGGTTACTCGTAATTTTTGGTGAGCCAATCAGAGCTTCTGAATATTATCAATTGTACAGAGATGTTCCCAACAAGGCTGTCGCACAATTGCGCGACAGGCTAGCAGTATCTGTCAGGTCGTTAATGATTGATGTAAGGCATCCTCAGGAATATTCATTTATAATTCGGTATGCTGAATCAATGGCATTTGCATCACATCAGGAAGACAAAAAGGATCCTTTTGTTACGTTCTTCAAGATCAAAGAAAATGTTGAACTATTAAACAATCTGATTATAAATGACCCTTCTGCATATGCATTATTAAAAGAACAGAATGCATATTTGCTTAACGATCATTCTGCACAACTTTCTCAAAATAGGCCCAATTACCAGAATAAGAGTCTTCCGCGGCTTATTTTTGGCAAATTATTTTCCAGTCCGGGTTTGATACTCAATTGTGTTCCCTTCCTGCTGAGCAATTTTTTTTCGGGCAAGGTAAAAGACCCGCAATTTGTAAGTTCCATAAAATATGGAACAGGTATCTTGCTTTTCCCAATCTGGTACCTTCTGGTATTTTTGATATCATTAATATTCAGTACCCCTCTGGTTGGAATCGGACTGGTATTATTGATGGTGATTACAGCAGTCTACACGCTAAAACACCTAAAATAAAAAGAGACGCCGGAAGGACGTCTCTTTTATTCTTCGGACTACGGCCCTTAGCCTTTTTATTTAGACTTTAGCCCTTATCCTTTTGGCTTTAAACCTTATTAAACGCGGGCCAAATCAACGGTAAAGTGCCTCATAATAGGTGCTTCACTGATGATCTTTAAGCCGCTGGTTATGGTTTTGCTTCTTTCGTAAACATTGGCAAGTCCAACAGCCACATAATCCATGTGGTTATTGGTGTATACACGCCTGGGGATTGTGAGCCTTAACAATTCAAGTGCCGGATACCTGTTTTCGCGGGTTTCAGGATCACGATCAGCCAATAACGCACCTATTTCAACTCCACGAACTCCACTCTCAAGATATAGCTCTACTGCTAATGTTTGCGATTGAAATTGTTCTTTAGGAATATGTGGCAGAAAACGTTTGGCATCAACAAATATAGCGTGGCCTCCGAATGGTTGTTGAACCGGGACACCGTATTCAACCAACTTGTTTCCCAAATAAGCAACCTGACCTATACGAGTTTCCAGATAATCAAATTCAGTACCCTCGTAAAGGCCCTGAGCAAGTGCATTCATATCTCTTCCCGACATGCCACCGTAAGTAATGTAACCCTCAAACATAATGTTAAAGGTTGAGGCTTTTTTGAAGAGGTTTTCATCGCGCAAGCCAATAAAACCACCCATATTGACAATAGCATCTTTCTTGCTGCTCATAGTCATGGCATCAGCATAACTGAACATTTCAGCAACAATTTCTCTTATTGTCTTATCAGCATAACCTTCTTCGCGGGTTTTAATAAAATAAGCGTTTTCAGCAAAGCGGGCAGAATCAAAAATAACCATGATTCCATACTTATCAGAAAGTTCCCTGATGGCGCGCAAATTGGCCATTGATACAGGTTGTCCGCCCGATGAATTGCATGTAATAGTTACAACGGTAAAAGGTATTTTTTCCCTTGGCGTCGATTTATAAACCGTTTCAAGTTTATTGAGATCTACATTTCCCTTGAAAGGATGCACGATGGTTGTGTCGAATGCTTCTTCTATAGTGCAATCAATCGCTTTAGCATGACGGAATTCAATGTGTCCTTTGGTTGTATCAAAATGAGAGTTTCCGGGAACAATATCACCGGCTTTAACCAAAGCGGAGAAAAGTACATTTTCAGCTGCTCTTCCCTGGTGCGTTGGCAGAAAATATTCAAATCCAAGAAGATCCTTTATTGCATTCTTCATCTTGAAGTAAGAGGAAGCACCGGCATAGCTCTCGTCACCAAGCATCATTTCACTCCATTGCTTATCGCTCATGGCACCTGTGCCTGAATCGGTCAGCAGGTCAATAAACACCTGTTCACTCTTTAACTTAAATAAATTGTAATGAGCCTGCTTAATCCACTCTTCACGTTCGGCTCTTGTACTGCGGCGGATTGTCTCCACCATCTTGATCTTGTAAGATTCTGCAAATGGTAATTTCATTATTAAGATATTGATTTTAACTGTAAATGGTTGATATGCAAGAATGTGTGTGACAAGCAACATGTCACAGGCAGTCAAATCAATATCTGTCGCGATTTTTTATATTGCGGAAGATCAATTTAGCAGTAAGGAAGATTGAATACATAAATATCTCACCAACCATGATGCGTCAAAAATAAGCCAATTTTTAGAACTGCAAAATTTTTAAAGAAAAATCTAAAGCCTTTCTATAATATTAACAATTCAGGAGAGATTCAGGATTGTTCAGGGTTGTTCAAAAGTGGTTCAAAGGTTGTTCAAAGGTTGTTCAAATGTTGTTGTTCAAGGGGTTCAAGGGGTTCAAGGTGGTTCAAGGTGGTTCAAGGTGGTTCAATGTTGTTCAAGATACCGTAGGGACAGGTCGTGACCTGTCAGACGCCGCAGGCGTTATTTCCACATAAAAATGGTGGCGATTGTTTATTTATTTAAAACAATCCTGAAGGTTGTTTCTTTTCCGGGAGTGCTTGATTTTACAAATATTTTGCCTCCGTGGTTTTCACGGATTATTCGTTCGGAGAGTGATAACCCCAATCCCCATCCTCTTTGCTTGCTGGTAAAGCCGGGATTAAAGATTGTTTTAAACATCCTTTTTGGAATTCCTTTACCTGTATCACTGACATCCACAAAAACATGCCTGATCTCTTCAGTGATCACAATAGTGATTTTACCTTTACCCGACATGGCATCAACAGCATTTTTAACAAGGTTTTCAATTACCCAGTCAAATAACTGGTAATTTACCCTTGTTAGTATTACTACATCCCTGCCAGGTGTAATATCAAACTGAACCATTCGCGAGGTACGTGTTTTTAAATACTCAATGGAGTTGTATACTACTTCTACAACGTTTTCAGGTTTTGTATTAGCAATGGAGCCTATTTTGCTGAAACGCTCGGCAATGGTACTTAAACGTCCTACATCCTTTTCCAGTTCCTGTATGGTCTCAGCCCCTACCTGCTGCGTTTTCAGGTATTCTACCCAGGCAATCATTGACGATAAGGGAGTGCCAAGCTGATGTGCCGTTTCTTTTGCCAGGCCTATCCATACCTGGTTCTGCTCTGATCTGCGGGCAATACTGAAAAGCAGGTATGAAACCAACAGAAACAGACTGACAATGGCAACCTGTACATATGGAAAATATCTTAATTGTGTTAGAACATAGGAGTCCTGGTAAAAGATAAAAGTCTTTTGCCCTGCAATGTCAATTTCTATTGGTTCATTGCTGGATGCCATTTCATTAATTGTTTTGGAAACGAAACTTGTATCGTTTATAAGTGTACTGTCAATATTGCCATATTGGATGATGCGTTTTTGGGTGCTGTCGGTAATTATTACAGGCACTGAAGCTGAATTATCGGCTACTTCAAGGAAGAACGATTGAACAAGGTCATTTAATACTACCTTAAGTTCTGAGAAGAGTTTTGAATCTTTGTAGTAGAAATAAATATAACTGCCTGAATAGTATTCCAGAACAATAGGTTCATAAGCCGAAAACTCCTTCTTTAGTTCGGGAGTCATTACTGTAACCGTATCAGGATTAAAGGTGATATTCTTTGTCTGACTGATGTTTCCATGCTCATCAGTAATAATAACCGGAATGGAGGTATTGTTTGAAATAATCTTCAGGTAATAACTGATATCTTCATCAACATCAGCCTGAACGGTTTTTACAGTCGCCTCAGCAAGTAATTTTGCGCGCTCCTGTTCTTCAGCACTTATTTGTTTAAAAAACTTATCGGTATAGTTCACTAACCGGGCTCTTTGTTGAAGTGCATTTGCCCAGGTTGTAATTTTACCTCTTTCATCAACAGCAATTTTTCGGACAAGTGAATCGGTATACCAGAGTGAAAGACTTACAATGATAAGGGCTACAAAAAACAGCCACCTCTTCCAGGTTCTTTTTTGCCGGTAAATTGAGCTTGCTTTAGGCCTGAAGAGATTCATTATATTCATGCACCTGGCTTGTATGACGATTAAATTGCTTCTCTAACGGATGTAATTACAAATATAGGAGGTTATTTAGTTTCGTCCCATTCAATTTGAAATTCTGTTGATGGCTTTTCGGTTGTTTTAGAACCATTTGGTGCCGGGCTGACTGATTTTTTTCCGAATTCCTTTCGAAGGGCATCTTTTAAAACCTTTTTTTCATTCTTCAGGTCATTGGCAATTTTCTTTGAAACAGCCTGGGTATCATATTTTACAATGGGGTCATCAATCGGACCGGTTAATCGTAGGAAAAGTCTCGGTTTTCCTAAACCATCATCTTCAACATATTGCTCAGCTTCATCATGTTTCTTCCGCTTTGCTTTAAGGACATCCGATAACAATATATTCACGTGATAATCAATATCGTTTCCAAAAGTATGCGTTCCATAACCAATCAGGTTAAGGGCTGATGAATTAATTTCCATGCGGGGTATAAGTACTGTTTTATGCGTAATTTCTATACGGTTTTTGAGCGTAGCAAATTTGACATTTTTAAGTTCTCTGGCATCAAGAAAGCGTGACAGGGCCTGCAATGGTTCAAAGTCATTCAATTCACCGTTTCTGATCTCAAGATCAGCCACTGCTTCAATTGTTTCGGTATTTATTGTAAAATTACTATACAGGGATGTGGCAAAATCAACCTTAGCATCGCCTGTTCCCTTTAAATTATCACTGACAAGGCTTTTTTGACCGAAGTTGTCAAATTGATAGAATAACTTGTTAATGTCAACATTATTGAAAGTGGCTTCCGAAACAATTTGTGCTTTGTTGCCATATCGTCCGTTAATTAAACCATTGGCGGCAATTGTACCACCAAGTGCTTTGATGTTAATATTTGAGCCCCTCAGTATATCGTCTTTCAATGAAAATGATCCTGTTATACTCTCAGTGTTCAACTTCTTGTAAGTCAAAGAATTTATACTCACAACTGAATTAAAGGCAATATTTGGTGGAAAAATGCTTGTTGATACTGATTCACTACCAGAAGAAGCGACGAGACCTATCAGATCTTCCAAAACGATTCTATTAGAATATAAGCTAAGGTTTGCAAGCACATTTTTCTTATCACCTAAAAAATAGCCAGCCAGATTATCAATCGTACCATTTGCTTTCAAATCGCTGGTTCCGATGGTGCAGGTAAACCCATCAAGAAAAAGTTTATTCTCTCTGAACTCAACTGAACCATTCATTTCACTTACCGGCTCTTTATTATATACAAAACCGGCATCTGAAAAAGTGGCTTCCCCTTTTATATTCCTGTCAATTCTGTTATTTCCGGTAAGTGGTCCGTTATATGCAACATCGGCTATTAATTTTCCGTTTAACTGAGTAAAATAGTCATTCGTCAATAAATTTTCAAGTTCCTTTATATTAGTATTAACATGTAGCGTTATGGTTCCATGTGCATCAGCAAAATTTCTTATCATGGCTGTTCCTTTAAAATTGCCGCTTCCCAGTTTACCACTGAATTTACTGAGATTTAGAACTTCTGATGATGTTTTTCCTGCATAGTATAAGCTTCCTGATACCTCAACATCGTGAAAAGCAAGTTTATCAGTCTCATAAGTTAATTTGCCATTTGTCAGGTCACCGGTCACTGATATTTTCCATTTTTCAGGATCATCACCAGGTCCTTTAATGCTGCCATGGGCCGTTATTAAACCTTCAGGCCTGTATGGGTTAAAAAAGTCGGCAACCCAGGGTGGAATTACTTTTAGTATCTGTGGTACTTCACCTTTTATGGATTTTACAATAAAGTCTGCTGAGGATATGTTTCCAAAACTATATTTACCATTAAATTCTGTTTGAATATTTTCAAAAGTTACAACTGACTGCTTGAAATCAAGGAGTTCTTTGATGGTATTAATTTCAATTAGTGTTTCTGCCTTAGCTTGCCCGGCTGGAAGAATAGTAGTGCCACTTACAATCAGTTTATCATTATGAAAATTACCCTTAAGCTTCATGGTGAACTGTTTTGCCTGAAGAGCTCCTTTCATTGCAAGTGTGCCAATTGATACTGCAATATCATCATTTCTCCCTGTATTTCTGTAATATGCCTTTGATTCTTCAATAGTTAACTTCCTTATGTCGAAATTAACCTCATTGCCGCTGGTTGTACCGGTGCTTTTCAGAATATTATAATTTTTATGGCCCAGGCCATCTTCATAAAATGAAATGGATGCGTTTTTAACGTAAATGCTGTGAATGGTATATTTACCTGTTATTACGCTAATCAGGTTAAACCGCAGCATGAGTACTTTTGCGCTGAGTAAGCCGGGCGATCCATTCAACTCCCTGGGGGCTTTGATCACAACATCATTTAAAATCAAGGAAGCATAGGGAAATGATTTTAAAAAACTGAGTTCAATTTGTCTGACAGTGACTTCTGTAGTTAAATGTTTGTTTAATTCACCCAGCAGCAGGTTCTTAATTTTATCCCCCCTGAGATAGCTGATTGAACCAAAGATAGCAGCCGATATAATCAGCAGTACTGCTATAACTATTGCTACCCGTTTAACGGTATGGTGTTTTTCCGACATCTTATGCCGTAATTAAAATACTGTTCCTGACAGCCTGAACAATGCCTTTGGCATCAAAACCGCATTCTGAATAAAGGTTTTCTACTTTGCCATGGGTAATAAAGCCATCGGGTATTCCTAGTAACGTTACCTGTGCAGAATAGTTATGCACTGTCATAAATTCCAGTACTGTACTGCCAAATCCGCCTCTTATAGTCCCATCTTCAACAGTTATTACACTCTTGTAGTTACTGAATACTTCATGAAGAATTTCTTCATCTATGGGTTTAAGGAATCGCATATCATAATGAGCAGGAAGAATATTGTCGTTCTTAAGTATGGATATGGCTTCTTTAACAAAATTGCCCGGATGTCCAATGGTCAGTAAAGCAACATCCTTTCCATCAGAAATTTGCCGTCCTTTACCAACAGTTATTTCTTCAAAAGGTCTTTGCCAGTTAGTGCAGGCGCATGAACCCCGTGGATATCTGATTACATAAGGACCATTTCCGGGAAGTTGTGCTGAATACATCAGATTCCTTAATTCATGACCATTCATCGGGGCAGCAATAATTAAGCCCGGTATAGCATTCAGATAGGCAAGGTCATATGCACCATGATGCGTTGGGCCATCTTCTCCAACTAATCCGGCCCTGTCGAGGCAGAATATTACTTTAAGCTGTTGCAATGCTACATCATGAATCACCTGGTCATATGACCTCTGCATAAATGAAGAATAAACATTACAATAGGGTATCAGGTTTTCTGCAGCCATGCCTGCTGCAAAAGTCACTGCATGTTGTTCAGCAATTCCCACATCAAAAGCCCTGTTGGGCATTTCTTTCATCATCAGGTTGAGAGAACAGCCGGTAGGCATTGCAGGAGTTATGCCGACTATTTTATCATTCTCACGCGCCAGTTCTACCAGTGTTTGCCCAAATACATCCTGATATCTTGAAGGTTTTGTTTCACCGCTGCTTTTAATAATCTCGCCCGTTTCTTTATCAAATAATCCGGGAGCATGATACAGTATCTGTTCCTGCTCTGCACGTTCAAAACCTTTTCCTTTTATAGTTATAGCATGCAAAAGCTTTGGTCCCGGCACGTCCTTCATATCGTGCAACAGTTTTACCAGTTTAACCACATCATGGCCATCAACCGGACCAAGATACCTGAAATTGAAGGCTTCAAAAAGATTGCAGTTATCAAAGATGGTAGATTTAACAGCGTGGGTTAGTTGTTTCACTACCTGTCGTGAATTGGCACCATATCTGGTTTTGCCGCCCATGAGTACCCATACTTTATCTTTAAGCCGTTTATAGGCACGTGAAGTTACAATGTTTATAAAATACTCTTTCAAAGCTCCAACACTCTTATCGATCGATATACCATTATCGTTAAGGACTACTAAAAGATTGGTATTTGAAACACCGGCATTATTCAGAGCTTCCATGGCCATTCCACCTGTAAGTGCCCCATCACCAATTACCGCAATATGCTGACGGTTTGTATTGTTGGCAAGACGTGCTGCTGTTGCCATGCCAAGAGCTGCAGATATTGAAGTTGATGCATGCCCTGTGCCGAACGAGTCATATGGACTTTCTTTCATTTTAGGGAAACCACTTATTCCGTCGTCCCTCCTGATAGTGCTGAAAGCGTCCTTTCTACCTGTCAAAATCTTATGGGCATATGCCTGATGACCAACATCCCAGATTAGTTTATCGTCAGGAGTATTGAATACATAATGAATGGCAACGGCAAGTTCAACTGCTCCAAGACTGGCACCCAAATGACCTGGGTTTTTTGACATCACTTCAATGATTAGTGTCCTGATTTCCATGCATAATTGAGGCAATTGGTCTTCACTAAGCTTCCTGAGGTCTTCAGGACTATTGATCTGTTGAAGGAGTTTTCCTATACCGGGTGACATCATCAGAGATTGAGAGTGCAAAGTTAACGCATATTCTCCATGGTTATTATGAATGAATAAGCTACTAATGATTATGAGATGTTTCAATTGTATTCTCACCATATTTAAAAAGAGGATACTACGCATAAAAGGGTCAAAAATGTATTAATTTAGCAAGCTTATTTTTGTTATTCAGGAGGACTTATGAATATAATAATTGCCGGGGACGGTGAAGTAGGGTTTCACCTTGCTAAAATGCTTTCCGGTGAAAACCATAATATTACCGTTGTAGACCCGCATCAGGAACTTTTAAAACTGATTGAATCACATACTGACCTGTTAACTATCACTGGTGACTCTTCTTCCATTGAGATCCTTGAACAGGCAAATGTTAAAAGAGCCGACCTTTTAATATCAGTTGTCCATGATGAGAAAATAAACATTACCACTTGTGCTATAGGTAAGAAGCTGGGCGCCCGGCGAACAATAGCCAGAATAAATAATGTTGAATATCTTACCAACGAAAACCGTGAAATCATGCGTTCTCTTGGCATTGATTCAATGGTTTGTCCTGAACGTATTGCTTCAAAGGAGATAGTTAAACTTTTAAAACAGCCTGCAGCAACTGAAATTTATGATTTCTCTGATAACAAGCTTTCTTTAATCCTTCTTAAATTGGATGAAAAAGCTCCTGTTGTTAATAAAACACTCAATCAGATAGCTAAAGAAAACTCAAGGCTCGATTTCAGGGCGGTTGCAATTCACAGGTTAGGTAAGACTATTATTCCCAAGGGTGATGATATGTTTAAGAATGGTGATCTTGCCTATGTTATCAGTAAACCTGCTGCAATAGATGCTTTAATGCGTTTGGGTGGCAAAGAACCAATGGATGTTAGAAATGTCATGATAGTTGGAGGGGGTAGAATAGGCCGTAAAACCGCACAACTGCTTGAACGTGAAATGAATGTTAAATTGATAGAAGTTAATAAGGACAGGGCTTTTAACCTCATTGACCAGTTAGAAAAAACGCTTATTATTAATGCTGATGCACGTGATATAGAATTGCTTGAAGATGAAGGCATCAGGAATATGGATGCTTTTATTGCCGTTACCAATGATTATGAAACCAATATACTCACCTGTCTGCTTGCTCAAAGGTTTGGAGTTAAAAGAGTTATTCCACTGGTTGAGAATCTCGATTATATCAGTATTTCACAAAGTATAGGAATTGAGACGGTAATAAATAAAAAGCTTATAACAGCCTCATATATTGCCGGTTTTACCATGGAAGCTGATGTAAGGTCTACCAAGTTCCTTAGCGGTGTTGATGCTGAAGTGCTTGAATTCCTTGTTAAAAAAGGTGCAACAGCTACAAGAAAGCTGATTAAGGAGCTAAATTGTCCCAGGGGTAGTATCATTGGTGGTATTGTCAGGGGAAATCAAAGTTATATAGCTGTTGGTGATTTCCAGATCAGGGAAGGTGATCTTGTGGTTGTATTTGCACTCCCTGAGGCAGCTGCCAGAGTGCAGGACCTGTTTAATTAAGCATTTAGTGTAAATTTTATGACCACCATAAGGGATATCAATAAATTTGCTATCATTAAGGTAATTGGCTTCCTTCTGGTGATTGAAGGAATGTTCATGCTTCTTTGCCTGGTACCTTCGGTTTATTATGACCCTGAATTCTTAAATCACCTTGCGCTTTTTAATCCAAAACATGATTTTCTTCCATTATTGATAATGGGAGCGGTAACCCTCATTTTTGGAAGTTCCTGCTTTCTTTTTACCCGAAAATTAGATCAGAACAGTATTGGCAAACGCGAAGGATATATAATAGTAACACTATCATGGGTAATGATCGCCTTTTTTGGGGCATTCCCATATATTTTAAGCGGTGTTGCCCCTAACTATAGTCATGCATTTTTTGAAACTATGTCAGGTTTCACCACAACAGGTGCTACGGTTTTTACTGATATTGAATCTGTTCCAAAAGGTATTTTGTTCTGGAGGGCACTTACCCATTGGATGGGCGGTATGGGAATAATTGTTCTTTCACTTGCTATATTACCAGTATTGGGAATTGGAGGTATGCAGTTATTTGATGCTGAAGCAGCTGGAGTTACTGCCGATAAATTGCATCCCCGTATCACACAAACAGCCAAAAACCTTTGGGCAATTTATGTTACCCTTACTTTATTATGCACAATTTTTCTGATGTTTGGCGGACTAAGCCTCTATGATTCACTTTGTCATGCGTTTGCCACTTTGGCAACCGGAGGCTTTAGTACCAAAAATACTTCTGTGTCAGAATTTTCACCTTACCTTCAGTACGTGTTCATCCTTTTTATGTTTCTGGCAGGCATAAACTTTTCCCTTATCTTTTTTACTATCAAAGGGAAATTCAGGTCAATACTGAAAAATGATGAACTTAAGAATTACATATATATAATTCTCAGTGCCACACTTGTAGTTGGAACAACACTTTATTTTCTTAAAGGAACTTCTGTTGAAAAAAGCATACGTGATTCACTCTTCCAGGTTGTTTCAATAATTTCGACAACGGGTTTTGTAAGTACCGACTACCTTAAGTGGCCGGGTTATGCATGGGTAATCATATTTCTTTTAATGTTTATTGGTGCTTGCACCGGTTCTACCGGCGGTGGTATAAAAGTGGTTAGGATTATACTCTTATTCAGGAACAGCCGAATGGAATTAAGGCGATTGATTCATCCATTTGCTTTAATTCCCGTTAGACTTAATGGTAAATCAGTTTCTCAGGGAATCATATTTAACGTGCTGGCATTCTTTCTTTTATACATATTAGTCTTCACCTTTGGCTCATTAACCATGACTCTTATTGGTCTCGACTTTGAATCATCTATTGGAGGGGTAGCTTCATGTTTGGGGAATATTGGTCCGGGACTTGGTGCCACAGGGCCCATTTTAAATTATGGCTTTGTTCCTGATGTGGGTAAATGGGTTCTTTCAGGACTTATGTTACTTGGCCGTCTGGAGCTTTTTACTGTACTGTTATTGTTTTCTTCTACTTTTTGGAACAAATAGAAAATGTATCCTTTCAAAGTAAAACCACTGGTAAAAATTGTAGGCTTATTGCTGATGATTGAGGCATTATTTATGCTTACAGCACTGCCTTTCTCTTTTTATTATGAAAGGACAGATGCAATGCCTATCATTTATTCGGCTGCAATAACCGCTGCTGTTGGTTTAATTTTATGGTTTTCAAGACGTAACTACGAGGAGCGTGAAATTGGCATGCGCGAGGGTTACCTGATTGTTTTGACTGTTTGGATTATTATTTCTGTTTTCGGTGCGCTTCCATACTATATTAGTGGTGCTATACCACATTATACCGATGCCTTCTTTGAAACTATGTCGGGGTTCTCAACCACAGGCGCCTCCATTTTAAGGGATATTGAAATCATTCCAAAAGGATTGCTCTTCTGGCGGGCTATGACCCACTGGCTTGGTGGCATGGGTATTATTGTACTTACGATTGCCATCCTTCCATTCCTTGGTTTTGGCGGCATGTCGTTGTTCTTTGCAGAAGTTCCGGGCATTGAAAAGGAAAAATTGTCACCCCGTATTAAGAATACCGCAAGGAGTCTGTGGGGTATATATGCCGGATTAACATTTGCAATGGTCATAATGCTCATGCTGGGTGGCATGAACTTCTTTGAATCAATCTGCCATGCTTTCGCAGCACTGGCTACCGGGGGTTTCTCACCTAAAAACACAAGTCTGGCCGGTTATTCACCATATATTCAGTATGTTTCTATTCTATTCATGTTTCTGGCAGGAACAAACTTTACTCTTCATTACCTGGCTATAAATGGAAAAATAAAGAAAGCTATTTCAGGTGTCGAGTACAGAACTTATGTTTTAATCATACTCATTTCTTCAATTTTAATCACCATTGGCCTCATTGCTCAAAGACATTATGGTATTGAAGAAGCATGGCGTTCAGCATTGTTTAATGTTGTAAGTATAATTTCATGCACCGGTTTTGCCAACGAAGATTATATGCTTTGGCCGGTTTATGCATGGTTTATCTTGTTTATGCTGATGTTTATTGGCGGAATGGCAGGCTCAACCTCGGGAAGTATAAAAGTTATAAGATGGGTTGTTTTGCTAAAAAATCTAAGGGTTTCCCTCAGGCATCTGGTTCATCCGAGCGGGGTATTCAGAGTTCGTGTCGACGGCAGAGCATTAAATTCAATGAATATGCATAATGTACTTGCTATTTTTTATCTGTATCTTCTTACTTTCTTTATAGGAACATTGATTCTAACCATCACCGGCCTCGATTTAATTTCTTCTATGGGCTCTGTTGCAACTTGCATGGGTGGTATAGGTCCGGGTTTAAACACAACAGGTCCGGTTGCCAACTATGCACACCTGACCGATGTTGCCAAATGGACACTCTCATTTTTAATGCTCCTTGGCAGATTGGAATTATTCAGTGTTTTTGTTACCTGGTCGCGCGCTTTCTGGAAAAACTAATTTAATTTCCTTATCTTTGGTTATATAAAACCAAACACCATGCTAAGAAAGGTCATCAGGGCCATTTTGTGGTTTCTGCTTTTCATCATTGTAGCCTTTGCTGCATTCCTTGCATACCAAACGTTTTCAGAGTTCAAACCCCCTAAAGAACTTAGTTTTCAGGTTTCCGCGAAAGCTGATACCATAGGCGACTCATTGACCATAACCACCTGGAACCTTGGATATTTTGGGTTAGGCCAAGACATGGATTTTTTCTATGAAGGTGGAACCATGGTTCGACCGACAAAAGCGCAAAACGAAAAATACACTGAGGCATGTATTTCGCGGATTAAGTCATTCAGTAAAAGTGATTTCATTTTCCTGCAGGAAGTTGATACTTCTTCGGGGAGATCATACCTGCATAACCAGTTAAAGCAAATATCAGCGGAAATGCCTTCGTACAGCGGGTACTTTGCAATGAACTATAACGCCTGGGTTCCCATTCCACCTGTTAATCCAATGGGGAAGGTGAGGGCCGGTCAGGTAACTTTAAGCCGGGCACACCCTGTTTCAGCTAAACGAGTATCATTTCAGTCATCGTATGAGTGGCCAATGCGACTTTTTCAACTTAAAAGATGCTTTCTTGAAACCCGTTTTATAACCCGTAACGGAAAAGAGCTGGTGCTTATTAATACTCATAATTCCGCCTTTGATGATGCTGCTGCACTGAGGGCGAAGGAACTCAATGCCTTAAAACAACTGATGCTGACTGAATACCAAAAAGGAAATTATGTTATTATTGGTGGCGATTGGAACCAAAACCCACCTCCTTATGATTCCACAAAAGTGCTACCAATCTATAAAGCAAGGATGATAAGACCAGGCATTCCGGCCGATTTTCTCCCGCAGGGATGGAGCTATGCCTTTGATCCTCTTCATACCACCAACAGGTATGTAGATATTCCATATACAGAAGGCAAAACCTTTAGCACGCTTATTGATTTCTTTGTGTTGTCGCCCAATATAAGGCTCGAAGAAGTTTCAGCCATTCCAACAGCCTTCAAAGAATCAGACCATCAACCGGTAAGGATGAAAGTGATACTACAATAGATCCTTTACAGAAATCATAGTTAATCATTAAATCAGCTTAATCAGTGGTTCAGACACTTTTTTTGAACTGCCCCACCCATTTTGAGTCTGACACATTAGCTTTATCGCCTGTTACATATTTGAACTGATGTACGTCGAAATAGACAAACAATTCAAGCACATCTAAATATTTCGACTGCTTAGGTAAATAGGCTTTTTATGCACCATTATATAAAATATATTCAATTAATTGTTAAAAAGCTTGCAAAAGAGATCTTTTTGACAGAATTTGATTATGTTCAGTTAATCCGCGGCCAGACGCAGGTAAATGACCCTGCTCACGAAGCCTTACCTGCTAACCCTTTATCACCTCTCAATTCTATAACCGCTGGGGACAATGCTTCTTTGAAACCAGTGATCCTGCAAAGGGATGGGAAGGAATGGATGAGTAGTTCAATATTGTTCAATATTGTTCAATATTGTTCAATGTTGTTCAATGTTGTTCAAGGTTGTTCAATTCAAGATTGTTGTCCACAAGTCTCACTGGTCCCACAAGTCCCACTGAAAGTTATCACCAAAAAAACTGTAAAAAATTTTTACATTTTGCCCTTTATAGGCTTAATCCTAAAATTATTTTACATAGAAAATATCAGTCAAAAAAAGGTAGATTTTTTTTATCCATTGAGAGTCAGGCTCTTTACTCATAGTGATAAAAAAATATATAAAAAACTTCAATAAAAATTTGGAACGTCGCACATGGTTTTTATAACTTTGGGTTGAAATAACAAATTGCTCAAATATAATGAGCCGGCTAATGCAAATATTGATCTGTAATATTGATAAAACTAAGGTTTCAATATTTCTATTGCGGGCTGTAGTGTTTCAATGTAGTATCTTTACAAGGGGGTATAAAGCAGGTAATCACTGCAATAGCATTGAAAGGCTTCCCTTCGTTCCAATCTGGTTATTTGAAAAGGTTCCCTCCAATTACCTTCTTAGAAAAATCCAAAAGAGTTGGCATTATCTTACTCTTAAATCTTTCTTCCAATATCGATCTTAATAGAAATGGTTCCACGTTTATTATTCATTCCAGTAATTAACTTAAATTTGAATCATTATGAAAGCATTAAAATTAACCTTATTAATCGCAATTCTCGCGACAGCTTTTACAGCTAAGTCACAAACAGTTACTGTTAATATACAAGAGTCCATCCTTTATACTGGTTTATATGAAGTCAGTCTTTATGTATATGATAATGTTACTAATACAACTACTCTGGTTGGATATTTAAAGAATCAGAGCAATCCAATATCTTTTGATGAGACTACTATAGATCTGTCAGGGGTTAATTTGGTAAATGACCAAGTAAACAGATACAGATATGTTGCAATTGTTACCAGGCAGAGTTCTCCAGGTGGGTCTGGCTCTGGATACACCCCTCTAATTGACTCTGGGCAAGTTAAAACTGGTGACAATCCTATTACGGTAAACATGTAAATTATGAGACGTGGAACCTTTTCTTTACTTTTATTACTCAGCATCAATTTATTTGCTCAAAAAGAGTATAGCAACTGGTATTTTGGAGATCACGCCGGTTTATCTTTTAACTCAGGGAATCCATTAGCCATCACTACTAACAACTGCAACTCATTCTCTGGAAGTGCTTCAGTAAGTGATTCTCTTGGAAATCTTTTATTTTATACAGATGGTGAAAAAGTATACAACAAATTTAATTATTATACCCCTAATGGAACTGGACTATATGGTAAAGGTTCCACACAAGGAACTATTATTCTCCAAAAGCCAGGTAGTAATAACCTTTATTATATTATTAATGTCTTTTATTCAACAAATAACATCCCTGCGATTCCTGCTCAAGGCTTATTTTATTCAGTATTTAACATGGAACTGGATGGAGGACTTGGTGATATAGATCCATCTCAAAAAAATATACCCATTTATCTGCCCTTGAGCGGGTATGCATGTGATAAACTCACATCCGTAAAACATAAAAACAACAAGGATATTTGGATAATAACCAGAAGCTATCCTGGCAATAAGTTTTATTCTTTTTTATTGACATCTTCAGGAATTAGCAATGTAGGGCTAATAAGTCCAAGTCTTATCGATTTAAATACCTGGCAACAAACCTATGGTGAAATAGCGATAAGTCCTGATGGAAAAAGAATGGCTGCTGCATATAGTGATAAACGCAAATTTGAGTATGGTAGTTACAATATTGAGACAGGTAAATTTAACCCAGAGTTTGTAATACAACCAGATACTAACAGCAATGGTGCAGGTTTCCCAGAACCTTATGGACTTGAATTCTCTCCTGATTCCAAATTACTTTATTACTGTATGGCACCCCATCCGGTTGACCTTTTTTATTTTGCTAAAATACAACAATACGATGCTTTGTCTCCCGACTCAGCATCTTTTAAGCAATCCGAAATAACAATAGGATATGGTATTTCTGGAACTCTTCAAACTGGTTTAGATGCAAAAATATATGGCGGCCTTATGCTACAAACGAATATAAGTGTAATAGGTAGTCCTAATAAGCGAGCTGATAGTTGTAACTTTCAGTATGAAGTTATATCACTGGCTGATAAAAAATACTGGACATCACTCCCCCAAATGATCCAAAAATACTTCGCTTACTTTAATGTCCAACACCTGTGTGCTAATCAGCCTGTTGAATTCACTTCCAATATCTGGCCATTGCCTGAAAGTGTTTACTGGAATTTTGGAGATGCAGCTTCTGGAAGCATGGATACTTCCAGTCTGATCAATCCGGCACATGTTTATAGTTCCCCGGGTAATTATGAGATCAAGCTTATAGCCTACTGGCCGGGCGACCGGTCTGATACCACAATTAAGAGTATTACAATTGGACAACCGCCCAACCCTGCTTTGGGAGAAGATAAGGAGATATGTATTGGCGGATCAACTACACTTACTTCTGCAACTTTTGAGTCTTACCAATGGGTAACAGGTGATACCTCGCAATCTATTATCGTGGCTGATACCGGCGTGTACTGGGTGGAGGTCACTAATGCCGAAGGTTGTATTGGCAGGGATTCAGTGAGGGTTGATTATTTTGCTCCACCGATTTTAAATACCGATAGCCTGGTAATTTCCCCAACAACCTGCGGAGGTAGCAGGGGTGCTATCACGGGATTAACAGTT
>DATGXS010000060.1:0-130985 GCA_035298745.1 Lentimicrobium sp. | reverse complement strand
AAAGATTTGAATACCGGAAAGCATTGGTTGGATGAGTATTGAAGTGGTATCTTTTATCACAATCATTCGCTCAAACTCTTTACGCACTGTTTCAGCATCTTTGACATTGAGGGTAACCCCTCCAACATCTGATTTATGAACGGGACCAACTACTTTCATCACAACGGGATAACCTAATCTTTCAGCTTCTTTCACAGCCTCATCTGCTGATGTAACAACAGCTTCACCGGCGCGCGGAATACCTGCAGCATCCAGTAGTAGTTGCACTTTTTCGGGAGCTAAATAACCATCTGAGCTTTCTTCAATAATCTTTCTGATGTTAAGAGAATCTATTACCGGCAGATTTTCGCTTTTTGCAGGCTGAGGAGTGTTATAAACCTTTGCCAGTGCATTACCAAATACTACTTCATCAGGGAAATTTATTCTGCCAAAGTTGATGAAATACTGAATTTCATCCTTAACATTTATTATTGAAGGCAGGATTGGGAATATAGGCTTTTTGCAAGTATTCATTTTCTCATGAAGCAACTTGTAAACATCATAGTTCTCAAAGAGACCGGGGCTTCCGAAAATAACGGCCATACCGTCAATATTATCAAACTTTTTATCACAATGCTCAAGTATTTCACCGAGTTGCTCTGCTGTACCGGTAGCCAAAAAGTCAATTGGATTAGCTACAGAAGAACCCGGATAAAGCTTAGCTAACAATTCAGGACTTTCAAGATGTGGAATCTCGAAACCATTGTTTGATAATGCATCAGTCAGCATAACGGCAGGACCGCCGGCATGGGTAATTATGGCAATATTTTTACCTGTAAGTCTTTTATGCATGAAAATCGCTGCTACTGTAACGAGTTCTTCACGTCCGTAACATCTAACAATGCCTGCTTTTCTGAATAATGCATCAACTGCCGTATCACTGCTTGCAAGTGCCCCGGTATGAGAAGAGGCAGCACGGCTACCGGCAGATGAACTGCCCGATTTAATAGCTGCAATCTGGCATCCTTTGTTTATAAGGGAAGTAGCATGTTTGAGCAAGAGTTCAGGTTTATTTATGCTCTCCACATAAAGAAGTTTAACCCTGGAACTTTGATCAGGATCAAATGTCTCATCAAGATATTGAAGTACATCTTCAACTCCCATCTGGGCACTGTTACCAACCGAATAGACACTGCCAAATGACAGACCGTTCATCATGCCCGATTCCATAATAAATACAGCCGTAGCACCTGATCCTGAAATAAAATCAACTCCATGAGGTTCCATTCTGGGTATGGGCAAGCTAAAAACAGAAGCATGATGATGATTCATCATGCCAATGCAGTTAGGACCAATTAAACAGCCATTAACACTATTGATGGTATCTACTATTTGCTTTTCAAGTTTGGCTCCTTCTTCACTTTCTTCATGAAAACCAGCTGAGAAGATTATAAATGCCCTGGTGTTTTTAGTATGTGCGAGGATATCGACTGTTGCAGGACAATATTTTGCCGCAATGGCTAATATTGCAAGGTCTACTTCTGGCAGGTCGGCGGGGTCCTGATAACACTTTATACCTTGTATTTCAGTCTCTTTAGGATTGGTAACATATAATTTCCCCGGGAAATTATTATCCAGTAAGTTTTTTAAAACTTTGCCTCCCGGCTTGGTGACATCGTTAGAACCACCTATAACTACAATACTCTTAGGGTTGATTAGTTGCTGGTTAATCATGATAATGAAATGATTACAAAATAATAGTCTGACTTTTTACTGAAGGCGAAGGTAAGAAAATATGAATACTTACAATAAGTAAGCTAGCCGGAGTATCCGACTTTTTTAAGAAGTAGGATAATGTGTTTAATTAATCTTCAAACATGATCGATAATGCTACGACGCCCGGGCCGGCATTAACACCTAAGACTGGTGAAGCATCATTAATAAAGGCTGGTTCTTTTCCTGTTAATTCAAGCATCTGGTCACGATACCAGTTAGCTGAAATGATATTTTTGGCATGGGAAATGGAGTAACCCCAGATTTTTCGTTTTGAAGCCATCTTTTTAACATTTTCCATAACCAATGAACGACTTCCTTTTTCAGTAAACGGTTTCCCAAAAGTTTCAGTACGCCCTTCATCATTAACTATGACAATGGGCTTTAAATTCAGAAAAGAACCTATTAAACCTTTGGTATAACTAACCCTGCCACTTTTAACCATATACTTGATGGTTTTCGAAGAAACCAACATTTTAGTGTTTAATGACCATGTTGGAATAAGAGATTGAAGTTCTTCATGAGTTGCGCCATTTTCTAGTGCTTCAGCAGCCCTTAATACTATCAATCCGAGGCCACTTGATATTCTTTTTGAATTAATGACGCTGATTTTTTTTCCACTATGTTCTGAGACAGAATGCGCAGCTTTTGTACTATTTGAGAAAGTTCCGCTCATTGCCCCACTAAGATGAATTCCAATGATTGAACTATAATGAGTAGAGAGGAAGGAATAGCGATTAAAAAATTCCTTGTATGCAGGTTGTGCAGTGCTTGGATAAATAGGAGCATTATCAAGCATTTTGTAAAATTGTGATGGCAATAGTGTTAACCTGTCCAGGAAATAAGTGTCCCCAAAATGAACACTTAACGGCACAACATGTATTTGATATTTTTCAATGAAATCCTGGGGTAAATCGCAAGTTGAATCGGTTACAATAGCAATGGGAAGATGAGATGTGGTTGCAATAACATTTTGCATAACCATATCATCAACTTTCTGATATGAAATACTACCAAAACGGTGAAGAACCTTCATAACTTTTGAAGGATGATCGGTATGTATATGGACCCGCATTTTTCGCGGAGAACCGGCAACAACCATAGAATCACCCATATGCGCAATTGACTTACGAACCTGAGAAAGATCAATTTTCTTATTGTCTTCAACCGACAGCATTGCTTCAGTACAATACCTGAAAGTCAGAACTTCATGAGAAACAACTTCTGAATCAGCAATAATGACTGAATCACGACCGGAAATCATTTTACGAAGTTCGCCTGCTTTAACAAACTCAACAATTCCTTGCAGAAAAACAACAAAACCTTTCGCACCAGCATCAACCACTTTTGATTTGGCAAGTACTTCAAGACGTGCTGTTGTTGCATTCAGGGATTCTACAGCTTTTTGGTAGGCTAATGCAAGTAATTCAATGAAATCCTTAATGGTATCTTTCAGGATATATACAAATTCGGCCCATTCTCTGATCACTGTGATCATAGTTCCCTCAACCGGATTGGCAATAGCTTCATATGCGTATGTGACAGCAATCTTTAAAGCTTCAGCAAATGTTTCAACACTAAAAGTTTCATGCTTTTGAAGTTCATTACTGAAACCATAAATGAATTGAGCAAAAATGATTCCTGAATTTCCCCGCGCACCGGTTAAAGCAGCATCTGCAAGTGCTGCAGCAGTTAATTTAAGATCAGATGTTGGAATAGGAGTATCAATGATGGATCTCATTGTAGAAGCCAGATTCGTGCCTGTGTCAGCATCAGCTACAGGAAATACATTGATTTTATTTATCTGAACCTGGTTCTCAAATATCTTTTGCGCCCCTGCCAGAAAACTATAGTAAAGTGTTTTACCGTCAAGCTGGGTAATTGATTTTTGTTGTGAATTCAATGTCAGCAGATTAACTTATTATCTCCTAAATAGTAAACATTAAAGAGGTCAATAGGTTGACATCTGCCATCTATATTCCCCCCATATATGATGCAAAGATATTGCTAATATAATTAAAATAGGCTTAAAATTACTTATGCGAATATGTAAATATTCACTTTAGCTTTTTATATTGATTCAGGTGGTTTTTTTGAATGACTTTATTTAGCTCATTCTCGAGATCTTTAAAATCCGATCTTGTACCGCAGTAATACATTTCAGTTATGGGATCGGTTTCAAGCATCATTTTAAAGATCTCATCTTCGGTCGGAGTTTTCGGTAAACGACTATACTCATAATATGTCCATTTTGTGAAAGCTGTATTTACATCAATTCCTCTCCTGTCAAGCAAATAGCCATTTTCAAGTTTTACCGGATAAGCCAGGTCACCTCCATAATAAATATCAGAAGGTGCAGGAAATGAAACTAAAGTCTTTTTGTCAGATGAAAGTGTAACCGGGACTTGCAGAGAATAGTCAAGTTTTGTTTTATAAATTATTACTGGTGCATTGGCTATTACCGGTTTACCCTTAACTACGGAAACTTGTTGTTTGGTTTTACAACCAGAAACAATAAATAAAGCTGAAGCTAACAATAAAAAGATCTTGTGAAATCTGATCATAATCTGGAAATTTTTGTTTTTAACACATTACAAATATACAGTTTCGAAATTAAATGATAGTGCCTGGATTCTTAAAAATTGTGGTATGAATGTTGTTATTCATAAAAACAGTTAAAAAATATTTCAGATAAGGTAAATAGGTGTTACTTTTGTTTCAGACTTCATCAATGCATAAAACTTTAAACTCATTAATTAATTAAAAAATGAAAAAGACCATTTCTATTCTTGCAATTTTGTTGTTTTCAATGACATTTGCTTTTGCACAGAACGCCACAAATAAACCTGTTGACGCTTCAACCCCAGCAGCAGTTGTAAATAATCCTAATGCTGCCGATATTTCATTCACAAAGCTTGTGCATGATTATGGTACTATCTTCGTAGGAGGTGATGGTAACTGTGAATTTGAATTCACCAACACAGGTAAAGAGCCATTAATCCTTTCAAATGTTAAATCATCATGTGGTTGTACAGTTCCTTCATGGCCAAAAGAACCAATTTTGCCTGGTAAGAAAGAAACTATTAAAGTAAAATACGATACTAACAGAATAGGACCTATCAACAAGACCATCACAGTATCATCTAATGCCAAGAATGATCCTGTTGTTCTTAAGATTACAGGTAACATAGTAAAGAAAGCAGAAGATAATACTACTCCTGAGAAGACCTTAAACAGCGGAGCAGCACCAACTGCCAAATAATTAAGAATTTGTAATTTTGTAAGAGGCTGTTTCATTCGAAGCAGCCTCTTTTAGTTAGCTGAATAAAACTCTCAGGTTCAAGAATTGTAAACCCATACTTTATTTTATAAAATTTCATTTAGCCAGAAAGAAATTCTAATTTTGCCACTTATTTGTAAAAACACATCTCAAATGCCTAACATTTCAGAACGCGGCACTTTGATGCCTGCATCACCTATCAGAAAACTTGTTCCTTATGCTGAAACTGCTAAGAAAAAGGGTATTAAGGTTTATCATCTTAATATTGGACAACCAGATATACCAACACCGGAAGTAGCTTTGGAAGCAATCAGAAATTTTGATTTGAAGGTCATTGAATATAGTCATTCAGCAGGTAATGAGACATATCGCCGAAAATTGGCTACCTATTATCAGAATATAGGAATTAATGTTGATCACAATGATATCCTTATTACAACTGGTGGATCGGAGGCAATTTCATTTGCACTGAAATGTTGTCTTAATCCTGGGGATGAGGTTATCATACCCGAACCATTTTATACAAACTACAATGCGTTTGCCCTGGATGCCGGGGTTAAGATTATTCCAATTAAATCAGATATTGAATCAGGGTTTGCACTTCCCGCTATTAGTGAGTTTGAGAAATCAATCACTTCCAATACCAAGGCCATCATGGTCTGCAACCCAAATAACCCAACCGGATACCTCTATAGCAAAGCTGAATTGCTCCAGTTAAAAGAACTTGTTCTTAAATATAATCTCTTCTTATTCGCTGATGAAGTTTACAGAGAATTCTGTTACGATGGTATTCAGCACTTTAGTGTTATGCAATTGGAAGGCCTGGAGCAGAATGCAGTATTAATGGATTCAGTTTCAAAAAGATACAGCGAATGCGGTGTGAGAATCGGTGCTTTAATCACAAAGAATAAGTCAATTATTGGTGCAGCGCTGAAATTTGCACAGGCAAGACTCAGTCCTCCGTCATTAGGCCAGGTAATAGGAGAAGCTTCATTAGATACACCTCCGGTTTATTTTAAAGAAGTTTATGATGAGTATATTTCACGTCGTAATTACGTTATTAGCGCACTCAATAAAATACCTGGTGTTTTTGCACCAATGCCAAAAGGGGCTTTCTATTCAGTTATAAGTTTGCCGGTAAAAGACGCTGATCATTTCTGTCAATGGCTTTTAGAAGATTTCAGTTATGAAGGTCAAACGGTTATGCTTGCTCCTGCTTCGGGTTTTTATGCATCAAAAGGATGCGGCACAAACGAAGCCCGGATAGCTTATGTTCTGAAACTTGAAGATTTGCAGGGCGCAGTCAAATGTCTTGAAGAAGCTCTTAAGGTTTATCCCGGCAGAATTTAATTATCTGATCTGAACCTAAAAGTCTCTGTACAAGAGATATTTCTTTCTTTTTTCCATAAAAGATTCAAGATCTGATTGCCATGATTTTTTAATGGCTGCTTCATCCATTCCTGATTCTATTTGCTGTTTCAAAATTTGATTGCCAGCCAATTTTGTAAAGAATGGGGTAAAGAATGATGATTTACTTGTATCAGCCTGATACATGTTTATTAACCAGCTTAATCTGAGTCCTGGACTTTCTATTATATTCTGAGAGGAGTCTGCAAAATTATAACCATTACACTCCTGATCTTTATATGGAGGGTTCATTGCACCTGTTTTTGATCGCGGAGTGAATTTATAGTTGCCATCTGCAAATCCGGGATATCCAATAATACTAAAAGGATAATCAGTTCCACGACCAACACTTACCCTTGTCCCTTCAAAGAAACAAAGAGAAGGGTACAAAATGATTGAATTCATATCAGGAAGGTTAGGGGAGGGCTTTACAGGAAGCTTATAATGACTTTTGTGGTTATATCCGGCACATTCAACCCAATCCAAATCGCATTTAATGCTGTCTTTTAACCATTCTTCTTCATTAACCATCCGGGCATACTCTGCTATTGTCATACCATGAACTACTGGAACCGGGTGCATTCCAATAAATGAACTGTATTTCATATCAAGTACAGGGCCATCCACATAAAAACCATTTGGATTTGGGCGGTCAAGGACTAATAATGGTACACTATCTTCTGCACATGCTTCCATGACCAGCGACAGTGTAGAAATATAAGTATAAAACCTGGCACCAACATCCTGAAGGTCAAATACAACGATATCAATATCTTTCAAATCTTCGGGGGTTGGCTTCTTATGGGTACCATATAATGATATAACGGGTAATCCTGTTTTAATGTCAATCTCATTATTTATTAGTTCACCAGCATCAGCTGAACCTCTAAAGCCGTGTTCAGGTGTAAATATTTTAACCACGTTAATGCCGTCACTAATCAGACTATCAACAAGATGTACATTTGAAATAAGGGAGGTCTGATTTGCTACAACGGCTACTTTTCTATCATGTTTCAATGAATTAAAGTACTGCCTGGTTCTTTCTGCTCCCGGTTTAATCTTTATTTCTCTGGCAGGTGCAGCATCTATGGTCACAATAGCAGAAGAAGCTGCAACCGGGGTTTGCAATTTGTGCATGCTGATGCAGGAAGTAACAAGTAATCCACAAAAAATAGCTGAAAATAATTGAAGGCGCATCTTGAAATGATAAAAGAAATGATAAACACAAATCTATACGTTATTGTTAACTTTGCCAAAATTCATTCAATTGAACTTTGAATATTTCATAAGCCGTCGAATCCGCATTAAAACAGGTGCTTCCTTTTCAAGACCTATTATCAGGGTTTCAATTACTGGTATTGCTCTTGGATTATCTGTTATGTTAATATCAGTTGCAGTACTTAAAGGTTTCCAAAAAGAAATAAGACAGAAAGTTGTTGGTTTTGGCTCAGAAATTCAGATATCACAGTTTAACTCAAATAATTCTTATGAACCAACACCAATAAATGTTCAAAAGAGTGATCTCTCAAAAGTAGCGGCAATTCCTGGTGTAACTCACATTAGTCCTTTTGGATTGAAGGCAGGAATAATTAAATCCCGTGATCAGATTCAGGGCGTTGTTCTTAAAGGAGTTGATAAAGCTTATAACTGGACCTTTTTTAAAGAAAAGCTTATTTCTGGAAGAGTTCCGGCATATAATGATACATCAGCATCAAATGAGATACTGCTATCAAAAAGGACAGCTGATCTGCTTAATTTTAAAGTAGGTGATGATGTTAGAATGTACTTTATTATCAACAATAATGTTAGGGCACGTAAATTCACTATCTCGGGAATTTATGAAACAGGACTGATTGAATTTGATGATATGTATGTTCTGGGCGATATCCGACACATAATCAACCTGAACTTATGGTCAGAAGGAGAAGTGTCAGGCTACGAGATTGCAATAAAGGATTTCGATAAAATAGACCAAATTTCAGAACAGGTATATTCTGTTATAGGTTATGACCTGAATACCCAGACAATAAAGCAAATATACCCTCAGATTTTTGATTGGATTGAGATTCAGGATTTAAACGTTATTGTGATTCTTGTATTAATGACTCTTGTTTCAGGAATCACTATAATTTCAACCTTACTGATATTAATTTTAGAGCACACCAGCGACATTGGAGTATTAAAGGCAATGGGTGCACGTACAGGCAGCATTAGAATGATTTTTCTTTATGCTTCTGGTTACATTGTTTTTTATGGGCTTTTGTGGGGAAATTTGTTCGCCCTGGGCTTAATATGGATTCAAAAAACTTTTGAAATCATTCCTTTGCCTCCTGAATCGTATTTCCTTTCACAAGTACCGGTTTCCATTGGAGTAATAGAAATTGTTGTGATTAATATCGCAACAATTGTTATCAGCTTCCTTATGATGTTAATACCGTCAATGATTATCAAATATATTTCACCCGTAAGGGCAATCAGATTTGATTGATTTACTTATGTAAACCACACTCGCGTGTTTCAGGGTTTTCCCACCACCAACGGCCAGCTCTTATATCTTCACCCGGCATAATGGCACGGGTACACGGTTGGCAACCAATGCTTGGGAAATTTTTATCATGAAGCTTATTATAAGGCACATTATTTTTTTTAATATAATCCCAAAGCTCATTTTCAGTCCAGTTGATTAATGGATTGACTTTAATCAGGCCATTTTTTTCATCCCACTCAACAATTCTCATGTCCTTACGGGTAGGGGACTGGCCTTTCCTAATTCCACATATCCAGGCACTTAAACCTTCAAATGCTCTTTTCAGTGGCTCAAGTTTTCTTACGGCACAGCAAAGTTGTCGGTTCTCAATACTGTCATAAAAAAGATTAACACCTTTTTCATTGACCATTTCCTGAACCTTATGGGCTTCGGGAAAGAAAACCTCAATATTAAGGTTATATTTTTTTCCAGTGATATCCAATAAATCATAAGATTCAGGAAACAACCTACCTGTATCTAAGGTGAAGATGTATGCTGAATTATCAATTAACGATATCATATGGGTAATAACCTGATCTTCAAGTCCTAACGAAGTTGAAAAGCCAACTTTTCCTTCGAATGAATTCAACATGTAATTCAACACAAAATCAGCTGGTTTTGAATCAAACACACCGTTAAGTTTTTCAACCAGATTTAGCATCTCTTCCATTTTATACAAAGTCTTTAATCAAGATACAAAGATAACGATTATACAGCCAAATTTGGTATTTTAGCAGCTTATATCAGTACAGTCAATCAGATCATGAGGGTACATTTTATCGCTATCGGAGGTAGTGCCATGCACAACCTGGCTATTGCATTGCATCATAAAGGTTATCAGGTAACTGGTTCAGATGATGAAATTTTTGAACCGGCATACTCAAGGCTAAAAAAGCTTGGATTGTTGCCTGACTCAATAGGGTGGTTTCCTGAAAAAATAAGTAAAGATCTGGATGCGGTTATTTTAGGGATGCATGCAAAAGACGATAATCCTGAACTTGCTATGGCAAAGCAGCAAGGGATTAAGATATTCTCCTACCCTGAATATCTGTATGAGCAATCAAAAGAAAAAATCAGAATTGTAATTGGAGGCAGTCACGGTAAAACTACAATTACAGCGATGATATTGCATGTAATGAAAGATCTGGGTATTAATACCGACTTTATGGTTGGTGCTCAGTTGGAAGGTTTTGATGTAATGGTCAAGCTAACTAAAGATGCAAAGTATATGGTCTTTGAAGGTGATGAATATTTAACATCGGCAATGGACAAGAGACCTAAGTTTCACTTATACAAGCCTGATATTGCTGTGATAAGTGGTATTGCCTGGGACCACATTAATGTGTTTCCAACCTTTGAGATGTATAAGGATCAATTCAGGATTTTTGCTGAATTAGTACCTGATAACGGTACTATTATTTATTGCAGTGATGATGAGAATGTGGTTGACATTGTGAGCAATTTAAATACAAAAGCTGATAAAAAACCATATAGTATACCAAAATACAATATTGTCAATGGAAGAACGAATATAGAATTACCTTTAGAAACTATTGCATTGAAAGTGTTTGGAAGACACAATATGTTAAATCTTGAAGCTGCACGTAATGTACTTCAATTACTTGGAGTAGAACAGGTTACCTTCTATAAATCGATTAGTTCATTTTCTGGTGCATCCAAACGATTGGAGCTTATCACCAGTAATAATTCAATGAATATCTATAAAGATTTTGCCCACAGCCCTTCAAAATTAAAAGCTACAACAGAAGCAGTTAGAGCACAATACCCTGATAGAAAGTTAATTGCATGTATGGAATTGCACACATACAGTAGTCTGAATACAGAGTTTTTAAGTGAATATCATGATTCAATGAGAAATTGTGACATTGGAATTGTATACTATAACAGACATGCCTTAGAATTAAAAAAACTCCCGTATTTTGAAAAGACAACTGTTATTGAAGCATTTGGTAGGGAAGATCTTCATGTATTCAATGAGTTGGAAGAACTAAAAGCGTTTATTGAAAAAGAAATGAGTATGAATACAAATCTGTTAATGATGAGTTCAGGAAATTTTGATGGTCTTGATCTCAGGGAGTTTGGAGAACAGATTGTTAAAAATTGAACCTTTCACATTTAACTGAGAAATTTGCCTATTACGGTAAATAACTCTGATTTTCTGATTGGCTTGGATACGTATGCATTACATCCGGCCTGGATACATTTTTCTTTATCGCCACTCATTGCATAAGCGGTTGTAGCAATTATAGGAATTTCAGTATTGAATTTTCTTATTGTTTCTGTTGCTTCATATCCATCCATAACCGGCATTCTTATATCCATTAAAACCAGATTAACTTCATGGTTTTCAGTTAAGAGTTCAACTGCTTCAGCACCATTTGATGCATAAAGGATATTTACATGTGTTAATGCAAGGATTTTTGTCAAATACGCAAAATTGGTTGCATCATCTTCGGCGACTAAAACTGTGTAATCAGAAAAGTCAGGATTTTCAGAATCACTTAAAATTTGTGATTCCTGTTTTGAATATGTCCAGCTAACAGGGATGTTAATAGTAAACTGAGAACCGATTTCCTTTTTAGTATACCATATTTTACCACCCAATGCTTCGGTATAGGCTCTTGCAATACTTAAACCCAGTCCGGTACCGCCATGTTTTCTTGAGTAAGTTTCATCGGCCTGTCTGAATCTTTCAAAGATTAATTCTTCATGGCCTTCAGGAACACCACAACCAGTATCGATTATTTGAAATTCTATTAAACCGGGCTTTATAATACATCTAACTCTAATCTCTCCTTTATCAGTAAATTTTACAGCATTATCAATCAGTATTGTAAGAATCTTTTTAAGTTTCTGCTCATCCGAATTGAGAACAATACTATCTTCAAAACCGGTCAGTATCAGATTAATACCCTTCGATATTGCAGTTGTATGATATAATTCATTAACAACAGTCTTTAAGGCTGTCAACTCAAAATTTCCTTTATTGAGAATTATTTTTTCAGTCTCAATCTTTGACATTTCAATAATGTCAGTAATAATATTAAGCAGTTTAGATGAATTATTCTGAATTGTTTCAATATAGAAACGCTCTTCTTCATTAATAGTCTTTATCTCTGAAAGCAATTCAGAAAAGCCCAGTATTGCGTTCATCGGAGTACGGACTTCATGGCTTAGATTTGCAAGGAATGAAGTCTTGAGCCGGTCACTTTCTTCAGCTTTTTCTTTTGCAAGAATAAGATCAATTTCTGATTTCTTTCTTTCAGTGATATCCTCAATAACAACTAGTGAATGGTAATGAGATTTATTTTCATCATAAAGCTGTGGAATAATATTGAATTGTATCCATTTTTCAATCTTAGATGAAAGGTGCTTAGCTTTAATTACTTTATTGTTAATGATGTAACCATCATCTTGAATTTTGGCATTCTGATAATTTTTAAGATCAAACGGTAAATAAGATTCAGTTTTAAATTCCCATTCGTTATTTAATCTTTCAAGATCATAATCATGACGAGTGTCAAGAAATAATATATTGCATGCAGCGGAATTAATTGTACTGATTGCCCCATCGTTCTGAACATAGAAAACTCCCTGAGCAATAGAATTAAATAGCCCTTTATACTTTTCTTCACTGATCATAAGTGCGGTTTGCGCAAGCTTATTTTCCTTAAGGATAATTGATCTATCATGCGCTTCTCTTAAAGCATATGGCAATCTCATGATCTTTTCTTTCAGAACATAATCATAAGCGCCTGCTTTCATACACTTAACAGCAGTTTCTTCATTAATAGAGCCAGTGTGTATAATTACAGGAGTAAACGGAGCATATTTAAGTACGAGTTCCAATGCTTCCATTCCATTGAAAGTAGGCATTGCATAATCAGAAATAACAACATCAGGCTTGAACGACCTCAATGCGTTTAAAAAATCAATCTTTGTTTCTGTACGTACGCTTTCAAATTGAATTCCCGCCTTTCTGAGCTCCATCTCAGCTAATTCCATATCATCAGGAATGTCTTCTGCAAATAGAATCTTGTATCGAATCATTTCGTGATTTCATATCTTTCACAAAAATAAAATAAAAAAGAGGAGCGTAACTCCTCTTTACTAGATTAAATATAAGATATTTATAACTCTTTAGGAATTTCTTCTTCTGATGGGGTTGTAATTGAAATTTTTAATTCAGGATTATCTTCTTCATGATCTATTATGATGAAATCACCCTCATGAATCTTTGATTTGATAATTTCTTCTGCCAAAGCATCTTCAATATACTTTTGAATTGCCCGTTTAAGAGGTCTGGCACCAAATTGTGAATCCCAACCTTTTTCAACAATAAAGTCTTTTGCCTTTTCAGTAATAGACATTATGTAACCCATATCTTTGATCCTGTTATACAGGCTTTTAAGTTCGATATCAATAATCTTATGGATATCTTCACGTTCAAGTGAATCAAAGATGATAACATCATCTATTCGATTAAGAAATTCTGGAGCAAAAGATCTTTTAAGCGCATTTTCAATGACTCCAACTGCATGAGTGGAACTACTTGAAACTTTTGCATTTGTCGAAAATCCAACTCCCTGGCCAAAATCTTTTAATTGCCTTGATCCAATGTTAGAAGTCATGATAATAATAGTATTCTTAAAATCTACTTTTCGACCAAGACTATCAGTAAGGATTCCATCATCCAGGACCTGAAGAAGAATATGGAAAATATCAGGATGAGCTTTCTCAATTTCATCAAGCAAGACTATAGAATAAGGTTTCCTCCTGACTTTTTCAGTCAATTGACCACCTTCTTCATAACCAACATAACCCGGAGGCGCCCCAACAAGCCTTGAGACAGCGAATTTCTCCATGTACTCACTCATATCAATCCTAACAAGTGCATCTTCTGAATCAAATAAATACTTAGCAAGGACCTTTGCAAGATGAGTTTTGCCAACCCCGGTCGGGCCAAGGAAAATAAATGTACCTATTGGTTTGTTAGGATCTTTTAGTCCTGCACGGTTTCGGCGTATTGCCTTAACTACTTTTTTAATAGCTTCTGTTTGTCCTATCACTGAACCGGCAAGGTCTTCTTCCATTGTGATAAGTCTTTCACTTTCATTCTGGGCAATTCTCTGTACAGGTACACCTGACATCATTGCCACTACTTCTGCAACATTGTCTTCATTAACCTGTACACGATGAATTTTAGATTCTTCTTCCCAGCGACGCTTAGCATTTTCAAGTTCAATCAGAAGCTTACGCTCATTGTCGCGGAACTTGGCAGCTTCCTCAAATTTCTGACTATGTATTGCCTTGTTCTTTTGCTTCTTAACTTCTTCAATTCGGTTTTCGAGTTCAAGTATTTCTGCAGGCACTTGCATATTTGTGATATGGACCCTTGCGCCAGCTTCATCAAGCGCATCGATTGCCTTATCTGGCAGATACCTGTCGGTTAAATATCTGTTGGTTAAAGTAACACAGGCTTTAATTGCTTCAGGAGAATATTTAACCAAATGATGATCTTCATACTTTTCCTTGATATTGTTAAGGATTTCAACGGTTTCATCTGTGGAGGTTGGATCAACAAGTATTTTTTGAAATCTTCTTTCAAGAGCGCCATCCTTTTCAATGTACTGTCTGTACTCATCAAGAGTTGTTGCACCAATGCATTGTATCTCACCTCGGGCTAGCGCAGGTTTGAACATATTAGAGGCATCAAGTGAACCAGATGCATTTCCTGCTCCGACAATGGTATGTATCTCGTCAATGAACAGGATTATATCGCGGTTTTTCTCCAATTCATTTAGAACAGCTTTCATTCTTTCTTCAAATTGGCCCCTGTATTTTGTACCTGCAACTAATGATGCAAGGTCAAGAGTAAATATTCTCTTATTGAAGAGTACCCTTGAAACTTTTCTGGCTATGATTCTAAGTGCCAAACCCTCGGCAATAGCTGATTTACCAACGCCTGGTTCGCCAATTAGTATAGGATTATTCTTTTTTCTTCTTGAAAGTATCTGTGCTATTCTCTCCAGTTCTTTTTCACGACCGACTATTGGATCTAACCGGCCTTCTTCACCAGCTTTGGTTAAATCACGTCCGAAATTATCCAGAACCGGAGTTTTTGATTTTGAATCAGCAGGCCGACGCACTCCTGAGCCATATCCTCTGCTATCGTCTGCGTCATCATCAGAAGAACTACCTGGCAGTTCATCTTTCGGAAGGTCAAATGTTGAACTATCTTCACTATTCATGATTGATTTTAACTCGTCACGAACTGCATCATAATCAACACCATATTTTGAAAGAGTACGTGACACCAGGTTATCTTCATCTTTAAGAATAGCCAGCAGCACATGTTCAGTACCGATTAATTCGCTATTAAACATTTTTGCTTCAAGGTAAGTCAATTTTAATGCTCTTTCAGCTTGTTTAACAAGTGGCAGATTCTCTGCCATTTTGTCCCGTTTGACTGCAACACCAATAGCCTTTTCAATTAGTTTTCTGACTTCACTGATGTTAACATTAAGCAAATTAAGTATTTGGATTGCCATTCCTTCACCTTCCCGGATAATTCCAAGAAGAAGGTGCTCAACACCAATATAATCATTGCCTAACCGAAGGGATTCTTCACGGCTATATGTAAGTACGTCTTTTACACGTTGTGAAAACTTTGCTTCCATTATTGTTTCTCTTAGTTACTATTAATTCTCTTAGCTCTCATTAGCACTATTGACATATTACATTAACAAATTTCTGAAAGCAATAGTTGCTTTACTTAAGGTTTATTGAGCTGAATATGTCAAAAATAACAACTTTATCAATTAAGCACAAATACAATGCCGCTTATTTAAAAGATGTTTAAGCTGTTGTCAATTTTGCATTTATCCCTTCCTTTTTTTACCTATATTAACGGAAAAATCCTTATCTTCGTACCCCTTTTAGGAAACTCTTTTACTAAAATTAACTGTATAAATGGAAAATCAGGCAAACGGAGAGAAGATAGTTAAAGTTAATATTGAAAATCAAATGAAATCGGCATATATCGACTATTCTATGTCGGTAATTGTGTCGCGTGCATTACCCGATGTAAGGGATGGTATGAAACCCGTTCACCGCAGGGTATTGTTTGGGATGTTGGAACTAGGCGTTCTATCTAACCGTTCATATAAAAAAAGCGCCAGAATAGTTGGGGAAGTGCTTGGTAAATACCACCCACATGGTGATAGTTCTGTTTATGATGCTATGGTGCGAATGGCCCAGGATTGGTCACTTCGTTATCCATTAGTTGATGGGCAGGGTAACTTTGGTTCTATTGACGGTGACAGCCCTGCTGCTATGAGGTACACTGAGGCCAGATTACGCAAAATAGCAGAAGAAATGCTCGCCGATATCAATAAAGATACCGTTGACTTTCAGTTAAACTTTGATGATTCACTTCAGGAACCAACAGTTCTGCCAGCTAAAATACCTAACTTGCTTATTAATGGGGCTTCAGGAATTGCAGTGGGTATGGCAACGAATATGCCACCCCATAATTTAACAGAAGTCATTAATGGAATTATTGCGTATATCGATAATCATGATATCACAATACCCGAACTCATGAAGTTCATCAAGGCTCCCGATTTCCCTACAGGTGGAATAATCTATGGTTATGAAGGGGTTAAAGATGCATATGAAACTGGTCGTGGTCGTATTGTTATGCGTGCCGAAACTAAAATTGAACCAGACCATCATGGAAGAGATAGCATTATTGTCACAGCTATCCCTTACCAGGTAAATAAAGCAGAAATGATTAAAAAAACTGCAGATCTGGTAAATGACAAAAAAATTGATGGTATATCTGATATACGTGATGAATCTGATAGATCAGGATTGCGAATTGTTTATGAGCTTAAAAGAGAGGCAATTACAAATGTTGTACTGAACAAACTCTTTCAATATACTCAATTACAAACTTCTTTTAGTGTAAACAATATCTGTCTGGTTAAAGGCAGACCTATGTTGCTTAACTTAAAGCAATTAATATATTATTTTGTAGAGCACAGGCATGAAGTTGTAATCAGAAGAACAAAATATGAATTAAGTGAAGCGGAAAAGCGTGCCCATGTTCTTGAAGGACTTTTAATTGCGTTAGATCACCTTGATGAAGTCATAGCCCTTATACGTGCTGCTAAAACACCTGATGAGGCAAGAAATGGATTGATTGAGAAATTCTCACTTTCAGAGATTCAGGCAAGAGCCATTCTTGATATGCGGCTGCAGAGATTAACAGGGCTTGAGAGGGATAAAATCAGAGAAGAATACAATGAATTACTTAAAATGATTGACTATTACAAGTCAGTCCTCGACAGTGAACCATTAAGGATGGAGATTATTAAGAAAGAACTCCTGGAAATTAGAGAGAACTATGGTGACGAAGCTAAAACTCAAATTGTGTATTCAGCTAATGATTTCAGAATAGAGGATACAATAGCTGATGAGGATGTAGTCATTACAATTTCACATATGGGTTATATTAAACGAACAGCCCTGAGTGAATACAGGAGGCAGAATAGGGGAGGGCGTGGTGCAAAAGGATCGGATATTAGGGATGAGGATTTCCTGGAATACTTATATGTAGCTTCGATGCATAACTATATGCTCTTTTTCACTGAAAAAGGAAAAGCATTTTGGTTACGGGTGTTTGAAATTCCTGAAGGAACAAAACAATCAAAAGGCAGAGCTATTCAAAATCTCATAAACATTGATCCTGATGATAAAGTACGTGCCTTTATTAATTTAAAGAGTATTAAGGATGAAAAATATATAAATGAAAACTATATCATTCTCTGTACAAAGAAAGGAATTATAAAGAAAACATCACTTGAAGCATATTCAAGACCTCGTCAAAATGGTATAAATGCAATTACAATCCGTGAAGACGACCAATTGTTGGAAGCAAGATTGACAGATGGCCAAAATGAAGTTGTTATGGCGCTTAAATCCGGCAGGGCAATCAGGTTTAATGAGAAAGATGTTAGGCCAATGGGCCGTAACGCATCTGGCGTACGGGGAATTACACTTAGTGGTACCAAGGATGAAGTTGTAGGTATGATCTGTATGGAAAACAACCAATTTGACATCCTTGTTGTATCTGAAAACGGTTATGGTAAAAGATCAAAATTAGATGATTACAGAGTTACCAAAAGAGGTGGAAAGGGCGTTAAAACAATTAATGTTACTGAAAAGACAGGTAGCTTAATTTCAATAGATTCTGTAACTGACAATGATGACCTTATGATCATTAATAGATCAGGTTTAATCATCAGGCTTGGGGTTGCCAACCTTAGGATTATGGGAAGGGCAACGCAAGGAGTGAGGTTGATTAATTTAAGAGATGGCGATTCTATAGCTGCTGTAACAAAGGTTGAAGTTGATCCTTCGGAGAGTGAAGAACTGGAGATTTCTGACTCCCAAATCGGTACCATTTCAAATGAATTTGATACACTTCCAAATGATGAAACTGGATCTATTGCAGTTCAGGATACAGACATAGACGAAGAAGATAGCATTGATGAAGATGATGTTGATGAAGACGAATTTGAAGATGGTGAAAACTCTGAAGACGAAAATGATGAAAACCCTGAAAATGAAGATGATGAGTAATTAGTGATTTTAATTTAAACTAATAGACGTGTTATTGGCGCGAAAATTGTATTATCCATATAAACTTTTAACTTTGCATAGCCTCATAGTGGGGAAAACATTAGAAACCATATAACAATGAAAAAAACAGCAGTAATCTTTATCCTCTTATTCTCAATGGCTTCTGTTTACGCACAAAAACCATTAAGAACAACGGCTTTCAATTACTTACGAAAAAATCAATTAGATAAGGCACTTGAAAGTATTGAACCAACAATATCTGATGCTACAACTATGAATGAGGCAAAAACCTGGTTCTATAGAGGTACAATTTACTTGAAAATATACATGAGTGATAAGCCAGAAATTAAGAATCTGGATCCAGATGCACTGACTAAATCATATCAATCTTACCAGAAGATGATGGAACTGGATACAAAAAAAGAATTTTATACTGAGGCTATCCAAAATCTTCTTGTAATAAGTGAGCAATTGTACAATAAAGGAGTTGAAAACTTTAAAGCAGAAAAATATGCTGACGCTTTAGGAAATTTTGAAAATGCTGCGAATGTTTCAAAATCATTTGGTAGTATTGATACACTCTCCATTTTTAATGCTGGTTTAGCCGCAGAAAATGCTAAAAATTATCCAAAAGCAATTCAGTATTACACTGATGTGATAAATTTAAATTATCCCCAACCTTTAGTATATAGTTCATTATCAAATGTCTACCTTGCAGCAAAAGATACCACAAAAGCATTTGAAGTAATGAATCAGGGGAGGCAAAAATATCCAAATGAATTTGCACTTTTAATCACTGAGACAAATCTTTATTTAACAACACATCAGAGCGAAAAAGCTATTGCAAATTTGCAGGAGGCTGTTAAGACTGATCCAAACAATCCAACTATTCATTATGCTGTAGGAGCTTCCTATGATGGAATGGGTAATAAAGCTGAAGCTGAAAAGGCATACATAAAAGCAATTGAGCTAAAACCTGATTATTTTGAAGCTAACTATAATTTAGGCGCTTTATACGTTAACCAGGCCGCAGAAATTCAGAATGAAGCAAATAAACTTAAGTTAAATGATCCAAACTATGATGCAATGAAGGAACAGGCTGATGGAATTTTAAAGAAATCTCTGCCATACCTCGAAACTGCTGCATCACTTGACCCAAAGGATAAGAATTCTTTAATAGCACTGAAAGAGATATACACACGTTTGAGTATGTATGAGAAATTAAAGGAAGTGAATGCTAAATTACAAGACATGTAATAGGTATTAAATTTAAAAAAAAGCTGTCTCTTTCAAAGACAGCTTTTTTTATGTTACGGTATATCAATTTACGATTTATTAAATGATCATAATAACATTATATTATTGCTATAATTTGCATTATGTAAAATAGCAATCTTTGACTATCCCCCTTTTATTGATATAACACAATGTGTAATTTTACAGGTACTACTTGAATACTAATTGAATGATTGCTTATCTTTAAGTATACATTTTCAAATTATTGAACTGTTTTTAACTTTGATTGTTTCGCATCAAATTATTAATAAACCTATGGAAAGTATTATTCCAAAAATTGTTGAGAATGATCCATGGCTAACTCCTGCTATTGACCAGATAATTAATCGTATAGATAGATTTCATGAGCGATTAAATGAAATTAAATTAAACTTTGGCAACCTAACCGAGTTTGCTGAAGGATATAACTATTATGGTATACATTTTAATAGAGATGATAATGGTTGGTATTACCGTGAATGGGCACCTGAAGCTTATGCATTATACCTGACCGGGGACTTCAATAATTGGAATCTGAAATCTCATCCTCTTGTTCGTAAGGAATTTGGTGTATGGGAAATTTTTCTGGACTACCCTACTTATAAAGATACTTTTATTCATGAATCAAAGATTAAAGTATGTGTTGAAGGCGCTAACGGATTTTTAGTTCGAATACCTGCATATATAACAAGAGTTGTTCAGGATGAAGATACTAAAAATTATTCAGGTCAATTATGGTTTAATACCTATGAATGGACTCAAGATAAGTTATATGTTCCTGAAAAACAGTTATTTATATATGAATGCCATATTGGGATGGCTCAGGAAAAAGAAGGAATTGGTACTTATATTGAATTTGCTGAGAATGTACTCCCCTGGATAAAAAATTTGGGATATAATGCAATCCAGGTAATGGCTATTCAAGAGCATCCATATTATGGATCGTTTGGCTATCACGTTTCGAACTTTTTTGCGACCTCGTCTCGATTTGGGACTCCGGAAGATCTCAAGTATCTTATTGATACCGCACATAAATTGGGAATAACTGTAATTATGGACATAGTTCATTCCCACACAGTTAAAAATATGAATGAGGGTCTTAATAAGTTTGATGGATCTGATCACCAGTACTTCCATTCGGGTGAGCGAGGAGTTCACCCTCAATGGGATTCTCTCCTATTTGATTATGGTAAAATTGAAGTTCTAAGATTCCTGCTTTCAAATGTAAAATATTGGATGAAAGAATTTAGGTTTGATGGGTTTAGGTTTGACGGTGTTGGCTCAATGATGTACTTTCATCATGGCAATTCTCCAATATCGGGTCCATTAGATTACTTTATAAATGGAGTTGAATGGGACGCTATTACTTATCTTCAACTGGCAAATCATCTAATTCATGAACTTAATGCTAATGCGATAAGTATTGCAGAAGATGTAACAGGTATGCCAGGACTTACATGTGATGTTGAAGATGGTGGTATTGGTTTTAACTATCGTTTAGGGATGGGAATACCTGATTTTTGGATAAAAGTTTTAAAGGAATCACGTGACGAGGATTGGAATGTAAGTGAAATGTGGCATGTATTAAATAATAGGTTACCTGGAGTAAAAACTATTGCTTACGCTGAATCACATGATCAAGCTTTAGTAGGTGACAAAACACTTGCTTTTTGGCTTATGGATAAATATATGTATTGGCATATGGGAAAAGATGATACAAATGTTATAATTGACAGGGGTATTGCCATACATAAACTTTTAAGATTATTTACGATCTCTTTAGGTGGACAAGCTTATCTGAACTTTATGGGAAATGAATTTGGTCATCCTGAATGGATCGATTTTCCACGTGAAGGTAATAACTGGAGTTTCTTTTATGCGCGGAGACAATGGTCATTGAAGGATGATCCCAATTTAAAATACCATTTATTATCTGACTTTGACAAAGCAATGATAAAGATTGTTAAAGAAAAAGATATCCTTGATTATGAGTTTGCTCAATTAATAAATCTTGACGAAGTCAACAAAACTATAATTTTTAGAAAAAATAACCTGATTTTTTTATTTAACTTCCACCCTTCTAATAGCATTCCTGATTATTCTTTTTATATTGCTGAACCTGGAAGCTATAAAGTTGTTCTTTGTAGTGACAATAAAAAATTTGGAGGCCATAATCGACTGGACGAATCCATAATTTACAATTCCTTTTATGATCCAGATGATAAGATTAATAAATTGAAAATATATTTAACCAACAGAACCGCAGTGATTTTGGAGAACTTAAACAACAGGATTTGATTTTCTTTACTTTTTTTAACATATTTGTTTGGATGATCATATAATTCTGCCTTATTATTGCAATTAGAAAAAAAAAGTTTGTATGGAACGTAAACGTTTGGTAGTCAGTTATAATAATGTTACTGAGGAAGTCCTTGAAGCAATTCGCAAGAAATATCCTCTTGGCTATACAAATCATGTGATAAAGGTTCAAACCCGCGGCGACGATTTCTTCTATGCTATCACGGTTGATACAGAGGACGCCAGTTACCTTGTAAAAGTCCCTGTAAAAATAGATACCAAAGGGCTTAATGATGACGAAGCACTTGAAGAAATTAATGACGAAAAGGAAGCAGAAGATAATTTTGCTGAAGCAGAACCAGGTGAAACTGAAGAATAGAAGGTACAGTCAGGATCAGAGTTTTGAACGCATTCAGCTCATTACAGGGATTTTCGTAATTTGGTGATTGTCTTTAAGCCGATGTTTTTGAATCCCGGAGTTGCTTCATCCATTTGTATTTCAATTATATCTATCAACTCCCTTTTCAGGTCTTTCTCAATTTCTGTAATCTTTGTTAAAATGTTTATACTATACAATTTAACAGCCACAGCTTCTTTTGGCGATTCTAGCCAATTGAAACATATTGCTGTTAGTGGTCCAATTATGTGAGGCAGGAGAATATAATTATCAATAATCCTAAGTGAATGACGCTTTAATGCATCATTAGAAAAATGTGGAAGATTTTCTATTAATTCAACTATTTGCCCTTCTGTCAATTTAATTTTATGTGATTCATTCATTAAATCAATTGCCCATGCCGCTCGTTTGCTTTCAGGATTCTTTCGGCTTATAAACGTATGCCATAATTCGTCAAGAAAATTAGTGTCATTACATGCTATTTCAATAATTTGATCGATATTTTTCCTTGATGCATTTAATTTAAGTAAATCCTGCAGTATCATGTCAAAAGCTTCTATTTTGCAAAAGTAAAATAGAAAATCATAAAGCTTAAAGGATACAACATTAAGTTAAGAAATGCCTTGTGATTTATAGCTAACCAGATAAATAATCCAGGAAAATAAAACGAAAGACAAACATTTGATAAAAATGAAGTGGGAAAGATTCAAATTGTAATCTATAGAAAATAAAAACAAGAAGGGAAACTACTCTTTTCTGAGTGGTTTCCCTTCTGCCTACTTTCCAGTCGTAACCAGATAAAGGCCTCAGGTTATTGTTTTGGTGCTTGCAAACAATCTGCTTCGTAAAGCAGGCGTTACTTACTATTTATCGAACTTCGGTATTGCTACCTCATCCTTTAGTCAGGTATGTTTTCCGGGTTTCAATGTTAACTTTTTCACGGTTACTTCAATCTACCCTGCGAAACCATTTTTGTGTTTTAGCTAAGTATCCTTTCGGCCTTTTGCTTCCAACATCTCCTGATTCTCACCTTATCGTTGGCCTGATGTGATAAAATTACTACAATTCAAGTCGCTTGTCAAGTGATTTTCAGTATAATTTATTAACCATATATCAACCGATGATATTAACATTTGTTAATATCTGGATTTCCAACAATAGTAATAGATTAAGGATGCCGGCTTAAATTTATTAACAATTTAAGTAATTACTAAAAGTCCATCCATTATTTTTTCGGCAGAATCAAATATTAGTTCTGGTACACCTTTCTTAATGTTTTCAATTTTTGCACGAATACTTGTAAATCCTAACGGTAGGGAAATTTCTGCCTGACTTATGGTAATGTTCACAAGATTATTATAGCAGTCCCTTACAGTGACAACTAATCCATTTTCTGTATCTAGAGTATCCAAAACGTCAAAAGAGTAAATACCTCCCAGTGTATATATTGGATGAAGTGGCTCAAGAAAAATTCTGCCAGTACAATTAATTTTATCCACCAGACAAGTTATTTCTGACTTTTCCTGAAGTTCATAATGCTTATAACATTCATATTCAATAAAGTGTCTGACCCCAAAAATGTCTTCAAGGACAATATAGCTTTTACAATCTTCAAGCTCAGCTACTTTAATAAATCTGAAAGTATAATATATACCTTCTTCTAAGCGCCTTTCGTTATTGTAAAAACCTAGTTTGGTCATTTATTCGTTACTATATTTCTCATTGAATTCGTTTCACTCTTGTCACCCCTTTTAGTCCTTCTATCTTTTTCATTAATGAATCGATATGCCTTGAATCCCGCACACTTACTTTAATATAGCCTTCAAATTTACCGCCTTTACTATTAAGGGCAATATTTCTCACATCAATTTTCATTTCTGATGAAAGGAGTTCTGTAATTGAATTCAAAATGCCAAGTTGGTCAATACCGCTAACATGAATATTAGAAATAAAATAAGATCCTTCAGCTACTTTTGACCATAATGCATCCATCACCCTATATGGATATCTGCTTTTTAGCCTTGGAGCATTTGGACAAGTTGTACGATGAATTTTTATACCACCACCTGCCATTACAAATCCAAAGATATCATCACCCATTACCGGATTACAGCATTGTGCTAGAATATATCCTTGCAATTCAGCTGATTGGTTCACAACAATTGTATTATCACCAGTTCGATTAATAGGTTTTGCCGATTCTTTAACCTGAATGGTATCTTGTACTTCTTTTACAGTGCCAGTTAGAATTTCTTTAATTTGTGCCGGATCAATTTTGTTTTCAGCCAACTGTTGATAAAATGCAAGGGCATTCTCAAATTTTAAAAATGAAATAAGCCTGCTAACTGTTTCATCATTAAATGGAACTTTAATCTGTATTAATTTTCGTTTCAGAATATCTTTACCTGTTTCAGCCAATTTAAATTCAGCTTCCTTCAAATGCCTTTTAATTTTATTTTTTGCTTTGCTGGTTGTAACCCAGTTTAGCCAGTCGCGATTTGGTATCTGATTTTTAGAAGTGATTATTTCTACTATATCCCCATTCTTAAGCTTTTGCCTTATAGGAACAATCTTATGATTTACTCTTCCACCAGTACATCTGGATCCAATTGCGGTATGTAGCTCAAAAGCAAAATCTAATACAGTGTTGCCATCCTTCATTTTTACCAGATCTCCAGCAGGAGTAAATACATAAATAATGTTATCTGGTACTTTTGCTGAAATTTCTTTACTAATGAGTTTATCTTCCGTCATTTCAGGATTCTCAAGCATTTGACGAACTGAATCAATCCATGCAGAAGTTTCAAAATCTCCTTTATGGCCTTTATATCTCCAATGAGCTGCATTTCCTTGCTCTGCATCCATGTGCATTCTTAATGACCGTATCTGAACTTCAACAACTCTACCTGTTTTATCCTTAACAGTAATATGTAGTGATTCATAACCATTAGGTCTTGGAATAGTAATCCAATCCCTCATTCGGGAAGTCTCAGGTGTATATAAGTTAGTTACAACAGAATAGGCTTTCCAACAATCAGCTTTTTCATCCTCAGCAGGTGTTTCAATGATAATTCTGATTGCAAAAAGATCAAAGATTTCATCAAAAGGGATCTTTTGCTTGACCATCTTATTATGAACGGAGGATACTGATTTTGTTCTGCTCTTTATTGAAAACTTCAATCCAAGTCTTTGCATATCATTTTCAACCGGTTCAATAAATTTCTTGATGAAATTAGTATTCCGGTTTACTTCATTTTCAATCTCTTTTGCAAGGCGTTTGTAGGTTTCAGGCTCACTAAGCATGAAAGTAATTTCTTCAAGTTCAGATTTTATCCTGTATAACCCTAATTTATGAGCTAAAGGTATGTAGACGTTAACAGCCTTACTTAAAGTATTTTTAAGGTCAATATTTTTTAGGAATTCTGCATTACGAAGAAAATATAGATTTTCTGCAAGAGTTAAAAGAATAGCTCTTACATCAGAGGCTAATGTGAGCATAATGCCTGTATAGTTATCAGCATTACTTATTAACCTATCGGTTGGTAAATCAGAAATCTTTCTGAAGCTAGAAGCTATTTCAACGGCATCCTGAAGATTGTTTTGTTTTAATAAGGCTGTAATTTGATTGTTGCTATGATCAGCATAAGTATATAATGAGGCAATAACAGAAGTAAATCCCAGGTTCAGTTCTTTGACTGCAATTTCTGCTAAATCAATAACATGAGACATTAATCCACGATTTAACAGAGAGGATTTATCCTTATAATGTTCTGAGAGAAGATTGTAGATTTCTTTCAGAAGGGCTCCACTCCTATCATTTAAAAATGGCTGACAAGTATCAACAATTGCCAGGTATTCATCTTTTATTTTCAAATTTCCGAAGTTATAGTAGAATAACAAATTTACTTTAATTGACACCAAAAAAAAAGCCCCTGTTGTAAGGGGCTCCTTCATTAATGTTTATTTTAATGGAGTATCGGGCCCCTTTGGTCCTTGTTTTGGCTTAGGCTGTTCTGATAGTGATTCACGCATTCGGGTATCAGCCTGAATATTCTGAAACCTATAATAATCCATAATTCCCATGTTTCCAGCTCTGAATGATTCAGCCATTGCTAATGGAATTTGAGCTTCAGCTTCAATTACCTTTGCTCTTGCTTCTTGTGCCTTAGCCTTCATCTCCTGTTCTAATGCTATAGCCATTGCTCTTCTTTCTTCAGCCTTAGCTTGTGCAATGTTCTTATCAGCATTTGCCTGATCCATTTGAAGTTGTGCTCCAATATTCTTTCCTACATCAATATCAGCAATGTCAATCGATAAAATTTCATATGCAGTTCCTGAATCAAGACCTTTTGAAAGTACAAGTTTAGATATAGAATCAGGATTTTCTAAAACTGCTTTATGCGAAGCTGCTGATCCAATTGAAGAAACAACACCTTCGCCTACCCTTGCAAGAATTGTTTCTTCACCGGCACCACCAACCAATTGTTTGATATTAGCACGCACAGTGACGCGTGCCTTTGCTATTAACTGAATACCATCTTTTGCCACCGCAGCAACTGGAGGAGTGTTAATCACTTTAGGGTTAACTGACATCTGAACAGCTTCAAATACATCCCGGCCTGCAAGGTCAATTGCAGTAGCTGCCTTAAAATTCAAAGGAATGTTTGCCTTATCGGCAGAAATTAATGCATTAACAACTAGCTTGAGCCTTCCTCCTGCAAGATAATGTGCTTCTAATTCATCTCTGCTGATTGATAAGCCAGCTTTAGTGGCATTAATCATGGCAGTTACTATTACTGAGGGTGGAACTTTTCTCCATCTCATTAAAACAAGTTGAATTAACGAGATTCTTACACCAGATAACTGAGCAGAGAACCAGAGCCCAACCGGAATAAAATAAAAAAGGATCCATAATCCAATTATTGATGCAATAGCAATTGCAAATACTAATAGTGCGCCTGATTCCATTGGTTGTTATTTACGTTTAACGAATATTTTATTGTCTTCTATTTTTGAAATAATGAGATCTGTTTCCTGATCGATAAAGTCCCCTATAGTATGTACTTCGTATAATTCATCTTCAAACATTGCAGTTCCTGCTGGTGAAATTCTTGAAATTGCTTTTCCTGAATCACCTACATGAAGTTTATTATCTTCCAATACATTAACCTTTCCTTCAATATTCGTGCTTAACATTACCCGTTTCCATGTTCCCGACTTAAATGTCACAAGAAAAGTAAGAACAATTACACCTATTGTAATTGCAACTACAATATGCCCCTGATGGGTTCCAAGAAGTTTGTATGCTTCCCAAATGGAGAAAATAATCAGTGCAACTCCTGAAATGCCTACAATGGTTGTACCAGGTACAACAAATACCTCTAACAGTATTAAGATAAGACCCAAAGCTATTAGCAGCAAAATTAATGTTAAAGACATTTTATGAATTTATTGTTAACTTAATCAATTGATACAGAGAGTCCTTTATTGCTAAGGCTTTCATACATAGGACGCAATTCATCTAATGTTCCTGATACAACTCCACACTTGCCTTTTTCATGAACGATCAATGTAATTTGTTCAGCCTGGATTGGATCAAGTTTACATACCTCAATCAATGAATCAATAACGAAATCAAAGTCATTCACCTCATCATTGAATAGAATAAGCTCATAAACATCTGAAAGTAATTCTTCTGCGAAGAATTCCGGACTAGTCTTTTCTTTGTTCATATTATTTCTGACATTCAATCGATAAAAATACTCAAAATAGTAATTCAATTCATCGCAAAAAATCTATATTTGACTTACCTTTATACCGATTAGCTATGAATTCAACTTCTTTCAATTCCTTCATAAAAGCTCTTGAACAAGCACTTGCTCCTCCCCTGCCGGGATCTACTGCCCATGATCTTCTTGCACCTGAACATCGCAAAGATATGCTTTTACTACAGCCTGATATAAGTAAAGCACTTCTAAGCAGTGTTTTAATACTGTTTTATGCTGATAATAAAGGAAAACCTAACATAATTTTTACAAAAAGAGTTGAATACAAAGGTGTCCACAGTGGCCAGATTTCATTTCCAGGTGGAAAAGCAGAAAAGACAGATAAAGACATTTTTGAAACTGCTCTGAGAGAAACAGAAGAGGAAATTGGTTTGAAGAGGAATGATATTCAAGTTATTGGAATATTGAGCGAATTATATGTCCCTCCAAGCAATTTTATAATTTATCCTGTTGTAGGAACATTATATAATAAACCTGTCTATAAAGTTGATAACAAAGAAGTTGCCAAAGTAATTTCAGTCCCTATTGAATTCTTTCTAAAAGAGAGTTCTATTGGCTTGCATGAAGTAACTACATTTGAAAATTTACAATTTCATGTACCAGGATTCATGATTGAAAACAATCTGATTTGGGGTGCAACAGCAATGATTCTGAGTGAATTAATAATGGTAGTGAAAAATAATACCACTCTAAAATCTTTTTTCTTATAGGATTGAGCTGTTTATTACAATTTTATTAAGGCTCTAAGAGTTCTTCTATTACTATCTTGTAATCTATTTTGACAGATTTTTCTAACATAGCAGTTACTCCACAATATTTTTCCTGCGAAAGTTGTATTGCTTTCTCAAGTTTCGAAAGGTCAAGTCCATAACCCTTGAAAATGTATTTAAGCGTGATAGTTTCATATATCTTAGGATGGTTATCGGTTAATTTACCCTCAACTGATATCTTGAGGTCTTTCAAGTTGACCTTCATCTTTTTGAGGATAAGAATGATATCAACTCCAGTACACCCACCCAGTGAAGCGAGTACCAACATTTTTGGACGTATTCCCCTATTTTGCCCACCTGCCTCAAATGGAGCATCAATTACAATGCTGTGATCATCCGCATGAGCATTAAAAGCAAGTCCATCAATCCAATTTATATCCACTTGATGTATCATGACCTTTAAAAGTTAATATGGTGTTTACCTGAAAAAATACTGCAGTGGATCATCGATTAACGATCTCCAGTTTCCCCATGAATGTCCTTGATTAACTTCGACATAAAGTAAAGGATAACCTTTATCGATTAAAATACCCTGTAATTGCCGGGCCCTTATTTGAGTATCATTTATAACTCCTGAACTCATAAAAATTTTCAATGGTAATTTTTCACTTTGACCATACAATGAAATTAACTGATTATCAAAAGCTGGAGAATGAATAGCCAAAAGCCCAAACTTATCAAAACGCTTGAGTCCCACATAAGCAGCATTCCATCCACCCATACTCGTTCCCATAATACAGCGCATATCAGAAGAAGCTTTGGTCTTATAGGCCGAATCAATAACAGGGACTAATTCATCAGCTAAAAAATTCGCATATTTGATGTTACCTGCATATTCAGCCATCCTTCTGTTTTGTGAAAGATTATCAGGATTTCGTGCATCTATAAATACGATGATTATTGGATTAATCTTCTGCTGAAAGATTAAATTATCAGCAACAATTAGCATTGAACCAAGCCGGTCATCTGCATATTCCTGACCATCTGCTACAAATACAACAGGCAAGTCACTTAAATTATCGTAATTATATGGGGTATAAACGCGGTACTGCACTTTATAGCCAAGATTTGAAGGTATGCTTTCAATCACTATATTTGAGCTCAGAGAGCCTCTTGTAACGCCTTCAGCCAGTTTAGTTTCTTGTGGGTAAATCCAGTCAGGCATTCTTAATTCAGAATTAGGACCAAATCCACTATATTGGATATAAGAATTTGCAGGGTCCATAATCCAATTACTACCATTAAGAACTATTTTATAATCCAGCCTGGCATCCTTTGGATATGATTGTTTGAGTAGCCAAAGACCATTGCCCAAATCTGTCCCGCTATAACCTGTTGTTTCAGGATTCCATTCATTGAAATCACCTGCCCATTGAACTTTATCAGCATTCCCTTTATACATAAAAGCCACGCTATCATCAAAAATGAAAGGTATCTGATGGTTTGCTTTTAGACTATCCCAAAAAATTGTTAGTCGTGTTTTATCAGAGTTTGAAGCAAGTTGCTCAATGATCTTGTTGAACTCTGAAAATGAAGTAAATGGTCTATAGTCAGGCACTGCATTTTCTTCAAGATCTTTTTTTTCACATGAAGTAAGCATGGCTAACGACATGATTAACAATAATGTTCTCATAAACTATTCAATATTTTTAGGGAAATAAAATGCTTCTCTGCCAGGATACCAATACTTTTCTCTTGCAATAGACTGTGGGAACGTAAAGTACTGCATTAATCCTTCAGCACACAATTCCATCTTATTGTTATACAGATATGTATCAATCAGAGCAATGTTGCGTTTCATCTCTCTGAGCTTTGCTTTAAGATATAATTTTCCTTCATTGGTCTTAACCGGTTTCTTTAATTTCATTTCCATTTCGCATGTTACACCCGATGTGTTTAATTGCACGAATACAAGCCAACTAGCTATTTCATCCATCATTGTTGCCTGAATACCTCCATGCAGTGTATTGTTCCATCCCTGAAAGTGTGCCAATGGTTCCCACTCGGCAGTAATATATTCCCCATCATCGAAAAATTCTAATTGCAAACCATTTGAGTTGCCGGGGGAACAACCAAAACATTGATAACCTTCAAATTTGGTAAAGGGATTTAATAACTTTTTCATGCGACTAAAATATCACCATAAAGATCGTAAATATCAGAACCCGTAATTCGAACATTTACAAAAGTGCCGATTAAAGTTGACCAATCATTAACCTGGGTAGTAGAATTGACATTTATAATGACCTCATTATCTACTTCAGGTGAGTCAAATTCTGTTCTTCCAATAACTTGTCCTCCTTCAATCCTATCAATAATAACTTTCATTTCACTACCATGCATTGAGTAATTTCGCTTTTCTGATATATCTTGTTGAATAGTCATTAATTGCTCAGCTCGTCGCGCTTTGGTAGCAGGCCTTATATCGTCACCTAAATCAAAAGCCGGTGTTTTTTCCTCATGGGAATAAGTAAATACTCCAAGTCTTTCAAATTTAGTCACCCTAATAAATTCCTTCAATTCATTGAATTCCTCAATGGTTTCACCGGGGTAACCTACAATTATACTGGTTCTGATAGCAATACCCGGAACTTTCTCCCTGATAAGATTTACAAGATTACGTGTATTTTCACTTCCTAATCCACGCTTCATTGAACGAAGAATCCTGTCGCTGATGTGTTGTAAGGGAATATCAAGGTACTTACAAACTTTAGCATTATTATGTATTACATCTAATAGGTCAACCGGAAATCCTAAAGGGTATGCGTAATGTAATCTTATCCATTCTATTCCTTCAATTTCGGAAATTTTATTTACAAGAGCTGAAAGTTCCTTTTTACCATAAATATCAACTCCATAATAAGTCAGGTCCTGAGCAATAAGCATAATTTCCTTTACACCTGAATCAGCTAAAAACTGAGCCTCTTTAACTAACTGATCAATAGGTTTTGAAATGTTTTTCCCTCTGATTGAAGGGATTGCACAAAAAGCGCATTGATGGTCACAGCCCTCTGAGATTTTAAGATAAGCATAATGAGATGGAGTAGTAATTATTCTTTCACTCAATAATTCTTTTCTGAATGGAGCATTCATCTCCTGAAGTAATTGATTTAAATCATTAACTCCATAAAATCCATCGGCTTCAGGTATTTCTTTCTGTAATTGCTCTTTGTATCTCTCTGACAAACAGCCCATCACATACAACTTCTCTATTCTACCTTCTCTTTTTAATTCTGTCCAATGAAGTATCGTGTTTACCGACTCTTCTTTGGCATCGTTAATGAAACCACAAGTGTTTATTATTATAACATTAGATTCATTATTTGTATCATGATGTATTTCAAAACCTGCAGCTTTTAATTGACGCATCATAAATTCTGAATCAACAAGGTTTTTTGAGCAACCCATGGTGATTACATTAACTGATTTTTTTTTAACAAGTTTGGTTTTCAATAGTGCTATATCTTATAATATCCAGAAAAAAGAGCAAAGCTCTGGTAAGTTGAAATAATGAGAATGGTTAATAATAGGAATAATTATGAGTTGAAAAGCGAATCAACAAACTCCTCTTTCACAAATGGTTGTAAGTCTGAAATTTTTTCTCCGAGACCAATGTACTTGACCGGAATCTTGAACTGATCACTTATTCCAATTACAACACCACCTTTGGCTGTGCCATCAAGCTTAGTAAGCGCCAAAGCATTCACTTCAGTAGCTGCAGTAAACTGCCGTGCCTGTTCAATAGCATTCTGACCTGTAGAGGCATCCAAAACAAGTAATATTTCATGCGGCGCATCGGGCATTAACTTCTGCATTACCTTTCTGATCTTAGAAAGCTCATTCATAAGATTGACCTTATTATGTAGTCTTCCTGCAGTATCAATAATGAGAACATCAGCTTTTCTTGAAATAGCTGATTTTAAAGCATCATAAGCAACAGAAGCGGGGTCTGCACCCATACCTTGAGTGATGCATGGTACACCTACCCTATTGGCCCATATCTCAAGCTGTGAAACTGCAGCAGCCCTGAATGTGTCAGCAGCACCCAGGACAACATTTTTACCCGCACTTTTAAACTGATAGGCAAGTTTTCCAATAGTAGTAGTTTTACCAACACCATTAACACCCACAACCATTATAACATAAGGCTCCTGACGTGATGGAAAATTAAAATCAGAAATTAGTCCTGGATGATCAGTTTCATCAAGTAATGCAACTATTTCTTCCCTTAGAATTAAATTTAATTCACTTACTCCTAGGTACTTATCACGAGCAACCCGCTTCTCAATTCTGTCAATTATCCGTAAGGTAGTTTCAACGCCCACATCAGAAGTTACCAGGATTTCTTCAAGGTTATCAAGAACATCATCATCAACTGATGATTTTCCTGCAACAGCTTTTGTTATTTTATTGAAAAAACTATCTTTAGTCTTTTCAAGTCCTTTATCCAGATCTTGTTTTTTATCTTTTGAGAAGAAAGAGAATAAGCCCATATTTAAAAATATAAATAAAGTAAGACAAAAGTAGCGAAAATGGGTGAGGCCGGGCTATTATAAAAATAGAAAACAGGGTCTTCTCCATTAACAAGAAAAGGCCCTGTTTATATTGTATCCTTAAGGATTATTTTTTTGAAAGGAAATCCTTAACAGAATCGTTAGGAACGATTGTTTCTTTAAAACTATAGGCACCGGTTTTTTCAGACCTTACCATTCTGATTACTTTCGCAAAATCCTTTCCTGACGATGTACGCAGTGTTGCAACAACTTTCTTTGCCATGGTGCTTTATTATTTAATTTCTTTATGAATAGTCATCTTACGGAGAATTGGATTATACTTTTTAATCTCAAGTCTCTCAGGTGTATTTTTCTTATTCTTGGTAGTAATATACCTTGAAGTTCCCGGCATTCCACTAGTTTTATGCTCAGTACACTCTAAAATTACCTGAATTCTTGCTTCTTTGCTCTTCTTAGCCATTGTTTAAAGCCTTTAAATTTTAGGACTGCAAAAATACGAAAAATATTCAATCTTCCAAACATAGCGACAAAAAATTCCATCTCCATTGAATATTCAGTATACTGATACTATAATCGCTTATTTTTGTGATGGTTGAGGTACTACAAATATACAAGATATCAGCACAATGCAATGGGATCTCTATATAAGAGGATTTAAAGCCTGGTTACAGGTTGAGAGATCTCTTTCGTTTAATACTATTGAAGCATATTGTGCTGATATTAATAAGTTGGCAGGTTACGTTTCTTCAAGTTCAAATGGCTTATTACCCGGAGATCTTAAACTAAGTCATCTTCAGGATTTTATTAAAGCACTTTCATCAATTGAGATAGAAGCCAGCAGCCAATCAAGGATACTCTCAGGTATCAGGTCATTTTACAAGTATCTGGTTATTGAAAATCTCATAAAAGAAGATCCGACAGAATTGTTAGAGATGCCAAAAATTGGCAGGAAACTACCACAGGTGCTTTCACAGGATGAAATTGAAAAAATGATTGATATTATTGACCTGAGTCATCCTTTAGGAGAAAGGAATAAAGCAATTATAGAGACCTTGTATGGTTGTGGATTAAGAGTTAGTGAGTTGACGGAAATGAGATTAACCAACTTCTTTCCCGACGAAGGCTATTTAATTATAACAGGTAAAGGGAATAAACAGCGAATTGTACCAATTGGGCCAAAAGTAATTCATCAAATATTGCGGTATAAAAACTACATACGCACAAGACTTCCGGTTAAGCATGGATTTGAGAATTATTTATTTTTAAATCAAAATGGCAGGAAACTAACACGAGCTATGATATTTACCATTGTGAAACAAACCGGTAAATTAGCTGGAATTAAGAAAACTATAAGTCCGCACACGTTCAGACATTCATTTGCTACCCATTTGGTAGAAAACGGAGCAGATCTCCGTGCTGTTCAAGACATGTTAGGACATGCCTTTATAACTACAACAGAGATCTACACCCATATTGACAGGGAATTTCTGAGGGATAACATTCTCAGGTATCACCCCCTGAATCAAAATTAACTATTCGTCATCCTCGTCATCAAATTCTTCAATTTCCCCATCCTCATTAACAAATACACCCCAGTTAACGGTAATAAGTTCTCCATCCTGAAAGTAAAAATCAATCAAGCCTTCATCGAAAGAAACCCTTTTTTCACCCCACTCTTCTTCTTCTTTGTCAATCTGAGTTAATCCATTCTCTTTCATGAGTTTCACAATATCCTGCTCGTTCAACTCGAAGACTTTTTTTCCGAATAAAGTAGCTTCTGCATTGTCAGTCTCAAAACATGACAATACATGGTTGTTTTTTCCTTCAAAGAAAATTGTCAGACCTTCATTATCATACTCCCACAATATTGTATCGAGGTCATCATCAATTTCTTCACCGTCATCACTTAATTTCTTAGTTTCCGATGGTTTACCCAGGGTTTTCTCCACAACTGCTGGTGTATCACCAAATTTCAAGTCATTAAGTCCTTCCAGAAGAAGAATTTCTAAATTAATATTTTCCATTTTGGTTATGTTTGTTAATAGTTTTCGATTTGTAATGGCTAAATTATTTAAACGGAGAATCGGGTTCTTTCTTCATGTGATTAAATGCTAATTTACTAACAATATTTGGAAAAAACTTATTAAGGCATACAGTAAATTTACCTTCCCAGAAAGTGAGTACAATAGAGCTTTTGCGTTTTAAAAGAGCATTTATTATTTTTTTAGCAGCAGTTTCAGCAGGCATCATCTTACTTTCATCCCTTGGTGTTTCTCCTTGCTGTGTTCCATCGCTTGTTAATGCTGAATTCCTGATATTACTCGAAGTAAACCCCGGTGCTGCCACCAGTACATGTAACCCTGAGTTCATATTTTCTGCCCGCAAAGTATCTAAAAAGCCCCGCACTGCAAATTTAGATGCTGAATAACCTGTACGGCCCGGAAGACCAATATGACCGGCTACGGAAATTATTCCAACAACACTTCCTTTAGATTCAAGAATATAAGGTAAAGCGAATTTGGTGCAATAAACCGTACCCCAGAAGTTAATATCCATTAGCTTATGAAGCACCTTCAAATCAGTATTCTTGAAAGCTGCTCTCATTGAAATACCGGCATTATTAATAAGAATATCGATCCCATTAAAATGACTGTATGTTTTTTCGATAAGCTTTTTACAATCTTCCTCTTTACTAACATCAGTAGCTAGTGATAATACCTGAAATCCTAACTTGGAGAGAGATTTAACTGCTTCTTCAAGTTTAATTGTGTCACGGGCTGCAATGCATACTTTTGCGCCTCTAAGGCAACATTCTTCCGCAAGTGCATATCCTATACCTGACGAACCTCCGGTTATAATTACTACCTTATCTTTTAATGTCATAATTCATTTGTCACTTTAGTGATCCATTCCAAAATAGCGTTCAGAGCTACTGGAGAAATTGTTTGTTCAATGGTACTATATTCTGCCGGATTACCAGTTTTGCACTCTTGGAACAAGTGATTCAAACCATTCAATTCAGTTATAGTGAAATTTTGATTACCTGCTTTTATTAGAGAAGCTCTGATAGCTTCCAAATTTGATTTTGAAGGTACTTGCAAGTCATTTGATCCGTTAATAGCAAGTACTGGACATTTTACATTATTCAGTACTTGTGCCGGATCATGTCTTATAAAATAAAGCATCCAGGGAGAGGTTGTTTGTTTAACAATCAACTCAATGAGTTGGTCATCGGTCATTCCCTCACTTCTTTGAGAAGCTGGAATATCCTTAACAATTGTTTTAAGATATTCACTGAGTTTGGTTTCCAGAATTTTATTGTCAGTATTCTCTAACACAATATCAAAGGCTTTCCTGTTAATAAACTTAATTTTAGCTAAATCATTGTCTGAAACCCCTGATACCTTTCCGATAGCCTCTTGTTGCATTAACAGCAATTCGTCCCCTCTTACCCCGGTTCCTGCCATGAGAACAATAAATGATACATTTTTATTAGCCGCGGCAACTATTGGTGCAATAATACCACCTTCGCTGTGACCGATTAAACCTATTTTGGCCTTATTAATTTCTTTCCTGTTTATCAAATACTTTACAACACATTCAACATCATGAGCAAAGTCAACTGAAGTTGCCTGTGAAAAACTACCTGTTGATAGATTTGTACCACGATCATCAAACCTCAAAACAGCTATTCCATTTCTTGTTAAGAAGTCTGATAAGATTAAAAAAGGTTTATGCCCCAACAGTTCTTCATCCCTATTTTGTGGACCACTACCAGAAATTAGTATTACAACAGGGTATATACCATCTTTGGTTGGCAGGGTCAATGTGCCAGCAATATCTACTGAATCTGTAACATTGTGAATTACGACATCTTCACAATAATATGGATAAGGTTTAACAGGATCCTGCGGTCTAATAATTGCCTTTTTATCGACAGCAGTCCTTGTTAATTCTAATGGAAACACCTGACCAGCTTGAGTAAATGTTCCTGTTATCTTCTGATCATCACTAATTTTGCCCTCATACACAATACTTGCAGCAGTATGGGTGATTTTCAATGACATGCCCCTTAACTCAGTGGAAGTCATTGGTATACCAAAAGCACCCTGATCAGGACTATCCATAGTAGTAGCATATGTTTCACCATTTTTAGAAACTTTGAATACAATCCTTAATTCAAATCCTGGAAGTTTTAATAACCCATTCCATTTTCCTGTAATATCTTGAGCTACTGTTGTTAACGATATTAAAAACAAAAGTAGTGTGAGTAGTTTATTTTTCATTTTATGTACAAGTTTTGACCATGAGTTTTGAATAAGCAAATGTATTAACTCTTCAGGTTTTTTAATTAAATTTTTCAGAATTGAAATGTAGAATTTATAATTGCTAGTATTGATTTGGCAAGATTATAACTACTTTCATCATAAATTTAAATTACGGTCTAAATAGATTAATGGTAGATAAACCGTAGATTAACCGTAGACAAACCGTAGGGTAACCGTAGTTAAATCTTCAATAAATTGGGTTATTTTTTTGCTATTCATAATTATTAAGAAAAATGGATTTCAATTTTTTAGTTCATAAACTCAATGTGATTTTTGTTCTAATTTTGTCTGCATGGACAATAGAATATTGATTGAGGTCTGCGTTGACAATGCAGAATCCGCATTATCAGCTCAAAAAGGAGGCGCACACAGGCTTGAACTTTGTAGCGCTTTATCTGAAGGTGGTTTATCACCTTCAAAAGGACTAATGGAATATATTATGTCTCATGTTAAAATTCCTGTTTATGTCCTCATCAGACCAAGAAATGGAGATTTCTTGTACAGCAGAGCTGAATTTGAGATAATTAAATCTGATATTTTCAGTGCAAAAGTTGCCGGAGCTTCAGGTATTGTTGTAGGTATGCTCAATTCCGATGGAACTGTTGATACATGTCGTATGAAAGAAGTCATTCAAATGTGCCATCCTCTTCCTGTTACCTTTCACAGAGCGTTCGATATGGTGGTTGATCCATTTGATGCACTTGAGAAAATAATAAATCTTGGATGTTCACGTATTCTAACATCAGGATTACAAACAACAGCATCAGCTGGAAGTGCCCTCATTTCAAAATTAAATGAAAGTGCCGCTGGGAGAATTATTATAATGCCTGGTTCTGGAATAAATGAAAAGAATTTTTTAGAACTATTGGAAGTAACCGGTTGCATTGAGTTTCATCTATCAGCTTCAACTGATAGCCAATCAAAAATGAAATATCAAAACACCATTTTGTCCCATGTATTCTCACCCACATACAAAACTGCTAGTCAATATAAAATTGAAGAAATCTGCAGATTAGCTGGTTTTTATAACGTTTAACAGAACACCTTTTACTTTGTTACCTTAAGAAAAGGATAATGTTATGAGAATCTCAACTGAAACCTTACCACTTACGGAATATCTTGAAACTAAAGTTTATACACTTGTTGACGATTTAATTGAAGTGCGAATTATGACATATGGTGGAATTGTTATGGAAATAAAGGTCCCTGATAAAGATGGTAAAATGACAGATGTTACACTGGGATTTTCTAACCCATCTGATTATGTCAAGTCAAAATATATGAATGACTGTCCATATTTTGGAGCCATCATTGGACGTTATGCTAACAGGATCAAAAATGGAAAGTTCCAGATTAATGAACATGAATACAACCTTGACAAGAATAATGGTAAAAATCATCTTCATGGCGGATATAGAGGTTTTGATAAAGTTATATGGGAAGATGAAATCATTGATTATTTCGAGAGCAAAGCATTAAAATTAAGTTATGTGAGTGAAGACGGTGATCAAGGATATCCCGGACAATTAAGGGTTGAGGTGACTTACTATATTGAGAGCGGAAATGCATTTGGTATTGATTTCAGAGCAACTTCAAATGCAACTACCCCTATTAATTTAACCTGGCATGGCTATTTTAATCTTTCAGGTGAAGGTAATGGACACATATTAGAGCACGAACTACAAATAAATGCGGCCCAGCTTACTGAAGTTAATACAGAGGGAATCCCTACAGGCAATATTTTGAATGTTAGTAATACTCCATTTGATTTCATGACTCCTCATACTATTGGGTCAAGGATTAAAGATACACCCATAGGATATGATCATAACTATGTCAGGTTTCTGTATGGTGATATTCCCAGAGTGATAGCATCAGCGCATAGTCCGGTTACTGGCATAAGAATGACCGTATGGACTACCCAGCCAGGTGTACAGTTTTATTCGGCAAATTTTTTAGACGCGAAATTCACTGGTAAATCTGGTACACTTTATGGAGCCTATAGTGGCTTTTGTCTTGAGACACAGCATTTTCCAGATTCTGTAAATAACCCGCATTTTCCAAAGACATTGCTTGAAGCAGGTGAAATATTTCAAGAAAGCACCATTTATAGGTTTGATGCAAAATGATTTCTAAATTTGGGGTGATTTAGAATGATCATTTTTATCACAATTACTCCTTCATTAGTCACATTTATGAAAACCAAGTTTGTGTTCATACTGGCCTGCTTTATGTTGGCAATCAACCATTTTGGTCATTGCCAAATGACACCTGCAAAATACGTTAATCCATTTATCGGTACTGGTGGACATGGGCATACATATCCAGGAGCAACGGTTCCTTTTGGAATGGTTCAATTAAGTCCTGACACCCGCCTTGAAGGATGGGATGGTTGTGGTGGTTATCATTATTCTGATGAATTTATCTATGGTTTTAGTCATACTCATTTGAGTGGCACGGGTATTCCTGACTATGGCGACATACTTATCATGCCTTTTACAGGAGATGATCACTGGAATAATGGATTTGATGGTAAGGCAGGTTATAGAAGTCATTATTCCCATAATAATGAAACAGCTTCACCAGGTTATTATCAGGTACTCTTACTTGATAATAATATCAATGTTGAACTCACAGCAACTGCCAGAACAGGATTGCATTCATACACTTTTCCTAAAGGTGTAACCCAAAAAATAATAATTGATCTTGAACATAGGGATAAGGTTACCAATTCTTGGTTTAAAGTAATATCCCCTAATGAGATTGAAGGTTACAGGGGATCAACTGCCTGGGCAGATGATCAAAGACTTTATTTTGTTATTAAATTCTCAAAACCTATAGCCAATCAAAAAGTAGCTCTAGATAATAAGTTGATTGATGCTACTGATGTTATCGAAGGCAAATCAGTTAAAACAATTCTGGAATTTGGAAATTCAAATGGAGATCCATTATTAATTAAAGTTGCTTTATCAGCAGTTAGCACTCAAAATGCACGGCTGAATATGGACACAGAATCACAACAATGGAATTTTACTAAAATAAAAAATAATGCTGAAAATTGGTGGAATAAAGAACTGCGAAAGATTGAAGCCAAATCAGATGATATTGATAAATTAACAGTATTTTATACTTCATTATATCATACCATGGTAGTACCTAATATATACAATGATGTTAATGGGGACTATTTGGGACGTGACTTTAAAATCCATAATAGTAATAATGATTACTATACTGTATTCTCATTGTGGGATACTTACAGAGCCTATCATCCGCTCATGACAATTATTGACAGGAAGAGGACAGCTGATTTTATCAATACTTTTCTTACTCAATATGAGGAAGGTGGATTACTACCTGTATGGGAATTTAGCAGTAATGAAACATGGTGCATGATTGGTTATCATGCAGTTCCAGTGATAGCTGATGCATACTTAAAAGGTATAAAAGGCTTCGATGAACAGAAAGCACTTCAAGCTATAATAAAGAGTGCTGAACAAGATCAATTTGGATTAAAATATTATAAAGAGTTTGGTTATATCCCTGCCGACAAAGAACATGAGTCTGTATCAAAGACATTAGAATATTCTTATGATGATTGGTGTATTGCAAAAATGGCAGAGGCTATTGGTAAAAATGATGTCTCAAAACCATTCTATATTCGTGCTCAAGGTTATAAACATCTTTTCGACAATAAATCTGGTTTTATGAGAGCAAGATATAATGGTGCCTGGTTTAATCCTTTTGATCCACGAGAAGTAAATTTTAACTACACTGAAGCAAATTCCTGGCAATATAGCTTCTATGTTCCACACGATATGGACACTTTTACTAAAATGCTTAATGGTAAAAAAGGCCTTGAATCAAAGCTTGATAGTCTATTTTCAGCTCCTCAGAAAACAACAGGAAGAGAACAGTCTGATATTACTGGTTTAATTGGACAATACGCACATGGTAATGAGCCAAGCCATCATATAGCGTACTTATATAATTTTGCTGAAAAACCCTGGAAAACACAGGAAAAGATAAACTATATCATGAATAACTTCTATAGCAACAAACCTGATGGTTTGATTGGAAATGAAGACTGTGGGCAAATGTCGGCCTGGGCTGTTTTAAGCGCGCTTGGATTTTATCCGGTTTGTCCTGGAAGTAATCAATACGTGATTGGCAAGCCTTTATTTGATGAAGCTGTAATTAATCTGGAGAATGGTAAAAAATTTATAATAAAAGCCAATAACTTAAGTGCTGAAAATATTTATATAGCATCTGCAACTCTAAATGGAAAAGAGTATTCGAAATCTTTTCTAATGCACAGTGATATAGAAAAAGGTGGTGTGATTGTCTTTAAGATGAGCAATAGGCCTGATTTTACATGGGGAACAGGGGAAGGAAATGCTCCAAAAACTGGTATCTCTCAAAATCTTATCACTGTTGCACCAATAATAGAAAATAATAACCAATTATTCGATAATCAAGCATCTGTATCAATTACTTCGTACGATGGAGCAACCATCCATTACACTATTGATGATAGTGAACCTGATGAATCTTCACTTATTTTTAATAAGCCTTTAATCTTCAATGAATCAACAACACTAAAGTTTAAAGGGTATAAAGCAGGATTCATACCTTCATCAACCCAGGTATCTAAATATATTAAAAGACCACAAGGAATAGAACTCATACTTCAATCGGAATATGCACCCCAGTATTCAGGTAATGGGCAAAATACGTTAATAGATGGCATAAAAGGAAGTGATGATTTTAGATTAGGTGGTTGGCAAGGATATGAGGGAAAAGACCTTATTGCTGACATTATTCTTAGTTCTGATAAACCAGTTACATCTCTTGAAATTGGATTTTTTCAGGATATAAACGCTTGGATATTTATGCCTGAAAAAGTGGAATTGTGGTCATCTGCTGAAGGAAAGTTTTTTAAGCAAATTGCTACTATTAGCAATGATGTTCCAGCCAATCAGTGGGGTGTTGTGTTAAAACAATTTGCTTTCAATTCACTCAATATCAAGGATAGATATCTGAGGATAAAAGCAATCAGTATCAAAACATGTCCACCTGAACATAAAGGAAGCGGTTACCCGGCATGGATTTTTAGTGATGAGATTTCCATTACCTATTAGGAAAATTTTAGTACTGACTTATGAAAGACTATCAATTGCAGTATCATAGAGAAATAGAAAGATTTGTAAAATGGTCCCACAAAGCAAGTGATTTCAATCTCATAAATTGCAGTAGTGGTAATTTATCACACAAAATCCAGAATGATATAGTCCTTGTTTCTCAATCGAAGAAGTGGTTGGGTGAATTAAAAAAGAAAAATGTTGTTATTCTTGAGTTGATTACTGGCAAAATCATTCACGGACAGACACCAACAGGTGAACTTCCAATGCACTTGTCAGTATTGAGAGAAAATCCGTCAATCAATACAGTTTTTCACTTTCAATCACCTTCTGCAACTACTTTGTCATGTAGAATGGATCATAATATAGATTATAACGTAATAATAGAAGTGCCAATTTATCTTGGTGAAGTTAAACACCTCCCTTATCTTCAACCTGGTTCAATTGAATTGGCAAATGCTGTTTTGGAAGCTACCAAAACTGCCCATGTAATTCAATTGAGTAATCATGGGCAAATTATCACCGGAAGCAATTATCGGGAAGTAATTCAACGTGCTGTATTTTTTGAGCTTGCATGCTCAATTATTTTAAATAACGACTTTAAAAATTCGATTTTGACGCCATTTCAAATAGAGTCATTAAAAGGTTACAGATAGCTCAATTGCATACAAATTAGCATTTGAAAAATTAAAAGTATACACCAAATATGCATCTTATAGCATTATATGCTATATTTATTGGAAATATTTTTTATTTTTACTTTCACAGTCACTATACTAACTGTCTCTTTATTAAATGCTTAGATGTAATGTTAATAGGTGATTATGTTCGCATACGGACATTGAATGATAAAATTGCTCGGTTCTGAACATATTTTTTACAATAAATTTGGTAATAGAAAATAAACTGCATACTTTTATACATTAAATTCCTAAAATTTCACTAGAACTATGAAGAAAGTACTCGTAGCAACTGACAAGCCCTTCGCAAAGATAGCTGTCGATGGTATAAAGCAAATTATTGAAGATGCTGGATATCAATTACTTCTTCTTGAGAAGTACACTTCACAAGATGACTTGATCAAGGCTGTTGAAGATGTGGATGCTTTAATTATTAGAAGCGACATTGTTGATAAGCAAGTTATTGAAGCTGCCAAAAATCTGAAAATCGTTGTCCGCGCCGGAGCTGGTTACGACAATATTGATTTGAATGCTGCAACAGACAATAATGTTGTAGCAATGAATACTCCCGGCCAAAACTCAAATGCTGTTGCTGAATTAGCATTTGGTATGATGGTCTATATGGCACGAAATGGTTTTAATGGTTCTTCTGGTACCGAACTCAGAGGTAAGACTCTTGGTATTCACGCCTATGGAAACGTTGGAAAATATGTTGCCCAAATCGCAAAAGGTTTTGGAATGGAAGTTTTTGCATTTGATCCTTTTGTTAAGGATGAAGATATACTTAAAGACAGCGTAAAACCTATTGGCACTGTTGAAGAACTGTATAGCAAATGTCAATATGTATCACTTCATATCCCAGCAAATGCTCAAACAAAGAAATCAATTGGGTATGATCTCTTAAAGCTTATGCCAAAAAACGCCGTACTCGTTAACACTGCTCGTAAAGAAGTTATTGATGAAGAAGGCTTAGTGAAGTTATTTGAAGAAAGAAGTGATTTTAAATATCTCAGCGACATTGAACCAGATAACAAAAATGTTGTTATTGAAAGGTTTCCGGGGAGATATTTCTTCACACCAAAAAAAATGGGGGCTCAAACTTCAGAAGCGAATGTCAATGCAGGCCTTGCAGCAGCACGACAAATAGTTGATTTTTTTGAGAATGGTGTAAAAACTTTCCAGGTAAATAAACAAGCGAATAAAGTTCTTTAGTTTAACCGGAAACATCCGGACAATGACCAGTAATATCTGAATACTCTGAAACAACCAACACCAAAAAACTATTGATTATGGATCCTGAACTCGAAAAAGCAGTCACGTTCTTCAGATTTGAAGATCTGCGTATTTATCACAAATCGTTGGATTATATTGAATGGATTGCTCGCAAAACCTTTAAGTTTCCAGCTGAAAGTCAGGCAGGTTTCTCTTCAAGATTCAATCTTGCAGCTCAAGCTATCGCCCTTAATATTTCTGAAGGCTCTGCCAGAAATAAAAATCAGTTTATCTATTATCTTAAAATGGCAAAGAGCGCTGTAAGGGAGTGTGTTGTTTATACTTCTCTTGCCGGTAAACTTCATTATTTTTCTGACAAGGAAGTAGATGAGTCAAGAGGGCAATTGATGGAGATGACCAAAATGATAGGTGCACTTATTGGTTCATTACAAAGAGCTGCCGATCTTAACATGGAAGATGTAGATTAGTTTCAGCTTTTTATTAGGGATGTTCATCAGAGTATTATTGTTATAGTACTGCATTTTCTTATATTACAAATTAATGTTCCCTAATTTGGGAACATTTTTTTTGCTTTTCAATTATATTCCTAATTTTGCCCAACACATCTTTAAAGTAAGGAATTATCTATATTCTCACTTAATTTAAATAAAACCACAAAAAGCATGGCAATACTTAAACCATTTAAGGGCCTTCGACCAACAAAAGACATCGCTAAAGACTTAGCATCACGCCCTTACGATGTATTAAATTCTGCTGAAGCCAGAATAGAAGCTGATGGAAATCCTTATTCTCTTTTGCATATAATCAAACCAGAGATTGATCTTCCGATAGATATCGACGAACATGCCCCTGAAGTATATAATCAGGCTAAAATTAACCTTGACAAGTTCCGTGAAAACAAATGGCTTGTACAGGATGAGGAACCTTGCCTTTATATATATGCCCAAACAATGAATGGGAAAACCCAATACGGATTGGTTGGATGTGCTGGGGTTGAAGATTACATTAATGGAATTATAAAAAAGCATGAGCTAACCAGGGCCGATAAAGAAGAAGATAGGATGAAGCATGTGCGAATCACAAATGCGAATATGGAGCCGGTCTTTTTTACATACCCCGCAGTTGCTGAAATTGATAATATTGTAGCTAACATTGTGAAGAACCAAGAGCCAGAATATGATTTCACATCAGTAGATGGTTTTGGTCATCATTTTTGGGTTATTAATAACCCGGAAACAGTTAATAAACTTTCGAGCTTATTTTCAAAAGTGCCTTTCACTTATGTTGCTGACGGTCACCATCGAACAGCTGCTGCTGCCCTTGTTGGAAATGAAAAAAAGAAAGCTAATATGCAACATAAAGGTGATGAAGAGTATAATTTTTTTCTTGCTGTTCATTTTCCATCAAATCAGTTAACTATTATTGATTATAACAGAGTTGTTAAAGATCTAAACGGGCTCACAAAGGAGGAATTTTTCGGTAAACTGGATAAGGTCTTTGAGATTAAAGAAAAGGGTGAGGAAATTTTTAAACCAACACACCTTCATGAATTCAGTATGTACATCGATAATAATTGGTATGCGCTAAAAGCAAGAGAAGATACTTATGATGATAATGATCCGATTGGGGTACTGGATGTTACTATCTTATCAAAGTTAGTACTTGATAATATTTTAGACATTAAAGATCTAAGGACTTCAAAACGTATTGATTTTGTAGGAGGAATCAGGGGACTTAACGAATTGAAAAAGCGGGTTGACAGCGGTGAAATGGCGGTTGCTTTTGCATTGTACCCTGTGTCACTTGATCAGTTAATTAATATCGCTGATACCGGTAATATTATGCCACCTAAAACTACCTGGTTTGAACCTAAACTTAGAAGTGGATTGGTAGTTCATTTATTAGATTAACTAAATAACAATAATCATGGAAAAAGAAGAATTAGTACTGGATGTTCTGAAAAAGTCAGAAAAACCATTAAAATCTGCAGAAATAGCTGAATTAGCTAAACTTGATAAAAAAGATGTTGACAGTGCAATCAAGAAATTAAAAGCAACAGAAAAAATATTTTCACCAAAAGTTTGCTTCTACTCTTTCAAAAAGTAATATTCTTAAACTTATTCTCACTAATAAAGAGGCTGCCAAAATCATATTGGCAGCCTCTTTATTTAAAATTTCGAAAAGGTTAGTTATTAAGGTATGGTGCAATTGACTTTAACAAAAGGTGGTATTTAACGGGTTTTTCAATAATTACATCGTAAGTAAAATTATTAACAGAGGTGCTAAGGGCTCCTATTTGAGCTACTATGGGAATATTTACATTATTCTTTTTTATTTCTCCAAGGAATTCCTCCAGCTGATTACCTGAATTATCCATTTCTGCATAAATTAAATCAATCTTTGTATCATTACAAATAGCGGAAGCATCTTTAAGGTTCTGAGCTCTCATGATTTTTGCTTTTGTTGTAGCAAATACTGCTTTCACGTAATTAAACGAAAGATCGTCGCCTTCAATAATAAGTATTACTTTATCTTTCCAGTCCTTTTTAACCAAATCATGAACTGACTCAGTTTCAGTTTGGTGAGGATAATAAGGTATTTCAAATGTGAAATAACTTCCATTGCCTTTTTCAGAATAGACGTTGATATTTCCATTCATTAGTTCAACAATATGTTTCGAAATTGCCAGTCCGAGTCCGGTACCACCCATTTTATGAGAAGTTGCTCCTTCTCCTACTTGCCTAAATCTTTTAAAGATCACTTGCTGCTCTTCCTCTGAAATTCCAATACCCGTATCCTTGACATAGAAGAAAACATTACCATCCCTTAATTCTGATCCAAAAACTATCTCTCCAACATTTGTAAACTTAATTGCATTATTGATGAGATTTGTCAAAACCTGAGTTAGCCTATAGGGGTCAACAAGTAGCTTATTTCCATATAATTGTGAGTCAATCGAGTATTTGATCTTAATCTTGTCTTTCATTAACCTTTTTCTATACTCCTGTGCCGAAAGATATTGTTCTTCCATTAAATTTGCCAGATCAACATATTCGGGTTTGATGCTCAGTTGTCCAGCTTCAATCTTGGCAATATCAATGATATCATTTATGATATTTAAAAGGTTATTGATTGCAGTATCAATGTGTCCAACGTATTCAGTTTGTTCCTCTTTTGATAAGCCACCTTCCGCAATTAAATTTGAGAAACCTACAATAGAATTCATTGGAGTTCTGATCTCATGGCTCATATTAGCAAGAAAAGCGGTTTTCAACCTGTCTGATTCTTCTGCCTTTTCCTTTGCTTCAATATACTTTTTCTGAATAATTTCCCTTTCAGTCATATCCCTGCTTATGCAGATGATTCCCTGTATATTACCAGAACTATCATGGCACAGTACTTTTAGTGTTTCAAACAGGCATTTTTTCCCATTTGGCAATGTTGACCATTCTTCATTTCTCAAAGGCTGCCCATCACTCAATATTTTTTTATCATTGTTATAATAAAAATCAGCTGCTTCTTTAGAAAATAATTCATGATCAGTTTTTCCAATCAATTCTTCCTCACTTATACCGATATACTTTGCAAAAGCCTCATTACAGCCAATATATTTACCTACTGTATCTTTAAAAAAGACCATATCTGGAATAGAGTTCATAACTGACCTGAGCAATGAATGTTCTTTTTCAAGGGCATTTCGGGTAGCTTCAAGATCAGTCAGCATTTTGTTTGCTGATCTTCCTAAGGAAATGAATTCCGGAGAGGATAATTCCTGTACATCTATCAAACGATAATCAGAACTTGCAGCAACGAAGAATTTTGTAAATTTATTGAAGCCTTTTTTAATTTTATTGATCAATAGTTTTGTTAGAATATATCCAATAAGAAGAATTGCAAATAACGCCAGACTAATAATAGTAATTGTCTTCGATTTCTGTCGGGCTATTTCATCACCTTTCGCTTTTATTATCTGGTCTACATCTTTTGTATAAAAACCGGCACCAACTATCCAATTCCATTCAGTAATAGGATGGACATAAGCAATTTTAAGTTCCTTACCATAGACTGAATTTCTATTTATTTTATACTCAATGAAACCCCCACCCTTTTTTGCAAGATCGGATACTTTTTGTCTTTCAGAGACATCAACCATTGAGAACTTAGCCTTATTATCATTAATAATATAACCATTTGTCATAATAGGCTCATTATCAAAACCCTGAATAAATATATAACCTTCTGAATCAAATCTTATCTTGGACACTCTGTTTAAAACATCTTCTTTTAATGTCTTTTCAAAATCACTCAAGTATTCTTTTGATCCAAAATACCAACCAAATGGTGCAAATTTTTTCAGATAAGAGTATCTATAAATTGCTGAATCGCTTGGATCAGTTTTAGAATGGGTATAGTATGTGATAAAACCTTTGTCAACTTCTTTCATGAGCTCTACTTCACGCTTTACCATATAATTACCAAGACTATCCTTTATTTGCAAAGCTGAAAGACCTTCTCTCTGTGGATTGCGAGGTTGAAGTACTGATGTTCCATCAAGTCCGAAAATAAAAATATAATCTTCACTATCACCGGTATTATAAACCCGAAGCGCATCCTTGATTAGCTTTTTGATTTGATCATCAGACATTTGCCCCCTATTATTCTTATATAGAGAATTTGCAATATTCCATGCTGTATTTACTCGGTTAGTAAGACTATTCATCATCCTCTCCTGAGATAATGAGCGCATATATGTAACATAATTAAGAGTTCTGATAACTTCTCTTTTTACTAGTTCTTTTTGATATTCAACAAGTTCCTTTTTTACCTGATTGTATTCTGTTCTATATTTTTTGTTTTCATATGAAGCCCAGTAATGACCAACAACCAAGATTAACATTAAAGCTATACTCATCATAGAGCCGAGTATTAACCTTGTGAGAGGTTGTGTTCTAAAAAAGGATGTAAAGTTTTTCTTAATTTTATTCATGGTCCGGGGGGAAAGACGCTGTATTTATAAGTTCATGTAGTCATTGAATAAAACCTGAAGGAAAGATTTACCTTGTTTTCTAACTGAATCTTTCATATCATCACGCACTGCATCCTCATGATATCTGTTAATTCTCGGTTCATAAACAAAATGCCCAACAGGTGTAATCCAACCAAATCCTTCTTCAAAAGAATAGTATGCAAACTTTGGAGAATAGGGATTAAAAAGATTTCTACTCCAAATAAATGGAGAACTGTCCAACCCAAGTTGGTGCATCAGGCTTGAAGCAATATCCATTTGATTAGCAATCTTATTATTTTTCATCCCGCGATACTTTTCATTAATAACTTCTCCATAAAAAAGTAATGGTATGCGATGGTAATAAGGTGTTACGAAACTCCAATTCCGGTATGAATTATGACTATGGTCGGCAACTATAATAAATAAGGTTTTCTTAAACCATGGTTGCTTACGTGCTTCCTTAAAATATTGCCCCAAGGATCGATCAGTATAATAAGCTGAATTAACATATTCATTCTCGTTACCTCCCCAGGTGATCACTTTCTCCATGGGCTGATCATATGGTGAGTGAGAGCTCAATGTAAAAAGCGCAGAAAAGAAAGGTTCTTGCTCTTTATTTAAATCAGAAAGTTGACGAGCAAGAACAAATTCATCATGTACTCCAAGTTTTCCCCTAATAACTTCTTTTCCAAAATCGGTGTGCTCAATCACCCTCTTAAACCCATTATAAAGGATATATCCTTTTATGTTGCCATAACGTAACTGCCCACCAAAATAGAATGAGGTATGATAACCGGTATCTATCAGTTGTTTAGTTATTGTGGGCAATTTTGAGAACTTATCTGGTTGAACCGTTACTGATGATATAGGATGTGCGGGGAATCCACTAAATAAGCTTCCCATGGCTTGTTCACTTCTGGGTCCAGTAGCATAACAATTTGTGAATAAAATTCCACCTTTTTCAAGGTCGTGGAATTGAGGTGTAATTCCAGGCTCCCCTCCAATTGATTCAATAAGATCAGCTGACCAACTTTCCAGTATCAAGAGTACAATGTTTGGCCTTTTATTGGTTAGAATATTTATTGTAGTGTCCTTCTCTTGTAAATATAATTTTGCAACTTCATTTCTGGCGTCATCAATACTATAAAATTCATAAGGATTCTTCTCTGCATTTTTATAATTTTCAATTATACTAATTGCCAGATTAAAACCTGAGTTTACTGATGCAAGGTTTAGAATGTTATGATTTGAATAATATGACTGGCTTTGATTGATTGGTATTTGCTGCCAACCACCTCTTGCACCAAGGCCTATTAAGGGTAAGAAAATAATTATAAAGAATGCACTGAAGAGAAAATTGGGGCTGTTCTTTTTTATTTGTGTAAAAAATAGCTTTATGTATAATTTGTATGTTAAAAAACACTGGATTCCGAATATTAGAAGCAAAATAATAAAGATTAATGTAGAAGCAGAATCATATACTTCTGCTGGATTCTTGAAATACATAAGTGCCTTAAACGGCATTTTTGTTTTCCACTCAGGATAAATACCAAGCTCAGCAGTTGTTAAAAGTGATAAAATGACTATACTTAGTGCAGTATATACTTTATTTAAATTATTTAACCAGTTTGGACTGTACAGAGTTTGTACAACAAGTATGAGAAATGGGAATAATAACAGATAACAGCTTGTAGCTATGTCCAGAGGTAATGCAAACCAAAAAGCGGATATAGTGTCTATAAATCCGATTTTTTCACCAATAATAAGTGAAATGTTATAAATTATAAAGATTGCACGGGTTATGAGGAAAAATATCATCCAAAAACCAAGTTGCCTGAGAAGTGAGGCGATTATTCTCTTCATTAGCTAAATGCTTTAAGCCACACAAAGATAGGTTTTTATTTTGCAACTCAGTGTTTGCCGGATTGAGCTTCTATTTTTAATGATTAAATTTGCCAGTTTAGCCAAGTATACAATAAAGCGAATATGAACCAATCATCTTTCTTAAGTTATTTCAACCAGAGATTCTTAAGGATATTTATATTGGTTTTAATGATCCCAACACTTCTTTTAAACCTTGGACTTTTTCCACTTATTTCAGATGAACCTACAAGAGGCATTGTAACATTAGAAATGTTAATTAGTGGTGATTATTTCCATCCAACAATTAATGGAGAAGCTTATCTGAATAAACCCCCCTTATTCAACTGGCTCCAAAGTTTGTTTATTGTAGTAACTGGCTCTATGAAGGAATACGCTTTTCGTTTGCCTACTGTACTTTCCCTCATTTCAATAGCATCCATTATATACTTCACTAGCCGTAAATTTTTGAGTGATTACGCTTTCATCGCAGCTACAGGTTATATTATTTGCGGAAGGATTCTATTTTGGGATTCATTCATGGGACTAATTGACATCAGTTATTCTTTGATTACCTTTTGTTCTTTTGTGTGGCTTATTTATTATTATCAAAGTCAACGATATCTTATTCTTTTCATTGGCTCATATCTATTGTCAGCGATAGGATTTTTAATGAAAGGGATGCCCTCTCTTGCTTTTCAATTACTTTCAGTTTCAGCTATATTAATCTACAATAAACAATACAAGCAGTTATTTTCCATTAAACATCTAGCCGGTATTATAATATTTTTTACTATTATTGGTACTTATCTTTATGTATATAGCTTAAACCGGCCTGCTAAAGACCTGATTTTTCAATTTTTAAAAGAGTCAAACCGTTTACAAGCTGGTAACACTGGACATTTAAATTGGTGGTTGCATCTTATAGCATTCCCTTTTAATTACTTTTATGAATTTTTACCTTTAACTATTTTGCTGATTCTTCTTTTTTCAAAGTACATCAGGCAGCAAACATTTTCAAATTACTACTTCAGACACCTTGTCATTCTTTTTTTGGTAAACATTGTAGTTTACTGGATTTCAGCAGATATGCGTAGCAGATATTTGTTTATGCTGGTTCCTTTATTGACTATTGTTCTGGTAAAAGCATATTCAGTGGGTGAAAATGTTAATCACAGACTTTATTTATTGACCAGAAACATTTTTAGTTCGGGTAGTTTATTGGTAACATTTTCGATATTAATATATCCAATATGGATTGAAACACGGCATTTTGATAATGTTGTTCTAATTTGCAGCACTTTTTTTATCATTTCTTTTTCCATTTGGATGTTATCATTACGGTTGAAAAAGCTTGTACTTTATTCATTAGTTTGTTCAATGCTACTGGCAAGAATTGCATTTAACTTTTTTAATTTTGAAGCCAGGTTAAATTCATACCCTGATAAAGGTTACAGAGATGGGGAGATTAAAGCAGCTCAAATCTCACATGGATACCCTCTTTACATTCTTTCTGATTCACCAATAAATCATGATGCTTCATTTTATATTACACGCGAAAGAAGGGAAATACTCAGAAGAACTATCTTAGTATCACACCCTGGTGCGTTTTATATCAGTAATGAAGAAAATCTTAATATTTTTGCACGGAATTCAAAACACTACCGTGTACATCATATTTTCAGAATTAAGAAAGACGAAACACGCTTATACCTTGTAACAGCCCGATAATGAATAATCCAAAATTCTCAGTAATAATCTGCGTTTATAATGAGGAGGAAAATATTGCTCCTCTGAATAAGTGGATAAATGAATCACTTTACGGCTTTGATTATGAGATTGTATATGTGGATGATGGATCTACCGACTCAACTTTAAATCAGATTAAAGAACTTAAGGACGAAAAAGTTGTGTTAGTTGAGTTACGAAAGAACTTTGGACAGAGCTCAGCTCTATATGCCGGAATTGAACAAGCGAAAGGCGAATATCTTGTAACAATGGATGGAGATTTGCAAAATGATCCTTCGGACATTCCTCTGATGCTAGAAAAGGCAATAAAGGAGGATTGGGATCTGGTAGCAGGTGTTAGAAAAAACAGGCAGGATGGCGTCTTTCTAAGAAAAATTCCAAGTAAAATTGCGAATTCAATAATACGAAGCAGCACCGGAGTCCGAATTAAAGATTACGGGTGTACTTTAAAAGTGTTTAAATCTGATCTTGCAAAAAATCTTGGGCTCTATGGTGAATTACATCGTTTTATACCTGTCCTTGCTAGTCTTGAAGGCGCCCGCATAACCCAGGTAGATGTTAAACATCATGCAAGAGAATTTGGCAAATCTAAATACGGAATAAATAGAACATTTAAGGTAGTAAGTGATTTGCTATTGATGCTTTTCTTCAAAAAATATATGCAAAAACCGATGCACCTTTTTGGTGGAATAGGTTTAGTGCTTGGATTCATCGGTATATTAATAAACACCTATTTTCTTATACTAAAAATAGCTGGACAAGATATATGGGGAAAACCAATGTTATTACTTGGTATTTTACTAGTAATTGCCGGAATTCAACTTGTAACTGTTGGAATTATAGCAGATGTGCTGATGAGGACTTATTACGAGTCGCAAAATAAACGCCCATACAAAATTCGTAAAATTCATACTTTCAATAAATAATGAACTCTTTTGTAAAAGCGTTCCTAAAATTACTCTTATCTGCTGTTGCACTTTATTATGTCTATACTAAAATAGACATCCAACAAGTTATCCATACATTTAAGAATGTTAATTACGCTTTGCTGTTTGTTGCTCTAGTTTTTTTTCTATTTTCAAAACTAATTTCTGCATGGCGGTTAAATATCTTTTTTAATGCTGCCGAAATTAAACTTGAGAAGAAAAGCAACATTCGATTGTATTTATTGGGAATGTATTATAATTTGTTTCTGCCAGGTGGTATTGGTGGTGATGGATATAAAGTTTATATACTTAACAAAAAGTTTGGAAAGAAAATCAAGGACTTATTCTGGGGGGTTATTCTTGACAGGATAAATGGTGTATTGGCATTATTTGTATTGTCACTTTTATTAATCCCATTAATAGGTCTTGAAACAAAGTATTCATTTTTAGCAATTTTTCTCGTACCAATTTCATTAATTATTTACTTGTTAATTCACAAGTATTTTTTCAAGAAATTCTATCGAACAGTAATTCCAACGACCTTACTATCAATTGGTGTTCAAATATTCCAAATGCTTTCAGCACTTTTTATACTATATGCGAACCAATCATTTAATGATACGCTGGCCTACTTGTTCTTATTCCTTATTTCATCAATAGTAGCAGCGTTACCAATCACTATTGGTGGAATTGGCTCAAGAGAGATAACTTTTTTATTTGGAGCAAAATTTCTGCATCTTGACATAAATCTTTCAATTGCTTTAAGTTTGCTTTTTTATTTTATTACTTTGTTGGTTTCATTAGCTGGTATTTATTATAGCCTTAATCCAAGTGCACTAGATTTGAAGCAAGACTCAGTACAATTAATTGAACCTCGTATATGAAGAATATTCTGGTTACTGGTGCCGCAGGATTTATTGGATCTAATCTTGTGTCAAGGTTACTAAACGAAGGTAACATTGTAGTTGGCATTGATAATTTTGACAGTTTTTATGATCCTGCACTCAAAGAATCCAATATTAAGAGTTTTTTGGATAATCCTCATTTTCTTCTATATAGAGGTGATATCAGGGACAAAGAATTTCTTTTCAAGGTGTTTAGTGATGTAAGTCCTGATTATGTAGTTCACCTGGCGGCTAGAGCTGGTGTGAGGCCTAGTATAGAAAATCCCGAGCTTTATTATGATGTTAACGTTTCTGGAACATTGTATCTGCTTGAGACCATGCGAGCTTTTAATGTAAAAAACCTGATCTTTGCTTCATCTTCATCAGTGTATGGCAACAATAAAAAGGTTCCCTTTCATGAAGATGATAATGTTGATAATCCGATTTCACCTTATGCAGCTTCAAAGAAAGCGGGAGAGCTATTGTGTTACACTTATCATCATTTGTATGGCTTTAATACATTTTGTTTAAGATTCTTTACTGTTTACGGGCATAATCAAAGACCTGAAATGGCAATTCAACAGTTTGGTAAATTAATAAAAGAAGGAAAATGCATTAGTATGTTTGGCGATGGTAGTACAAGGAGGGATTATACTTATATTGATGATATTATTAATGGAATTGTAGCTTCAATAGATAGAATAGCTGGTTATGAAGTTATCAATTTAGGTAATCATGATACAATAAGTTTAATTGAACTGATCTCATTAATAGGAATAACTATTGGTAAAAAACCTATTATTGAACAATTACCTTTGCAACCAGGTGATGTTGATATCACATATGCTGATATAACCAAGGCCTCAAACTTACTTGGGTATTTTCCAGCACATACAATTAAAGAGGGATTAAGAAAAATGTTTCATGAAAGGTAATTTAATTGATATTCTGAAGAATGTACCTGGCGAAGTTACTCTAATTGCTGTCAGTAAAACTCGTACTCCCGGTGAAATATTGGAGGTTTATAATCAAGGTATCAGAGAATTTGGGGAAAATAAAGTACAAGAATTACTAAACAAACAAAAGGTACTGCCTTCAGATATTAAATGGCATCTGATTGGTCACTTACAAACTAATAAAATTAAATCCATTATTCCATTTACATACTTGATACAGAGTGTTGACAGTTTGAAATTACTTATTGAAATTGACAAACAGGCCAAAAGAATTAATCGGATTGTAAATTGTCTACTTCAAATTTATATAGCTGAGGAAGAAAGTAAGTATGGACTTGATTTTAATGAAGCAGAGCAAATTATAACAAATTATCAAAAGGGTCAGTTCACGAATGTGAATATCCTAGGATTTATGGGTATGGCCACTTTTACCAATAATATTAATCAAATTAAAAGTGAATTCAGGAATTTGAAATCCTATTTTGATTTAATTAAGTCTTTGCATTTCTCTGATAATCCTGAATTCTCCATTTTATCAATGGGAATGTCTGGTGATTATCTTCAGGCAATTGAAGAAGGCAGTAACATGATAAGAATAGGTACTGCTATTTTTGGTGAACGTGATTACAAAAAAATGTGATATTTGCAGGAAGCTTTACTATTTTTATATTATTAAATCATTGAATTTTAACATTTAATATCTAATTCCGCATGAATAAACAGAGCCACTTATTGCATATGTTGCTGGTCATAATTCTAACTCTTAGCATGATCACTGGCTGCAAAGAAAAAGATGACAATAAACCATACGCTGGAGCAGTTCCAACAATCACTCTTTCACCCAGTGAAATGAGTATTGCACCAGGAAGCAATGCAAACAGTACTGTTTTAATCGATGCACCTGAAGGCTTGAAGAAATTAGTGATTTACAAAAATGGAATTTCGTTTCAGGAACTTCCTTTTAATTATGAAAAATCAGTAACTCACTCTTTTAATTATACAGTCGAATCAAATGCGGCTGCTGGAAGTACGATTTCGTTTTCATTTGAAGCAATAGATTCACTTGACCGTAAATCTGATCAGAAGAACTTTATAATTTCCGTTACTGAAAAACCTCAGAAAGAAATCCTTCAGGTAATAGCAGATATTACCACTAATACTACGTGGACTGCAGACAAGATTTGGAGAATAAATAACATTGTTAGGGTTAAAGAGGGAAGTATACTTACGATTGAACCAGGCACGTTGGTTTTTGGTGCATCTGATACGAAGGGAACACTTATTGTTCAAAGAGGTGCAAAAATCATAGCAGAAGGTACAAGCTCCTCTCCTATCGTCTTTACCTCTGATAAGGTACCCGGATCGCGAGCTGCCGGTGATTGGGGTGGAATTGTAATTTGTGGTAAAGCGCCAAATAATCAAGGTAATAACAATAGTATTGAAGGAATGACAGGCGAATATTACGGTGGAAATGTAGCCAATGACAATTCAGGTGTTCTCAAATATGTAAGGATTGAATTTGCCGGTAAAAGAATTGAGACTAATAAAGAAATAAATTCACTAACACTTGCAAGTGTTGGAAGTGAAACAACTATTGCTTTTATTCAAGCTTCGTTTGGTCTTGATGATTCTTTTGAATTATTTGGAGGCACTGTTAATGCTAAAAATTTAATATCATACAGAACTGAAGACGACGACTTTGATGTAGATTATGGCCATGTTGGATATATTCAGTTTGCTCTTGGAATAAGGGACGCGAATATAGCTGATCAGTTTTATTCTAATGGACTGGAAGTCGATAACAATGGCGCTGGAACGTCACAAACACCATACACTCAGACAGTTTTTTCTAACATCACAATTATTGGTGGCAAATACACTGCTGAGAATCCTGTCCACCTCTCACTCCAAAACGCTGCTCAATTGAGAACGAATAGCATGCCAGCAATTTACAACTCGTTCTTTACTGGTTTTCCGTTTGGTTTATTGATTGATGATACTAAGCCGGGAGCTAGTCAACATGCTTTGAATGAAGAACTTCAGGTTAGAAATGTCATTCTTGCCGGTGTTGAAAATTGGGGTAACAACGGCTGGGGAGGTAATACTAATAACACAAATGGACCAGTTGTACATGCTGGAACAGGTGCAAGTGGTTTTAATGTTGATACCTGGTTTCAGAGTAATTTATATAATAACTCAATTAAAAGTAAATGGCAGGATGCAGGTATTGATGAAAGTCTTTATGTGACCATGAACCCAAAAGTTACCCCAAATCAAGGATCTATACTATTATCGGCTGCAAAATGGGATAATACTCCAAAGGCATCCTCATCATTCTTTGAGAAAGTTACATTTACAGGTGCATTCGGAAGTAATGATTGGTCAGCAGGATGGTGCAACTGGAATCCACAAGAAACTGTTTATCAGTAATATTAAGAGAAGCTAAAAAAAGAAATAGCGGAGTCAAAAGTCCGCTATTTTTTTTGCCTTTATGGCGTATTAAGCTTGGATTTACTGAAAGTTCTTCTTAAGATATGTCCTTATTTATACTATTGAATTACCAATTTATCAACCGAAAAGCCGTTTGAATTATCATATAGTTTAAGAAGATAGATTCCAGGTGTGAAGCCTTTGAGGTTCAAGTCATTCCTTTTACCAGTTAATTTTCCATGCATTAGTAATTTACCTGTTAAATCACATACTTCAAAACCTCTCATTTCAACTGCTGAACTTATTGTAAAGATTCCGTCTTTTGATGGATTTGGAAATACTTTAAGTTCACCAACAGTTAGATTATTTACACCAACACCTTCCTGAACACTAATATAATCTTCTTTTACAAGTGTACTATTTCCGATGATATTAGTCACATTTAAAGTTACATTATAATCACCAACTTGATTATACGTGATAATAGGATTGATGTCAGTTGAATTAGCAGGAGTACCACCTTCGAAAGTCCATAGCCTCGAATTAGGAGAACCTGCTGAATTATCAAAGAATTGAATTGTATGGCCAGGAGCGATGAGGGTATCAGAACTAGTGAATTGTGGAATTGGATTGCCATTCCACAATTGAACGTTGATAAATGTAATTGAGTAATCATTTACAACCACATTTTTTCTCGTTTTAGGGGAATACCCATCAGCAAAATAAGTAATGTTGTATGTCCCTGCTTTAATTGGTCTATGATAATCTCCTACTGGTAATGAAGAAAAAACCATTGTACTATCTACATCATGACTATTAATAAAAACCTGGGCATAAATAGGTTCACCTGTTATAGTGTCAGTTACGATACCTCTTACACCATAATTGGCTTGTTCCATGTAATTAAGAAAAGACCGGTAATTATAATTCCAATGATTTATTAATTGATTAGCGGGTAATAACTTTGTATCAGATATCTCAATTGTTACTTCCCTGCACTGTTGAAAATAATTCATGTAATCCTGACGACCACCAGCAACTTCATACCATGCATAACCATTGGTTATTCCGTTATTAAGATAATTCATATAGCCAAATGGAGCATTTTCATGAACAGTATCAGCATACTGACGACTAACAAATTGCCACCAATTATCATCAGCAGATAATCGGCTCCAGGTATCCCAGGGGTAATTAACCACTTCAGCACCACCATGAAAATTAGCTGACATTACAAAATCTCTTTGTTCAGCAAAGTTCATGAATGCTACTGTTTCGGGCTGCCATGGATTCCCATCCGGATGCTGCCCGTCTTCAGGATCAGGATAATTTCTATTCATATCCACATAATTTGCATTGTACCTGGTAGCACCATTCACAGAATTGTTACCTGAAGCGTATGTGCCATCAGGATTAGCCAAAGGATTAATCCATATATCCATGTTATTGATCAAATTGTTTATACGGTCATTGCTTTCATAATTCTGTAATAAGTAATCAATCAGATGTAGCATAAGGATATAACCCGTTGTTTCATCACCATGAATAGAAGAAGTATATAAAAACTCAGGCTCATCTTCATCAATGCCAACGTTATCACTAATTCTTGCAGCAATTAATAATCGGCCCTCAACAGTAGTACCTATTGTATCAATTTTGCATATTTCAGGAAAGTTAGTTGCAAAATCCTGCATTATTTGAAGATATGCTGGGTAAGTTGGATAGTAATTCCAATCAAGCACTTGTCTTGGTGAATCAGTCATTAATTGAGTACCAATTTCACCAGGTTTTAGCAGTTTAATGAAAATGAAATCGTATTTTGCTTTTAATTCTTCAAATTCCTTAATTGAAGCATAAGCGTACACATTCCCATTAGCAACATTATCGATACTAATAAATTTCGTAAGTTCATGAACTTCACCTGCTGCGCCTTTCAACATGAAATATATTTCACCTTTATGGCCAAATAGCTCATGAGTATTGTATTGAGAAAGGGGCTTTTGTGCAAAAGATAACCCAGTAAACAGTATTAGTAATCCGGATATTAAATTCTTCATTATAGCGTAAAATTAGTTTTCGATACCTTTTTCCTTTAATTCATTAATAAGATTAATAATATTATTCTGAGTTGCTTTATTTACCTTTACGATGGGTAAGCGTAAACAATTAGCGGCAATTTTCATTTGTTCTAAGGCAGCTTTAATACCACCAGGACTGCCATCGGCAAACAAAGCTTCAATGAAAGGCAATAATTTATAATGGATTTCGCGAGCTTCATCAAGTTTGCCTTTCAAACCTGCTTTTACCATCTTGCTAAAACTTGCCGGATATGCATTAGCAACAACAGAAATAACTCCATTTGCGCCAGCTGCAATGAGTGGCATTGTCAAGGCATCATCTCCTGAGATAACTAAAAATCCAGGTCGTCTTAAACGGATTATTTCCATTATCTGACTGAAATTGCCTGAAGCTTCCTTAATGCCAATAATGTTATCGAATTCTGCAGCCAGCTGAATAGTAGTTTCCGGTTTCATATTTACACTGGTTCTTCCTGGCACATTATAAAGTATAATTGGAAGTGGTGTAGCACATGCTATCTGTCGGAAATGGAGATATAAGCCCCGTTGGGTTGGTTTATTGTAGTATGGTGTAACTGATAATATCGCATCAATGCCATCTTCATCAATTTGTTTAAGATGATCTACAACCTCTTGAGTATTGTTTCCACCAACTCCTAAGACAATAGGAACCCGTTTATTAACTACTTCTTTAGAAAATTCAATTAGGGCTTTTTTTTCATCCTTTGATAAGGTAGCAGATTCACCTGTAGTACCCATAACAACTAAGTAGTCAACACCATTTGAAATGGTGTACTCAATTAGTTTTTCAAAAGATCCAAAGTCAATAGTGCCTTGTTTATGAAAGGGAGTAACAAGTGCTACCCCTGTTCCGATTAGTTTCTTATTCATGGTTTATTAGGTTGTACTTAAAATCTATGAATTTTCAGGCGGTTTAAAATCCAAATTACTAGTATAATGCACTATCTGTTCTATTAATTCCTGACTTGATATATTGGAACCTGTATCTATCATGATATCATATGGAAGTGCCCTGTCATCAATCTTTCTTCCTATTTTAAACCCTGCAACAGATAGACTTGCAATATAATGAAGTGTAAAATTATCTGGAGAACTCAAATCTATTAGCATATCAAATGGATCAGCAATAAATCGAGGAACGAATGCCGCTGAAGGTCTGAAAAAGAAATCAAGATCTTTTGGCAATAATAGGTCATATGAAAGCTTAGGAATGTAAAAAACTGGTATTCTATTATAATGATACAATCCAATCACATGTACTTTCTTTCCCTGTTCCTGAAGTCTTTTTGTAAAATTAGTAACCCTGTTGTATTCATCTTCATCGCTTAGTAGGTAAATAATACCAATACTTGTTGCATTAATAAGATTAACAGGGCGTTTTACCCTACTCATTTTATTTAATTCCGACTTTAGTGCCCTCTTGCCAAAAGATATGCGTATGTTGTCTATAAAGCTCAAAATAGTTTATTTTAAATAATCCTTAAAAGGAACCCGACGGTATAAAATTATGAAAATCTAACGATCAGAACTTTAGAATTGTTGCAAAATTCACTTTATTCTTCATTTATCCAAACTGACATTATTTCTCCGATATACATTCTGTGATAATCCATGCTGGGGTAGTGTTTTAAAATAAATGAAGCCAAAAAATGTTCAGGCTGAATATCTTCTTGATACACCTTTCTGCAAACAATAACAATCCTGGCTTCATTGAAAGCTATGCTATTATTAATTTTAACGACCGTAAATCCAGTCTCTTTAGCTTTATCATAATCCCTACCTGAATATGTTCCAAAGAAATTTAGCTTATCACGATATTTCTCATCATAAAAACTGCAGGTAAAATATTCTTCTTGCTCAACAAACTGATAGGTAAATCGATGCGGTCTAATAAAAATAAACATTACAGGTTTGTTCCAAAGCATTCCCATACCTCCCCAACTTGCAGTCATGGCATTATATTTAATATCATCTCCAGCTGAAATCAGCATCCAATCATTGCCAATTAACTTAATTGCATTTTCTTTTAATTCAGTTGGTTTAATTTCTTTGAAATTATGCATTGTTGATTTTCTTTACGCGTTTTAAATTGAGAAGATTAAGAGGATTAGAGCCTAAATTGTAGATGTTTTTTCTGGCAAAACGAAGTACCTGATCATAAAAAAGAACTATTACCGGTGATTCATTCATAATAATGCTATCCATCTGACTGTACAAAGTACTTCTTAATTCCTGATCAGGTTGTTGAATAGCTTGCATATACAATTTATCAAATTGCGTATTTCTATATTGTGTGTAGTTAGGCCCGGCAGGACTCTTGTTAGGAGAATAAAAAAGCGAAAGATAATTTTCCGCATCAGGATAATCTGCAATCCATGATGCTCTAAAAAATGCAACCCGTCCTTGTGCTATGTTTTCCCTTAGTGTACCCGGAGGTGATACATCTATCTTAATATTGAATCCTATTTGCGATAATTGACTTTGAATAAACTGCGTGATATCCAGATATGATGCATTAGTGGAAATAGTTATTGGAGGTAACCCTTTTCCTCCGGGATATCCCGCGTCAGCCAATAACTTGCTGGCTTTTTGTGGATTATATGAGTACCCATATGTTGCAATCTCATTAAACCCAGGCAATCCTGCTGGTATGAATCCATGAGTACCTGGCTTTCCAATCCCATTTCTCAGATATTTGATCATTCTTTCACGATCAAATCCCATATTTAATGCTTTCCGTATTCTTATGTCCTTTATCGGACTATTCATAACAACCGGATTTTCTTTGTCAAATAGAATACCCAAATATTCCGTATTTAAATACGGTTGGGTTATGAGGTTAATCTTGTTAATGTATTTTGATTTTAACTTACCTGAGGATGTAAGTACTTCATCTTTATAACTTGCATCCAGTCCTGACATGAAATCAAGATTACCTTTCACAAATTCTAAGAAAGCCGATTGTTTATCAATTATAAAAGAAACCGAAATTGCATCTAGGTATGGCAGTTGGTTACCAAGCGAATCCTTTTCAAAATAATCTGGATTCTTAATCAGTACTAATTTTACCCCTTCCTTAAGCATTTTGAAGACAAAAGGTCCTGTTCCAACCGGATTAACTCTAAAATCATCTCCATAATAATCAATTGCTTCAAAAGGTACAATTGAGCAGTATTGCATACTTAACATTCCAAGAAATGGTGGAAAAGGTCGCTTTAATTGGATGATCAATAAGGTGTCATTTTCAGCGTGAATTGCAAGATCATTTTCTACAATATTCACATTATTTAATATCCATGCTCCAGGAGAGGCTATTCCTTTATTAGCTAATCTTCTAAAACTGTATTCAGCATCATGAGCAGTTACTTTTCTTCCTATAGAATCCTTAAAGACTATCGAGTTATGAAAGAAAACATCATTTCGTAAAATAAACTTATAAACGAGTCCATCATCCGAAATTGTCCAATATTTCGCAATACAAGGTTCTATATTGAGTTTATTATCAAGTTGCACCAAACCATTGAATAATTGATTTACAGCCCAAATATTTGCCTGGTTTCTTGCAAATGCAGGATCTAACGATGAAATTCCGGAAGATTCATTGTATCTGAAAACTGTTAAACCATTATCATTTTGTTTCTGATGACTGCATCCTGCGAGCAATATCAATATCAGAAAGTAACAGAAATGCAGGTTGAGTCTCATCTTAATATTCAGTTAAAGGCAAATGTATTACAATTTTGGATTTCAATAAACTCCATTGAACATCATAATCAGTATATTTGAACCCTAAATCAAATAGTATTATGAGAAAATTTTATACACTGCTGTTTTTGTTTTCATTAACTGGTATTGTTGTGCATGGCCAGGACTATTCAAAAATGAAAGGAAGTGAATTGTGCTCTTTACGAAAAAGTAAGCTCATTCTTGATGGATTTAAAAGTTCTCCAAACTCACCACGCCATACTTTTAATGTGCTTGATTATAATTTGGATCTGGATATCAGGCATTGTTATTTACCCCCATATCCTAATGATTATAAAGCCAAAAATATCATCACTTTTAAAGTAGACACTACTCTTTCATCTATTGTCCTTGATGCTAGTAGCAGCTCATTATCAATAGATTCAATCAAAGGAGCAGCTATATCTTTTACTCATTTACTTAATCAATTGCAAATTAACCTTGATCGCACATATGAAAATGGTGAAATTGCACAGGTTGAAATATTTTACCACCATAATAATCTTGATGATAATGCATTTTATTCAAGTAACGGCTATGTATTCACCGATGCTGAGCCAATCGGAGCCAGAAAATGGTTCCCTTGTTATGATAAACCAAGTGATAAAGCAACTCTAACGCTCAGAGCAAAAGTGCCAACAAATGTTAGGCTGGGCTCGAATGGCAGACTGGCCGATTCAGTTGTAGTTGCTGATAGTTTATGGTATACATGGATAAGTCGCGATTCTATTTCAACATATCTAATGGTCATGTCATCAAGGGTTAATTATAATCTTGATATTGTTTATATAACAGATCCTTTCAATCCCTTATCTGATACTCTTCCAATCAGGTTCTACTATAATCCTGGCGAAAATCCTGCAGCAATGGAACAGATGATAGGACCACTTACACACTTCTATGAATCTATGTTTGGAAAACATCCATTTGAAAAGAATGGATTTGCAACTGTAGGTCCTCAATTTACCTGGGGAGGAATGGAAAATCAAACCTTAACAAGTTTGTGCCCCGGTTGCTGGGAAAGTAGTTTATTGGCTCATGAATATGCTCATCAATGGTTTGGTGACATGATTACTTGCGCAACCTGGGCTGACATCTGGCTAAATGAAGGGTTCGCCACCTATGTAGAAGCGTTATGGACCGGTCAACAATTTGGATACGATGATTATGTTGCTGAGCTTGAAAGTAATGCTAGCTATTACCTTGCATATAATCCCGGATGGGCAATATCAAACCCGTCCTGGGCCATTAGCCCCCCATCTAACAACACATTGTTTAATTATGCTATTACATACATGAAAGGGTCATGTGTACTTTATATGTTGCGGAACGTAGTTGGTGATTCCTTATTTTTCGAAACAATGTATCAATATGCTAATGACACAGTTAACTTTAAATATCAATCTGCTACCATACCAGATTTTATGCAAAAAGTGAATTCCGTTACGGGCATGAATCTGGATTACTTTTTTAATGAATGGATTTATACTCCCAATCATCCACAGTACCACAATACATATGACATTATTTCTTTGCCAAATAACCAATGGGAAGTTAAATTCAACATCAAACAGACTCAAACAAACACAGGGTATTTTATTATGCCGGTTGAACTCAAGATCAGTTTTAATGAAGGAGATACAACTTTAAAAATGATGAACGAGTTCAATGATCAGAATTATTCATTTATCTTCGATAAACGTCCTGTTTCAGTTGAATTTGATCCTGAAAATAAGATAGTTCTGAAAACATCTTCTCTAATCATGGCCAGTCAGGATCTTAATATACCACAATCTTCAAGTCTTAAAGTGGTTAAGAATCCTTCAAATGGAGCTTTTAATATTTATTATGAGAGCAATTTTAAAGGGAATGCAGAATATAGTATAATCAATTCTCAGGGTATAGCTGTTTTAAAACAAGTTTCAGTACCTGTAATTCAAGGTTTAAATATTATTCCGGTTAACATCACTGATGTTGAATCAGGAATTTATATCATTAATCTTAAGTCAAATGGTATTTATTATTCTGAAAAAGTTATTATCTCCCACTAAGTTCAATCTAAGATTAATCGAAGAAAACAATAGGCTGTTTCTAAATTGCAGACTGTTTTAATAAAACATAAAAATGAAAAAAGGCTATCTTTTTAGACAGCCTTTTTTCTTTATAGAGTTTAATAAGATATCCTACTTAATTTTACTTTTTTCAAGTGCAAGATCTATCACTTCAGTCATTAGTTCAACATAATGGAATTTAAGACCTTTGATGTAAACAGGATTAATTTCTTCAATGTCTTTCTTATTATCGAGAGGTAGTATTATTTCCTTTATACCAGATCTTCTGGCTGCCAGTATTTTTTCTTTAATTCCACCTACTGGGAGCACCTTTCCCCGCAAAGTAATTTCACCAGTCATAGCAATTTTAGGTTTTACAGTTCGTTTGGTGTAGGTTGAAGCGAGTGCTGTAAACATGGTAATACCAGCAGATGGGCCATCTTTTGGAGTAGCACCTTCGGGGATATGTATGTGAACATTGAATTTTTCAAACATCTCAGGTTCAATTTTAAGCAAGTCACTTTTCGACTTGAGGAATTCATAAGCTAAAGTGGCTGATTCCTTCATTACGTCACCGAGATTACCTGTAATTCCAAATCCACCTGACCCTTTACTTAAGCTAGTTTCAACAAATAATATTTCACCACCTACAGGTGTCCATGCCAAACCAGTAACAACACCCGGAGCATGCTGTTCTTCATCACTTTCATGTTTGAATTTGGTAACACCCAAGATTTTATGCAGATCCGAATTTGTGATTTTAATATTATAAGGTTCCCCCGTCACAATATAACGAGCCTGATGTCTGATAACCTTTGCAATATTTTTTTCAAGAGATCTAACACCTGATTCACGTGTATACTCATCAATAATCGTTTCTATAATCTTTTTAGAAAATTCAATCTGTTCTGGTTTTACACCATGTTCTGTTAATTGTTTTGGGATAAGATGTCTTCTCGCAATTTCAATTTTCTCCTCAAGCAGATAACCATTGATTTCAATAACTTCCATTCGGTCTTTTAATGCAGGATGAACCGTTGCCATATTATTGGCAGTCGCAATAAACATCACTTTTGACAAATCATATTCAAGTTCAACAAAGTTATCATAAAAGGTGCTGTTCTGCTCTGGATCAAGTACTTCCAACAGTGCTGCTGAAGGATCACCGTTAATGTTTGCGCCAATTACTTTATCAATTTCATCTAAAACGAAGACAGGGTTAGAAGCTTTCGCTTTCCTTATGCTCTGAAGCACCCTGCCTGGCATTGCCCCGATATAAGTTTTACGATGACCTCTGATCTCAGCTTCATCTCGCAAACCACCAAGTGACATTCTGATATATTGTCGGTTTACTGCTTTTGCAATAGATCTCCCGAGTGAAGTTTTACCAACTCCCGGAGGCCCAAATAAGCAAAGTATAGGTGATTTCATATCACCTTTAAGCTTCAGTACTGCTAAATATTCAATTATTCTTTCTTTAACTGTTTCTAGGCCAAAATGATCTTTATCCAGGATTTTTTGAGCTCGTTTTAAATCGAAATTATCATTTGTACACTCATTCCATGGAAGGTCAATTAAAACTTCCAAATAATTTAACTGCATTGAATATTCCATAGCAGCTGGATTCATACGCTGCAGTTTTGACAACTCTTTATCAAATGTTTCAGCCACATTGACAGGCCATTTTTTACTTGCTGCCCGTTTTTTCAGATCTGAGATATCTTGTGTATGTGGGTTGTCACCAAGTTCTTCTTGTATAGTCTTCAACTGTTGATTCAACAGATAATCCCGCTGTTGCTTATCAAGATCAATTTTAACTTTATTCTGGATTTGATTTTTAAGTTCAATGATCTGCAATTCCTTGGTTAATAGTCCAAGAACAGTATTTGCTCTTTCAATCAGGTCATCAATTGTCAGCAACATTTGTTTCTCTTCAAGCGAAATGTTAAGGTTGGAAGAGATAAAATTTACAAGGAAAACAGGGCTTTCTATATTTCGTATTGCAAATACGCTATCAGAGGGTAAATTTGGCGAAAGATTAATGATCTGAATGGCAAGATCTTTAATTGAAGCCATCAGTGCATTGAATTTCTTATCCTTAACAATTGGTTTAGCTGATTCAAAGGGATTAACTTTTGCAATAAAGTAAGGATCTTCCTGAACCATTTCTTTAATTCTGAATCTTTTCTTTCCCTGTATTATAGCAGTTGTACTACCATCAGGCATTTGAAGAATTTTAATGATATATGCTATTGTGCCTATTTCATTTAAATCCTTAAATGCAGGATCTTCAGTTTCAAAATCCCGCTGTGCAACTGCACCAATAATTCTATCGCCTTTATAGTAATCTTTTATTAACCTGATTGATTTATCTCTTCCAACTGTTATAGGGATGACTACTCCGGGAAATAATACAGTATTACGAAGTGGTAAAATTGGCAGTACTTCAGGCACTTGTTCAGCATTCATTTGTTCTTCATCTTCTGATGAAAGAAGCGGAATGAATTCGGAATCATTCTCTATCAGGTCAGTAAGCCCGAATTTATCATTACTCATATAGAAATGGTATAGAACTTTCTTAATTAATCCTTTTTATTAACTCGCTCTCCAAAGGATGAAACAATATGATGGCAAATTCCATGCCATGCGGAATGGCGTGAAAAAGCTATCCGATTAACAAGTCGTAAAAGAAAAGGTTTACATTCTACGGTAGTTATGCGTAAGGTTGTATACATCATGAAGTAGTTGTTCTTCAGTTTCGTTGAAGTCCAGATTACGCCTTTTATACATACCGCGAGCAATTTCAATTGCCTTTCTTGGATCAAATGTTTGTAATCCGGCTACCCCACCCCATTTAAAGGAAGGAATAAAATTTCTCTGATAACCAGAACCAAAGATATTAGCACTTACACCAACAACAGTACCTGTATTAAACATTGTGTTTATACCACATTTGGTATGATCACCCATTATGAGACCACAAAACTGCTGATTTGTATCTACAAATGTCTCATCAGCGTAGTTCCATAACTTAACGTTATCATATGTGTTTTTGAGGTTTGAGGTATTGGTATCAGCGCCCAGGTTGCACCATTCAGCAATAACTGAATGTCCAAGGAACCCGTCATGTGCTTTATTGGAATATCCAAAAATAACAGAGTTATTAACTTCTCCACCAACCTTTGAATGAGGGCCTATTGTGGTCCCACCATAGATCTTTGCTCCCATTTTAACTGTTGCATTATTACATACAGCAATAGGACCACGAAGATTTGCTCCTTCCATTATAATTGCGTCTTTACCAATATAGATTGGTCCTTCCGTAGCATTTAAGGTTGAAGCGAAAATTTGTGCACCTTCTTCAATAAATATATTTTCAGGTGCATATGTTATAGTCTGTTTTGGTACTGGCGCTGACTTTCTGCCCCTGGTGATCATTTGATAATCATCTCTTAAAGCAGTTTCATTAAATGCGAAAATATCCCATGTATTAAAAATCTGGAGACATTCAACGTCCGTTTCTTTCTCTAAAACTGAACTTGATTGAGTTTTAAAATCTGATTCATTCAAGCACATGGCCAGGATTGTATCATCTTTAATTAGTGCATGACCTGGTTCAAGTTGATTAATTTCCTCTAGTAAAGCATTATTCGGACAAACAGCTCCATTTATAATAATATTGGCCTTTTCTTGAATAAGCGGATATTTTTGAGCAAGATAACCTTCTGTGAGAGTTGAAGTTTTGCTCTTGAGATACATCTCCCATTTTTCCCTGATTGTGAGTATTCCAAATCGAATATCAGCAACAGGCCGCATAAATGTCAATGGTAAAAGGTTTTTTCTTCTTGATTCGTCGAAAAGTACGTAATTCATGTGTTATCAGTTAACTTTTATTCATGTTTGTCCCAAAAGTAATAAAAAAGCCCTTTTACTTAAAGGGCTTAGAAAAATATTATCAACAATAAACTGCTTAAAACTTATTCAGCTTTATTGCGGTTCTCGAAGTGTTTCTGATACTTTGTTTTAAACTTATCAACTCGTCCTGCTGTATCAATAAGTTTAATCTTACCGGTATAGAAAGGGTGAGATGTATTTGAAATCTCAAGCTTAATTAATGGATATTCTTTACCGTCGTCCATTACAATGGTATCTTTGGTAGCAACTGTTGATTTGGTAATAAAGGTTTCGTCATTTGACATATCTTTAAATACCACCATCCGGTATTCCTTAGGATGAATTTCTTTTTTCATTGATCAGTTTATTTTGAATGAGTACCCTTTTTTACCTAATGTTGACGGGGTTAGCGGTAACTGACAAGTGCATATACCCGACAATTTTTGGGATTGCAAAAGTATGCATTTCTCCTTAAATAAACAAAACAAAAGCTGATTTATTTTCAATCTCCTGTTACAAACTATCTAAGAAGGATTTTATCAATGGTTGATGCCTAATAAAAGTAGAGAAATTAACTGTCTCAGTTTTTTTGACCGGAAATCTCCTCGTTATTAAATCTTCATCAATAGATGAGATCATATCATACCTTTTTAACAGCAAAACACCTATATAACCTGCTTGATTTTCATCTTCCGTAATTAACAAAGGTCCGGTCTCCATATATGGTATCCGGTTGATAATCATAACAGATTTTCGGTATTCATAATTATTGTAATACCTGTTATGGTTTAATTGGTCAGAATATTTATTGAAAATAATCGCTAACTTAGCAACATCAAACTCCCTGGGAACAAATAGCACTTTAACATTCATACTACTTCGTCCAAAATACATACAACAACTTTCAGAAAGCATATCAGTATTATCGGATATATTAATTAGAATATCTGATAATCCTTCATTATAAATTTGCAAAATTGGGTATTTCGAAAAATATTGAAGAGAAGTAACTGAAAGTGGTGCCAATGCTATAATCGCTATAATATTACTGAATTTATCTTCAATAAGTTCTATTCTATCAGTAACTTCAGGTATTTCAGCTAATAATTCAATCAAGTCTTCAATGTGCTTCTTCAATTCAGGCAATGTTTGAACTAAAACAGTATAGCCATTTAGTACTATATAAATTAAATTGGTAATACCTTCTAATGGTGAATTAGTCCTGAAAAGTACTCCTATTTTCTTCTCGTCAATCCGCTTTATTATCTTTTCTGTGTTGGCAAGAATGTGGAGTTCAGTAGCAAAATACTTGAGAGCATAAACCATATGTCCAGGTATAAACCATGGATTATATACACTGGATTTTTCGATTAGATTAAAAAGCTTTACTTCAAAAGTATCATTAGGTATCTGGCCATAGGAATATTCTGACAGACTTTTCTCAAGCTTGTAAGCGAAATTTCTTATTTGACCGTTTATTAGCTGTGCATCCATACTCCTCTTTAGTGCAAAAATAATACATTTGTATTGGATGAACCCGTCAATTATGAAGCGCTATATTAGAATTCCGTTATTAGTAATCAGTCTGGTTTTGCAGATAGGGTTATTTGGTCAGTCACATCTTTCACTTCAAAAAATATTAGATAGTACCAGGAGAATAAAAGATGATTCTACACGACTTTTATTAAATAGCCGGTTTTACAACCAATTAGTCGATACAATCAATTCTCCCGATTTTAATAGCAGTTCAATCAAAAATTTAAAGATTGGACAACCTAATTCGGTTGATAAAAAGATGATATTTTACAATTGGAATATTCAGCAGAACAATGGACAAAATGTGTATTCAGCAGTAGTATATCTTCCTAAGAGTCATAATGTTATAACATTACCACAAAAAATTTCACCTGCAAAGTTGCTCAACGACTCTGTTTATCCACCCAACGATTGGCCCGGAGGATTATATTATAAGATAATTACCCCTGATAAGAAGGGTGTCAATTATTATTTACTACTTGGGTGGGACAGGTTCAACCGCCAAACATCGCGAAAGACCATAGAAGCAATAACTATCATGAATGACAGCACTATTATTTTTGGTAAAGAAGTTTTTAAAACTAAAGAAGGATATGCCAGCAGGGTAATTCTTGAGTATGCTGCAACTGCGAACATGACATTGAATTACAGTAAACAGAAACTTACTCTGACAGGTGTTCGCAAATCGCAGAGCCACATAAATGACAGCATAATAATAATTGATCGTCTCATGCCTTTAAATGCAACTCTTGAAGGTGAAAGATGGGCGTATGTACCTGTTGGTAATATTTATGATGGATATATTTTCTTTAAAAATTATTGGACCTTTGTTGAGGGTATTAATGCTCGTAACCCTGCAATTAAAAGAGAAGGAAGAAAAAAAGACAAACGCCCCGATTTAGATTTATTGCCAAAACAATGATACCTTTTAATTCTTCTAAAACTTTATAACTTTGTCATGATTATTCATCATGATGTAAATAGCACCGTATAGTGCATTTAAAAAAATATCTACGTTCAAACAAAAAATTCAACTATCATGAAAAAGCACAATTTCAACGCCGGTCCTTCGATTCTTCCTCAAATAGCTATCGAAAACACCGCAAAAGCAATTCTTGATTTCAATGGAATTGGCATGTCAATTCTTGAAATTTCACACAGAAGTAAAGACTTTCAGGCAGTAATTGATGAAGCAGTAGCCTTATTCAAAGAAATTATGAATATTCCTGAAGGATATCAAGTGCTTTTCCTTGGTGGTGGTGCGAGTCTTCAATTCTGCATGGTTCCATACAACCTTTTGAATAAAAAAGCAGCATACCTCGAAACTGGGGTGTGGGCTAAGAAAGCAAATAAAGAAGCAAAGTTATTTGGACAAGTAGAAATTGTTGCGACTTCTGCTGACAAAAACTTCACATACATACCAAAGAATTATACAATTCCTGCTGATGCAGATTATTTCCATATCACTACTAATAATACGATTTATGGTACAGAAATCAGATATGACATGGATAGTCCTGTGCCTTTGATTGCTGATATGTCTTCTGATATTCTTAGTCGTCCGGTTGACGTTTCAAAATATGCAATGATATATGGAGGTGCACAAAAGAACTTAGGTCCCGCTGGTGCTACCTTTGTTATTGTTCGTGAGGATATTCTTGGTAAGGTTGAACGCCAGATACCAACAATGCTCGACTACAGGACACATATTAAGGAAGGGTCAATGTTTAATACACCTCCGGTACTTCCCATCTATACTATAATGGAAACCTTAAGATGGATCAAAAGTCTGGGTGGTGTTGAAGTTATTGAGAAAATGAACATTGAAAAAGCTAACCTGCTATACAACGCTATAGATAATAGTAAGATGTTTGTGGGCACAACCGATAAAGACTCTCGTTCATTAATGAATATCTGCTTCGTAATGAAAGAACAATATCAGGATAAAGAAGATGCTTTCATGGAATTTGCAAAAAAGAATGGTATGGTAGGTATAAAGGGACACAGGTCTGTCGGTGGTTTCAGGGCCTCTACATATAATGCACTCCCACTAGAGAGTGTTCAGGCATTAGTTGACTGCATGCATGAGTTCGAACAACAAAATGCATAAGCGCAATTAGTTACAAAAAAACCGGCCTTCAGTGCCGGTTTTTTTTTGTCATTAATAGTCTTTAACTCTAAAAGCACTAAATTTGGTCTTACAAAAGTGAGGTGAGAATTAAATGAAGGAAAGAGAGATAATCCACTTGATGGCAAATAAGAAGTTCCCTGAATTAAAAAACAGGATTGACTGTGGAATTATTGCATTTGGTGGTGATTTAAGTGTGAAAAGATTATTGGAAGCTTATAGTAAAGGCATCTTTCCCTGGTATGATAGCCACTCTCCTATTTTATGGCATTCGCCTAATGAGCGTTGTATTTTCGAAATAGAAGATTTTAAAGTCTCACATAGTCTCAAACAGCGGCTAAAAAAAAATACCTTCACTTTTACTTTTGACATGTTTTTTAAAGAAATTATGCAGTTCTGTGCTCTTATCAAACGAGAGGGAGAAATTGGGACATGGATTTTCAATGAAACAGTTGAAGCATATACTGCTTTGCATAAAGCCGGTTATGCACATAGTCTTGAGGTATGGAATGACAACGAATTAGCTGGAGGTCTTTTCGGCGTTTCATTGGGTAAAGCATTCTTTGGTGAATCAATGTTTCATATCCAGACAGATGCTTCTAAAGCTGGTCTTTTCTTTCTTTTTGAGTTTTTAAAATTAAATGATTTTCATTTTGTCGACGCTCAAATGCATACTGATCACCTTATTTCACTTGGAGCCAGAATGATCCCGCGTGATGAATATCTTGACAAACTTGACATTGCTTTACAACATAATACTATCAGAGGAAACTGGAATGAATATATTAAACAAAGAGGACCAACACCTTTATTTTATGGCAGAAGCCATAAAAATGGCTGAATCAAATCTGAGACTTAATAAGGGCGGACCTTTTGGGGCTGTTGTAGTTAAGGATGGAAAGATCATTGCAAAAGGTGCAAATAACGTAACTTTTAATAATGATCCTACTGCTCATGCTGAAATAGTTGCAATAAGAGCTGCATGTTCCGAGCTAAATAATTTTCAGTTGACTGGCTGTGATATTTATTGTAGTTGCGAACCATGTCCCATGTGTCTGGGCGCAATATATTGGGCACGCCCTTCACGAATATTTTATGCGGCTACAAGAGAAGATGCTGCTGATGCTGGATTTGATGATGCTTTAATTTATAAGGAACTTGAGACTCAGATTTCAGATCGAAAAATTGAAACACATCAGTTTTTACAACAAGAAGCCAGAAAAATACTATTAGAATGGAATGAACTTAATAGAAAGATACCGTATTAATCACTAAATAATCAATTAAAATGTCATTTGAATTAACAGGCAAGATCCTTGAAATTGCACAAACTCAAATTATCACTGATAAATTTAAAAAACGTGAGTTTATTGTAGAGTACAAGGATAATCCTTCAGGAATGTATGTTCAATACTTAAAATTCCAATTTACTGGAGACAAGTGTGCAACGCTTGATAATTTTAAACCGGGAATGGATGTACTAGTATCATTTAATCTTAAGGGGCGAAAATACGAAAAGGATGGTCGTATAAGCTATTTCATGGACCTTGAAGCATGGAAGTTAGCTTCTACTTCAGGAGTTCAGCCACAATCAAATTTACCGGAATACGAAAGTTATAACAGACTTGAAGCTGAGGATGAGAATGGAGGCTTACCGTTTTAAAGTTGTTGGATAAAATCTAAAGTAAAGCTGAAGGTACTTCCTTTATTAGGAGTACTTTCAGCTACTATTTTTGACTTATGGAGACTCATAAATTCCTGGCATAAAATTAATCCTAAACCTGTTCCGGTCTCATTTGCTGTACCTGAAGTCTTCAATCCCCCATCAAGCTTAAAAAGTTTCTCCATCTCAGCCGGGGACATGCCTATACCGGTGTCAGTTACTGAAACTGTTACTTTTTTGTGGTTTATACGACTACTGACGGTTACCGAACCTCCATGAGGCGTAAACTTGATAGCATTAGTCAAAAGGTTGCGCAATATGGTTGAAAGCATGTTTTTATCAGCTTTTACAATCACATCTTTTGAAAAGTCAGAAAAGAGAGAAATCTGCTTGTTATCAGCTGAACTTCTAACCAGTTCTACAGCATTTTCAATTGTTTCTGTTAAACTCACAGGCTCAGGGTAAAAATCTATCCGGCCTGACTGAGCACGAGACCAACTTAACAAATTATCAAGCAACGAATATATGTGATGGCCTGATTCCCGGATAACATTCAGGTAAGATTTCTTTTCAGAATCACTTATCTCTTCAAAATCATTATACGCTAAGTCAGCAAATCCCAGTAATGAATTAAACGGATTCTTAAGGTCATGTGCTATAATTGAAAGGAATCTGTCTTTGGTTTGAATCAGCTCTTCCAAATGGGTTTTCTGTTCTTCGATGACCTTATTCTTTTCTTTAAGTTCCGTTGCAACTCTTGATTTTGAATAATATCTTTTGAAGAAAAAGAATAACAATACTAAAATGATAGCCAATAAGATAACCAATGCAATCTTAAGCTTGAAATTATTCTTAATATTCAGGGTTTGATCAAGATTCTGTTTTAGCAATGTACCAGGGTCCATATTATCATCACTGATTTCATATCTTCTGTTAGCCCGTGAAAGTTGAATTGCCATCTGTTCATTATAGATACTGTCCTTGAGCTGTATATACTGATCCAGGTAAGTATATGCAATTCCCGGTTCATTCATTGCCATTGATATTCTCGCTAACTCTGAATATGCATCCATTACCAAAGGCCTGTTCTGAATGATTTTTGCATTATTTAAACCTTCTTGAGTAATATCCTTTGCGTCTGAAGTCAGTCCTTGTGAAAACAGCACTTTCCCAAGTAAGATCTGACCATTTGCAATGGAAGGTTTGTCATTCGTTTTTTCCGAAATAGCTAATGCTTTTCTGACATACTCTTCAGCCCCTGGCAAATCATTCTTTTTAAGGCTAAGTACTCCAAGTGCAGAATAAACCAGTGAAAGTGATGATGAATTAAAACTGTTGGCAAGGCTTCGTGTTTCTTCAAAGTTCTTTTTGAAACGATCCATACTGCCCATATTACGACCAAGAATACCGAGATTATAATATGAAGCATCTAACTGTTGTTGATTTATAAGATTTTCGAAAATGCCAAGAGCTCTCTTGTAGTGCCTGAAAGCTCTTTCACTTTGTTTAAGTTCGTTAAAAATAAAGCCAAGGTTTATACATGCATTCGCAGTAGGAACAGGCATTGTATTCCGTTCAAAGTAACCCAGGGCTTTTTGAGTATGTTTTCGCGCATCCTCATAATTCAGTGTAATTGTATAAACCATTCCAAGACTATAATGAGCATTCGCCCATGAAATTGAATCTTTTGAACGGGAATGAATTGATATTTCTTTGTTCAGATAATATATGGCGGATGAATAATCGCCAGCTTCAAATGCCAAACGAGAAAGTTCCTTGATTGTTTGATTTTTTGCGCTGTCAGGCATTGATTGATATTGCGCCTGTAGCGTATCATATCTTGTCTGTCCACAAACAACAAATGGCACAATAAGTGCCAAACAACCAGCCAGTAAAAAGCGCTGCCTTGTTAATTTCATTAGTTTGTGTAAAAAGTCAATCAATATACGAAAAATTATGTTTCGTTATGCTGTTTTTTCGAATGGGTGATTCCAGTTAAAATCAGGTAAGTAATTTGCACTACTCTCCAATTCCTGAATCCATCCATTTGAAAATCCAAGATTCTCTAATTCATTCACAATAAGTTTATATTCTTCAATAGTAACCTGTCGACCAATAGTTTTATGTCCAATAGCTCCCGCAACGGGATGATACTGGGCCATTAGTGAAATGCTGACTTTTGGCGATAATTCACTTTCAATAAATCGAAGTACATTAATACTGTTTTCAACTTCAGCTGGTAGTACAAGATGTCTTATGATTAATCCTCTTACGGCTGTTTCTTTCTCATCTGTTATGACTTTTGGCCCCATCTGCCTGTACATTTCTTTTAAGGCTGCCTGCGCAACAGATAAATAATCTTTAACATCAGATAACTCTTTTCCCAGAACATTATCAGAATACTTAAAATCTGGTAAATAGACGTCCACTATTCCTTCCAGTCGTTTTAAAGTCTCAACTTTATCGTATCCATTACTATTATATACAATGGTTGGATATCTCTCCCATCTATGCAGTGAATTGATTATCATGATCATTTGAGGTACCATGTGCGAAGCAGAAACAAATCCAACTGACTTGCATCCCTTATCAAGGCAAGTGATAATTTCCTCAGTTATTTGATCAAGTGTCCCAAAATTGGCAACAGATGTACCATTTTGGCTAATCTGATAGTTCTGACAAAATATACATTGTAAATTACAATGGCCGAAAAATACGTTACAGATTCCATCTTGTCCACTAATTACCGGTTCCTCGCCTTTGTGGATACATATGGAACTAACATTAAATCCAGAATCTGTTTTACACCAACCTGTTGGTCCCCTTGTTCTGTCGGTTCGGCACGAACGTGGACATATAGTACACTTAATCAAGTCGTTCTGTGCATCGTGATCAGAATATTTCAAATGTAGATTCATGCCAAATAAAGGCTTTTCAAGGGTTCGAACCCTTTTCTGTTCTTTTATTTATGTATAAACTAAGGAAAAGTAACCGTTTTTGATGAAATAATACACAAAAAAACATTGAATTATTTCAACAAGATTTTAGTTTTTGATTGCTGCCCTTGCTCATCTTTGCATGTAAGATACAAAAATAATACCATCAAGCATTTGATTTTGAATCTCAACATCCACTTCTATTATAAGGAAGCATTCGCGAATAATTAAAAAGCAAGACAAATTTTCCTTGAGCAGTATTCTTTTTTTATATATTAGCCATAAATTCAGCTGTAACAATGATAATCACAAAATCGCCTGCAACAACTGCAGATCCCCCCAGCAACAATAGTCAGCGAAGAGCAAGAATTAAGCAGCAGATTATTAAAAAATTCTATAAAGAAGGTCAGCTTTCAATTCACGATATCTGTCATTCTGTTAAACTTAGCGCACCGACAGTTGCTAAAACAATTGATGAACTCATTGAACAACAACTAGTAATTAAAATAGGTGTTGGTGGTTCTTCAGGTGGCCGTCGTCCAGGTATCTACGCCCTTAACCCATCTTCAAGATATGTTTTCGCAATTGATCTTGAAAGATCATTTATCAGAATGGCAATTTTTGATTTTACTAACAAACCTGCATCGCGAGTTTATCAGTTTAATGAAGGACTTGACACCCTACCTGATGTTTTTCATTTTATCAATGAAAAAATCAATGAAATACTTAAAAACAATAAAATAAGCAAGAAGAAAGTCATAGGAATTGGTTTATCATTACCCGGTCTAATAGATAGAAATACTGGCCTATCGTATACTTATCTTAAAGATATAAATCCTGCAATAACACTAACAGAATTAACTGGAGTCAAGACTTTCGTTGAGCACGATACAAAAGTTATGGCTTTGGGAGAACAAGCATTTGGTGCCGCAAAAGGTTTGAATAATGTGTTGTGTTTAAATATGGGATCAGGAATTGGACTAAGCATGATCCTCAATGGCACTATTTTCAGAGGACATTCAGGATATTCAGGTGAGTTTGGACATATTCAATTGGATAACAATGGAGCACTTTGCCATTGTGGTAAAACTGGCTGTATTGAAACAATGGCAGCAGGTAAGTCAATTATTGCAAAGGCTTTGAAACAAATTTCTGAAGGTCGCAATTCATCACTTCAGTCATTTAAGGAAATAGGAACTGAAAAACTAACGACTTCAGCTATTATCAATGCAGCCAGGGAAGGCGATTTCCTTTCTTCAGAATTAATAAACCAGGCAGGTGAAGCATTAGGTAAAGGTATTGCTGTACTTGTGCATCTCTTTAATCCGGAGTTAATTATTCTCGGAGGTGAGCTTTCAAAAGCATCTGATATGCTCCTAAAGGCAATTGAAAGAAATCTTGATTCACATACTATTGATCGAATAAGAAAAGATGCACAAATAGTGGTATCGGAACTTGGTGAAGATGCAAGGATTATGGGAACGTTAGCTCTTGTTATGAGCAAAGCATTTGCTTGATATTTCATTTAAAATGCTTCCATAATTTGAAGGATAGTCGTCCTTTATTTAATACTTTTACACCCTTTCAAAAGAATCAACCAATTATGGATAGTACTACTTTGCAACAAGACAAACGATCATACCTTGTATCAATATTAACGATTGGTATCCTGTACTTTATATTCGGGTTTGTAACATGGTTAAATGGAACTCTCATTCCATTCCTTAAAATTTCATGTGAACTTAATGATCTTCAGGCGTACCTTGTAACTACAGCTTTTTATATTTCATATTTCTTTATGGCTCCTCCTTCTTCCTATGTTTTAAAGAAAACCGGTTTTAAAAATGGGATGGCGCTGGGATTATTCATTATGGCAATTGGTTCTCTTATCTTTATTCCAGCTGCAATGTCACGAACATTTGGTTTATTCCTTACTGGTTTATTTATACAGGGTTCTGGACTTGCCTTGCTACAAACTGCTGCTAATCCATACATTACAATAATTGGTCCCAAAGAGAGTGCAGCAAAACGCATAGCTATTATGGGAATTGCCAATAAAGTAGCCGGGACTATCAGCCCTATTATTCTGGGTGCCATTATATTAACAGGTGCCAATAAGTTAATGGATCAGGTAAGTATAGTATCAGGAATTGAAAAAGAGGCAATGCTGGATGCTTTGGCTAATAAGGTAATTATGCCATATGTTTTGATGGCTATTATACTATCACTTCTTTCTTTTATGATCAGATTCGCTCATTTACCTGAGATTGATCATGAAGTTGAAAATGATTCTGTTTCCCTTAAAGCTGATAAGAACGCATGGTACAAATATCCCCATCTGTTGCTTGGATTCCTTGCAATATTTGTTTACGTGGGTGTTGAAGTTATGGCAGGTGATACTATCGCTTTGTATGGCAAATCATTGGGTATTTCACTTGATAAAGCAAGATACTTCCCAAGTTTAACACTTTCATCAATGGTAGTTGGGTATATAATTGGAATTCTGACAATTCCCCGCTTTATTAAACAAGATAAGGCATTAGCTATTTCTGCGCTTTTAGGAGTGCTTTTTACCATTGGTGCACTCTTTACAAATGGCTTTTATAGTGTACTGTTTATTGCAATTCTGGGATTGGCAAACGCAATGATGTGGCCATGTATATGGCCATTGGCTATATCTGATTTGGGTAAATTTACTAAATCAGGTTCAGCATTACTCGTAATGGGTATAGCCGGAGGTGCTATTATTCCTCTTCTTTATGGGTATCTGGTTGATGTACTTGGTCACCGCGATGCCTATACGATCATGATCCCGTTCTATATTTACATTCTCTTCTTCGCTTTAAAAGGTCATAAATTAAGATAATCGAAGTATTATATGCAGACCAGGGCACTACCAGATTTGCTTATAACACAACAGACAATTATTCATGTTGATTAGACTGAGATAAAGTTGTAGATTTTCACAAGTACAAAAAGCCTGACAATTGTTCAACTCATTAATATATTTGAAAAAGAATGAAACCTACATTACTTATACTTGCAGCTGGAATCGGTAGTCGTTATGGTGGCCTGAAACAAATTGATCCTGTAGGCCCTTCTGGCCAAACCATTCTGGATTACTCAGTATATGATGCAAAAAGAGCCGGTTTTGGAAAAATAGTATTTATCATTAGGAAAGAAATAGAAGAAGACTTTAAATCGGTATTTGCTGATAGATTGAGCAAATCAATCCCAATAGAATGGGTTTTCCAGGAATTAAATAATCTACCTGTTGGAATTCAACCACCAAAAGAAAGGACTAAACCCTGGGGAACAGGACATGCAGTATTAATGGCTTCAGAAGTTATCAAAGAGCCATTTGCAGTAATTAATGCTGATGATTTTTATGGAAGAGAAGCTTTCGAAAAGGCAACTGATTTCTTTAATACAGATTTGAAAGAGTCTGATTATGCTATGGTTGCCTATCAACTCAAGAACACATTATCAGAATATGGAACTGTTTCAAGAGGCATTTGCAAAGCAAATAAGGAAGGTTGGTTGGAAAGTGTGATAGAAAATACGAAAATTGCTCGTGAAGGTTCTATAGTAATTAATACATGGCCTGATGGTTTAAAGTCCGAATTACATGAAGACACACTTGTTTCAATGAACTTCTGGTGTTTTAAGCCTGCTTTTTTCGGTCAACTTGATTCGCATTTCCGCAAATTTATCATGAATAATTTAAATGACCCGAAAGCAGAATTTTATATTCCAACCGCAGTAGATAACCTGATTAAAAATGATCAGGCCAGAGTAAAGGTTTTAGCCAATACCGGGCAGTGGTTTGGAATTACATATAAGGAAGATAAGCCTCAGGTGATTGAAAAAATCAATCAACTCACATCAGAAGGAGAATATCCAGCAGAGTTTTAATAAAGAGTTAACCGGTATTCACATTTTTCATTTAATGTATAAAAAAAACCTTGTATCGCTTTGGAAATACAAGGTTTAACATTAAACTAGTGTGCCCGGAACAAGACTCGAACTTGCACATACGTAAGTATACTAGTCCCTGAAACTAGCGCGTCTACCAATTCCGCCATCCGGGCGAACAATAATCTTAAAATGTAAAAACGCCATGCGGCGTCTTTTCATTACGGCCTCTGCCGATTTTGGTGCCCAGGACAAGACTCGAACTTGCACATCCTTAAGGACACCAGCCCCTCAAGCTGGCGTGTCTACCAATTTCACCACCTGGGCAATGGAGGCGCAAAGATATAACTTATTTTCTTTTAAACGCACCAATTGACGAAAATTTTAAGACATAAACATATCTGCAAAAAAATCAACATCTTACATAAAGGGCATTTCTTCTGCTGGTAAACTTTAATTGTGTTTTGTGGTTCGTTTTCTTATCTTTGTGCTTAACTATAGCCTTAGAACTATAATTAAACCACCTTTTATGTTTAGTCCGAACGATCTAAAACTATTCCAGTCAAAAGGAATTGATGTCAAAATCATCGAACAACAGTTAGAAAATTTTAGAAAAGGATTCCCTTTTATAGATCTTGTAGATGCTGCAACAACCAAAAATGGAATCAAAGTTTTTTCTGATAGTGAGATTGATAAACTGCTGAAGTATTACGATAAAAACTATGAGGATTATGAAATCCTTAAATTCGTACCTGCTTCAGGTGCTGCAAGCCGCATGTTTAAATCGTTATTTGAATTTAAAGACTACCTTGATAATAGCGACAATATTGATTTCCCTGAAAATGACAGGGGGTTTAACTCTGCCTATAACTTTTTTAAAAATATTGAAAATTTCGCCTTTTATCATGATCTAAAATCAGTGATGGAAGATCATCATGTTAGTCTTGAAAGTAAAATAAAAGAGAAAGACTACAAAACCATAATAGAATTCCTTTTAGAGGATCATGGGCTAGGCTATGCTTCTAAGCCAAAAGCACTTCTTAAATTCCATAATTATAAAGATGGTGCTCGAATGGCTATGGAAGAACATCTGGTTGAAAGTGCTAACTACGGCGTAAACAGTGAACGACGTGTTGCTGTTCATTTCACGGTTTCTCCTGAGCATGCCGACAGCTTTATTGAAGAAATCAATAAGGTAAAAGACAAATACGAAGAGGAGTTTGATGTCACTTATGAGCTTACATTTTCAGTGCAAAAATCTTCAACTGATACCATTGCAGCTGATGCAAATAACAAACCTTTCAGGAATGATGACGATTCAATAGTTTTCAGGCCTGGCGGTCATGGTGCTTTAATTGAGAACCTGAATGACCGTGAAGGTGAAATTATTTTTATTAAGAATATTGATAATGTTGTACCCGACAGGTTTAAGGAAACAACTTACAGATATAAAAAGGCTTTGGGCGGATATCTGTTGGAATTACAGGAAAAAATTGTTGAATACCTAGAATTATTAGAGGATGGTGATGTCTCAGATTCGGAATTGAAGAAAATGGTTCACTTCTGCAACGATAAACTTTATATCAAATTTGCTGAAGAATTTGAAACACTCACTGTAATTGAAAAAGTTGATTTTCTCTACACATCTTTAAACCGGCCTATTCGATTATGTGGCATGGTTAAAAATGAAGGAGAACCTGGGGGTGGACCTTTCTGGGTAAGAAATACAGCAGGCGAAGTTTCACTTCAAATTGTAGAATCTTCACAAATCAACCTGAAAGATCCTGAACAAAAGAAGATTTTTGATCAATCAACCCACTTCAATCCTGTTGATCTTGTGTGTTATGTGAGAGATTATAATGGCGATCCATTTGAGCTTCGAGATTTTATTGATCCTTCAACTGGATTTATTTCACTGAAATCTAAAGATGGCAGGGATTTAAAGGCTCAGGAGTTGCCTGGATTATGGAATGGTGCTATGGCTGACTGGATCACTGTTTTTGTTGAAGTCCCCAGTATTACTTTCAATCCCGTAAAAACAGTTAATGACTTGTTAAGAAAAGAACATCAACCAGCTTAATTAAGGAGCTAACCGTTCTTTAGTCCATTCTTTTTTTATGAGTCTGAACCTTATTCTATCGTGAAGGCGTGAAGCCCTGCCCTGCCAAAATTCTATCATTTCAGGTTTTAAAGAATAACCTCCCCAATGGTTTGGACGCTCAATCGATCCCGATTCATTAAATTCTTTACTTTTTTCTTCAAATAGTTTATCGAGGTAATCCCGGTTTTCAATGACTTTGCTCTGAGGAGAGATAACCGCTCCAATACGGCTTTCAAATGGACGTGTATTAAAGTAGTCAGTGGAATATTGTTCTGATAATTTTGAAACAATGCCCTCTATTCTCACTTGCCTCTCAAGTTCTTTCCAATAAAAAACAAGTGATGCATTGGGATTATTTTCTAATTCTTGTCCTTTTCGACTGTTATAATTAGTAAAAAACCTGAATTCACCTTCTTCACAGCCTTTTAAAAGTACCACTCTCGACGAAGGCTTTGAATTTTCACCAACTGTAGAAAGTACCATAGCTGTTGGCTCTTGCACTTCACCTTCAATAGCTTCTGATAACCAGCGAAGGAAGAATAATATGGGGTCGTCTCCTACTATAAGCTCGTCTAACTTATGCAATAAATAGCTCTTCCTGATATCTGCAAGATTCATAACAATGAAATTGAGTGCATTTAACATGTAAATGACTCATTAGGTTTGCTAAAATTGTACTTTTGCTTCAAAATATCTACCCATGAAAGCTGTAAAGACTCTTGCGTTCCTATTGCTGGCCTTTACATTCTCTGCTAAAGCCCAAATTAAGTTTCCTGAATACAAGAAGGAAATTCTCAAAGAAAGGGTTGAGAAGAATAAAGAATTCATCAATCCTGATGAAACGCCGTTAGCCAAAGAAGAGATCCCTAATTTTAAAGGACTTAATTATTTTAAACCAAATCTGAAATACAGAATTAGCGCAAAACTAGTGAGGGAATCATCATCAGATACGATTAAGATGAAAACCACAACTGAGCGATTACCTTTGTACCTCGTGTATGGGAAAGCAACTTTTTCACTTGAGGGTAAACAACATACTATTACTATCTTCAGAAATATTGGTCTAATGACTAAACCTGGATATGAAGATTATCTTTTTGTACCCTTTACTGATGAAACATCAGGGAAGCAATCGTATGGGGGCGGAAGGTATATTGATGCCAGAATTACTGAAGGTGATTCAATAATACTTGATTTTAATAAAGCATATAATCCCTATTGCGTTTATAGTAAACGCTATAGTTGTCCTATTCCTCCCAGAGAAAACCACATCAATGCTAAAATATTTGCCGGTGAAAAAAAATACGACCATTAAACCAGTTACTTGCATAAGGATACTATTAATCCCCGCCATAGTATTTATAACCAACCTTCCTTCCTTAGCACAAAGACAAAGTAAAACAGGGTCACCTTGGGTGGTTAATGTCAATGGAGGTATGGTCTCATTCTTTGGTGATCTAAGTACTAAAGATTATAACCCGGTCTGGAAAACACAGACTGAAAGTGATCTGGGACTTGGGGTTGATGTTAGTAAAGATATCATAAGGCAATTATCGTTCTCATTAAGTTACTTTACCGGTAAAATGAAAGGGAATAATCCTGCTTTAAACTATTATTTCAACAATAGATTTAATGAATTGCAACTCATTGCAGGAATCAATATTGATGAAATAATCTCACCTGATAATAAATCCCGCATATCTGTAATTTTAAATGTTGGCGGTGGTGGATTATTTTATAAATCAATCAGGCGACAGATGACTGATGGCCGTATTGTGAATGAAGATGGTGCACCCGACATGGATTATAGAGGGACCTCAAGATCAGCAGCGTTTATTTCGGTGGGGCCGAAAATTGCTTTTGATATTTCTAACCAATGGTCTTTGATTGCGGGTTTGGCTTTCAGATTCACAAACACTGACTTGTTGGATGGCTATAGAGGTTCAACAGGAATTGCTGACAGATATTCTATTTTGACAGCAGGCTTTGCTTACAAAATCTCAACTGAACGAAGTTCACACAAGTGCACTGAAGAATACAAAAAATATAAAATCTTATAACATCACGAATGTACTCCTGAAAGATCAGTTATTAATTTATCGATCTTTTGGATTATGGATTTATTTTTTGTTTTTGCTTCTTCCAACTGGCTTTTTAATTGATTTACTTCGCTTAACAGTTTGTCCCTTTCATCATGTAACTCATTTATAATGAAAGTAGAATTTATTGCTTTAAGTCTTATTACTTCCTGATTGAAATCTTCTTTCTCAGCTTCAAGTTGTGTTATTTTTTCATTTAACTCCAGTAATAACTTCTTCTTACTACTCTTAGTAACAAGGAAATAAATTAGTATTAAAATTACCAGTAAAAACACAACAATCGATAATTTCAATATCATGATCATTGAAAGATCATTCTTAGTTCTAACTTGCAACCTCTCATTCTCAAATAAATAACCTGATAATTTACTATTAAGTACAGAAATGGAATCTTTAGCTTTAGCACTTTCATATGAGCTGTATAGAATCAGGCTATCTTCTATTGTTGTAATAGAATTCAATTTTTCACTTAATAGCTTCATTTTGACCGATGGACTAATTCCAACTGAGTCAATAAGTGATTGATAGTCTTTTAATAGATTCTGCCTCTCTTGTATAAGTTGTGTGAAATGATCGGTTTCACCCATCGCCGGAGTGCACATCAGAAAAAGAACTATAGTTGTAATGGTCTTCATACTCAGTGGTTTTTAACAAAAATAGTAAAGAATCGGTGAAAATGATCCAATATCACAAAAGTAAATATCACACATCTATTCTAACCTTTGAAAAACATAAATTGTGTAAGTTTGTAGTAAATGAAATTAAACTATGAATCTGCAGAAGACTACCTTACTAATCCTAGTAACATTAATACTTTCAACTAATCTACTTGCCCATGACGGTTTTAAAATAACAATAAAACTCGATGGACTGACTGATAGTACTCTTTTATTAGCAAGTTATATAGGTGACAAACAGTTCGTAGTAGATACTGCATATGCCGATAAACAGCACACTTTTAAGTTTGAAGCTGATACCCTTCTGCCTGAAGGAATGTACATAATTGCTACAGGAGCTAAATCTAAATTATTCGACTTCATAGTTTCAGGAAAGGAGAATATTTATATCACTGGTGAAAAGTCAAAACTTCCATCAAGTTTGACTTCAAAATATGATGATGAAAATAGAATTCTTTTTGAGTACATAAAATTCCTTGCCGGAAAACAAAAAGAGATGTCAGTTCTTCAAGCTTCTAAAAAGCGGTTTGCACCTGGTAATGATTCATTGAAAGTTTTACAGGCACTGATTGATAACCTTGATGACGAAGTTCAGAGACACATAAAAGGAATCATCAATACCAACAAAGGAAAATTTATTTCTGTCTTCTTAAATACAATGCAGGATCCTGAATTAGCCGCTACTCCGCTGCTTCCTAACGGCAGACCTGACTCTATTGCTGCATTTAATCAGTATAAGGCCCATTTTTGGGATAATATAGACCTGTCAGACGACCGTGTTATCAGAACTCCAATAATTCACAGTAAAGTTGAACAATACCTGACAAAACTGACAGTACCCGCACCAGATTCAATCATTACTTCCATTGACCGGTTATTTCAACTTTCAGGGTCTAATAAAGAAACCTTTAAATACCTTTCATGGTATCTCACTATTAAATATGAGGGATCTGAAATTATGGGACAAGATGCTGTATTTGTGCATATCGTTGACAAATATTTTGACGATCCGAGAATGTCGTGGATGAATAAGACAGTTCGTCAAAATTTGATTAACAGGGCAAATACTCTGCGTCCAATATTACTGGGAAAGCCTGCTCCTGAAATGATATTAATTGATACACTGCAAACTCCAAGATCACTTTATTCAGTCAAAACTAAATATACCCTTATTTATTTCTGGGATCCTGAATGCAGTCATTGCAAGAAGGAAACTCCGCTTTTAAAGAAATTCTATGACGAATACAGGGATCTTTATGAAGTTGAAATATATGCAGTTTGCATGGACACATCATGGAAATCTATGAAACAGTACATTATAAAGAATAATATGAATTGGATAAATGTCAATGGATATTATAGTATGACACCAGATTTCAGGGAGTTATATGATGTACATAGTTCGCCTGTGATGTATTTGCTCGATGAAAAGAAAACCATTATCGCAAAACGCATACTTACTGACCAGATTAAAACTTTGCTTGAAAAAATAAATACACAGGAAAAATGAAAAGACTGATTATGTTTTGCATGTTGCTACAGCCATTTCTCCTCATATCCCAAAACGATAAGCCAATTACAAGAAATGATACCCTGGTTGGTATAACTTTAGATTCAACTATTATGGTATCAGTGACTAAACCACAGTTTCCTGGCGGTAATAAGTCACTGTCAGAATACTTAAATAAAAAGATCAACTATACTCCTGATGCTGTCATTGATAAAATAGAAGGTACAGTTTACATTAGCTTCATTGTTAATGAAGATGGTACAATTGGAAACGTAAGAATAATTAAAGGAATTTACCCTTCGCTCGATAAAGTAGCTGTAGATGCAATTAGATCTATGCCATTGTGGGAAGCCGGCACCATCAAAGGAAAACCATCAAAACAAGAACTCAGTCTGCCCATAAAGTTTACTCTTCCGCGAAAGCTTAAAAAGTAAAGCAGGTAGTCAGTTAGAAATTGTTTATTGAAATAATGTAATCGATTATATATCTGCCAACTAGCTTCCCTCTCTTTACTTATTTATCATAAAACTTGACAAACTAAGTTTTTAGTTGTAACTTTGTACTACCGTTCAACTAAATAGTTAGTTGATTAGGAAATCATCTATTATATGAAAGAACTGACAAGAGCTGAAGAACAGGTAATGCAAATACTTTGGAAGATTGGCAAAGGATATGTAACAGATCTTTTAGAATATTTTCCTTCTCCGAAACCGGCTTACAACACAGTTTCCACAATTGTAAGAATTCTTGAAAAGAAGGGTTTTGTTGGTCATGAGCCTGCCGGGAAATCATATATCTACTTCCCTATCGTTACTAAAACGGATTATTCAAAGCATTCGCTAAGCCAATTGGTGAAAGGTTATTTCAGTAACTCCTACAAGCAAATGGTATCCTTCTTTTCAGAAGATGATAATCTTAGCATAAAGGATCTTGAAGAAATGAAAGCTTTAATAGATAAGAAAATCCAAAATAAGAAAAGCAATGACTGATCTCCTTATATATCTGATTAAAGCAGCAGTAATAAATGCAATAATACTGGGCTTTTATTACTTCAGCTTAAGAAAGACAAACAAATTCTCAGCCATGCGGGTAACTTTAATATCAGCAATGGTACTTCCATTGTTGTTGCCGCTGTTACCATTTAAAGAAGCATTCATCGAAATCCCCCGCAATGTTACAGCTCTTCCCATGGATCTGCCTGTTACTGTGGTCCAGAATACACCAGTTGAGCATTCAATTAACTGGCCGCCTATGCAGGAATTTGTTTACTACTTAATAACCATTACTTTTTTATTAGGAATGGTATTTTCAATTATTTCAATCCTCAATAAAAAGATAAAGTCAGAAAAATACCCAACTAAATTTGGTGATATCCTTCTTGAGAAGAGTGTAAACAGTCCGTTCTCATTCTTTACATGGGTTTTCCTTTCAAAGAATGACATTGACCACCCACAGCTTGATATGCTGTTAAAGCATGAGTTTTGTCATGTAAAAGAGAAGCACAGCCTTGACCGGATTATATCAGGTATCTTCAGATCGGTATTGTGGTTCAGTCCCTTTGCACACATAACAGCCCGGCGTTTGGTTGAAGTTCATGAATACCAGGCTGACGCAAACGTACTACAATCTCACATAAGCCCATCAGACTATAGCGACCTTGTGCTGTCATTTTATCTTAATAATCTTTCAACCAGAGGTGTTACAAATAACTTCAGTTTTCACATTAAAAAAAGAATTGCCATGATTAATAATGTTAATCTAAAGAGACTTAATTACAGAAGATTGTTAGCAGGACTCTGTTGTTCAATTTTATTACTGGTCTTAACTTCAATGATCAATACAGCTCAACAACCGATTCAATATGAAAATTCTCAGATTGAGGAAGAGTTATCTTTTGGTGATACTTTACTTCCTTACCCTGATATTACTCCTTGGGTTTTGGATAACACTAAAGATAATTTTAAAGGACACAGAGGGAAGATTATTCTAAGTATATTGGTAGAGCCAGATGGTAGAGCCACTGACATTCAAGTAGTCCAAAGTGCTGATGAATTTCTTGATAAATGGGCAATTAACAAAATGAAACAAATCGAGAAATGGTATCCGGCTAAACTGAATGAGAAACCTATAAAATATCTTCTTTATTATCCCATTGAATTTATAACTGACTCAAGTGTTAAATTATATGGAACCCTTGCTGTAGATCAAAAGATGATCGACATGGAAAATGCTAGAGAGAAAGCTGATCTTAAGGTTATAGAAACAAGTAAAGATTTAATTCTCAGATTAGATCCTGATACAATTAAAGAAACAGCTCTTGAGAAAAATCAGGAGAATGAAATGATGGAACAACAAAACCAGCTTTTAATTGAACAGGAAAGGTTACAGCAGGAACAGGCAAGAATAGAAGTTGAGCATAAAAGAATCGCTGAAGAACACTCAAAGATTGAAAAGGAACAAGGGATTAAGGCGCAAAAGCATGGTGAAATAGAAAAGGAGCATGCAAAACTAGAAGAAGAACAAAAGCAAAAAGAAAAAGAGTTCCAGCAAAAAGAAATGGAATTTAAGTCTAAAGAAAAGGAATTCAAGGAAAAAGAGAAAGAATTCAAGGAAAATGAAAAGGATTACCTTGAGAAACAAAAGGCAGTTGAGTTAAAAGAAAAAGAAATTAAGAAGCAGCCTCAGGCACATGATACACCTGATTCACCTGCAATATATCCAGGGGGTGATGAAGCCAGGGTAAGATTTATAAGTGCAAATCTTTCATACCCTGATGATGCAAAAAAGCTAGGCAAGGAAGGTACCGTTTATGTCAGTTTTATGATTGATACTAAAGGAAAAGTAACAAAGACAAAAGTTTTGAAAAGCGTTTTCCCTTCACTTGACAAAGCAGCCATTGATGTAATCAATAAAATGCCTGACTGGAAGCCGGCATTGAAAGAGGATAAGCCTGTGGATTATGAAGTCATTATGCCAATAAAGTTCGAATTATCAAAAGATAAAGCCGGAACAAATGGAAACACCTTCACATCTCCAACATCGCAAAATCAAAGTAATGAGGATCGGGAAGTCTTTACTGTTGTTGAAGAAGTTCCTAAATTCCCGGGTGGTGATGATGCTAGGAATAAATACCTGAATAGCAAAATTAAATATCCAAAAGAAGCAATAAACCAAAAAATCGAAGGCACTGTATTTATTAATTTTATTGTAGAACCGGATGGTTCAATTAGTAATGCCAAAGTACTAAGAGGGATAGATAGACGACTGGATGAAATTGCACTTGCTGCAGTAAAAAGTATGCCTGCCTGGGAGCCGGGAAAAATGAAAGGAAAGCCAGTTCCAGTGCAATTCAATGTACCTATCAAGTTTTCATTACCCAAAACAAAAACGAAATAATCTATTGTGAATAAAATAAAAAAAAGCCTGTGATTCACAGGCTTTTTACGTTTTTAATCTTCAGCACAAACTATTTAACGGCATCCACAATAGCCTTAAATGTAGTGGGATGATTCATTGCAAGGTCGGCAAGAACCTTACGGTCAAGATTGATATTCTTTGCATGTAATTTACCCATGAAAACAGAGTATGACATGTTATATTCACGTACACCTGCATTAATACGGGTAATCCACAAACTACGGAAATTGCGTTTTTTCTGGCGTCTGTCACGGTATGCATACACCATGCCTTTTTCGTATGCATTTTTAGCAACCGTCCAAACATTTTTTCTCCTTCCAAACTGTCCTTTGACAGCTTTGAGGAGTTTTTTTCTGCGTGCCCTTGAGGCAACTGCGTTTACTGATCTTGGCATTTTTTAATTGTTTTTTACTTTCGCGGTTTAACTTTCACAAGTAAACTCTTTGGTGCAGAAAGCAAGGGTTAATAAAAATTGATTAACACAAATTTAGTGGAGCATTGCTTTTACGTTCTTCGCATCTGCCTTGTCAACAATAGTAGAGTAAGTTAAATTACGTTTACGTTTTGTTGATTTTTTAGTCAGAATGTGACTTTTGTAAGCATGCTTCCTTTTCAGTTTACCGGTGCCGGTTAAATCGAACCTTTTTTTGGCAGCGGATTTAGACTTCATTTTTGGCATTACTGGATTTGTTAATGGTTTATATTGAGATTTAAAAACTAACTATTTCTTAGGAGCGATGATCATAATCATACGTTTTCCTTCAAGCAACGGAAGTTTTTCAACTTTGCCATAATCCTCAAGTAATGATGCAAATTGCAGGAGTTTAATTTCCCCCTGGTCTTTATATACAATACTACGACCCCTGAAAAGTACTTCTACTTTTACTTTGGCACCTTCTTCCAAAAACTTAATGGCGTGTTTAAGTTTAAAGTTGAAATCATGCTCATCGGTATTAGGACCAAGTCTTATTTCCTTCACCACAATTTTAGCTGACTTTGCTTTTATCTCCTTTTGCTTCCTCTTCAATTCGTAAAGAAACTTTTTATAATCAGTCACTTTACAAACAGGGGGATTGGCAGTTGGAGATATTTCAACAAGATCCAGTTCAAGTTTTTGTGCTATCGACAGGGCATCTTTAATGTTGTAAATTCCCTGTTCAACATTTTCACCAACAACCCTTACTACAGGGGCTTTTATTTTTTCGTTGATGAAGTGAGGGTCTTCCTGCTTTTTATGCATTGGCCTCGGACCTCTTGGGTTTCTAAATGGCGTTGCTATATTCGTTCCTCCTTTGGTTAATTAATATTTTGAGGTCAGCACTTATTGCATGACTTCGTTAACTTCCTTATTTACAAGATTAATAAAATCGTCAACTTTAAATGATCCAAGATCACCTACTCCATGACGACGCACTGAAACGGTCCCTTCTGCTTCTTCTTTTTCGCCAACGATAAGCATGAAAGGAATCTTACGAACTTCAGCATCCCTGATTTTTCGACCAGTTTTTTCGCTTCTTTCGTCAATTTGGCTGCGAATTTCGGAATTATTTAGGATATCTGAAACTTTTTTTGAATAATCAGCATATTTTTCACTGATTGGCAATATAATAACCTGCTCAGGATTCAGCCATAAGGGGAAATTTCCGCCTGTGTGCTCAATCAAAACTGCCACAAAACGCTCCATTGAGCCAAAAGGAGCCCTATGAATCATTACTGGCCTGTGCTTTTGATTATCACTTCCAATATATTCTAATTCAAAACGCTCAGGAAGGTTATAGTCTACCTGGATTGTTCCAAGTTGCCATTTTCGTCCTATAGCGTCTTTTACCATGAAGTCAAGTTTTGGGCCATAAAAAGCCGCTTCTCCGTATTCAATAACAGCATTCAATCCGGCTTCGTTAACCGCTTCTATAATTCCCTGCTCTGCTTTTTCCCAATTTTCTTCTGATCCAATGTACTTTTCACGGTTAACCTGATCACGAAGTGAAATCTGTGCTGTATAATCAGTAAAGTTTAATGTCTTGAAGATATGCAGAACAATATTGATAACAGAAATAAACTCTTCTTTGATTTGCTCAGGCATACAAAAAAGATGGGCATCATCTTGTGTAAATCCACGAACTCTGGTCAAGCCATGTAATTCACCACTTTGTTCGTAACGGTATACTGTTCCAAACTCTGCAAAACGCAATGGAAGGTCCTTATATGACCTCGGTTTTGACGCAAATATTTCACAGTGATGAGGACAATTCATAGGTTTAAGCATGAACTGTTCACCTTCCATAGGTGTATTTATTGGCTGGAAACTATCCTTACCATATTTTTGAAAGTGACCTGATGTCTTATAAAGATCAACATTTCCAATGTGAGGTGTAATAACCGGTTGGTAACCAGCTTTTTGCTGCACATTCTTTAGAAACCTTTCTAAGCGCTCACGAAGCATTGCACCTTTTGGAAGCCATAATGGAAGCCCCTGCCCTACTTTCTGTGAGAATGTAAACAGTTCAAGTTCTTTCCCTAATTTCCTGTGGTCGCGTTTCTTAGCTTCTTCAAGTAGTTCAAGATAATCGGTCAGTTCTTTCTGTTTTGGGAAAGTAATACCATATATCCTTGTTAGTTGTTTACGTTTCTCATCCCCACGCCAATATGCACCAGCAATACTGAGAAGTTTAATTGCTTTAATAGAACTTGTATCAGGAAGATGAGGACCGCGACAAAGATCGGTAAAGGTACCTGATTCATAGAAGGTTATCTGTCCATCCTGGAGATCCTGAATTAACTCAAGTTTATACTCGTCATTCTTTTCTGTAAAATATTGAAGGGCCTGATCTTTTGACACTTCCCGCCTGATATACATTTGTTTCTCCCTGGCAAGCTCAAGCATCTTATCTTCAATGGTTTTAAGGTCATCAGACGAAATTTGCCTGTCACCAAAATCCATATCATAATAGAACCCATTGTCTATTGCAGGGCCAATGCCAAACTTCACGCCAGGATATAGTTGTTCAACAGCTTCTGCCATAAGATGCGCTGATGAATGCCACATGGTAAATTTACCTTCCGTTGAATCCCATGTATTAAGCTTTAATGTTGCATCATTGAGGATAGGACGGTTGGCATCCCAAATTTCGCCATTTACAGTGGCTGAAAGTACATTTCGTGCAAGTCCTTCACTTATACTCTTTGCTATATCTAGCGAGGAAGTACCTTCAGGATATTGTCTTACACTATTATCGGGCAAAGTGATGTTGATCATAGTCATTTTTAAAGGGGTACAAAGGTAGTCATTTTAATGACATGTTTTAAAAAGATTTTTCTGAGTGAGTTAAACATTCTTTTAATTGCTTTGCCTTTTAAACTGAATAAATAATAGAGATTTAAATTGTGCCTGCATTCAAGCTATAAAAGAGAGGCTGTATTTAACCAAATCAGTCTCTTTTTTTATTTTTTTTGTATAAAGTTTTTCTTAGGTTTGTACCGCAAATAAACTTTATATGAAGATTGGTACACGTATCTCCTTTCTTGTTCTGGTACTTTCAGTCATCACAACAATTGCTGGTGCTCAGGACCTCATAGTAACCAACATGGGTGATTCATTGAACTGCCGTATTACATACATTAAGTATGAGCGTATTTATTTCGTTGTACCAAAAGATAATCTTGAAATAAGCTCATTTATTCCGGTTAAAGATGTGAGCTATTATGCAACTGGATTTTACACTAATTCTCATGGCTACTCTGGCAAATCAGTCCCAAAATACGAAATGCCGTCTATTTTTGATATATCTGTTAATGGAGCATATAGTTACAGAACAGCTCCAATTGATCCAAGTGCCAATCTTTTAGAAAAAGATTACTACGGTGGATTAAAAAAGGGATTCAATTATGGTGCTGATCTTATATTCTATTTTAATGATGTTTATGGTGGAGGTCTTAAGTACAGTGCATCAAGATATAGCAATAAACTGGATGGCGTTACTATTACGTATCCGGGTGGTATAACAAAATACGGCGAAATATCCGACATAATAACAGTCTCATTCATAGGCCCGGCTTTTTATTCAAGGAAGTATAGCCAAAAATTGAATGGTAGCTGGATAATCGGTATTTCTTTAGGATATATGCGTTATAATGATAATTGTAAAGTCATTGATCCTATGAAAATTACTGGTGAAACACTAGGCGTTGGCATTGATATGGCATATGAATTACAAGTATCTTCCGGAGTTTCATTGGGTGCCAGGCTATCCTACATTGCAGGTAATCTTTCACAGGTGAAAATTGACGACGGTACTTCAATTGAAGTTCTTAAACTACCGTCAGGGCAATATGAATCATTGTCAAGAATTGATGGCGGAATTGTCCTTAAGTTTAAATTACTTTAAATAGCATTCTATGGTGTTCTATCTTTTTGGCAGTATAATTTTTCTTTTAGTGATCTATGTCATGGTTATACGGCCTGTTCATCTTAAATGGGGATCGACACAAGAAGAACTTGAGTATAATTATCCGGGTGATACCATTGTTAGTGATCCTGATTTTAATGCTGTCCGGGCAATAACTATCAATGCAAAGCCTGAAGATATCTGGCCATGGATAGTCCAAATAGGATCAGGAAAAGCGGGCTGGTATAGTATCGATATGATAGATAACGGAGGTATAAAAAGCTCTGAATCGATACTTCCTGAATATCAGCATATAGAAATCGGACAATTTATTCCATTTACTCCTGACCGGCAAAATGGCATGTGGGTAAAAGATTACGAAAAAAGCAAGTTCATACTATGGACAGATCAGGAACGTATGGCAACATGGTTATGGTATCTCTTCGATAAAGGTGATGCTACGAGGCTAATAACCAAACTGCGCACAAAATACAAATGGAGAAGCATCTGGATAATCTATTACCTTATTTATGATATTGGTGACATCCTTATGATGAAAAAATGTATGAAAGGTATAAAGGGCAGGGTTGAAACACCAATAGTTTACGGAAACAAATGAGTGCCACTGTATAGAGAAACGCACTTTTTTTGGAAATCATTTTAAGCCTGTTAACTTTGCGCCTTCAACCATAAACTACCATGAAGCGTAACGATTTCTTTTTTGTACTTTTTATTCTTATCCTGTTCGTTCCCTTTTTTATCTCAAAAGATCTTTATGATTTCTATGTTTCATTCAATAAGGAACATGGATTTATAATGAGTTTCATCAAGTTTGCAATATTGGCTACATTGGGTGAAGTCATTGGTTTAAGAATTAAAACAGGTAATTATAATGCACCTGGATTTGGGATCATTCCAAGAGCCATTGTTTGGGGGTTCCTGGGCATAACCATTAAACTCGCATTTATTATTTTCACTTCAGGAACTCTTGAATTTCTTTCATACATGGGGATGCAGAATGTTAAAGAAACATATGCCGGCAATTTTACAACTGGAAAGATCTTTATTGCATTTTGTATAAGTTTCCTGATGAATACAATATATGCACCAGTAATGATGACCATCCATAAAGTTACTGATACCCATATTATAAATAATGGTGGAACAATTGGGGGATTATTTTCCAGGGTACAAGTCTCTAATATCTTGAAAAACCTTAATTGGGATGTCCAATGGAACTTTGTTTTTAAAAGAACTATCCCATTGTTCTGGTATCCGGCTCACACAATAACCTTCCTGTTGCCTCCCGAATTTCAAGTTCTTTTTGCTGCATTATTGGGCATTGCTTTAGGCTTGATTCTTGCAATTGCTTCATTAAAAGGCCGTTAATTGAAGTAAAATTTATTTGTCATTTTAGTCCCCCATTAGCATCAATTTTTCTAAATTGCACGAATTATTGACATTCATGGTGTAGGCAAAGATTCAACATTAAGGTTAAGATCTTAAAAAAATATATAGAATGAAGGAACAATTCAAAAACGACACCCCTATTAATTATGAGGTTGTAAAAGCCGTTATTGAGAAAGTAAATTTACCATGTGTTGGCAAAGCCAGTATCAGGGAAATCAAAAAGATTATTGACCTGATTGAGAATGAAACCGGGAAAAAGTTTATCCGCATGGAAATGGGCATACCTGGTTTACCTCCCCCTTCTATAGGTACTGAAGCTGAAATCGCTGCTTTGAGAAAAGGTGTGGCTGCTATATATCCTGATATTGATGGTTATCCTGGTTTAAAGAATGAAATATCCAGATTTGTTAAAAATTTCCTCAACATAGAAGTAAGTGCTGATGGGTGTATTCCAACTGTTGGCAGTATGCAGGGCAGTTTTGCTTCATTCCTGACACTGGCACGGATGGATGCAACCCGTGATACAACATTATTCATAGATCCTGGTTTCCCTGTTCATAAACAACAACATAAGGTTCTTGGACAAAAGTTTGAAAGCTTTGATGTATACGATTATCGTGGTGAAAAATTAAGAGCTAAACTTGAATCATACTTCAAAACAGGTAAAATACATTCTGTTCTATATTCCAATCCCAATAACCCATCATGGATCTGCTTCACAGAAGAAGAACTAAAAATTATTGGCGAACTGGCCAATCAGTATGATGTAGTTATTTGTGAAGACCTTGCTTACTTCGGTATGGATTTCAGGCATGATTATTCAGTTCCCGGTCAACCACCATATCAACCGACTGTAGCAAAATATACCAGTAACTATATACTTTTTATTTCCAGTTCAAAGGCATTCAGTTATGCCGGCCAACGAATTGGTATGATGGTTATTTCTAATAGTCTGTTTAACAGAAAAGCCGAAAACCTGCTTAATTATTATAGCAGTGATTGCTTCGGGCGTGCAATGATATTCGGGACTGTCTATGCATTAAGTTCAGGTACGGCACATTCAGCACAATATGCTCTGGCCGCTATGTTAAAGGCAATGAATGACGGAACTCATAATTTCCTTAATGACGTAAAAGTTTATGCAGAAAAAGCACAAATTATGAAGAAGTTGTTTTTAGACAACGGATTCCATATAGTTTATGACAAAGATATAGATAAGCCTGTTGCTGATGGCTTTTACTTTACTATTGCATATCCAGGACTCACAGGTGAAGACCTTATAGAGGAGCTATTCTATTACGGCATAAGTGCAATTTCACTAACCATTACCGGCAGTACACGAACAGAAGGTTTGCGGGCTTGTGTTTCACTCATCAACCAATCCCAGTTCCCCGACCTTGAAACAAGGCTAAAAAAGTTCCATGAGCACCACTCTGTAACAGATCCATGTTTATCGCACTAGATTATTAATTTCAATACAGGTAAATATCTGGCTAAATACCTTTAGGTTAGCCAGATATTTAGCTTCTTTATAATTGTTATAAATTAGGTGATAATGACTATTTTACCCTGTTTTTAAAGCCTTTGAATGATAAATAATACGTAATTTCGTAGTCGGAATACAACAAATACAAAACTCAATATCATGGCAAAAGTAATTGGCGATATCGTAATCGACATTGAGAAATGCAAGGGATGTCAGGTATGCATTCCAGCCTGTCCCAATGATGTCATTGCAGTATCAAAAAATGTTAATGGCAAAGGTTACAAGTATGTCGAATCTGTAAATGACGAATGTATAGGATGCGCAAACTGCGCAGTCGTTTGTCCCGATGGTGTTATCACTGTTTACAGAAAGAGAATAGGGTAAGAAATTTAATTTACAGTAATTGTATGAAAGAACTCAGATTAATGAAAGGCAATGAAGCCTTTGCTGAAGCAGCTATAAGGGCAGGAGCCGATGGTTACTTTGGTTACCCCATTACTCCGCAATCGGAAGTAATGGAATACCTTATGGCAGAAAAGCCGCACGAGCGTACAGGTATGATTGTTTTACAGGCTGAAAGTGAAATAGCTGCCATTAACATGGTTTATGGTGGCGCAGCTTGCGGAAAACGTGTTCTTACTTCGTCTTCCAGTCCTGGTATAAGCTTAAAACAAGAAGGAATTTCTTATATCGCCGGCGCTGAATTGCCATGTGTTATACTTAATGCAGTACGTGGCGGGCCTGGTCTTGGAACTATACAGCCATCACAGAGTGATTATTTTCAGTCAACCAAAGGTGGTGGGCATGGTGATTACAGGTTAATCGTACTTGCACCTTCCTCAGTTCAGGAAATGGCTGACTTTGCTGCATTAGCATTTGATCTTGCTTTCAAATACCGCAATCCTGTTCTTATTTTGTCAGATGGTGCTATAGGTCAGATGATGGAAAAGGTTGAGCTTAGTGAACAGCGTCCACGTTTTACCGAAGAAGAAATCATTAAAAATACTCCATGGGCTACAACAGGTAAAACTGCTGACCGTGAAAGGAATATTATTACTTCTCTTGACCTCGATGCACACAAACAGGAACTTCACAATATTAATCTTCAGGCAAAATACAAACAGATTGAGGAAAATGAAGTCCGTTATGAAGCATTGCAGTGTGAAGATGCTGATTATATCATTGTAGCATATGGTACAAGTGCCCGCTTAAGCCAAAAGGCCGTTGATATCGCAAGGGCAAAAGGAATAAAGGTTGGCTTGCTTCGCCCGATTACCCTTTTCCCCTTCCCTACCAAAGTTATTGAGGACCTTGCAAAAAGAGTAAAAGGATTCCTCTCAGTTGAAATGAGTGCTGGCCAGATGGTTGAAGATGTTAGGCTTGCTGTTGGAAAGACTGTTAAAGTTGAGCATTATGGTCGAATGGGTGGCGTAGTTCCCACACCAGGTGAAGTTGTGGAAGCACTGGAATCAAAAATAATCGGAGGATAAAAAATGGAAACTATTTCAAAACAAGATATACGCACACCGGAAAACCTTGTCTATAAGAGGACTGAGTTGTTAACCGATAAGATAATGAGCTATTGCCCGGGTTGTGGCCATGGGACAGCGCATCGTATCGTAATGGAAGTGCTCGAGGAAATGGGCATTCAGGATAAAACTGTCGGCATTGCCCCTGTTGGTTGTTCTGTTCTTGCTTATGAATTCATGAATATTGATATGCAACAAGCTGCCCACGGTCGTGCACCTGCTGTTGCAACAGCAGTGAAAAGACTGCATCCTGAGAAGTTTGTATTTACTTATCAGGGTGATGGAGACCTCGCTGCTATAGGTACTGCTGAAACTATTCACGCTTGCAATCGTGGTGAGAATATTGTTATCATCTTTATCAATAATGGTATCTATGGAATGACTGGTGGCCAAATGGCCCCAACCACCCTTCCGGGAATGAAGTCATCAACTTCTCCTTATGGACGTGATGTGGCCAGCATGGGTAATCCACTTAAAATAACCGAACTTGTTGCTCAACTTCCCGGAACATTATTTGTCACCCGTCAGGCTGTACATACTCCCGGTGCTGTTCGTAAAGCAAAAAAAGCTGTTCGAAAAGCATTTGAAAATCAAAAGCTCAATAAAGGACTATCATTCGTTGAGATTGTTTCAAACTGTAACTCGGGATGGAAGATGAACCCTAACCAGGCCAATGAATGGATGGTTGAAAACATGTTCCCATATTATCCGCTCGGCGATATTAAAGTAAATGAGGATTAAACTGTAAAACTTAAACGAAATGACTGAAGAAATATTAATAGCAGGCTTTGGCGGACAAGGTGTTCTGTCTATGGGCAAGATCCTCGCATACTCAGGTGTAATGGGTGATAAAGAAGTCAGCTGGATGCCGTCTTATGGTCCCGAAATGCGTGGTGGTACTGCCAATGTTACCGTTATCATCAGCGATGAGCGTATCAGTTCACCAATCCTTAGCCAGTTTGACACAGCTATCATTCTCAACCAACAGTCGATGGACAAGTTTGAGAGTTCTGTAAAACCAGGCGGGTTACTCATCTACGATCCTAATGGTATCACACACCATCCGACACGTACCGATATCAACATCTATTCAATTGATGCTGCTGATGAGGCTGCAAAAGTTGGATTGTCAAAGGTATTCAATATGGTTGTTTTGGGTGGCTTTTTAAAGCTGAAACCAGTAGTTCAGCCTGAGTACATTCATAAAGGTTTAGAAAAATCATTGCCTAAGCGTCATCACAATCTTATTCCCGAGAATGAAAAAGCTATTGAAAAAGGCAAGGAAATCATAAAACCTGTTTTTCTGTTAAATTAGCACACACACACACAATAATTGAAACCTCTGCCCCAAAAGCAGAGGTTTTTTTTAATTAAATAACAAGGTGTAATAACGTTTGATCCTCATTCCCAATTCTTCAATTGAAACATATTTACTTACCCTGAAAGTCTCTTTTTGTTCAAAAAATACTATGATTGTCGGACTGGCAAATACGCTGAAAGATGCAGCACATTCAGGAAACATTGCAGTGTTTACAAAAAGTAGTTCCATACTGTTGAATTCCCTTTCAATCAGTTCCTTTACTTTCGGTCGCAGTGCTATGCAGGGTGCACATGAATCATTATAAAAATAAGCCACAATACCCTGACTGCAATTAATAAGCTGACTCAATTCTTCACTTGAATGGATAGTTTTCATTTGACTATAATTGTCGTATAAGTTCATCTCTCCTGTATGACCATATCATTATTCCAATTGCAATGACAAGAAATATTGCGCCAATTACAAAAGTAACCACATAACCATATAATTCATAGAACAAAACTCCAAGCAACGGTGCAAACAATGACCTGGCACTGGTCAGGAAAAGGTGTACCGACTGATAATCAGCGGCTTCCGATGGTTTACAGAAATAAGCTGAACCAATACTCCAAAGTAATGACATTGTAGCTGCAAAAATTGCCTGAAACAGAAGATAGGGTATCATAGCATAATAGAACTTTACTCCCATGATATTTACATTTTCAGGCACGTAATATGTCAATACCAGGCTTAATAAAAAGAGCATGATTGACAGAAAAGTTATTGCAGCAAATTTCCTCGGATCTATTTTTGATAGTGTCCTTCCGAAAAAAGGGATCAGGAACAAGGCAATGATGTTGTAGACATTCTTATAAGTAGCGACACTAAAATAATTTAGTCCCAATTCTTTACTGAAGAAAATTGTAATCACTGTTGTAGTGCTCATAAAAGCAAAACCGTAAAACATAAACCCCCATTCAAAATGCCTGAAAGGGAGGTTATCACGAAGTATGTTTCGCAGGTTCTTGATTGATTCTTTGACAGAAGGCCATAATCCACCTAAATTCTGATGAATTTTCTCCTCATGGTAATTAATCTTCGACAGGAACCATGTTGATGAGGTACCTGCAATAGCTGCAATTACAAATACCCAGCGATAAGCAGAGGGATTAAGGTCAAGCACCCAGCCATACAAGAAGGCCACAAGAAGCATTATAATCTTATTAGCCAAGGTAGTATAACTGAAAAGGGGGCCAAAGAGCTCATGCCTGTAATTATTTTTAAGGAAAAGATTTATCATTGGAAAAATTACCAGGTTACCCAGATAATAAATCAGAAAAGCAACCAGAAACAAATAATGGTAGATTGAGTTACCAATAAAAGCAGCGGTTTCTGATGGGAAAAAGATTACTAATGCCAATGGCATCCTGGTTAAAACTCCAGTTAACCGAACCATTTTCTGTTTATCCTTAACCCTTTTCATCCACTCTGAGATAAAAATAAGGAAAATGAATGCTATAACACTGAATTGAAAAAGGAAACTTAATTGAAATGAACTACCCTTGAGGCTTCTGAGAAAAACAAACTCATTTAAAAGTAAAACACCCTGTACAAGGCCGTCACTCATCATAAATCCAAGGTGAAGCTTGAATGTCTGTTTTTCATTCTGCTCCAGTTGCTGATACCCAACTTTTCGCTTAAGGTAATTGCTGATAAAATCCATTGAGCTGCAAAGATACTAAACATAGCGCGGCTTACTTAAAGAATTTGTTTGAATACTTAATATGGCGTGGCTTCTTAAATGAATTTATCCTCATGAACAATTGTGCTCACCTGATGTTTATGGCCTACAAAACAGATATATAAGATGAAAAAGATAATAATCATAACTTCAATTATTTTGCTCACCATGACAACTGCATTTGCTCAGAAATCATTTTATGATTTTAAGGTTAAAACTATCTCGGGAGAGACTTATGATTTAGCCTCACTTAAAGGTAAGAAGGTTTTGGTGGTTAATACAGCTTCAAAATGTGGAAATACACCTCAGTATGAAAACCTTGAAGCATTGTATGAAAAATACAAGGACAGGAATTTCGTAATCATAGGTTTTCCTGCTAATAATTTTATGGGCCAGGAACCAGGTACAAATGAAGAGATTGCACAATTTTGTAAGGTAAATTACGGGGTTACATTTCCTATGATGGAAAAAATATCAGTCAAAGGAAATGACCAGCATCCATTATACAGCTGGTTAACAGAAAAGAGTAAAAACGGTAAAATGGATTCAGAAGTTAAATGGAACTTTCAAAAATACCTCATTGATGAAAATGGACAGTTAGCAGGTGTTATTCAACCAAAAGAAAAACCCGATTCCGAGAAAGTAATTAATTGGATTGAAGGAAAACAAGTGTTATAAAAATATTGAATGGGGGCATTCAATTTCAGCCGGTTTGTGTGTGTTATAGATGCTGAATAAAAAAACGCTGCTTTAAAAGGCAGCGTTTTTTTTGCAAGTAGTAGAAAGGTTTATACCCCCAGGCTGATTTATCTTACGATTTGTAAGCTCCCAGGTCCCTGGGGTGACTCTGGTTTATCATACTAACTTTCGAAATATTGTCAGCCCTGCCCATTCTTATAAAGATTTCGGCAGATTTGGCATATTTATCATCTCTGTTTGCATCTTGCAGAAGCAGGCATCCCATAATCACATTACCGGCCATTTCAACAAGCCTTCTGGCATGGAAATCAAGGAATTCAGCTTCATCCTGCTCATTAACTTTCTCAACAATCTTGCCAAACTGATCAGCCATTTTCTCGAGTGTTGATTTAAGGAATTCGAGTTCAGGTTTCACTGGCAGGCTGAGATATTGTTGCATTGCTTTAAGGAAAACACCATTACCCACCCCTCTGATTGCAGCTACTACCTGTAATTGTGATGTTCCTTCATAAATAGTAGTAATACGTGCATCACGATAGATCCTTTCAACAGGGAAATCCTTCATGTAACCGGTACCACCATGAATCTGAAGTGCATCATACGCAATTTGGTTGCAGTATTCGCTTGAGAAGAGTTTCAATAGTGGAGTAAATACATCAGCCATTTTCTGATAATACTTGAAATCTTCACGTTCAGCTTGTTCCAGTTTACGATCATGGCTGATAAAGGTATATGCCTTATATACGTCTACAAAACGTGCTGTTTCATAAAGCAATGACCTGATTGCATCAGTTTTAACCTTCATGTTGGTCAGTAATTCATAAACTGCCGGGTATTGAATAATCGCCTTACCAAACTGTTCTCGTTCTTCAGCATACTTCTGAGCTTCACGCCATGCAGCTTCTGCAAGACCAACCGACTGTGCGCCGATACCCAGGCGGGCAGAGTTCATCAATGACATTACATACTTAATGAGGCCCATCTTGGTATCGCCAATCAGCTTTGCCGGTGCATTCTTGAATACCAGTTCACAGGTTGGTGATCCTTTGATACCCAACTTATTCTCTATACGCCTGATCTTCACTGCCTGATTAGTACGGTCATAAACAAACAATGAGAGTCCGCGTGCATCTGTAGTATTGGCTTCTGAACGTGCAAGTACAAGTGAAATGTCAGCATCTCCATTGGTGATGAAACGTTTTACGCCATCAAGATACCAGGTATTATCAGCCTGGTTAAATGTTGCTTTCAGCTGAACAGCCTGCAGGTCGCTACCAGCATCAGGTTCAGTAAGGTCCATTGCTGCTGTGGCTCCTTTGTTGAAGCGTGGCAGAAATTCCCTTTTAATCTCTTCGGAAGCAAATTCATGAATCGTTTCTGCACAGTCCTGTAATCCCCATATGTTAGCAAATCCGGCATCAGCTCGTGATACAATCTCTGCAGCCATAATGTATGGAATCATGGGGAAATTAAGTCCGTCGTATTCACGTGGAAGAGATAAGCCAAATAATCCGGCTTTATTGAGTGCTTCAAGGTTATCAACAGTACCCGGTGCATATTTTACTTCGTTATCAATCAATTTCGGACCATCATGGTCAACACCTTCAGCATTTGGTCCAATGATGTCTCCAGAAATTTCACCAATGATCTCCAGTACTTTATCGTAACTGTCAAGTGCATCTTCAAAATCACGCGGAGCATAATCAAACTGGTCCTTATCTATATAATCCTTTTCCTTTAATCTTACTATCTTTTCCATTAATGGATGAGTAAGATGGAACTTCAGGTTTTCGTTATCAGTATAAAAGTTAGCCATTTCCTAAATTTCTTAAAGTTGCTTCACTATTTTGAATTAGCCTTGTAATACTTGATCATTTTGGGTAGCACATCAGAGATATTACCAATAATGGTATAATCAGCTATGTGGTTGATCGGTGCATTAACATCGGTATTGATTGAAATGATCTGGGCTGACTGGTCCATACCTGCCCTGTGCTGCACAGCCCCAGAAATGCCGCAGGCAATGTAAAGTTTCGGACGAACAGTAATACCTGTCTGACCAATCTGACGCTCATGTTCAACAAATCCTGCATCTACGGCGGCCCTTGAAGCACCTACCTGGGCACCAAGCACATCTGCAAGGTCATATAATAACTGGAAGTTTTCTTTTGATCCAACACCATAACCACCGGCAATAATTACCTGTGCGTTCTTAATATTGACCTTACTTTGTTCCATATGGCGCTCAATGATCTGAACGGCAAAGTCATCTTCGGTAAGGATACTTAGATCAATATTTTCAACGCTTCCTTTATAAGCATTATCATAGATCTCTTGTTTCATAACACCTTCACGGACTGTAGCCATTTGTGGACGAGTCTCAGGATTTATGATTGTAGCAATTATATTTCCACCAAAAGCAGGACGTATCTGATAAAGAAGGTTCTTGTATTCAGTTTGTGTCTTATTTTCAAAATGATCTCCTATTTCAAGGCTTGTGCAGTCTGCAGTTAATCCACAGCGCATTGCTGATGCAATGCGAGGAGCAAGGTCTCTTCCAATGGAAGTAGCTCCAAATAGTGCAACCTCAGGTTTTAGTTTCTTAAAGAGATCTATTATAAGGGCAGCATGCGGAAGTGTAGTATAAGGGAATAAACGGGTATCATCAGCAATATGAACTTTATCCACCCCGTATGGGTATAATTTTTTCTCAATTCCCTTTAGTTCACTTCCGATAACAATGGCTTCAAGTTTAACCTGAAGTTCATTGGCCAGTTTGCGGGCTTTTGATACCAATTCCAGACTAACGTCGGCAATTGATTTATCTTCTGTGATCTCGCAATATACAAATATGTTATTCACTGTTCTTTCCGGTTTAGATTATTAAAGAAATTAACCAATTACATGACTGCTGAGCAGTTCTTTCATGAGTCCGTCGATATCAGCATCAGAGGATGTCATTATCTTTGAATCCTTTGCTGCAAATACTACATTTTCAATCTTTTTCACTTTTGTAGGCGAACCTGATAATCCCAGCATTGATATATCGGCATGAAGATCATCAACAGTCCATTCTTCTAATTGGAGATATGGCCTGAGGCTATATAATTCTGTATAATCTTTGGTTTCATTCTGAAGTTCAGTAACAGTTCTTGCATGCTTGTACTTCATGAGCAGTTTACCAACCCTTTGACGGCATGCCGGAGCTGAACTGTGAACAGTAACAGCAACAGGTAGTTTAGACTTAACAACTTCTACACCTCTTTCCAAACGGCGTTTAACAGTGATAGTTGCAGGGGTAACATCAATAATTTCTTCAGCGTATGTAATCTGAGGAATATTTAACTTTTCAGCGGTTTGAGGACCTACCTGTGCAGTATCTCCATCAATAGCCTGCCTGCCTGACAAAACAAGGTGATAAGGTTCCAGTTTTTTAACTGCAAGTGAAATAGCATAGGAAGTAGCAAGAGTGTCACTACCTGCAAATTTACGGTCAGTGATAAGATATCCTCTGTCAGCACCACGGTACATTGCTTCCCTGATAATTTCGGCAGCCCTGAACGGACCCATGGTGAGAATGATAACTTCACAATCAACCATCTTATCCTTAATCCTTAAGGCCAGTTCAAGGGCATTCAGGTCTTCCGGATTAAAGATGGCAGGTAATGCTGCCCTGTTAACGGTGCCGTCAGCCTTCATGGCATCTTTACCCACATTACGGGTATCGGGCACCTGCTTGGCAAGCACAATAACTTTAAAACTCATAGATTATAGTGTGTTAGTGTATCAAATTATTGATTACAGATACGTATGCAGTTTCCTGCATAAGAATCCCCGCGGTGCAAAAATATAACTTTGCCGCTAATTGCCAAACTTAAATTTTCATTAACACACGATTAATCGTGTTTGTAAGGATTTCAACCCGGTATTTTCAAATAACATAAATAGAAAAGCCAATTTTGGCGTGAGTATTCATGTTATTTATTCAAATTCTTCTACATTCAACGGATTACGCTGGCATTCCTTGCATTCAAGGCTTTTATTGTACTGATGCATTGCCCTGGCGCTCATACCCATACTGCTGAATCCCCCATCATTGAACAGATTTTGCATGGTAACCTTTTTAGTCAGGTCTGAGAAAAGAGTAATACAATAATCAGCACATTCTTCACCTGTTGCATTACCCAGTGGCGACATACGTTCTGTAAAATCCATAAGAGCAGTAAATCCCTTTACTCCTTGTCCTGCAGTAGTTGGCGTTGGTGATTGTGATATGGTATTTATTCTCACATGCTTTTCACGACCATAAATATACCCAAAGCTACGTGCTATGGATTCCAAGATAGCTTTGGCATCAGCCATATCATTGTATTCATATAAAGTGCGCTGAGCAGCTATATATGAAAGGGCTACAATCGATCCCCATTCATTAATGGCATCCAGTTTCTTAGAAGTTTGGAGCATTTTATGGAATGACAAAGCAGAAATGTCTAATGTTTTAGTGAAAAAATCATAATTAAGATCATCATAAGGAAGCTTCTTGCGCACATTTGGCGACATACCAATAGAATGGAGAACAAAATCTATTTTACCGCCAAAATGATCCATTGCCTTTTCAAAAAGGTTTTCAAGGTCGGCAACACTGGTAGCATCAGCCGGAATCATGAGACTATTTGTTTTTTCGGCTAGTTCATCCAATTCACCCATTCTGATTGCAATAGGGGTATTTGTTAACACCAGTTGTGCTCCCTCTTCATGAGCTCGTTCAGCCACTTTCCAGGCTATTGACATGTTGTTCAATGCACCGAAAATAATTCCTTTTTTACCTTTTAAAAGATTGTATGCCATTTTGAAAATATATAGGTTTATAGTAATTAGACCTTGTCAAACAATTATAAGCGAAATATGTTTAAGGAGCTTTTGCTCACTTAACATTGAGCAGTTCCATTGCGGCTTCCCGCGCACCAAGTGACTTCTGGTCACCGCTGATCATGAGTGCAAGTTCATCAATTTGCTGTTCTTTACTTAGCCTGTTGATAACCGACCAGGTGCTGCTGGTATCAGTGACTTTTAAAACTTTAAAGTGCTCATCACTTAAAGCTGCAATCTGAGGTAGGTGAGTGATAGCAATCACTTGCATATTTCGTGAGATTACGCGTAAAATGTTACCTACTTTTCCGGCTATGTCACCACTTATACCTGTATCAATCTCATCAAACACTATAGTTGGCAGAAGATTGTTACTGGAAATCAACGACTTTACGGCAAGCATCAACCGTGAAAGTTCACCCCCAGAAGCTATTCTGTAGATATCATCAGGAATACTCCCTTTATTGGCTGCAAATAAAAAACGCACTTCATCAATTCCTTCCCTGGAAGGTTGGCCTGATTTTTTCCATTCAAGTAAAAAAGAAGCATCCTTAATCCCCAGTTGGGCAATAGTATCTAGAATTGATCTTTCGAACCCTGCTGTAACACCTCTTCTTCTGTTTGAAAGCTGTTCAGCTAAAGCCATCAGATCAATGAACCGGAGTTTACATTCTTTTTCAAGTTCATCAATTTTCTGATCTAACGATTCAATTCCCGAAATCTTCATTTCAAATTCTGAAGCAAGCACAAGTAACTCTTCCACGGTCTTAACATGATGCTTCTGCTCAAGCTTATAAATCTGGTTGAGCCGCTCGTTTAACTGTTCAATACGCTGGGGATTATAAGATATTCTTTCTTCAGTATCCGTAATGACTTCAGCAATATCTTTCAATTCAACTAGACAACTGTCAAGACGTTCGGTCAGGGATTTGAGATCAGCAAAATGGACAGAAGCTGTATTAAGTAAATTCAAAATCTCTTTTAAACGGCGAAGTACGTTGGCATCGTCCTCAGTCAACAACTGTATGGCATTAAACAACCTGGTTTTGATTTCTTCGGCATGCGATTGAATGTCTAATTCCTCTTCGAGTTCCTGTTGTTCACCTGCAACTAAAGAAGTTTTCCTGAATTCATCAACAATGAATACAAGGTAATCAAGTTCGGTTTTTGCTCTTATGTTCTGTTCTTTTACAATTTCGAGTTCTCGAATTAACCGCTGATAATTCCTGAAATTATCATGGTATTCCTTTAATAACTTCTGGTTATTGGCAACCGCATCCACAACGGAAAGCTGGAAAGAATTCTCGCGTAACAACAGCGTTTGATGTTGTGAATGAACGTCGATCAACTGGCTGGTTAACTCCTTTATCTGATTGAGATTAACAGGTGTGTCATTAATAAAAGCCCTTGATTTTCCTTGTGGTGTGATTTCACGCCTTATAATGCAGTTGGTATCATAGTCGAGGTTATTCTCTTCAAAAAAGTCTTCCAGCTCACATTTGGAAATATCAAAAGTGCCTTCAATAGTGCACTTCCTTGAAGGGTCGGGTAACGTAAGATTATCAGCTCTTGAACCAAGAATCAAAGATAAAGCACCTAATATTATTGATTTTCCTGCGCCTGTTTCACCGGTGATAACAGAAAACTGCTTATCAAACTCAATATTGAGATCTCGTATCAGAGCATAATTACTGATTAACAGCCTGTTGAGCATAGCAAGTGATTTTCAGAAGCAAAGTTAGTGAAATTTACTTATTTACCACCTGTTCCACCGGTTCCGCCTGTCCCACCGGATTCAAGGATTCTCTGATAGCGTGCAGCATTTGCAGGATCAATTTCCTTAAGGATATTAACTGCATTTGTTTTATCCATTGGTGAAGCACCTGAATAAATGTTAATGAGTTCATCTCTTTTGGCTTCAAGGAAAAGCTGGATTATGTATAATCCAGGCCGTTCGCGATTAGCCTTGCGAAGTAATTCAAGACTCTCATTTATTGCTGCCCTGCCCCTTTCGACGTCTTCCGACATTACATCAAGACCCAACCTGTGGTATTTGTACATGGCATCTCTGACTGAAGAATAGGTTGGATTTGTGAGATTTTCAACAAGCCAATACCTGTTTTTCTGGCTTTCAAATGACTTCCAGCCTTTTTCACGGGCATTTTGCGAAAGATTAACAATGTTCTGGGCAGCTGCATAATATTGGCTCCCTCCCATCCTGGCAAATGTATCACCGTCAATTCCAAGAAACATGTAAAGATAATACGCAATAGCAGAAGTGAGGTTAGAAGTAAAGGTGTTATCACTGAATTCCAGCGGCTGGTACTCAACGTATGTAAAATCAAAGTCTTTATCAATGTAATTCAAAAGCGGTGTATTATATGAAGCATTGAAAACAGGCCGGCGCAATGCAACATTAATTTTTGCAGAAAATTGATCACTGGTAACACGTTGACTTACAGTAATGAGAATTGTTCCTTCAATCCGTTCTTCGGGTTTATAGGCGAAGTTTGTCCATTTCCTGTTATTGACAAAGTCATTCAGATCCTGCTGCAAAGTTTCAAATATTTTCTTTTCGGTTCCTTCAACCTGTGGTGAAGTAACTTGCACCACTACATTGAATTCCTGGCCAAAACTGCTGATAAAGCAAATCAGAGAAAGACATAAACCGAAAATATATTTCTTCATAATCCAGAGGATCTTTTTACTATTTCATCAATAATCATTTCTGCAATAACCGTTTTTGATAAAGTATCGGTAATTACTTCTGATTTATCAGGAAATAACATTGTAACCTTATTGGTATCGGTACCAAAACCCGCCCCTTTGTCATTGAGTGAGTTAAGAACGATCATGTCGAGGTTTTTATTATGCAGTTTCTTAAGGGCGTTCTCTTTCTCATTCTCTGTTTCAAGGGCAAAGCCGGCAAGATATTGTCCGTCAACTTTATTTTTGCCCAATGAAGCCAGTATATCCCCGGTTTGTTTCAGCTTTAAACCCAGGGTATCAGTCTTCTTGATCTTCTCTTTTGAAGGCTCTTCGGGGGTATAATCGGCAACTGCTGCAGCCATTATAATAATATTGCTATCAGAAGCTGCATTAATACAAGCTGTCATCATTTCAGCCGCTGAAGTAACCTTGATAATTTCCATTGATGGCTCTACAATACTGATATTAACAGGACCGGAAACAAGTGTTACCGAAGCGCCTCTTTTAACAGCTTCTTCAGCAAGTGCATATCCCATGAGTCCCGATGAATGATTACCTATATACCTGACGGGATCGATTGCTTCGAATGTTGGACCGGCACTGATAAGAACTTTTTTACCCTCAAGTTCATTCTTTTTATTGAAGTAATCCTTTATTATTTGAAGTATTACTTCAGGTTCTTCCATTCGTCCAGCCCCAGTCAGTCCGCTGGCCAGTTCTCCTGTCTGAGGTTCAATAACCTTATTCCCAAATGACTGGAGAATTCTGATATTTTTGGAAGTAGTAGGATGCTTGAACATATCAAGATCCATTGCCGGGGCAAAGAAGACAGGGCACTTAGCTGATAGATAACAAGTCGTTAGAAGGTTATCAGCAATACCGTTTGCCATCTTTCCTAAAGTATTTGCCGAAGCAGGGGCAATAACAAAAAGATCGGCCCAGCGTCCCCATTCAACATGGCTGTGCCAGCTCCCATCAACTTTATTGTATGGCTCTAGCAATACAGGTTGTTGTGAAAGTGTAGAAAGCGTTAGAGGGGTAACAAAATCAACCGCTGAGGGTGTCATTACCACTTTTACATTGGCTCCTTCTTTCTTAAGCAATCTTACCAGCAATGGTGCTTTAAATGCTGCAATGCTCCCTGAAATGCCTAAAAGAATGTTTTTACCCCTAATCATATTCTTAGAATTGATCGGCTGATATTTCTTTTATGGGATTGCGGAAATGAATTTGTTCTTTCAGAAATTCCTGGATAGCAATTAAAGTAGGCTTAGGAAGGTTTTCATAATACCTGGCTATCTCAATCTGTTCCCTGTTTTCAAATACTTCTTCCAGGTTATCATTGGGTACAGCAAACTCTGATATTTTAGATGTCAGTTCTTCCTTTAATTCAGCAGAAATCTGGTTAGCCCTTTTTGACAATATAGCAACTGTTTCATACATATTGCCGGTTGGCGCCATTAACTCGTGAATATTACGGGTTACTGCCAATGTTTCACTTTTAACTCTCTTATAATCCATATGTTTACTTATAATGATGACAAACTCTGAAGTTCACGGTCAGTGTTCTTCTTTAACTGTTGTACTTCTTTAAGGTACTTTGATTCCGGATAATTGGTGACAAAATTATCAAGTGCATCCGCTGTTGCCTGATAACGCTCAGGCTTTTTTGATTCAAAACTTTTCTGGGCATAATAATATGATGCCTTGGCAATATTAAACATTGCAGTTTCGCGGTACTTAGTGTCAGGATAATCTTTTACAAGGTTTTTGAAATTTATTATAGCAGCTTTATAATCTTCCATCTTAAGATATAAATCAGCTATATTGTATGCCTTGGTTTCCATCTTAACACGCAATTCATCTATGAGTTCATTAGCTCTTGCTACCCTTGAGGAACCCGGATGCTGGTTGATGAATAATTGCAGTTCCTTGATGGCTTCCAGCGTAACTGCTTGGTCGAGGCTTGATGGTGGTGAATCAAGGTAATTGCAATATGCTCCTAAAAATGCTGCTTCTTCAGCATTCTTACTATTTGGAAAGTTTACTGAAAACTGCTTAAAATAATAGGCAGCCAGTATATAATCTTTCTGTTCGTAATATGAATAAGCAGTATAAAAGGCTATTTTCTCAGCCTTATCAGTACCACGGTAAAATGGCTGTAATTGTTCAAAAAGCTGAATAGCCCTGTAATAGTCTTTTTCTTCAAAATACTTGATAGCTATTTCGTATTTTTTTTCGTTATCGGTGCTTTTCAATAATTTCTGATACTTGCTGCATGAAGCAAGCATAAGCGACACGATGAGTAAGGGTAACAGTTTTTTGATCATGGTGCAAAAATAAATATATATCGGTTACCTCAAACGTTAAACTTGTATAATTAATACAGTGGTATGCCTGTATGTTAACATTTTTTATAAGTTCAACTACTGATTAAGTGCTTTTTTGTAAGCATTTATGCAACGTTTACGCGCAAATTCATGATCAATAACCGGTTTTGGATAATCAGGGTTTCCAAATTCAGGAACCCACTTTTTAATATATTCAAACTGCGGATCAAACCTTTCCTGTTGCCGTACAGGATTAAAAATCCTGAAATATGGTGCTGCGTCACAACCGCTTCCTGCCGCCCATTGCCAATTCCCATTGTTTGAAGATAATTCAAAATCAAGCAAATGATCAGCAAACCATTGTTCACCCCAACGCCAGTCTATTAATAAGTGTTTTACAAGGAAACTTGCAGTCACCATACGTACCCTGTTATGCATAAAGCCTGTTTGCTTAAGTTGACGCATTCCGGCATCAACCATTGGATAACCAGTCATTCCTTCACACCATTTGTGAAAAAGGCCTTCCTCATTAACCCATTTTATATTGTCATATTGTTTTCTGAATGAATAATTTACCACATGAGGATAAAAAGCAAGGATATGCATGAAAAACTCACGCCAGATGAGTTCATTTAACCAGACGGTACTATATACATTAGCCATTTTAACATATTGCCTGATGCTCATGGTTCCAAAGCGAAGATGAAGTCCAATTCTGGTTGTAGCATCAAGTGCAGGGTAGTCACGCGTTTCAGCATAGTTGATAATCAATTGCTGATCAGGTAACTTTTCAGGATAAATGAACTTTAAATCCTTTTTTGCTAATCCCTGGAATTCCTTAAACACTGTTTCGTTAGAAAACGGAATGATGCTCCCGGTTTCATCAGATGTTCTATAGAAATTTGAGGCATTACTCAGGCTATCATATAAGATGTCTCCTTTAACGTGATATAATTCCAGCCATCTCTTACTGAAAGGTGTAAACACCTCATATGGCTTACCATCTGGTTTTAGTAGTTCACCTGGTTCAAGTATCAGTTGATCGCCCGATAAAAAAAAGTTGATGCCATTCTTTTTTAATTGTTCAGAAACCTGCCGGTCGCGTTCTATCGCATAAGGTTCATAATCACGGTTTGCATATACACCTGATATTCTGATTTCTCCCAACTCTTCCAATAAATGTGCAAAAACATCAACCGGCTTGCCTTTCTTTACCAATAATCTGCTGCCATAGCGTGACAGTTCCTTATCAATCGAAATTATCTCTTCATAGAGGAAAGGTATCCGCCTGTCATTAGTGTGAAGTTTATCCAGTATATCGGTATCCAAAATAAACAAGGCTACTACAGCATTGCCTGCCTTGAGTGCATTGTATAAGCCATGATTATCATGAAGCCTTAAATCACGTCTGAACCAGAAAATATCAACAGACATAAATAACACCCAAATTTAGAACCAGTTATGATCTATGAAAGTATTCAACTCTTGTTTTGCTTAGAAGGCTTAAAAACAACGCACTTATGAAGATTGTTTAAAATTCCACTTAATCCCCATCTTCATCCATAATCCAGGCTGCGAAACGTTGGCATGGTCAACTACCTTTGTATTGAACAGATTGGTGACACTAATAAAAATTGTCATTTTATTCAATACATACCAGGTTCGCATATCTGCCAATACAACAGTTCCATAAGGAATTTCATTCTCAAATTTATCTCCTGTATACGGTTGATATCCACCATTTCGTTTTTGTACCGATAACTTCCAGTCAGCTCCACTATTGCGGGTTAACCTGTGATTAAGGGAGAAATCAAGTTTATGCCTGATATTGTCAAGTACATATAGAGATGCATAACCCGAACTTTCTTTTGATGAGAAGATGTAAGTATAGTCAATATTGCATGAATTAATCATTGAATTTTCAACAACTGAAGTATACCCAATACCTGTTTCTATACCTGTTATATCAACCTTTGTAAGGTTCATGCTCTGCCACTTTTCATCAGTTGAATAACGTACCCAGTCAATAAGGTTGCGGCCATAACGTTTAAAGACAGCTGCATCAAATTTCATGGCAGTCCATTCATAATGCAAACCTGTTTCAATGGTTATCGCTTCTTCAGGTTTCAATTCAGCATTCCCTGTATTTGTAGCACTATTGTAAAAGAGATCGGTAAAAGTGGGAAGCCTTAGTGTGCGGTTTGCATTAGCAAAAAGCCGTAGATTTTGAGTTACTTTATAACCCACATCCAGACCAGGATATAAACTGATACCTTCGGGCAATGATGGATTTACATATATCAGAAATCCGGCAGACAATGTAAATGGTCCATTCCAAAAAGAATATTCACTCATAAAACTCAGTCCATTACGGGCATATGACTTGCTAAAATAGTGGCCATTTTCACCGGGTACCCGTATTAATGCGTCCAGTGAATCACCAAGCACATTACTGTATATGTGTTCATAACGGTATTCAATTCCTGCATTAATACGACTTGAATTCCAGGTTTGAGCCCAGTTAACAGATCCACCGGCGATATCTGTCATATGGTAATTATGTCCTGAGTACCAGGCAGGTGCTTCATTACGGAATAATTCAAACCTGTCGTGATGCCTTCTCCAATAAGTTTGCGCAGTAAGTTTTGGCTTATTGTTGTTTTTAATTTTCAGAGAAACGAACTTACTTTTAATAGCTTCAAACTGATCAGGAAAACGAGGGGTGTAAAAGGAATTTGCCCCAAAGTCCTTTGAAAGGTAGCCTGCCTGAAGGTCGTAGTCAAACGATTTGCCAGGTAGCTGCACCCTGTAAAATAAGTTGGCCGCCTTATAGTCTGTATTGCTGATATATCCGTCACTCGTGCTGCCATTTACTGAAAAGTGCTGTTGGGTTTTCCCTATAGGAGCCGATGCAGCAACTGAAATGTCACCCGAAGCATATTGCCCTCCGGTAATGACTCCACTGAATTTTTTGTTTTTCGTCTCTCCTGCAATTATGTTAATAGCGCCATTAAAAGCATTCGGACCGAATATTCTGGCTCCGGGTCCTTTTAAAACTTCAATTCTCTCGATGCTGTTTAAATCAACCGGAAGGTTCAGATTATGGTGGCCGGTTTGAGGATCTGAAATGTTTACACCATTCAGAAGTATCATTGTCTGATCAAAAGTCCCACCCCTGATACTTATATCGGCCTGGGCTGAACCGCCGCGTTGGCGTATATCTACACCCTGAATATATTCTAATAACCCTGAAAGATCAGTTGCTGCCGCCTGCTCAATTTCAGAACGGGTGATGACCTGCACAACCCTCATCAGTTCTGATTGAAGAACAGGGGTGCGCTGGGCACTCACAACAACCTCATCCAGTTCAATTTCTTTATCGTTTTTTGAGTTGAGCACACTATCAACAGATTGCTGCGATTTGCCGGGCAAAACAAGTATAGAAAGACTGACACAGAGCACCCCTATTCTAATATTTTTTCCTAAACTCGAAAAGATCCCCCATGGCGATCTGCTCCATCTCTTAAATGTTATCAATTCCATATTCCAATTCCAGATTCCCGATAAAAATTCAGATTCAAAATTCAAATTACAGGTTCACATAATCCTGGCTCCCTCTCCTTCCTTAAATGAATCCACCGAATTGGGATAAGCAGGGTGATGTGAACTGGGTGCAAAGATAATCTAAAAAAAACGCACCACTTCCAAAGGCTTCACCTTCCTCATTTCAAAAAATACTTAGCTTTGCACAACTTAAATAAAATGTTAACTTAAACAGAGAAAACCGTGGATATATTTGACAAAAGGGTTAATAATCTGGGTCCTTTAGGGATGTATGCAAAGCAGGCTGACGGATATTTCATGTTTCCAAAACTGGAAGGTGAAATTGCTAACCGTATGATGTTCAGAGGAAAAGAAATGCTCGTATGGAGCCTTAACAACTATCTTGGACTGGCAAATCATCCGGAAGTACGTGAAGTTGATGCACAGGCTGCAAAAGAATGGGGACTCGCCTACCCGATGGGTGCCCGAATGATGTCAGGCCAAACCAAATACCATGAACAACTTGAGCGCGAGCTTGCTGCTTTTGTAGGTAAAGAAGATGCCTTCCTGCTTAACTTCGGATATCAGGGAATGATCTCCATTATTGATTCACTCGTTGACCGCAAGGATGTTATTGTTTATGACTACGAAGCTCATGCTTGTATTATTGACGGTGTTCGCCTGCACATTGGTAAAAGGTTCGTTTATCCACATAATAATATTGAAAATCTTAAGATCCAGCTTGAGCGTGCCCGTAAGATCACTGAAGAAACCGGTGGTGGAATACTTGTAATTACTGAGGGTGTTTACGGTATGACAGGTGACCAGGGAAAACTGAAGGAAATCGTTGAACTGAAGAAAGAATACGATTTCAGGCTGTTGGTTGACGACGCTCATGGTTTTGGTACTATGGGTGCTACAGGAGCAGGTACCCCTGAAGAGCAGGGCGTACAGGATGGCGTTGACATTTATTTTGGAACCTTTGCTAAAGCAATGGCAGGTATTGGCGCTTTCGTTGCAACACGTGCCGACATTGTTGACTACCTCCGTCACAACATGCGTTCACAAACATTTGCCAAGTCACTCCCAATGCCTATGGTTATTGGATCACTTAAAAGGCTTGACCTGATTCGCACACATCCTGAATTAAAGCAAAACCTCTGGAAGATAGTTAATGCCCTCCAGTCAGGCCTTCGCAATGCCGGTTTCAACCTTGGCAATGCAGCATCTCCTGTAACTCCGGTGATACTTGAAGGTGGCATACCTGAAGCGACTCAAATTACAGTTGACCTGAGAATAAATCACAGTATCTTCTGCTCAATTGTAACTTATCCGGTTGTTCCCAAAGGAGTTATACTTCTTCGTTTGATACCTACTGCAATCCATACCCTTGAAGATGTAAATTATACCATTGAAGCTTATAAACAAATCAGGGAAAAACTGAACTCTGGCGTATACGCTAAGGAGATGTTTGATATTTCCGTTTTGTAAAGGAAAATGGAAAAAGGAAAAAGCTAAACTGTGTATTGTCCGAGCCATTTGGAATCTGAGACATTTTCTTTGCTTGCTGCCTTGTATTTGTATTGATGAACATGAAACATAACAAAAACTTCAAGAACGTCACCTTTCACGGTATCTTTAAGCAATATCTCTGACTTTCCTGCTTTCCTGATAATGCCATCAGCACAAATCTGAGCCAAATCTTTTGTTTTATTATAGATGACAGCAATCAGATTGTCATCATCATGATGTGCTGTCCATTCATCAGTGCCGCTCCAGGTAATAGTAAATTTATTATCCGAGTCTAAAGTTGCTTCAAATGAGGCTGCATTGCTCAATTCACCTTTTGAAAATTCAAACCAGGATAAGTTTTCTGTTTTATTGTCACGCCTTGCGAACTTATATTTATTCAGGTTCCTCGACATGGCAATATTATATGGATACTTTGGCAGTTCAAAATCTTTATAGCCAATATCAACTACCGGTTTAAATTTCTTAACAAGATTCAGTACAAAAGCAAAATGCCTTTGTGCTTCCGCAAATGCCGGACTAATAGTCTTTTTTGTTTTTGGAGTAAGTCGCATTACTTCAATCCCATTTCTCTTGTAAAAAGAAATATTGCCTGTTACTCCATGCCAGGTGCCATCTTTCTTAATTGCCATGATATAGATTTTTTAGGGTGCATGTAAAATTGAGGTAAAGATAATAATAAACCTTAACAGAAACTTAGAAAAGCTTTCTTTTTGTGCTATGTTCATGCATTATTTATACAATAATTATACGATCAATATCGTATCATTATCGTATGAATATCGTATGAATATCGTACGAATGGAAGAGTTAGTTAATTTTCACCTCAGGCTTTTCCCATTCACATCGTCTTATAAGTATCATTCAACTTTCTTCAGAATGGCATCTTTTGATATAACTTTCTTTAGAATGCCAGCTTTTTCAATTGACGACTTTAATTAATTTTGTTTTAAAATTCAGATCTAATCAGCGAATGGGCATTATTAAACATGGTATTTGGGGACCTTTCAGAGGCAGAACGGGTGGTGTAATTGGTACTTTCTGGAAAGGAAGAAATGTCATGAAGGAAATTCATGGTATTGTTTATAATCCGAATACACCGGCACAGCAAGAGCAAAGACTTAAGTACAAACTGGCAAAGTCATTTAATGCACTTAATAAAGAGTTGATACGCATAGGTTTTTCAGGCTTTGCGGGATCAGCAACCCCTGATAACCATGCACTCAGGTACAATATCAAAAACGCAGTTTGTGGAGAATTTCCAAATTTGGTAGTTGATCTGAACAGGGCTAAGCTAAGCATGGGCTATTTAGAGAACATCCAGGCTTCAGTTGTAGATTCTACCGTATCATCTTCAATTGAAATACATTGGATTGATAATACAGGAGTTGGCCGGGCAAGGCCAAATGACCAGATCTTAATCAGCATAATAGATGTTGCTTGTACAGAGGCATACAAACCTACGGCCATGATTAAAAGAAAAGATCAGCAGTGCACCATCGAATTACCCAAAACCTGGTCAGGCAAACAAGCCATAGTACTTGGTTTTGCTATTGCCGATAATGTTTATGCCAAAGCTGGCTCACTTAATGAGGTGTCAGATTCAGCAGTTTATGGGGAAGTAATTATAAAATGAAAGTTAAAAGAATAGATAAACTTTTTTAATAAATTGCGTTTAGGGTAAAAGCTGCATTTTTTGTCAATATATTATAGACATTCTTTAATCTCACCTGATGAAAAAAACAGCCTTGTTCATTATTATTATTTTAGTCATTTCATGTAAGAAAGAAGGTGATATACCAACTTACAATGACAAGTACATTATAGAACTTGACCAAAACAACGTCATTTATAAGGTGCAACACTTTAAGGGAGTGATATTTGATTTTGTGCAGGATTATACATATGCAAATGAGTATGTTAGAGTTACCAAACATAATAAGCTGAACTCTCTTATGAGCATTAACCAGTATTATCTGACTAATGGTCTGGCCGATAGTTGCGTAGATAGTACATTTACTGGCGGGCAAGTAAAATCAGTCAGCATTGACTTATACGAATATAATCAGGGATACCGAATTAAAGAAAAGCATTTTTATAGCAACAACCAGGGCATTGTTGATTTCAGCAATCCGATTTTAATCGAAAATGTTTACGCAGACGGTAATCTGATTCAATTTATTGTGATGGATCAATGCACAGGAAATTATTATTTTTCAGAACAGCCAAGCAAAATCAACATAAGCTCATTTCAGGGTGATTATATGGGTAAGCAGAACGCAAACCTTTATGTTCAATATTCGCCAGGTGGCTGTCCTTCAGGCCCATCAACTGTTTTTCCGGATGTAAGATATTCTTATACATTAAACTCAGAAGGATACGTAACTAAAAGGGTTAAAAATACTACTAATGCACATCATTCTTCAGAAGAGGGAACCAAAGAACGGACAATCACACAGTTTGAATACGTTTTCAGGTAAAACAGAACCGAAATAACTGCGAGTACATTACTACATATCTCAAGCTTTGCTTTGTTCATTAGCTTTAACTACCGACATCCATAAGCTATTGTTTACCAGTATTATGAATGATATTTATAAATTTTACTTCACATTTTTTAAGATTGCCTTAAAAATAATTTATATATTTGGTGGTAAATATTTAAAAATCATGCGGAATCTCATTTTAACCCTGATTTTTGCTGGAAGTCAATTATTATGTTTTAGCCAGCAGAATAATTTAATACCAAATTATGTATCATCAGATACTGAATATCAACAGTATAAAATTTCTAAAGATGGTTGCCTGTTTGAAGGAATTACTTTTACCAATCAATCGCAGATCGACAACTTCCAGTCAAATTATCCCGGTTGTAATACAATTTATGGCAATGTTACTATTAGTGGCGATAGTATTAATAATCTGAATGGGCTAAGTGTAATTTCGACTATTTCAGGCACATTAGTTATATCAGCAACACAGCTTATATCATTTTCAGGACTTGATTCAATAACTTTCTTAGGCGGATTGTATATAACATCAACCAATTGTAATTCACTATACGGTTTTGGTAATGTTGAGCATGTTTTAGGTGTAAGTCTTCATGAAATGCCAAACCTGACTTCTTTAGCTGGTTTTGAAAATTTACACAATGTAAATAGTAGTTTCACAATTCAAGAATGTAATAGTCTTACGAATCTATCCGGACTCGAAAATCTGAATTCGGTAGACTATTCTTTAAATATAGAAGACAATGAATCTTTGGTTAGTTTAACCGGTTTAAACAATTTACAACATGTGGGTATACTGATTATTTCAGGCAATGACTCACTCACCTCACTTAATGGTATCAACTTAACTGATTTTAGTTATTTAATGGGTTTGTCAATAGTTGACAACCCAATGCTTTCAACATGTAATGAACCTTTCTTATGCAATTTCCTAACTGCTCCAACAGGGTATGTAGCTATCTTCAATAATGATACAGGTTGCAATAATCCTTCAGAAATTGCCAATTCATGTGGTTTTCAGATACCCTGTCTTCCTCACGGGAATTATTATTTTACCTCCCAGAATGAAATAGATGCCTTTCAGTCAACATATCCTGAATGCATTGATCTTCAGGGAAATGTCTTTATTTCAGGTGCTGACATAACAGACCTTTCAGGCTTAATGGGAATACGGTCTGTTGAAGGTATTTTAAGTATTGAAAATACTGAAAACCTGATCAATTTGCATGGTCTTGATTCACTTCAATTTGTAAATGGACATCTTCAAATTGGACAAGCAGGAAGCGGTAATCTTTCATTAACTAGTTTAGAAGCTCTGAATAAACTGGAATCTGTAAGATTTCGTCTGGATATACAATCTAATCCCTCTATTGAGAATTTAGAAGGGTTAAGTAATTTAAAACATGCTGGATTGCTTGACATATACCATAATGAAGCATTAACATCATTGGATGGATTAATGAAACTTGATTCAATAAGTCATTCTATGCGAATAGGTGCAAATTTTGAGCTGGTGGATATCTCAGCCCTTATGTCGTTAAGGAAAGTAAATGAAGATATTGATATTTCAAACAACAATTCCCTGGAAAGCTTAAGAGGTCTGGACAGTATTCAAAGAGGAACACTCAGATATCTGGACATTACAGATAATCAATCACTTAAAGAATGTGACATAGTTAGCATCTGTAACTTGCTATTAGCTCCAAATGTTTACGAAACTATTGAGGGTAATGGAACCGGATGCAGTAGCGAAGACGAGGTTTTAGAACAATGTCAGGTTGGAATAAAAAAACATACTATTCACGACCTTGTATTATATCCCAATCCCGCAAATGAATTTCTAAAAATTACATTGCCGGTGTCTGTCAAAACGAGTGAAGTCAAAATATTGAGTTCTTCCGGACAGCAGTTAATTAATGAAACAATAAGTGGTTCTGATGGGTGGTTAAATATAAAGGCACTGTCAAAAGGACTATATATTGTAAAAATCAATCACGAGTCAAGCATTTATTTGGGTAAGTTTATTAAATTATAAAGTTTACTCAAGTACAATAAAAAAACGGCTTACAAACAAGATTGTAAGCCGTTTTACTTTGATTGTGTGACTCCGACAGGATTCAAACCTGTAACCTTCTGATCCGTAGTCAGATGCTCTATTCAGTTGAGCCACGGAGCCGTTTTGAGGGTGCAAATATACGCAATTTTCCGTTATTCCAAATCAAATCGGGCTAAATTTGTGCCTTTATTGGAAATCCAGCATCTTCAAAAATCTTTTTTTTTAGATCCGGTTTCTGTAAATAATTTGCTTAACCTTCAAAATCAACCTTTTATCATTATAAACCAACAATTACTCCCCTATGGAATCATCATGGCTTAAAACACTTCCGGTAGCAATAACTGTAACCAACAAATCAGGAAAGATCATTGAAATGAACGACAAATCAGCCGAAGTATTCGCAAAATACGGAGGTTACGACTTGATTGGTAAAGATTTAAACAACTGCCACAACCCCCATTCGCAAGAAGTAATATCTTCCCTCCTATCAGAGAACAAAACCAACACCTATACCATAGAAAAAAACGGCCAAAAGAAAATAATCTTCCAATCACCATGGTATGAAGACGGACAGCCGGCGGGGTTGGTTGAGATTTCGATCATATTGCCAGAAGAGATGCCGCATTTTGTGAGATAATTTAATTTGAGATTTGAAATTTGAGATTTGAGATTAGATTTCATTTAAGATTTAAGATTAAACTCTATAAAAAAATTAAACATGACATATCAGAATTTTGAAGAGATGGAAATATGGCAGTTAGCAAGAAAGCTATCATTTCAGATTTTTCAAATTACTTCAAAAGGTAAGTTCAGCAATGATTTCAGATTCAGGGATCAGATTAGAGCAGCAGCTGGATCAATCATGGATAACATTTCAGAAGGCTTTGAACGAAGTGGTAACAAAGAGTTCATACAGTTCCTTTATATAGCAAAAGGATCTTGTGGTGAAACAAGATCCCAATTATTTAGAGCGCTTGATTATGGCTATATTGATGAAGATACTTTTAAAAATCTCTCGGATAGTGCCACTTCCATAAGTAAAAACATTGCAGGATTTATTTCCTATCTAAAGACTTCAGAAATAAAAGGATATAAATACCGATGAGTTAGCTCAAATCTCAAATTTAATTTCAAATCTCAAGTTATTTCTAACCGATGATTTAATCTCAAATTTCAAATCTCAAATCTCAAATTATTTCTGCGCCACTTTAATTGAACAGCCAATCGCTTTTGTAAAATTGATTGCAGGCTGTTTCCCTGAACGTAACGCTTCAATAGCGTTCTCAACATAATTCTCTTTAACAGCTGAGGCATCCTGGTGGTTATCGTCGATTGCTCCAATGTAGGCTACTTTGTTTCCCTTCGCTGTTTTCTCTAACAGGTAAACGTGCGGAGTACGGGTTGCTCCATATAATGGAAGAACCTTTTGACCTTCATCAAACAGGTATGGGAACGTGAAGTTCTTTTCTTTAGCCCTTACTATCATCTTCTCATAACTGTCTTCAGGAACGATAATTGGATCGTTTGGATTGATCGCTATAACAGGATACCCTAATGGTGCATATTTATTATTCAAGGCAATGATTCTATCTTCGTAGGCTACTGAGAACGGACAATGGTTGCAGGTAAAAATTACAATATAACCTTTGGCATCTTTATAATCGGCAAGCGATACCATTTTACCATCTATATTCTTAAGTTTAAAATCGGAGGCTATATCACCAACCTTATATCCCTGTGCAAAGAGGTTAATAGAAGCAAACAGTGCTAATAATGATATGATCAAGGATTTTTTCATGGTTTATTTCTTTTTTCTGTTAACTAACTGATTGATTTATTTTAATTTATCTGATTATGGGAAATGTTTATCGGAAATTAACTGATGGCAGCGAAATGACTGCCATCCGGTTGGACAGGTCACGACCCTCTATCTCAACTGCGGATTCATCTCGAAAATGACTTTCCGGATTTCCTCATAAGTGAATTCCTTCTCGAAGAAACGCCTGTCGTTTTTTGTAACAAATAGCGTGACCGGTAATGCACCCGACCATGATGGGTCGATCTTGTCAATCCATTCATTTGAGGCAGGATCGCTTAAGACGACCACCTCGGGAGTCAGATTATTCTTTTTAATGAAAGGCACTAGCTTTGTATCTATATGTTTCTCAAAATCAAGGCTAACTAAAAGGACTTTGACTTTCTGATCTTTAAATTTATCCTGGATTTTCTGGAAATAAGGCAATTCCCTGATGCATGGCGCGCACCAGGTTGCCCAGAAATTCACAATATATGTGGTGTCATTCTTCCTTTCCAGTAAAGGCTTAAGACCGGCATAATTGACTACTTTAATACCAGATACATTTTTTACCTGAGGACTATCACTTTGTGAATTAGCAGTCAAACTGATAAAAAAGGCAAGAGTACCAATCGCTATTAATTTTGTGGATTTAGTCATAGATTGCGATAAACAAGTGCTTAAAATAAAATGTTCATTAAGCATTTTTATCAAAAATCATGCGGAAAAGGAATTATTTCGCGCGATACACCACTTTTCCGTCAATATAGGTCCTTAAAACCTTTGTTTTTGGAATTTCACGTGCTTTTACCTGCATGATATCCCTGTCAAGGATCACAAAGTCGGCGTTTTTGCCTGGTTCAAGACTTCCACGGCGGTCTTCTTCGAAGCAGCCTTTAGCTGCCCATATGGTAATACTGCGGAGAGCTTCCTGGCGGGTAAGTGCATTTTCACGTTGCCAACCTTTCGGGGGATTTCCTTTGAGGTCCTTCCGGTCAACAGCGGCGTAGAAAGTGTAAATCGGACTTATATTCTCAATTGGGAAATCAGTTCCATTGGGCAACCAACCATTTTCTTTCATTAATTTTCTGTAGGCATATGCGTTTCTGACTCTTTTTCCCAAACGCTGGCGTGCCCAACCCATATCAGATGTTGCGTGGGTTGCCTGTACACAAGGTATTATGCCAAACTCCCCGAATTTCCTGAAATCAGCCGGGTCGATTACCTGTGCATGTTCAATTCTCCACCTCAGATCGTTACCCGGAAGAAGATAATTGCTGTAAACATCCAGCACCATCCTGTTTGCCGAGTCGCCAATGGCATGCGTATTCACCTGATATCCATTATCATAGGCAGTTACGCACCACTTGCCTAATTCTTCAGGGTTTATGGTCATAATACCATAATTATCCGGATCATCACTGTATGGCTTCAACAGGCAGGCGCCTCTTGATCCGAGCGCACCGTCGGCGTATAATTTAATTGAATGTATGTTAAGCTTTTCTTTTCTCAGGGGACCCTTACGGATGTATTTTTTGACATTATCGTCGGTTGGATTGAGCATCACATAAAGTGCCAACTCAAAATTGTCTTCCTTCTGAAGACTATCATAAAATTCAATAAGTGAAGCATCAGCACCAGCCTCTGTTACCATGGTTAATCCGGTTTGATGACATTCCATTGCAGATTTAATCATCATTTCAGCAAGTAACTTGCCAGCAGGTTCGGGAACAAGATTGCGAAAAGTATCAGCAAGAGCTTCAGTGAAAATACCAGTGAACTTACCTTTCTTTATAACAGCCTGAGCAGGATTTGGAAGATTGTCGGCCTTAAGTCCCGATTTATCAATAGCTGCCTGGTTTACAAGAACGGCATGCCCGTCGATGCGGATGAGAACGACCGGATTATCCGGGAAACGTTCATTGAGTAATTTATTATCAGGGAACTGCTGTCCCGGCCAGTTATTCTGATCCCATCCCCTTCCTACAATCCACTCGGAAGGAGATGATTCCTGGTGTTTAGCCACGATATCCAGCATATTCTCGTTAGAAGTAGCCGGCTGAAGATCAGCATACTGATGGCTGAGGACATAACCATGGAAATGACTATGAGGATCAATAAAACCGGGGTACACTGCCTTACCTTCTGCATCATACACTGAATCTGACTGATAAGTCTCATTGATAGTGATATCATCTCCAACTGCGAGGATTTTGCCATTATCCACAGCCATAGTGGTATGGAGTGTAAAGGCACTATCGGCCGTATAGATAACGGCATTCCTTATAATAAGGTCGACATTGGTTTTGCCAGGTTTACAAGCCGAAAGGATCATGGTAACAATGGTAAGACATATCACACGCAGATGCATACCGGATATTTTTGTGCGAAAGTAAGAAATTCCACATTCCAAATTTCAAAATTCAAGATTCAAGATTCAAGTTCAGATTAATGTTCAAATTCAGAATTCAGATTCAGATTCAAAATTCAGATTAAGGTTAAAATTCAGATTCAGATTCAAAATTCAGATTCAGGTTCAGGTTCAAATTCAGCTTCAGGTTAAAATTCAAATTCAGATTCAGATTCAGATACAAATTCAGAATCCAGGTTCCAAATTCACATGCACTATTCAAATTCAGATTCAGAATTCAGATTCAGGTTCAGAATTCAGACTTCCAGTCTCCAGACTTCAATAGCCTTTGTAACATTTACTATTATTCACAATTTAAAACTATTGATTTTAGAGGGGTAATAGGTATAATTACTTATCAATCTGACAACTATAAAATCACATCTTTATCTATAAAAGTAGTGTTAATACGTATTGCGCCGGCCATATTTCCCACAATATCTTTACCATCCCTTTCTCCCCCGGCCTTGGCTCCCCACTCGCTCAACTACTTTTTAATCAAAAGCGAGATATGCCTTTCCCCGGAAGATAGAAAAAAAAGTAATCAAACATCATATATTATGGGAACACAATTACTCAAACAAAGACATTTATTACTTATCCTGTTCATGCTGTTATTGACGGCAGGGTTCACAACACGTGGTTACAGCCAGTGTAGCGTGGCGACGGATAAGGGCGATTATTATCCAGGAGAAACGGTTATCATAACCGGCTCGGGCTGGGAAGCCGGTGAAACGGTTGAACTGCTCATTGAACATACATTCAGTTATCATCCGGATGAAACGTTTTACACCATAGCAGACTCATTAGGTGAGATTTATTATGATGAGTATGTTATTGCGCCAGATGAATTAAATGAGTTGTTCTTTCTGACTGCTTTTGGAGAGACCAGTAACTGCATGTCAACATGTACTTTTACTGATGGTAATAAAATTGGATCTGTAACTGTTTCTGCACAAACGCCTAATCCACTGAATACCTCTATTGGAAATACAGCAACCTACAATATTACACTGACAAGATCAGGTAATGGTCAAATTGTTGCTACTTTCTCAGTCTCAGGATTACCAGCTGGATCAACTGCTACATTTAATCCAACATCTGTTAACGTAGCTAATAACGCTTCAATTCCAAATTATGTATTAAGTATAACTGTTCCAAGTAATACCATCAGCGGAACTTATATCTTTACTGTCACAACAAATGAAGGTACTACAGGAAACCCTGTTAATACTTCTGGCAACGGAAGCTTAGTAGTTTCTTCGTCTTGTTATCCTGATAATACAGCACCTATCTGGACAACATCAGCAACTGCATTGAATATTGCAATTGAATGCAATAATGCAGCTGGTCTAATCGCAGCACAGGCAATGGCACCTTTAGCAACAGATAATTGCGGCAGTGTTACCTATTACAAGACACCGGGTAATTTTGTTGCAGGCTCATGCGGAGCAACAGGAACCTATACAAATACGTGGGTTGCAAAAGATGCAAGTCTGAATACATCGAGTGTATTCACACAATTGATCACCATTACTGATGTAACCCCACCAACCTGGACAACAACGGCAGGTGCTTTAAATACTTCGGTAGAGTGCAGCGATGCAGCTGGACTAACAGCAGCACAGGCAATGGCACCTTTAGCAACAGATAATTGCGGTGCTGTGACCTATGAGAAGACCACTGGCCTTTTTGTTGCAGGCTCATGCGGAGCAACAGGAACCTATACAAATACATGGGTTGCAAAGGATGCATGTCTGAATACTTCAAGTGTATTCACACAGTTAATTACTATTACTGATGCAACTGCACCAACCTGGACAACAACGGCAGGTGCTTTAAATGCTTCGGTAGAATGCAGTGATGCAGGTGGGCTAACAGCAGCACAGGCAATGGCACCTTTAGCAACAGACAATTGCGGCAGTGTTACCTATTACAAGACACCGGGTAATTTTGTTGCAGGCTCATGCGGAGCAACAGGAACCTATACAAATACATGGGTTGCAAAGGATGCATGTCTGAATACTTCAAGTGTATTCACAC
>DATGXS010000059.1:0-112021 GCA_035298745.1 Lentimicrobium sp. | reverse complement strand
TCAATCCCTATCGTAAGCCTTAATAATCTGGCTGACGAGCTGGTGACGCATTACGTCTGATTCATCCAGTTGGATGATGTCGATGCCCTGTACATTACCCAGTATTTTAGTAGCATGTATTAGGCCTGAATTCTGGTTTCTTGGCAAGTCTATCTGGGTAACGTCTCCTGTAATGAAGAACTTGGCCGATCGGCCCATCCTGGTCAGGAACATCTTTAACTGGTTGTGTGTCGCATTCTGGGCTTCATCAAGTATGGCGAAGACATTGTTCAGGGTTCGGCCCCTCATGAATGCCAGCGGTGCAATCTCAATTGTGCCGTCCTCAATATAAGTCAGCAGCTTTTGTGGCGGCAGCATATCCCTGAGGGCATCGTATAATGGCTGCATGTAGGGATCAAGCTTGTCTTTAAGGTCACCGGGCAAAAAGCCCAGGTTTTCACCTGCCTCTACTGCCGGCCTGGTAAGGATGATTCGTTTTACTTCTTTGTTTTTTAGTGCCCGTACAGCCAAAGCCACTGCCGTATACGTTTTACCGGTACCCGCAGGCCCTATGGCAAATACCATATCGTTCTTCTCAATGCTGGCTACTATCTTTGCCTGGTTGGCCGACCTTGCCTTTATAACCTGACCATTGCGGCCATGTACAATAACATCAGGAGAAGTTTTTATGGTAATATCGGCAGCACCAGGTTCGGCCAGTTGCCTGATGTCGTTTTCAGTGAGTTTCCCAAAATGGTCATAATGTATCAGCATCAGGTTAAAGAGCGCCTCAAATGAATCAATTTCATTAGGGTCACCTAAAACTTTTATGTGCTCCCCGCGTGCTACAATCTTTAGTTTTGGAAGCAATTCTCTTACAGCATTTAGATTCCGGTCACCTACCCCAAATATGTCAAGCGGACTGTAACTCTCTATGCTGAATAGCTTTTCACCCATAATGTGGATTTAGTAATGTAATAATCTAACCTTTTGCAGGATTAACTGGTTCAAATGTATTACAAAAATAACCATAAGTATCCTGTTGTGGTCTATTTATAGTAATTTTGATTTGTTAATACGAACATCATGTCAAAAGGAAGAGAAACCAAACCTCATATAGGTATTTTCGGACGACGGAATAACGGCAAAAGCTCCATTATCAATGTCCTCGCCCAGAACGAGGTTGCTATTGTATCCCCACAGGCCGGTACTACTACCGACCCGGTTAAGAAATCTATGGAAATCCCGGGCATTGGTCCCGTTGTCCTCATTGATACCGCAGGAATCGACGATAGCGGTGACCTGGGTCAGAAGAGAATTAACAAGTCGCTCGATGCCATGAAGATCATCGACCTGGCTATCCTCATTATCGTAAGCAATACCTTCGAAGAGGAAGAGGAAAAGCTGGTTAAAAGTTTTATCGACTACAATATTCCTTTCCTTATCATCCATAACAAGAGTGATATAACACCACTCGATAAGCAATTCGCGCAGGCACTTGAAAAGAAATACGGGTGCAGTGTCCTGGAATACAGTGCCATCGGTTCACCCGACCATAATGAGCTCATGAAGTCGCTTGCTGCGGTAATGCCCGAAACTGCCTATACTTCAAAAGCCCTCCTGGGCGATCTCTTTAACCCCGGTGAAGCAGTATTGCTTATTACCCCTATTGACAATGAAGCCCCCGAGGGCCGTATGATCCTTCCACAGGTACAGGCCATCAGGGATATCCTCGATAACGATGGCATAGTAATGATCTGTAAGGAAGACGATGTGCTCGGTTTTATCCCAAAAGCAAACCCGCGTCCAGTGCTGGCCGTAACCGACAGCCAGGTGTTTGGCAAAATTGGTAGCCATGTGCCCGATGATATCCCCTTCACCAGCTTCAGCATTCTGCTTGCCCGCCAGCGCGGCGATTTTAAGAACTATGTTAAAGGAACACCTCATCTTGCCAATCTGAAAGAAGGCGACAGGGTGCTTATCCTTGAATCGTGTACGCACCATGTGACCTGCGACGATATAGGACGTCATAAAATACCTGCCTGGCTCAAAAAATATACAGGTAAAAATATCGAGTACGATGTGGTTGCCGGACTGGGAACGCTGCCGCGCGATATCCGCGATTATGCCATGGTAATACAGTGCGGCGGGTGCGTTCTTACCAAAAAACAAGTGGTCAACCGGGTTAAGCCTGCCGTTGATGCAGGCGTGCCTGTTACCAATTACGGTATGATGATAGCCTGGGTACACGGAATCTTTGACCGGGCAATTAACATGTTTAAACCCGAAGAAGTATTTTGAGAAACATTGTTATCACCGGCGCCTCTGATGGTATTGGCAGGGCTCTGGCTTTAGAACTGCTTAAAACGCCCGGCAACCGCCTGTTCCTTATCTCCAGGAACAAGGCTAAGATGAGTGATGCTTTCAGGGATTACCTTGAAGTACCCGACCGCGTATTTTTGTTTCCGTACGACCTCGCTTACGAAGACTATTCAGCGCTTGTAAGCTCCATTGTTGAAACAGCAGGACATATCGATATACTTGTCAACAATGCGGGTGCCCTGGTTAAAAAGCCTTTTACCGAAATCACTTCCGAAGATTTCCAGCGGGTGGTCGATACCAATTTCCGCGCACCGTTCTTTCTTATCCAGCAATTCCTTCCCCATCTGGTAAAGGGGTCGCATATAGTCAATATAAGCAGTATGGGCGGTTTTCAGGGCAGCGCCAAGTTCCCCGGCTTATCGCTCTACAGTGCTTCCAAAGGCGCATTATCCACCTTAACCGAAGTGCTGGCCGCCGAGTTAAGCGACCTTGGGATTTATGTAAACTGCCTGGCCATTGGCAGCGTAAACACCACCATGCTTGCCGAAGCTTTCCCCGGCTATAATGCTCCAGTTACCGCTGAATCAATGGCCGAATTCCTGGCGTGGTTTGTGGTCAACGGCAACCGGTGGATCAATGGCAAGGTTCTGCCCGTGTCGCTTTCAACACCGTAATTATCACTGTATTTTATGGAAAAGAATGTAGATTGTGTAATAAAGAGCGGTGTGGTTGAAAGTATCGGCACCGACCATATCAAAGTAAAAATCAACAACCAGAGTGCCTGCTCAATGTGCTATTCAAAAGGGGTATGCACCTCACTGGGTTCAGGGCAAAGGACCGTTGATGTTGAAAAAAGCAAAACAGCGGCAGTTGAACCCGGCGATGTGGTTGATATCCAAATGATCTCATCATCAGGCTGGCTTGCCGTGCTGTTTGGTTATGTGTTTCCTTTTATCCTGCTTATAACCACCCTGCTTGTCTCCAGTGCCTTCTTCCCTGAGCTGGTTTCAGCACTGCTCGCACTGGGCATCCTGGTTCCTTACTTTTTTATTCTCTACGCTTTCAGGCACAGGATGAAGAGGTATTTTAGGTTCACGATGAAATAATCAGTTAACCAGGATTTTACCACTGGCAATAAGATTGTTCTCTTTGAGGATTCTTACAATGTACAGACCTGAGTTCCATTCAGAGGTATTAAGTAATAGTTCTTTTGAATGATCGGGCCATGCTATTTGACTGACAAGTTCACCGTTAATATCATAAACCTGCAAACTGCAATTTTTTACATAGTCTGAGGTGTTTGATGTTTGAGTAAATAAACCAAATTGTTTTTCTTCATGTAAATATTCAGGAAGTTTAATTACGCAATAATCATCTGTTGGATTTGGATAAATGTCAAGTACTTGCTTATCAGAAATTAAAAAATAGATAGTACCTGTAACTATATCACAATTCATTTGTATGGTGCCTGAAGTTATCGCATCCTGACAAAGAGTATCATAGTTAAAAGGTCGTGTATATATGCTGTCGTATTCAAGATTTTCATTGTATTTAATTACCATGAAATCACTTTGATTTATTAGGTGTGATGCGGTAAGAAAAAGTTTATCATCACTTGTAGGGTATAAATCATATGCTACTGCAGTATAGTTAACCGGTAATATTGTCTCCCCAATTAAAGACCCATTAATCTCTGTTTTCTGTATTGAACTGCACCCAATGCCATTTGAACCAGTTGTGAAATATTGAATACTAGTATAAATGTGGTCATTTAAATATGTAGAAACACATAGGGTACCATATAAGGTAGAATCAGGCTGATAAAGTTCATTATATTCTTTAAATTCACCAGTTAAGTAATTCATTTTAACATACCCTGATTTACCAGAGTATGAGAGAACAGGTGCTACTACCACAGTGTCAGCGGGAAACATCGGTTCACGTGATGAGAAACCATGACCGAACAATGAATCGGGTACATTGTATCTTTCCCATAACATTTCTCCTTCTGAACTTATTTTAAACCAATATGGCTGGTACCAATATAAACTATCTATTTGAACATCTACAAAACCAGAGAAAATAACAGAGTTATCGTTCTGGCAATAAGTCAATCTAAGGGGAAAAGCACCTACAAAATTCGGGTTATTGAATGCATAAAGGTTATCCCAAATAAGTTCACCATCAGAATCAACCTTCATTAATCTTATAGTTTCAGTTGACGAGTCAGTCCATTTTGTCATGATAAAAGAACTGTCAACCGGGCAATATACCATCTCATCTGCTACATCATCAACACCGGGTGTCCTGAAAACCTTGCACCACGAAACCTCCATGCAAGGATTTAATTTCATAATATAAACATCTCTGACATCTTCATATTTATAAGTATGTCCGCAAAAAGCTAAACTACCATTTTCAGCCAGTGCGAATCCGTTTATCTGCAAATAATTATTTTCATTGTTTAATTCCTTTTTCCAAAGTTGATTGCCATTAACATCCATCTTGAATATGGCTGAACTGCTAAATTGAGAATTAGATCTTTTGTAATCAAAAGTGCTTATAAACCCTTTGTCATAGGTTTCTACCAGATAATTTGGTATAACAAACTGATATCCCAGATTATGTATTACAGGCCATTGCGCGTATAATCCAAGATTCATGAAGCAAAGAAAATAAATAGATAATGAGCGTAACATGTTAAAGAAATTAAGTGGGATAACGCCCAAAAATACATAAAATCGGATCAATATAAGTTCAATTATGAGAAATGAGTATTATTGTTCCAGTTTACGATGAAATAATCAGATTGTGATACGTCTGAGATCGGTCTGCAATCACACTACCTCAGCAATATGAAGGCTTCACACCGGCTTTAAGTCGGCACTACTCAAGCTGGATAGAGCTGATTTTGTGCGTGTATAAAGATGAAATAGCACTGAGATACTATTGTTGCAGACAAATCTCAGTTATTGTTTTGGGACATTATCCCAGAATATGTTTTTCGGATAACATTGTACATGTGACAGTCAATGATAATTGAAAACGCTATCTTTGTTAATTATGAATTGCATTTTTGTCACATTTATGAAAAACAGTTTACTTGTTCTGTTGCTGTCTATTGCCTTAAATTGTTTTTCGCAAGACACCTGGATATCGATACCTTGTGAAAAGTATTATATTTTGATGCCTGGAAAACCTGATACTTCAACGGTAGAAAAATACCTTGCAGGTTATGGCCGTTACAGCGTGCATCGCAAAGTGTTTGTAGATTCAATTTATAGTTATGGTTTAAGTGTTACCGAGTACCCTTTATCATTTGGAATTGACTCACAAGATTCAACCCAGTTTATAGATTCTGGTTTTGATGGTGCTATTTCTTCTCAAGTTAAAGTTTTAAAAGGGACATATCCATCCGAGATTAAAAAAATCAGTTTAAATGGATTTCCAGGAAGGGAATATGTGATAGAAGTAAAAAGTACAAATACATTAATAACTTCCAGGATGTATTTAGTCAATAATAAACTTTATTCTCTAATGGTAGGTACAACGAAAGAGAATTCTGATAACACATACATCAAGAAATTTCTGGACTCTTTCTTATTAAAGCCCTGATATTTTGTTTTGTTTTAGGACCCGTCACTCAAACATGCTTTGTGAAACTTCGGTCCCTAAAAAAAGCATGACCCGTGCAACGGTCCCCGGGTGGAGCTTGGTGTAGTAACAGCAGCGAAGCTGCAAGTTACAACACCATAGCGCAATCGAGGGGCGGTTGGATTACGCGAAACAGCTAAAAAGAACGAATTTCTTTCCTAAAAGAATTTAATAAATGGCGTTTTCCCCTTACTAATCTATTAAATTTCAATATCTTAGATACGTAAATACGTTGTTGATATTCAATTACTTACATGTGTAATTTTTGGCTTTAAATTTTGATAGGATTTTTTATAGTACTAATTTTGTCAGGCTTAATACATCATTAAGCCTTAAACACTATTAGAAGTGAACAGTACAATACTCTTTGCCGTACTAACTCTGTGTGTTCTTGGTGTTGCATCAGCAGTAATACTCTACTTTATTGCACAGAAGTTCAGGGTTTTTGAAGATCCTTCCATTGACGTAATTGCAGACATGCTGCCGGGTGCCAACTGCGGTGGATGCGGTGTTGCCGGTTGTCGTGCCCTCGCTGAGGCCATAGTTAAAACGCAGGACCTTGCCACATACAAGTGCCCCGTGGGCGGAAATGAAACCTCACAGAAGATTGCAGCCTTTTTGGGTCAGGAAGCAGTGATTACCGAGCCCATGATTGCCGTGATAAGGTGCAGTGGTTCGTTACAGCATGCGCCCCGTAAAGTTATTTATGAGGGTGCCCCTTCATGTGCCTTTTCACATGCCATGTCGGCAGGTGAAACCGGCTGTCCGAATGGCTGCCTGGGTGATGGCGACTGTGTAAGGTCGTGTTTGTTTGATGCCATATATATAGATAAGGAAACAGGACTGCCGGTAGTATCCGACGAGAAATGTGTGGCCTGTGGTGCCTGCGTTAAGGCTTGTCCGAGGAACATCATTGAAATAAGGCCTAAGGGTAAAAAAGACCGCCGTATATATGTATCATGCATGAACAGGGATAAGGGTGGTGTTGCGAAAAAGAACTGCAGTGTGGCCTGCATAGCATGTACCAGGTGCGTAAAGGAATGCGTGTATGATGCCATCGGAATTAAGGATAACCTTGCCTATATTGACGCGGAGAAATGCAGGCTGTGCCGCAAGTGTGCAGTCGTTTGTCCGACGGGTTGCATACTTGAACTCAACTTTCCGCCAAGGAAAGACAAAGCTGAAATTACCGGGGCGCCGGCCACTGTTGAAACCGTATAATTATCTATATAAAGAATTTCCAGGAAAATAAACGGAGGACCAATAAATTGAAGACATTCAAAACAGGTGGTGTTCATCCCCCGGAGAATAAGCTAACCGCAGGAAAGGCAATTGAAATGATACCATTGCCGGGTAAGGTATACATACCATTATCACAAAGCCTCGGAGCGCCCTCAAAGCCGGTTGTCGACAAAGGGGCAGAGGTGAAGGTTGGCCAGCTTATTGCAAAGGGTGAAGCATTCATTTCTTCCAACATTCATTCTTCTGTGTCGGGGAAAGTGTTACAGATAGAAGAAGTCACCGATGCATCGGGCTACAGGCGCCCGGCCATTGTCATTGAAGTTGCCGGCGATGAGTGGGCAGAAGGCATTGACCGTTCGCCGGAAATGTTAAAGGACATCACAGCCACACAACAGGAGATTATTGACAAAATAAAAGACCTGGGCATTGTGGGTTTGGGAGGTGCTACCTTCCCCAGTCATGTGAAGCTGATGGTTCCGAAAGAAAAGAAAGCCACCACCCTTATCATAAACGGAGTGGAATGTGAGCCTTACCTGACATCAGACCATAGGTTGATGCTGGAGAAAGGGGAGGAGATTATCACCGGCACCAGGATACTGATGAAGGCTCTTGGTGTGTCAAAGGCTTTTATTGGAATTGAAAACAATAAGAAGGATGCCATTGAGCACCTTACCACCCTTTCAAAAGATTATCCTGAAATAAGGGTTGTTCCTCTGAAAGTGAAATATCCGCAGGGAGGGGAAAAGCAACTGATAAAGGCGGTTACGGGCAAAGAAGTGCCATCAGGCAAACTTCCGGTGGAAACAGGATGCATAGTAAACAATGTAGGGACTGCCTTTGCCGTATACGAGGCGGTGCAGAAGAACAAGCCGCTGGTTGACCGGATTGTTACCGTTACAGGTACATCGGTGGTAAAACCGGGCAATTTCAGGGTAAGAATAGGAACCCCTGTTGACTTCCTGCTCCAGCAGGCCGGCGGCATTCCGGAAGATACCGGTAAGATCATAAGCGGGGGACCCATGATGGGAAAAGCACTTACTACCCCGGGTGTACCCGTGGTAAAAGGGACTTCAGGCATTTTAATCATGCCCGCTGACAAAAGCCACCGTACACAGGTATTCAACTGTATAAGGTGTGCGAGGTGTATTGCAGTTTGTCCGATGGGGCTTGAGCCTGTGCAGCTGGCACAGCTAACTGCCGGTGAGTTTTACGAAGAAGCGGAGAAATCATACATCATGGACTGCATGGAATGCGGCTCGTGCCAGTATACCTGTCCTTCGGGCAGGCCATTGCTCGACTATGTAAGGCTGGGCAAAAACAAAGTTGGAAACATAATCAGAAACAGGGTAAAAAACTAATATGAGCTTACTAACTGTATCGGGGTCACCCCATATACACCAGCGTCAGGACGTCAGGTCCATAATGTATGGTGTAGTGATTGCCATGATCCCTGCCATTCTCGTCTCCGTTTATTACTTCGGGCTTGATTCAGCGCGGGTAATATTTATATCAGTAGCCTCATGCATAGCCGTTGAGTGGCTGATTCAGAAATACATGTTGAAAGGGCCGGTATCGGTTACCGACGGATCGGCTATAGTAACGGGAGTATTGCTGGCGTTCAACCTGCCTTCAAATATTCCGTCACTCATTATAATCATTGGTGCACTGGTATCAATTGCCATAGCAAAGATGTCGTTTGGCGGGCTGGGCAAAAATCCGTTTAATCCGGCACTTATAGGAAGGGTATTCCTGTTGATTTCCTTTCCTGTTCAGATGACAAGCTGGCCTGTGCCTGCACCCTTATTCAGTGCGCATATGGTTGATGCCCTTACAGGACCTACCACGCTTGGAATTTACCATGAAGGCATAATGGCCGGAAAGAAAGTGAGTGAAATTGTGGCATCGGCCGGTTTCCCGGGATATTTCAATGATCTTACCGGGGCACAGGGAGGCTCGCTGGGCGAAGTTTCAGTGATTGCTCTTTTGCTTGGAGCACTTTTCATGTTTGCACGAAAGATTATAACCTGGCATATCCCTGTAGCCTATCTGGGAACAGCGTTTATATTTTCAGCCATACTCTGGGTTATGAATCCCGACAAGTACCTGGATCCTGTAATCAGTGTAATGGCCGGCGGTTTAATGCTGGGTGTCTTCTTTATGGCTACTGATATGGTAACCAGCCCGATGGCGCCACTTGGACAAATCATCTTTGGGATAGGTGCCGGAATAATCACCATAACCATACGCAACTGGGGAGCATATCCTGAAGGGGTATCATTCGCCATCCTTATCATGAATGCATTCACCCCGCTTATTAACAAAGGTATTAAACCAAAACGTTTTGGATCAGCGGCGATAAAAGCAACCGTTGAGTCAAAGCAAAAAGTCGCTGAATATGGCAAAGCTTGAATCATCACTAAAAAATATGGTCCTTTCACTGTTCCTGATCTCCCTGGTGATGTCAGCAGCATTGGGATTCGTATACAACATCACGAAGGAGCCCATAGCAGAGGCTGCCAAAGCAAAGGAAACAGAAGCCCTGAAGCAGGTGCTGCCGGCGTTTGACAATAACCCGGTGAGTGATATGCTTGAAACTGACGGGTTAACCATATACACTGCAACAAAGAATGGCCAGCCGGTTGGGTATGCCGTAAAGACTTATACCGAAAAAGGCTATGCCGGCAGGATAGACCTTATGGTAGGCTTTTTACCCGGTGGAAAGATTAACAATGTGGTGGTTCTGCAGCAAAAAGAAACACCGGGACTGGGAAGCAATATGGTGAAGCCGAAGTTTCATGACCAGTTTATGAATGTTGAAATTGCAGCATTAAAAGATCAGAAACTGATGGTGAAGAAAGATGGTGGAACAGTTGATGCCATCTCGGCAGCCACAATATCGTCACGCGCTTATTGCGACGGGATCCAGAAAGCATATGATGCATTGGTAAAGAATTTTCCAATTAAGGAAGGGGAAGTGAAATGAAGAATCTCCATTTTTTAACTGACGGTCTGGTAAAAAGTAACCCGACATTTGTGCTTGTACTGGGCACCTGTCCAACGCTGGCCGTTACAACCGCTGCCATGAATGGTATTGGCATGGGTGCAGCAACCACCTTTGTGCTTGTTTGCTCAAATTTAATGATTGCAGCACTTAAGAACTTCATTCCCGACAAGGTAAGGATAGCCGCTTTTATCCTCATTATTGCATCGTTTGTTACGGTTGTTGACCTGGTAATGAAAGCCTTTACCCCCGATCTTTACAATACACTGGGTATCTTTATTCCGCTTATAGTGGTAAACTGTATTATTCTTGGCCGTGCCGAAGCCTTTGCACAAAAGAATAAAGTACTCCCATCGATACTGGACGGACTGGGGATGGGTATTGGATTTACGCTGGCTATAACCCTTATTGCAAGTATTAGGGAATTGTTGGGCAGTGGATCAATCTTCAACATCAGGATCATGTCGGAGAATATATCCACAATTTTAATATTCATACTGCCTCCGGGAGCCTTCTTAACATTCGGTTACCTGATAGCTGTTATGAACCGGTTAAAAGTAAAATATAGTTAACTAATCACTTAAACAACGTCGCATGGAATACATTAACATTATAATACTTGCCCTATTGGTAAATAATGTTGTGCTGGCACAATTCTTAGGCATATGTCCGTTTCTGGGTGTATCCGGGAAGGTGTCAACATCACTGGGCATGGGAGCGGCAGTGGTATTTGTGATGGCACTGGCTAACCTTGTAACATGGCTTATACAGCAGTATATGCTCATTCCGCTAAAAGTTGAGTTTATGCAGACCATCACCTTCATCCTTATCATTGCATTCCTGGTGCAGGTGGTTGAAATCATCCTGAAAAAAGCAGCGCCTGCCCTTTATCAGGCATTGGGGATATATCTGCCTTTAATCACCACCAATTGTGCAGTTCTTGGAATTGCCATCCTGGCTGTTCAGAAGAACTTTACGCTTGTGCAGAGCGTTGTTTACAGCAGTGCAACTGCCGTTGGTTTTACTTTTGCATTGATTCTCATGGCGGGTATAAGGGAACAGCTTGAACTGATGGGTATTCCCAAAGGTATGAAGGGTTTCCCGATATCACTGGTAATTGCCGGACTTTTGTCGATGGCCTTTATGGGTTTTACAGGCTTAGTTAAATAATTTTCTGAATTTACAGTCTTTGTTAAATAATCCCTTAAAAGTAAATGTAACAGAATGGATGTAAATTTTGATGACTTTATCTCAACGTACCCCCATGAAACTGTTGAGAATGCATATTTGACCAGAGAGCTGATACTTAGCATGTTTACACAAGCTGAGGAACAGGTTGACGTACAGGCACGGATTGTAGGTTATACCTTTGGACAAGGTTATAAAAATACACTCTATACTATTATTCCTTCTCAAAAGTCATTAAAGGTTGGCTTCAACAGGGGCTCGCTCATTAATGATCCTGAATGTATGCTCACAGGTGAAGGCAAGGTACATAAACATGTGGTAATAAGGGATTTTTACTCACAACAGGATTATCTGAAGTACCTGCTCAAAGAAGGTTTCAAGCTCTGGTTGCAGCAGGGTTAGCGTTAATTCTTCTTCTTCAGCATCTGATAGTCGAGGTAATACAAGATTTTCACACTTAAATTATTGATCTGCGGCGAGCTGATTGTCTTCTCAAAGTTTTTGAAGTATTTGATCCTGTAATCCTGGTTTTCCTGTACAATGGCATTCTTCCAGACCACGTTGAACATGCTTCCAGGTGAGAATTCCCACCCGAATACAAGGTCAATATTGAAGTAATTTACATTGAGGTTGTTTGTAGAAAATCCATCGGAAGGGGTAAGTTCTCCTATGGGGGTCAGCAGATAGTAATCGTTATATTCAATACGCTGCCAGTAATGCCTTAACCAGAGGCTGAGTGATATTTTGTTGCTGAATAAATATTCTCCTGAGATGGAATTGATTATTAATTTGATATCCCTGTCGCCAAAATACACATCCCTGGCTTCAAATTCACTGACACAGCCTTTATCGTGTATGCCTGTCTGATACAGGAATTCGGGATTAAGCTTGAATTTGTCGCTAACCCTGATGATTGGCTCAATACTGATAGTTTTCCACACATTTTTATCAAAATCGCGATGCCAGTCAAGTTCACCATCAAATGCCAGCACCTTACGGTAATCACTCGAATAACCGATATACGCTGCCAAATATCCCGGCGAAACCCATACCCTGCCTGTTGAACGTGGCTCGTAATAGTCATAACGGTCATAAGGGGAGTAGGCAACATTGCCCCAGAACGACAGGTAGTTGGTAAATGTTGTATTGAAGCGGTAAGTTAAAATAGTATTGATGTTTTTACCTGAACTCTGCTTGATCTCTTTAAATACATTTATGCTTTGATAGAAGTTCCTGAAAATTGAAAAAGGCTCATACACATTGTATCCTATAGTTATCCCCCTGTCAAGCCAGTCGTTGGTATGGTTAACACCCAGGTCGTTACGGTCGTATTTGTCATTCATTCCCAGCTGGTATATACTGAAGCGGAATTTACCTTTTGTTTTCTCAAAAGCAACATTATAAAAAATCCCCGATTTTTTAACTTTGTCTTCAATGGTATCATTTACAACAGGTGTAACCGTATTTGTGGAACTGAGGTCAAACTGTAACAGGTAGGTGTTTGACTTCTCGCTAAGCTTAAAGCCGCCACCCAGTACATCTGATTTTTTCCAGCCGTCTGGCCTTGAAACATTCGTATTAATGAGGTAAACAGAAGAGTTATTGGGCAGTGTTTGATCGAGTACCAGAATATTGTAGTTGGTGAAAGGATCGGTGAGTATATCGCGTTTATTTCCTGCTGAATCAGAAACCACTGCATAAGTATTTCCTGTAAAAGCATTCAGCACCCCAATACCCAGCCCTTCAGATGTGCGGCCCGATAATTTCACGGCATTCAGCAGTTTTGAACTATAAGGGTTGGAGACAATATGTTCGCCGGCATCCATTATGCTGCTTACCGAATAATATTTTAAAGGAACATGGCCGATTCTTCTTGAATAAAACAAATCACCCTTCTGGAACAGGTCAGTCCCTTCATTAAAGAAAGGCCTGTTCTCGTCATAAGTAATTTCAAAGGGTGAAAGGTTCTTCTCAACAGCATCGGTTTGCACCTGACTGAAATCGGGCATTAATATCATATCAAGTGTAAAGCTTTCATTCAGACCCCACTTGAGATCCATACCGCCATTATAGGTATTGGAAAAGCCTTTGGAAGACTCATGGCTATCATACTGCAGTCCTGCTGAGAGATAGGGCAGGGCTGAAAGCCTCAATGGAGGATCAATATCATTTAATCCGGTTAAAGTGCCCCAGTATTTGATGGTGTTATCAGTATCTTTTGGTTCAAGTGCCCACTGGTCGTTTTCACGATTTCTGCGCACTGTTCTTACAATCTGTAAACCCCACTGCTGTTCTTTTAAAGCAGGAAACCGCAAAGCAGAGTAGGGGATGCGCATTTCGGCAACCCATCCTGTTTCATTAATACGAACGGCACTTCCCCAAACGGCATCATAAGTCTCATCCATGATGCGCTTATCGACCTGAATACCTGAAGCTGAAACACCAAAAATATATGCGTCCTGTCGGCTGTTCCAGGTATCAAAGGCAAGATAAAAATAATCGGCATTCTTGCCGTCATTATCACGGGTGGCGAGTTCCTTCTTTATACTGTCGGGACTGGAATCATACATAACAGCGGCTACATAAATGGCCTTATCATCGTATACAATCCTGATCTCTGTATTAAACCGGGCTTTGGTATCAAACACAGGGTCACGCTGTCGGAGATTAGTTGCGATATTATCAGTTTTCCAGGCTTCATCATCAATAATTGCATCAATAACAGGAGCCTTGGTAATGCGGACAGCTTCCAGAACAGGGAGTGCATGCTCGTTTTGAGCAAATAAACAATTGCCTGTTAAAACGATAACGAGTAGAGTGTATAAAAATCGCATAGTGGGCAAAGATAAAAAAAAGCGAAATCCACAAGCACCTTCGGTGTTATATATATGTTTTAATTTTGAAGAATAGTTTGTGATTCCTTCCAGATTCCTTTCACTCCACTTTACTACACTTCTGGTACCGACTTATCCGGAAGTTACTTCATAGGACTAAGACAGAAGTAAGTCTGGAATAAGAGAAAACCAAAGTAATGACAAAGAGGGATGCAACAAATCCAAAAGGAATCATCAATCAACCAGCGATAATTAAGCGGTAATTTGATGGCGGTGTATTAATTGGATTGATCAGGTAAAGATGTGAAAGTTTGATCGGCATGTGAAAGCTAAAATGAAAATTGTTTAATAAATCAAATTTTGGAAGTTAATGCAACCATAATTCTTTTTTCGCATCTTTGCTTCAAATCACTATTTATGCGTTCTCTGACATTTACTTTGTTACTGGGCCTTTTTTTTGCCTGTTCCTCTTTCGCGCAAAGCAATAACTGGCTTATTATTCCCGAATCCGGTGTTATTTCAACAAGCGGCATGGTTCATGAAATGGACTTTATAAGGGGCGATATCCCTTACCCGGGCAGCTACTATACCTCGTCGGTCAACAGCTATAATAAACAGTGGTTTGCTGGTCTAAAAGCCGAAAAGCGAATGCTGGATAACAAGCTGGGACTGGCGACAGGTATTAAGTTTACTAAGGCTGATTATTCGGTTGGGCCTGATAACTATTCGGGTGATACTGATGACTTCTTTTACTGGGAAGTCGGGCACAATAATAACAATACGTTGTATTACAGGGTTAAAGGGATTGAGCAACACAACAGCTATCTGGGTATTCCTGTTGAAGCCCGGTACTTTTTTTCTGATCCTTATGGTTTGGGAATGTATGTTAAAGCTGGCGTTCAATTTGACCTGCTTTTGAATTCAAATACAGATATATTGTTCAGGGACCCTGAAATGGAGAAGCATAGCGGTGAATTGACAGATATGCTTCCGGAACCTGCAAAATTCATTTCTTCCATCTATGCTGCAGGTGGCATCACCCTCGGAAATCCCGCCAGGCCACATGCCGATATGGCCATCATCTTTCCATACGGATATCTCACAGAAACCGGTTGTATTGTTGACCGTGGTTTAGGTTTTGGCTGCCAGCTTTCGTTAATTATTCCGCTAAATAATACCCAAGAATGAAAAAGAGATCTTTAAAAATATTTGCGCTTATGGCGCTGTTGATGGTTTTAGTTGCTTCATGCAGTAAGGATAACGACCTTAAAGAGTCGGTTTTCATTAGTGACCCTGATGATTATAATATGCCTGCATACTCTGAATGGGGGTATAATACTTTTGGCGTTTATTATGACCGCGATATCTTTGTTTCAAACAATCAGGAAGTCCCCGTGAAAGTGATTGTGAATGATTCGGCTACTGTTTTTCTTTTTAACGGCACTACCAACAATTACGACTACTATTATTATTCAAACAACATGACAATGTCAATTGTCCTCAAAGGTTTTCAACCAGATAGTTACCTTGACCTTACAGCGTTTAACGATAGTATTATTGACCTGGCAATTCCTGGTGTGTCAGTATATATTACCAAGGATACAGGGCAACTGAATACGAAAATACTGAGTGGAAAACTGCATTTTAAACGGGTTCAGAATCTTTTTGTGGATGATGAGCAAAAGGAAGTAATTTTATCCGGAACTTTCGACTTTAAAGCGCAGATCAATAATGAACCTGTTACTTTTTCAGATGGAAGGTTTGATGTTGGTGTAAATGAGGATAATTTTTACAAACTTTAACCTGAAACTATGGAAGATTTATTACAGTTATTTTTGGATATTGGGTACAGCCTGGAAGGATCAGTCAAGAGTCAGATGTTTGGTAAGGAATGTTTTAAAATAAACCACAAAGCCTACACATGTTTTTACCAAAACAACATGGTTTTTAAACTTACAGGCGAGGCGCATAAAGCAGCTATTGCTCTTGAGGGTGCAGAACTGTTTGATCCGGGAGGTATCGGCAGGCGCATGAAGGAATGGGTGATAGTGCCGGGGATTCACAAAGATCTTTGGCCCGCTTTTGCAAGAGCCGCCAGAGCTTATACCGCGACAGGGGTAAAAGCCTGATTTATAATACTATTTCAAACCGGTTACTTCTTTGTTTGTTAAGTTTATTTTAACTTTACTGATATGAACTGGATAAAACCGGGCTTTTTAGCCTTTATATTTTCTTTTTCGCTGATGATTTCGTGTAACAACAATACATCGAACACCGAGTCAAATGCCGGTCAGATTGAAGATACCGCCTCAGCCGGAAAGCAACAATTGGCTGCAGTTTATACTTGTCCCATGCATCCTGAAGTAACCTCTGATCAGCCCGGCAAATGCCCAAAGTGCGGTATGGACCTGGTGAAGAAGGCTGACAGTACCGAAACACATGATGATAATGCAGATTCACGCCTTGGAAAGTAAGATATTACTTATCTTTGGTGGCAAATAATGCCTTTGCCATGTCAGAAAATGCCATCATAGATTTACACGATATAAGTGTCTTCCAGCGTAATATCCTGGTTCTTTCAAATGTAAACCTTCAGATCAATAAGGGCGAATTCGTTTACCTGATCGGCAAAACCGGTACCGGTAAGAGCAGTCTTTTAAAAACACTTTATGCTGAGTTGCCTGTTAATGATGGTGAAGCCCAGGTAGCAGGTTATAACCTCAACAAGATTAAAAAGCGCGAAGTGCCTTATCTTCGCAGGAAAATGGGCATTGTTTTCCAGGATTTCCAGCTGCTTTCCGATAGGAGCGTAAATGAAAATCTGTTGTTTGTTATGAAAGCCACCGGTTGGAAAAACAAAACACAAATGAACGACAGGCTGGAGGATGTACTTGATAAGGTAGGATTAAAGACCAAAGGGTTTAAGATGCCTTACCAGTTGTCGGGTGGTGAGCAGCAACGCGTGGCTATAGCCAGGGCATTGATTAATGATCCGGAACTTATTTTGGCTGATGAGCCCACCGGCAACCTTGATCCGGAAACGTCGGCCGGCATTATGACATTGTTGATGGATATAAGCCGGTCGGGAAGGGCCGTACTTATGGCAACGCATAATTATGCACTGATGGAAAAATTCCCTTCCAGAACTCTCAAGTGCGAAAACGGAAAAGTGTTACCTGTTGAAAATAATATCGACCATCCGGTCGGCATTGATACTGTTTGAGAAATTATCCCTTAATACAACAGCCCTCTTTTCAATCATCCCTCGGGTGAATTCTTTATCGGACACTTCATCAAGCAGTGATTTGAGTTCAACTGCCGATTTCCCAATCAGGCACAATTCCTCAAGATCGGTACCATTTAACATCGTGGGATTGACAATGCAAAACCGGCCGTTATAAAGGGTATTCAAGAGTTTAAGCTTAAGTCCTGATGCCTGGAATGTAACCAGTATGTTTGCCTGTGCATCGGCAATCAGGTTAAACATAGTTTTTTCGTCGGGATTGGGAATCAACTGTATGTTTGGATACTTTTCAACCAGGTTTACTATCGATTTGGGAGGATTCATTCCAGCCACGATTAATCTATGACGCGAACCGGCAAAGACCTTCCTGATCAGGAAAGAAGCTGCAATTTCATTTTCAGGGACTTCAATATTGCCGTGATAAAGAAAATAACTACCCTTGCCTTCTCTGGCAACCACTGCCGCATTGGCATGGAAACTGGGCAGAAAGTGCACCTCTTTGTCCTTAAATTCCGTCTGCAGGTATCCGGCATCGTGTTTTGAAACCGCCAGCATAATATCGGCATGTTTCAGTTTATACTGGAATGCAAAGAGTTTAAGACTTTCGAGCAGAAAATAAGCCTTCTTGCCCCAATGCCTTTCAGCTTTGAACAGGTTAATATAATAATGGTGCTCGATATTGCTTTCGCGATAAATGAGTAACCTGTTTTTTAGTCTTTTATCATCAATGTAAGAACATGAATGAAGTCCTTCAAAAAGAATTGGATAATTGTCGTTAAGTAGGTTATTTATCATTTCAGGCGACCGGCGACTCTGTACAATATATGGTTGCAGTTTAAAAGCCGATTTAAAGCCGGTTAACCGGGGATAGTAAATAACCGTTTCACAATACTGTTCAAGTTGAGGGGCACGATTACGACCGGGGTATTCAATAACATGCAGGTGAAGTTTAATTCCTTTGGAATGAAGTTCCTTAATTTTATAGAATACATCAATCACACCCCCGTAATTGGGAGGGTAGGGAACGTCGAACGACACAATATGCAAGTGATTCTCAGACATATTTTGAATAAACACTTCTTAGTACTTCCTCTTCAGCTTCCCAATTGAGAACAGAAGAGGCATTTATCAGATTTTCTTTCAGTTTAGCCTTATAATTGTTTTGCAGCATAAAGTTGATTTTATCAGCAATATGCCTTGGATCATGGTTTTCAATCAGCACACCAACCTTATAATTCTCCACAATTTTCCTTATTTCTGTTAAAGGTGATGCAAGAACCGGAGTTTGGGCATTTATATAATCAAAGAGCTTATTGGGCAGGCTGAACCTGTAATTGATATTGGTATCTTTATCCAGTGTTAATCCAATTTCGGCAACAGCTGTGTATTCCATCAGTTCATTGTAAGGCTTGCGCGGCATGAATATCACTCTTCCATTCAGATTTCTTTCAGCAGCCAGCTTCTTCAAATCATCAACCACGTCGCCTCCACCTATAATGAGAAGTTTAGCATCAGGCACAAATTCCATTGCCTGGATTGCTTCTTCGGCGCCACGTTGAATATTTATGCCAGCACCCTGCAAAATTATGAGGTGCTCGCCTGATTTAAAACCCAAATCCTCGGGAAGAATCTTCTTAACAGAAACATTTTTGCGGGGAAGATTCCTGACCACAAAAAGCTTTTTACCATATTTCTGTTCATATAGTGCTGCAATTGAATCATTAACAGTAAATATATCGGTGAGCCGCGGGAAGATTCTTTTTTCAATCCACAGCCAGATACCCTGCACAAAAGGCCTGTTTACCAATTCAGGAGTTTCAGTATAAAACTCATGGCTGTCGTATACAATCGGTATACGTTTTATTTTGTGTACCACAAAGTTAGCTGGCAGGGTGTCGAGGTCATTTGAAACCAGCAGATTAACCCTATGCGTTAAAAGGTACCACCAGAGCCTGGTGTTGTATTCAGCATAAAAAAGTGGTCCTTTCTTGAAAACCAAGCTCATACGATGAGTTTTGTACGACCTGTGCAAGGGGAAGCTACCTGGTAGTTTTCTCCCGACCAGTTCAACATCAAAGCCCATGTTTGAAAGTGTACAGCAAACTTTGTCTACCCTTTGGTCGGTGCTCAGATCATTGGTAACAGAAACGATGACCTTTTTCAATCCCTGTATTAATTTGTGGATATGCAAAAGTAGTATTTTTGTGCTATGGAAAAGAAATTCGCTGTAAGCGTAGAACAGGATGTTGACCTCAGGCCGTACAACACTTTTGGTATGAGTGTGAAGGCCAGGCATTTTATCAGATTCAGATCGGAAGAAGAATTGCCCGATATTCTCAGATATATTATGTCGTACCCCGGCAAAGTGTTATTTGTTGGCGGTGGCAGTAACATGCTTTTTACAGAAGATTGGGATGGACTGGTGATAAAGGTTGAGACAAATGGCATTGAGGTGCTTGAAGAGGACGAGGATTTTGTGTATGTACGTGCGGAAGCTGGCGTTGTTTGGGATAACCTGGTTAATTTCTGCATTGAAAAAGGTTATGGTGGACTGGAGAACCTGAGCCTGATACCCGGAACAGTTGGAAGCAGTCCGATACAGAATATCGGGGCTTATGGAGTTGAAATGAAGGACACATTTTATATGCTGGAAGCAGTTTCCATAAGGACAGGCGAGTTTCGTGAGTTTTACCGGAATGAATGTCAGTTTGATTACCGTTACAGCGTATTTAAAGGTGTTTATAAGGGTATATACCTGATTTTGTCGGTCATATTCAAATTAAAGAAAACGCCGGTATTAAATCTCACATATGCTGCAATAGAAGAGGAAATGGCACTTATAAATGCCCCGCATGATATAAAAGGGGTAAGCCAGGCCGTGATAAATATCAGAAAGAGTAAATTGCCCGATCCGGCAGTTACCGGTAATGCAGGCAGCTTTTTCAAAAATCCGGTATTGACGGCAAAACAGTTTACCGAATTCATTGCTAAGCACCCTGAAGCCAGGTATTATGAAACAGAAGAGGGTTATAAAATTGCTGCAGGCTGGTTAATTGAATGCTGTGGCTGGAAAGGTTACCGTGAAGGCGATGCCGGGGTTCATCCAAAACAGGCATTAGTACTTGTAAACTATGGAAAAGCAACCGGCAGGGATATAAAACAGCTATCACAAAAAATAGCCGATTCAGTATTCGAAAAATTTGAGCTCACTCTGGAAGCAGAAGTTAATATTCTTTGAAAAGGAAAAAGGAAAAAGGAAAAAGGAAAGGAAAAAGGTAAAAGGAAAAAGTAGAAAAGTTAAAAGCGGTAAAAAAGTAAAAAATTAAAAGTAAAAAGTAGGAAGAAGTAAAAAAGTTGAAAGTGGAAATCGTAATTAGAACCACTCACTTTTTCCTTTTTCCTTCACTAGTCACTAGTCACTAGTCACTAGTCACTAGTCACGAGTCACTCTAAGAACACTCGCCCAGAGCCTTTTTGCTGATTCATCCCAGGTGAATTGTTTGGCACGTTCAAAGCCCGCAGTGGTGAGTTGTTGGCGTAAACTTTCATTTTCAGCAATCATAACCATAGCGTCGGCGATGGAATCAGGTTTAAAAGGATCGGCAGTAAGTGCGGCATTTCCTGCAATTTCAGGCATTGAGGTTACATTAGAGGTAATTACCGGAGTCCCACACCTGAAAGCTTCTACAATTGGAATCCCAAATCCTTCAAAATATGACACATAAGTAAGAGCCATTGCTGATGCCAGCAGGTCGTTGACCTCCTTGCTCATCAAACGTCCGGTGAAAATAATACCTTCTTTATATTCCATGCTGTCATAAACAGCCTTTATGTCACTTGTCCACCATTTTTTGGCACCGGCAATAACGAGCATAACCTTCTGGTCAGATGACTTCCTGAAGATATCATACGCCCTGAAAAGATTCACAAGATTTTTTCGCGGATGCAATGAGCCAATGAAAAAGAAGTAAGGTTTGCCGCCGGCAACTTTTTCCCTTATTACAGCCTGACTGGTTTCGTCGAGAGGATGAAAAGAACTGTTGGCACCGTTGTATACTACATCAATTTTATCGGGACTAACCTTATATTTATCCACGATATCTCTTTTAGAATATTCTGAAACGGTGGCAATGCGGTTGGCTTTACGTGCAAACCTTGGAAAATATCTTTTATAGTACCAGCGTTCTATATATGGAAGGTCTTTTGGATAGTGCTCAAAGTTGAGATCATGGAAAACATTCAGGGTTTTTATTTTACCGCTAAGGGGCATATACCCGTCAGTCGATATAAACAGGTCGGGTTTAATTTTCTTTAAGAAATCATATACCGAGTACTGAAACCACCAATGGTACAAAAAGGGATGCCTGGCCTGTGGGAATAAGATAACCGGGGTAATATTATCAGCAAAAATAAATTCATCACTATAATCCCTGTCAAACAGGAAATAGAAGTGATGCTCAGGATGATCAACAGTGATTCTCTTTAAATTCTCATAGGTGAACCATCCAATCCCTTCGAGTTTGTTTTTTAACAGTAATCGTGTGTTTACGGCAATTTCCAAAATGAATCTACATTAAGAGCATTAAACCTAATTATTGAAGGATTATATGGGTAATAATCCTATTTTTGCGCAAATTTAGCATTTAAAAAGAAAGAGAAAAGTTTATTAGCTTTTCATTCAGTAAACACCTCTAATCAAAGCAGCAAAAAATCATACATGCAACGTAAATTTCTGGCCAATTTAGGTTTTTTACTGCTGCTCAATCTGATTATTAAGCCTGTATGGATATTTGGTATCGACCTGAATGTTCAGAATACAGTTGGTGCCGAACAGTATGGCTTATACTTCACGCTGTTTAATTTTTCGTTTCTCTTTAATATCCTGTTCGATTTTGGAATTACAAATTTCAATAACCGGAATATTGCGCAGAACAGTCAGTTGCTTAATAAGCACTTTTCCAGTATAGTTATACTCAAATTATTACTTGGAATAGTTTATTTCTTAATTACTTTTTCAGTTGCCATTATTTGGGGTTACAGGGGAACAGAATTGTACCTTTTGATTTTCCTTGGCATAAACCAGTTCCTTACATCGTTTATTCTTTATCTGCGTTCGAATATTTCAGCATTACTTTTCTTCAAGACCGACAGCATTCTGTCGGTTCTCGACCGGATAGTAATGATTGCCATATGCAGCGTGCTTTTATGGGGAGGGATTACAAGATCACCATTTAAAATTGAGTGGTTTGTTTATTCACAGACGATTGCTCTGGGTATTACGTTTATTGTAGCTTTTCTGATCGTCATTAAGAAAGCATCTTTCAGAAAATTAAACTGGAATTATCCATTTTTCCTGCTTATCCTCAAACAAAGCCTGCCATATGCAGTACTAGTACTTTTAATGGCATTTTATAACAAATTTGACACTGTAATGCTTGCCAGGTTGTTGGATGGGCCTGAAGGAAAGATTCAGTCGGGAATATATGCCCACTCATACCGGTTACTGGATGCCGCCAATAATATAGCGTACCTGTTTTCACTGTTATTGTTACCTATTTTTGCCCGGATGATAAAGACAAAGGCAAAGATCAATAATATGGTACGGTTGTCGTTTTCATTGCTTTTTGTCTTTTCAATTATTGTATCAGCGGTTTCATTTACTTTCAATTACCAGGTTATAGGACTATTGTACGATGATCACATCAATGAATCGGCAAAAATATTCCCAGTATTAATGTCATGCTTTGTTGCTATTTCAACTTCGTATGTTTTTGGGACATTGCTGACAGCCAATGGCAACCTTAAGCAACTGAATTATCTTGCAGCCACAGGAATGTTGATGAATGTTGGATTAAACCTGGTATTGATACCCAGATACGGGGCGCTTGGATCAGCATGGGCAAGTCTTGTTACTCAAGCTGTTATGGCAATAATGCAGGTAGTACTGAGCGTTATATATTTTAAACTGGAAACTCGTATCAAATACCTGATGAAACTGGCTGTTTTTGTAATTGGGGTTGCTGTTGCAGGATTTTTATCTGTTCATATACCGGCCGGTTGGGCGTTAAATGCGGGAATAATGATCATATTGTCGGTTATCTGGGCAATGATTTTACAGCTTCTTAACCTGAAACATTTCATCGGTCTTTTAAAAACCAGGACCAGGCCTGTTATCTGACAGGACTACTATCGAAATTAAGAGGTTTATATATAGCACCATCAACAAAATTTTCTATCTTTGACGACTTTATAAAAATCTACCCACAATAACATGTCGGAAATTAAATTAGGGGGTATGAAGGATTTTGACTCGACCAGTCTTGGAATGTTTCTGTATTCGTGGCGGAAGCATCTTATTGTAATTGCTGTTGTTTCAGCTGCACTTGCAATACTCTTCTCTTCTCCGCTCTTTATTACACCTTTGTACAAATCATCGGTTATTCTGTTTCCGGTTTCAAGTAATTCAGTTTCAAAAGCACTTTTAACCGATCAGCCTACTGCCAAGTCTGATATTCTTGAATTCGGAGAAGATGAACAGACAGAGCAGATGTTACAGATACTTAACTCAGGAGTGATCAGGGATAAGATCATTAATAAGTTTAACCTGATGCAGCACTATGGCATCAATCCCCGGTCAAAATTCAAACATACTTATCTTAATAAAGAATACGAGAGTAATATAACCTTTCGCAGAACCGAATATATGGCAGTTAAGATCACGGTGCTTGATAAGGATCCGCAACTGGCTGCAGATATAGCAAATTCAATTTCTGATCTGCTCGATTCAACAAAAAATGCGATGCAGAAAGAAAGGGCAATGAGAGGTTTCAAAATTGTTGAAAAAGAATACCTTAGCCTTCAGGGAGAAATTGCAAAAATGGAAGACTCCCTTAAGAAAATCAGACAATTAGGTGTTTTTGACTATGAAACCCAGTCTGAAATGATGAACCAGCAACTTGCTATTGAAATAGCCAGGGGCAATCAAAGGGGAATTAAAGCGTTGAATGAAAAACTTGATGTTTTAGCCCAGTATGGTGGCGCATATGTTTCTATTCGCGACCAATTGGAACATGAGAAAAAACAGTTAAGCTATTTAAAAGCGCGATATGAAGAGGCAAAAGTTGATGCTACTGAGAATCTGCCACAGAAATTTGTGGTTGAATCAGCCTATAAAGCTGAAAAGAAATCATATCCCATCAGATGGGTTATTGTGCTTGTTTCAGTAATCTCAACTCTGCTAGTCTCAATATTTGTAATCATTAGTGTTGATAAGATGTCGGCCAGCGGAATGCTCAGAAAGAACCTCTTATCGTTCAAAAAGCAAGATATTTTAACCGATTGAATATTGTAAAGCCTGATATGGAAAATTACTTCAATAACCTTAGCCTGTTAAGGATATTCCTAAAATGGAAATGGCACTTATTAATAATTGCCGTGGTAGCAGCTTTGCTCGGGATGGTTTTTTCTTCCCCTTTATTTATTACACCAAAGTTCAAATCGTATGCTTTGGTGTATCCTTCAAATATTGCTCCCTATTCTGATGAAAGTGAGTCAGAGCAGATGCTGCAGTGGTTGCAATCAAAGGACATTAAGGATAGCATTATAAAGCTCTACGACCTTAGCAAGCATTATGAAATTGATTCAAGTTACAAGTACTACTATTCAACTATGATGTATTTGTATAACGAGAACGTGAAAATCAATAAGACACAGTGGGAGTCAATAGAAATTGAAGTAACTGATAAAGACCCGGTGATTGCTTATAAGATGGTTAATTCAATAATGGACTTTTGCAACATTAAGATCAGGGGTATTCATAAGAGCAAATACGATGAGGTTGTCAATAGTTTAGGCCTGACTTTAAAAGAAAAGAAGAAAGAGCTTGATAGTGTTGAAAATGCATTGGCCGAACTCCGTAAAGATTATGGTCTTTTTGATTATGAAAGCCAGGCAAGGGAAATAACAAGGGGTTACCTCAAAACTTACGACGGATCAACAGGGTCACGCCCGACACAGGATGTGACACTCATGAAGTCTAATTTTGAACAGAAAGCCGGAGAACTTGCTGTTCTCACTCAGCGTCGTGAAGATATCATGCATATTTATGCTGATTTTGAGCTTAAATATGACATGGCTGTTTATGATGCAGAAAAGAAATTTACATACCTCAATGTAGTAACACCTCCAACAATAGCTGATAAGAAATCATATCCCGTCCGCTGGTTGGTGGTTGTATACTCAGTGGTAGCAGCGTTATTCTTCTCTGTTGTTGTGATTTCTATCAAAGAAAACCGTAGAATCAATAAGGCAGTTGCAGATCTTACATCGGTTCAATAACTATTTAATCTTCAAAGCGCGCCTTGGCAAAAGTTAAAGTCAAATGGTTTTATCTGCTCAGTGGGTTATTTATCCTGCTGAATTCACTTCTTATAATTAAGGAGCAGTACTGGGGAATACTCATCCCGGTAGCAGTAATCGTTGCGCTTATGTATATTTTCTGGCTTGACAAATTGTTACTGTTTATCGTTTTCTTAACCCCGCTAGCAGTCAATATTGCAGATAAAGAACTAGGGGTGGGAATTTCAATTCCAACCGAGCCACTGCTTGTGGGTATCATGTTGATTTTCTTTCTTAAGACGATATTTAACGGGAATTTCGACAAAAAGATTCTTACCCATCCGGTCTCCTGGATGGTGTATATAAGCTTGTTCTGGATTTTTGTAACCAGCATAACAAGTTCGTTGCCAATGGTTTCTTTTAAGTTTTTCCTTGCACGCCTTTGGTTTGTAGTACCTTTTTATTTTCTGGGCATTGCATTGTTCAAAAATGTTAAAAATATTACGAACTTCAACTGGCTTTATGTGGCTGCACTTGTAATAGTGATCATATACACCACCCTTGAGCATAGTAAATATGGGTTTGCGGAAGAACAAGGTCACTGGGTAATGAAACCCTTTTATAATGACCATACTGCCTATGGAGGTATTTTAGCATTCTTCCTTCCTGTTTTTGTAGGTTATACATTTAATTCACAGCGTTCAAGAACATACAGGTTATATGCAGGTATCTTTTCAATTACCTTACTCGTGGCATTGTATCTTTCATATAGCCGTGCTGCATGGGTTAGTATAGCTGCAATCATTATTATATCGGTGCTGATAGTTTTCCAGATAAAGCTGCGGTGGATTCTTACCAGCTTGATCATTCTCATTGGATCGTTCTATATGTTTGAGAATGAAATACTATATGTACTTGAAAAGAACAAGCAGGATTCATCAGAGAATTTCATAGAGCATGTACAGTCAATATACAATATCTCGTCGGATGCATCAAACCTTGAGCGAATAAACAGGTGGCAGTCTGCATTCAGGATGTTTGATGAGAGACCGTTTTTTGGATGGGGGCCAGGCACTTACCAGTTTATTTATGCACCTTTTCAGCGTTCACAGGAGCGGACAATTATAAGTACCAATGCAGGTGACCTTGGAAATGCTCACAGTGAGTATATAGGGCCTCTGTCAGAGCAGGGATTTCCCGGATTGATCATTGTACTTGGATTAATGATTACGATTGTTTATACAGGTATTAGAGTATATCGACAGGCTAAAAACAAGGAAATAAAACTCTACAGTCTTGTTGCAGTGCTTGCGCTCTGCACCTATTTTGTGCATGGTTTTCTAAATAACTTCCTTGATACAGATAAAGCATCAATACCCTTCTGGGGCTTCTTTGCTATGATTGTAGCAATGGACCTGTATCATAAAAACAGTACAGTAATCTACACTGATACTCAATTAAACGAAAATTCTGAGGAAGATTAAAAACATCCCTCCATTAAAAGGCTGAAAGTCTGAGAAAAGATTTACATTCCCCTGTTAATTAGGAAAAAGTAATAAGGAAGAATCTTGCATCCTCCATAAAACACATTAAACGGGGTAGAATCAGGAAGAGCCTTCTATTTATTTCTTAGGCAATATTTTCCAAATTTGATCAAGAACAGAAGGAAGCATTCGCAGTGCAGCGAGTTCACGCCATTTTTTACGGGCTTCTTCAACCGGAACTCCAAAGTAAGTCTTTCCACCTGCAATACTTTTATCCACGCCTGATGTTGCAAGTACGATAGCGCCTTTACCTATAACAAGATCTTTATTTACAACAACCCTCGCCCACAGTATCACATCATCCTCTATTCTTGTCACACCAGCAATGGCACATTGCGCACCTATGAGGCAGTTGTTACCGATATATGAATCATGTCCGATATGAACATGGTCATCGAACTTTGTTCCTTTACCGATGAAAGTATCGCCCGACACACCGCGGTCAACAGTACACAAAGCGCCTATCTCAACATTGTCGCTGATAACAACCCTACCACATGATTCAAATTTGCGATACCCTTCAGGTTTTCTCTGGAAATAATAAGCATCGGCACCAAGTATTGAGCCTGAATGAACGATTACATTATCACCAATAACTGTATGGTCGTATATACACGAATTGGCATGAATAATGCAATTTTTGCCTATAACAACATTATTACCAACGAAGGCATGTGGTTGAATAATAGTTCCCTCTCCAATTTTTGCTGAAGAAGAAACACTGGTATAGGAAGGTTCGAAAGGCCGGAATTTCCGCACTAACGATACATAAGCAGCAAAGGGGTCGTCATGTAAAATCAAAACCTTATCCTCGGGGCATTCAACCAACTTATTGATTATGATATAAGTTGCATTTGAGTTAACTGCTTTGGAATAGTATTTAGGATGGTCGACAAAGGTGAGGTCACCTTTTCTAACCATATGGATTTCATTTAATCCGGTAACTTCAAGGTTTAAATCATAAGACGAGACAGCACCTGTAATTTCAGTAATGGTTTTAAGGCTGACTGCTGGTTGTAGGTCCATATTGTAAATATTAAAAAACCGGGTGCAACCCGGTTTAAAAGATTTATGATTTCACTCTTTCATAATAATCACCGGTACGGGTATCAACCCTGATGCGTTCACCTTCGTTGATAAAAAGAGGAACATTAACGATGGCTCCGGTATCTACTGTAGCTTGTTTTGAAGCATTAGTGGCAGTATCACCCTTTAATCCAGGTTCAGTATAAGTTACTGTGAGTTCTACGAAAGGAGGAAGGTCACATGTTAACGGGGTTTCAGTTTCTGCATGGAACATAATTTCAACACCTTGTCCTTCTTTCAGGAATTGTGGTGCTGTTATCAGTGCTTCTTCAATGGAGACCTGTTCAAAAGTTTCACTATGCATGAAATTATAACCGTTATCATCTTTGTATAAGAATTGATAAGGTCTTCTTTCAACACGTGCAACATCGATTTTCACACCTGCATTAAAGGTGTTTGGAATTACTTTACCGGTTTTCAGGTTTCTAAGCTTTGTTCTTACAAAAGCTCCCCCTTTTCCGGGTTTTACATGCTGGAATTCTACTACAGAATAAAGTTCACCATTAAATTCTATACAGAGACCGTTTCTAAAATCAGCGGTTGTTGCCATAAAATACTTCTTGTTTTTTGCCGGGCAAAATTAACAAATATTCTCAAATCAGCAACATGATGGTTATTCGATTGAACTATCAATTAATTCCAGGGCAGGGGACTGATTAGGACCGGATAGAACGCTGAATTCGCAGATTACGTTGATCAACGCTGAATGAATAGAACTTTGATACCACAGCTTGCGCAGTTATTGCTGATTTGTTTTTTTTAGTGACTGGTGAGTTTTATACTCGATACCCAGCTGGATATTGTTTTGAAGTAGAGAAAGAGAATCGTCGCAAATAGTTGGGATCAGTGCAATCTGTGTTCTATACCGGCGAACTGAGTTTTAGAATAAAAGCAGGGATGGATCAACAACAGGTATTTTCTTGTAATCTTCAAGATTGATCTGTTGTTTGCAGAAAGCAAACTCATAACTGAGTGAATTAGAGCTAACAACAACCGTACGTCCTTTGATGTGTTGGGTAATAAGCTCATTATACCATTCAATTCCACTTTGGTCGAGATTTGATGATGGTTCATCCAGTAAAACAACCGGGGTATCGCTTAGTATGGCAATAGCAAGCTTTACGCGTTGTTTCATGCCAGAAGAGAAATTACGGATAAGTTTATTCCTGCTTTTTTCAAGCCTGCAAATGGCTGTAATTTCGTTAGCCGACAAGTTATTTATAAATGGTTTTAATCGTTTATGGAAGTCGAGCATTTCGAGCATGGAGAATTCTTCAATCAGCTCAATATAAGGTGCACTGATTGACATAAGGCGGAATGCATTCTCAGGCGCAATAGCGGTACCATCCTTAACGTATTTGACTTCCCCGATAGTAGGAGTGCCCGAGGAGAGAATTACCTGAAGAAGGGTTGATTTCCCTGACCCGTTAGATCCTATGATGACCGTTGGATTTTCAGGTGATAATTCACAACTGATACCAGAAAATATCCAGTCTGAATTATATTGTTTTCCAACGTTATCAAGTGTAATGCTTACCATCTCTTCGGGTGTATAAACGGCCATCATGGTTATAATGATGGCCGTTAAAATGTAAAAGTTGAACCGTTATATCTGTTTTGAATAACCTTTCATAATACCCCTGCTTGACTTTGAGATGAAAGTAAGTATCTCATCTCTTTCAGAGGTAGCCGGAAGATTAGCCTCAATATATTCACAGGCTTGTGTTACGTTATTTCCTTTAAGGTAAATATAGCGGTAAATATCCTGTATTTCATTGATCTTGTCTGAATTAAATCCTCTGCGCCTTAATCCTATCGAATTGACGCCAACATACGAGAGGGGTTCTCTTGCTGCTTTAGTGTATGGAGGAACATCCTTACGCACGAGTGAACCGCCTGATATCATTACATGGGTGCCAATGTTTACAAACTGGTGAACTGCAGATAAACCACCAATGATTGCCCAATCATCAACAACGATATGTCCTGCGAGGGTTACCCCATTTGCCAGAATTACGTTATCACCAATAATACAATCGTGTGCCACATGTACATAGGCCATCAGGAGGCAGTTACTGCCTACAACGGTTTCATAATTTGCCTTGGTACCCCTGTTTATGGTAACAAACTCTCTAACAACAGTATTGTCGCCAATCCTGACCAATGTTTCTTCATTATTGAATTTTAGGTCCTGCGGAACAGCAGCAATAACAGCCCCAGGAAAGATCTTGCAGTTTTTCCCGATGCGGGCGCCTTCCATGATAGTGACGTTTGACCCTATCCATGTACCTTCGCCAATCTCGACATTCTTTTCAATATTTACAAATGGCTCAATTACTGTGTTTTTAGCAATTTTTGCCTGTGGATGGACATATGCCAGTGGTTGGTTCATAACTTAATTTTGTTTTTTAACTATTTGAGCCATCAATTCTGCCTCTGTTGTAATCTTGTTTCCTACAAAACAGGTGCCCCTCATGTGGCATATTCCACGTCTGACAGGAGTAATAAGTTCAAGTTTAAAGATCAGGGTATCACCGGGAACTACTTTTTGCCTGAATTTAACATTGTCAATTTTCAGGAAGTAGGTAATATAGTTTTCAGGATCGGGAACAGAGCTAAGTACAAGTATACCTCCAGTCTGTGCCATAGCTTCCACAATAAGTACACCAGGCATAACAGGTTCATCGGGGAAATGCCCTACGAAGAAACCTTCATTCATGGTCACATTCTTCAAACCAACAACTTCCTTCTCATTCATTGTGAGAATTTTGTCGATCAGCAGAAATGGAGGCCTGTGTGGGAGAAGCCTTTTAATTTCATTAATATCATATAGCGGCGGAACAGCCGGGTTATATTTTGGAGCTGCACATTTATGTGATTGTATGTGCTGCTTGACAATCTTAGCAAATGCAGTATTAGTGCTATGTCCTGGTCTTGATGCAATGACATGGCCTTTTATACGCATGCCTGCCAGTGACAGATCGCCAACAACATCAAGCAGCTTATGCCTGGCCGGTTCGTTAGCGAAATGAAGTTCAAGGTTATTTATAATACCTTCCTGAAGTACTTCAACATGAGGTTTATTAAAGAAAGTGGCAAGCCTGTCGAGCTCTTCGTTACTGATTAACCTGTTGACGAAAACGATGGCATTACTTAAATCACCGCCTTTAATGAGATCGTTCTGAATCAGGAATTCAAGCTCATGTAAGAAAACGAATGTACGGCAGATGCTGATATCCTTTGCAAAATTTGAAAGTTCTGAAAGATGTGCATTTTGGGTTCCAAGCACTTTCGTTTCATAATCTATCATTACCGATAGCTTGTATGAAGTATCAGGAATAAGCATTAATTCTGCCTTCTTCGTTTCATCATAGTAGCGGATTACTTCTTCTACGACGAAATATTCGCGTTCAGCTTCCTGCTCAATAACTCCGGCTTTGTTAATAGCCTCTACATAAAAGCGTGAGCTTCCGTCAAGAATTGGGGTTTCGGCACAATTCAGGTCAATGAGTACATTGTCGAGATCCATACCTGTTAAAGCTGCCAGCACATGTTCAATGGTACTAACTCTAACACCATTTTGCTCAATGCTGGTACCTCGCGAAGTATCAACAACCAGATCGGCGTCGGCATCAATTACCGGATTATCGGGCAGGTCAACTCGCCTGAATTTGAATCCATGGTTTTCGGGGGCTGGATTAAGTGTAATAATAACTTCTTTTCCAGTATGAAGGCCGGCACCGGATATGCTCACGGCTTCCTTTAGGGTCTTTTGTTTTACTGACATATGGTCGGCAAAATTAGTATAATTTTGGTTTGATAACTTAAAGTGAGCTTCTAAAGCTTTTCTTTCAGCTGTTTCTCAATGTTACTGATCCTGTCGGCTATTTTATTAAGATTTCTGAAGTGAACGTATGCCTTCCTGTATGAAGAAATTTCAAATGCAGGACTGCCCATAATTATCGATCCATCAGCAACATTGGTCGAGATACCTGACTGGGCTGCTATCTTAACATCATTACCGATTATAAGATGTCCGGTTATGCCTACCTGACCGCCTATCATGCAGTTCATGCCAATTTTGGCTGAACCGGCAATACCTGTCTGGGCAGCAATAACGGTGTTTTCGCCAATTTCAACATTATGTGCTATCTGAATAAGGTTATCAAGCTTAACGCCTTTGTGTATCACCGTTGAACCAAGTGTTGCCCTGTCGATGGTTGTATTAGCTCCTATTTCAACATAATCTTCAATGACAACGTTTCCAATCTGAGCAACTTTCTGATATTGGTTATCACTTTGCGGCACAAAACCAAACCCGTCGGCCCCAATAACCACTCCCGCATGTATTGTACAATGTGAGCCTACTGATGAACCAATATATAGTTTGACACCATGGTAAAGTGTGGTGTTGCTACCGATACTGACATTGTCGCCAACAATACAGCCAGGATATATTTTAACATTATCGCCAATAATTACATTCTCACCAATACTCACAAATTCGGCAATATAACACTCTTTGCCAATTTTAGCACTTTCTGCAATGAAAGCCCTGTCAGAAATACCTTTCTTATCTTGTATCAGCTGATTATAGGCTTCAAGCATTCGGGCAAAAGCTTCATAAGGATTGTCAACTTTTATCAGCGTTGATGACAATTGCTGTTCAGGGACAAATTCCTTGCTGACTATAACAATTGAAGCCTGTGTCTCATAAATGAAATGCGTGTATTTTGGATTTCCGAGGAAAGTAATTGAACCGGGTTGCCCTTGTTCTATTTTCGCTAATTTATTAACCTCAACTGTTGGATCACCTTCAACAAGGCCATTAATCATTGAGGCAATTTGCTGTGCCGTAAACTTCATCTAACGCTGTATAAATGTAAAATATTGGTTATTAGTGATTTTGATATGCAATAGATTGAATTGATTAAAAGAGATGCACCTATTGAAAAAACGTTGCAAGTTACTGAATTAATTTAATTGAATTTCATACTCCGCTACCCTGACGACATTCAGGTGCATAAATTTTTAATAAAGATGGAATGTGTTTTCAAGACTCATTTGATCATCTTTGGATAACTCACAAAGTATTTGCTGACAGCTTTTGTAAGAATTGAAACATTTAATTGATCGGATGAGGCAGAAATATCGACTACCGTACCATCCTTGTTCAATATGTTGATTTTGTCGTGTTCGGGAATATATGCATTATTTGTAATCATCCCGGTACTTACAAGATAATCGCAATCACTATCATTATTGAAGCTGAATTCTTTTTTTATAGCAGTCTTCAGCAATTCAATTTCAGTGTCAGTTATGGGCTCATTTTTTAATTCAGTCCGGAATAAGTGCCTGTCGACCAATCCCTGCGATAAGAATGATAATATCTTATCGGAATGGGTTGTCCATACCTTTATACTCAGAAAAACATCATAGTCATCAAGCAGGGCAAACTTCTCAAGGATTTCATGATTATTTTTGAAATCATGTGTTGAGTATGAATTCTTTAAAAAGAAATTGAAGGCCGGAGAAGCAAATAACTCTTCACCTTTCGAAACCAGATATTTGGCGCGTTTAAGCAAGTTGATGAGTATATTTTCAGCACCAACTACCGTTTTATGATAATATACCTGCCAGTACATAAGCCGGCGGGCAACAATGAATTTTTCAATAGAATAAATACCTTTGGCTTCCATCATCAATTCATCGTTGTACTCGACAAGCATTTTAATAAGCCTGTCGGTGTTTATTACACCCTCTGAAACGCCTGTATAAAAACTATCTCTCTTTAGGTAGTCGAGCCTGTCCATATCAAGCTGGCTTGACACAAGCTGATGGAGGAATTTTTTGGGATAAGTGCCATTAAAGATCCTTATAGCTGTATTTAACTTTCCATCACATTCAATATTAATCTTCTCCATGAAAAGAGTTGAAATTTCTTCATGGGTGAGGCCGGTAACAATACTGTGCTCGAGTGAGTGGGAAAAAGGGCCATGGCCTATGTCGTGCAGTAAAATAGCAGCGAGCGTAGACTCCGCCTCTTCTTCACTTATTTCAGAGCCTTTCATTCTGAGTGTTTCAATTGCCTCCATAGTAAGGTGCATTGCACCCAACGCATGATGGAAACGTGTATGTAGTGCACCCGGATATACAAATGATGTTAATCCCAGTTGCCTGATCCTCCTTAAGCGCTGAAAGAGAGGATGCTCTATTAAAAAGAAAAGAAATTCAGCGGGAATGGTAACAAAACCATAAACCGGATCATTTACTATTTTTCGGTGATTGGGGTAAAATTGATTCACGCAGCCTATCTTTGTGTTAAAAAATGTTTATTCTTTATGGTAAAGCATAATATTTAGTGCTTTGTTCCTTTATATGAAGAAGCGTAATAATCTTCAGAACAAAAGTACAACTTTAGAATACCTAAACGATTAATAAAGCTTATGGAAAATATATCAATACTTTGGGCAGATGATGAAATTGATCTTCTCAAACCACACATCATGTTTTTAAAAGATAAAGGTTACAATGTAGTAACCACCAATAATGGTGTGGAAGCAGTTGAAATCATCAGATCACAGCCTTTTGATTTCGATATAGTGTTTTTGGATGAACAGATGCCGGGACTCTCAGGCATTGAAACTTTAATGCAGATAAAAAATGCTTACCCGAACCTTCCGGTTGTAATGATCACAAAAAGTGAAGAAGAGACAATCATGGAAGATGCCATCGGTTCAAATATCTCCGATTACCTGATAAAACCGGTAAATCCAAACCAGATTCTCCTGAGCATTAAGAAAAATCTCGAGAACAAGAAGTTAATCAGCGAAAAAACAACTTTCACATACCAGCAACAGTTCCGGAATATCGGTATGGAAATTAGCAACCGCCTTGGATTCAATGAATGGGTTGAGGTTTACCGTAAACTGGTTTACTGGGATATAGAACTTGAAAAATCAAAAGATAACAGCATTATTGATGTTCTGAAAATGCAACGTGTTGAAGCCGGTAATATGTTTAGCCGCTTCATCGAAAGTAACTATCTCGATTGGATAAACTCAAAGACAAACGACCGCCCGGTTATGTCACATACAGTTTTGAGGGATAAAGTGCTGCCTTTTGTGGAAGATAACCAGAGTACCTTTCTTATTCTTATTGATAACCTGCGATATGACCAATGGAAAGTGCTTCAGCCTATTATAGAGGAGTATTATCATGTGGAAAATGATGAAGTGTATTATTCAATTCTTCCCACTACCACGCAATATGCAAGAAATGCCCTGTTCTCGGGATTATTGCCGACTGAAATAGAAAAAAAATATCCAAAATACTGGGTTAATGAGGATGAAGAAGGCACCAAAAACCAGTTTGAAGGTGAATTACTGGGTGAACAACTGAAGCGATTCGGCAAGGATGTTAAATATTCTTACCATAAGATACTTAATCTTACAGCCGGAAGGAAACTGGTTGAAGTTTTACCTAACCTGCTCTCGAACAAGTTTAATGTTATCGTATATAATTTTGTTGACATGCTTTCACATGCACGCACTGAAATGGAAGTTATACGTGAACTGGCAGATGATGAAGCCGCTTACCGGTCAATTACCGTTTCATGGTTTGAACATTCACCATTGCTTGACATTATTCGCTTCCTGGCAGAAAAGAATATTCCTATCTTAATAACTTCTGATCACGGATCGGTGAGAGTGGAATCACCAGTTAAGATTATAGGCGACAAGGCTACAAATACGAATTTAAGGTATAAAACCGGCAGAAGTTTAAGCTATAATAAGAAAGAGGTATTCGAAATTAAAAACCCTGCAGATGCCTTCCTGCCAAGGACCAATGTGAGCTCGAATTATGTATTCTGCCGCAATGCCGATTTCTTCGCATACCCAAACAACTACAATTATTATGTGAATTATTACAGGGATACTTTCCAGCATGGAGGTATCTCGATGGAAGAAATCATGGTGCCATTTATTTCTCTAAAACCGCGTTAACATTCATGACAGAGATAATACTCAGGTGTTCAGACGTTGATAAATTACATTACATAGCTGACCACATACTCGAACTGTTTCCCAATGAAAAGATCTTTCTTTTATCGGGCAAGATGGGTGCAGGTAAAACCACCCTGATAAAAGCCTTATGCCAATCTCTAAAAGTGGTTGATGTTGTAAGCAGTCCAACCTTTTCAATTGTTAATGAATATAAGACATTACAAGGAGCAAGTGTGTTCCATTTTGACCTTTACCGGATAAAATCGCCGGTTGAACTTATGGATATAGGATTCGAAGAATATATTTATAGTGGTGCTGTTTGTTTGATTGAATGGCCTGAACTGGCTTCTGAACTAATGCCTGAATCGTTTGTACAGATAGATATTGAGACAGAAGAGCAGGGTAGTTCAAGAATATTTCAGGTGAAGGTTGTTAATGCTTAACGACTTAGTATAAAGGGATAGTTTTTCTTGTAATCATTTTTTAATAGCTTTGTATATGGATAACTATATACTGTGATGGTTGATCAAACGAAAGACTTTAAGTTGTTTCCGGCACATACTTCTGAACTGATGCCGAGTGAGGAGCGTCTTGAAATTCCAAATAAAGCGTGCAGACTCTCAATTGGAATTCCCAAAGAGACTGTATGGCTTGAAAACCGGGTATCGTTATCTCCCGAAGCAGTGAGGTTATTAATAAGGGATGGGCATAGGGTTGTTGTTGAAAATGACGCCGGTAAAGCATCCCACTTCCCTAATAACCAATACAGTGACATCGGGGCTGAGATTGCATACGAATCGAACATTGTATTTCATTCTGATATTATTGTTAAGGTTGCCCCACCTACCAGTAACGAGATTTCAATGCTTCGTGGGAAACAGGTACTGTTTTCTTCATTGAATATTGCAGGACTCACCGACTTCCATTTTAAGCAACTATCAGCCAAACGGGTAACGGCACTTGCTTTTGAGTATATGAAGGACCGCGATGGTAATTTCCCCATTGTCAGGGCTATGAGTGAGATTGCAGGTAATACGGCAGTGATTATAGCAGCTGACTATCTGTGCCATCCTGAATATGGAAACGGACTCATGTTTGGAGGCTTAAGTGGTATTGCACCAACTGAGGTAGTGATATTGGGCGCTGGAACAGTGGGCGAATTTGCAGCAAGGGCAGCAATGGGAATGGGTGCTTTCGTAAAAGTATTTGATAATTCGGTATACAGGTTGCGCAGACTTCAGAATAACCTGGGAATGCGTGTCTATACCAGCGTAATACAGCCAACCGCTTTACTCGAAGCTTTGTTATCAGCAGATGTTGCCATTGGTGCAGTGCGTTCAAAGGCCGGCTTTTCACCTGTTTGTGTTTCAGAAGATATGGTAATGAAAATGAAACCGGGTGCAGTAATCATTGATGTGAGCATAGACCAGGGCGGCTGTTTTGAGACATCACTGATGACTGATCATAAAAACCCTGTTTATGAAAAACATGGGGTGACTCATTATTGTGTACCCAATATTGCATCAAAAGTGCCTCGTACTGCCTCACTGGCATTGAGTAATCTTCTCGGTCCACTTATTCAGAAAATAGGTGAAGAAGGCGGGATTACTAACATACTGAGAAATGATACCGGCATAAGAAATGGCGTTTACCTTTATAACGGAATTTCAACCAACCGATACATCAGCGATCACTTTAAGCTTCCGCACAAAGATATAGAACTCCTGCTTGCTGCTTTTCATTGAGTTGATTAGACAAAACAAAAGGGTCTTTTTTGCTGCACACTCAGTATTGGGTGCTCAGCGTTCAGCACTATGTTACATTACAAAAACGCCGGTATAACTATGCGGACTCAGGTTTCTTAATTCATCCTTAACACTCTCGCTAAGAGCAAGGCCATTTATAAATTCGCTTATAGTTTCAGCTGTTATACGGTCGTTGGTCCTGGTCAGTTCTTTTAATGCTTCATAAGGTTTAGAATAACCTTCCCTGCGAAGTATAGTTTGAATAGCTTCAGCAATTACAGCCCAGTTGTTTTCAAGATCCTGCTCAAGCTTTACCTCATTAAGGATTAACTTATTGAGTCCCTTAATAATCGATTTCATAGCAATAATTGAATGTGCTATGGGTACACCAATATTCCGGGTAACTGTTGAATCGGTGAGGTCACGTTGCAGGCGTGAAATTGGAAGCTTTGCAGAAAGGTGTTCGTAAACAGCATTCGCAATTCCCAGGTTACCTTCAGCATTCTCAAAATCTATAGGATTAACCTTATGTGGCATAGCAGATGAACCTATCTCACCCTTTACTATTTTCTGTTTGAAATAATCCATAGCTACATACATCCAAATATCTCGTGACAGGTCAATAAGGATGGTATTTATTCTTTTGAAGGAATCAAAAATTGCAGCCAGATTGTCGTAATGCTCGATCTGTGTCGTAAATTTCTGCCTTTCAAGTCCGAGATGCTGTTTTGTGAAGTTATCTGCGAAAGCGATCCAGTCGATTTCAGGATAAGCTGCATAATGAGCATTGAGATTTCCGGTAGCACCACCAAATTTTGCAGTAATCGGAATCATTTTCAGAAGCTTCAACTGTTGTTTTAAACGCTCAACAAATACATACAATTCCTTGCCAACTGTTGTAGGACTAGCAGGCTGTCCGTGGGTACGGGCGAGCATTGGTATGTTTTTCCAGGTTTTAGCTTTTGTTGTCAACCTTTGAATAACATCTTCAACCACCGGCAGATAAATTTCATTAAGTGCCAGTTTTATAGCATAAGGAGATGAAGTGTTATTAATATCCTGTGAGGTTAGTCCAAAATGCAGGAATTCCTTGTATTTAGAGAGCCCCATTTTGTCGAATTTCTTTTTCAGGAAATATTCAACTGCTTTTACATCATGATTAGTAACAGCTTCAATCTCTTTCACTTCGAGCGCATCCTGAAAAGTGAAATCGCGACAAAGACCACGAAGTTCATCTATTTTGGAAGCATCAAAATTCTTCAGTTGTGGCAGTTGCAGATTACAAAGTGCGATGAAGTACTCCACTTCAACATAAACCCTGTAATTAATAAGGGCGGCCTCTGAAAAATAGTACGCTAAACTTTCAACATGTTTTCTATATCTGCCGTCAATTGGGGATATAGCATTCAATACTGTTAATTCCATGATTTATTATTTACTGGTGTCCAAATATATATCAGCAAATTGGACATTTCAAGTTTTTAAGGATTATTTATTCTTTTTTGTGGAAATAAATCACATTCCTAGCATTTCGCCTACAATAATTACCTCCGTTGGCGTAAGTGCAGGTCTTTTTTTGATTACAGTATAGGCACGACACCCCCGGTCGGCGGAGGCACAATCATGACAAACACCATCTGCTCCGCATGGTGTTTTTCTTTCAAGCCTTTTCATATTCATTGGAGCAGCAACATATTTGATCCTGTCGAAGGCTTCTTCTTCACTATGAACAATCTTATTTATTCCTGCAATGATGACTACTTTCCGCGGACCGAAGATCATAGCCGATACCCGGTTACCATTTCCGTCAACATTTATCAGGTGTCCGTCAGTGGTTATAGCATTCGTACTGCTGATAAAAAGGTCGCTGGTCAGTTGTTGCCTCATCGCTTCAAACTTCTGCTGGTCAGTTAATCCCGGAGCATTATGATCTACAATCAAACCGCCAGCTTTAGTAACCAGTTCTCTGATGTTCAGATGCCTGACAGTCATTGATCCACCAAAGGCAACCCTCATTCCCTCTGTTACCATTTTCGAAACATGAAATGCTGCTTCACCGGCAGTTGCGAAATAAATGGCATCAAAGAAGTTGTTTTTCAGCTCTGTTACAACCTTTTCTGCTATTACCCTGCGATGCCAGAGTGTATAATCGTTTGCCATAACCTTTTTTCTGCAAAGATATAAAGGTCACGCAACAAGTAAGAAAACTGTTGATGCAGTGAAATAAAATTCCTTGAGAAAACAGATGTATCAGGCTGAATAACTGTCGAAAACCTCTCCAATTATATCAGGGTATTTTTCAGTAAAACTCATTCGACACCAGGTTTGAAGTAATTCGAACTCATCTTCTCTAAGCATTCTTTTTGATTTTTCAAGTTCTTTCCTGAAAAGATCACGGTTGAAGCTAACCTTCTCCAGTACTGTTTTTGAATATTCCAGCATACCCATAGCTATTAGTAAGTGTAGTTTTCGAAAATGAGTTTACAGATTGCTAGTATAACAAGGAACCGAACAGGAAGTTTAAGTAGAGGGATTAGTTAAGTATTGTAGATCAAACGAATAGCGGAATTATTTTTTTCTTCTTCTTAATCTCTCCTTCTCAAGTAAGCTTAACTCCCGGGTTGTTTGACCTCCAATTGCAGTATTTTCTTCAGCTCTGCGGAAAAGATATGGCATGACCGAAGTTACAGGTCCGTAAGGTACATATTTGGTTACATTATATCCATAATGAGCCAGATTAAAGCTGATATGGTCGCTCATCCCATAGAGTTGTGAAAACCAAATTCTTCTGTCATCAGCTTTTAAACTGCGTTTTTTCATTTCAGCGACCAGCAAGTGATTGCTTTCTTCATTGTGGGTTCCTGAAAAGATCTCAGTAATGTCGATATTGTCGAGTGAGATTATAAGTGCCTGATTATAAGATTTATCAGTCTCTTCCTTTGTCGCACATATTGGTGAAGGATATCCGAGTTTAAGCGCCCTGCGGCGCTCTCTTTCCATGTATGCGCCTCTCACAAACTTAACTCCCAGAAAATACTTTCCTTCGCGGGCTCTTCCGATACTTTCGCGTAAAAAGCTAACCCTGTCATGCCTGTACATTTGAAGGGTGTTAAAAACGATCGCCTTTTCAGTATTGAATTTAACCATCATCATTTCAACAGTTTCGTCAACCAAGTGCTGATACCAGCTTTCTTCAGCATCTATGAGAATAGGAACATCAAGTTCACTTGCACGTTGACATAATATTTCAACTTTTGTCCTGAAATCATTCAACAGTGATAGACTCAAATCATCCATTGGTTTGCCCATTACCGCATTCTCAAATAAATGTGGTGAAGCAAAAGCCGTAGGTTTAAACACAGCAAATGGAATGTTTGGATTTTTGGCTGCATTCTCAATCGTCTTTAAAGTTTCCTGTAAGGTTTTTTCCATACCTTCAGGAGTTGTATTCCCTTCAACTGAATAATCGAGTATGGCTTTCATTTTAAACTTGCCCATCTTTTCAACTGCAGGCATGCATTCCTGAATGCTCTTTCCCCCGACAAACTGCTTATAAACAGTATTTTCAATAATCCATGAAACCGGTAATTTCATTTTTATAGCACGTGCAAGGGCTTTATTTGAAAAATTAACCAGGCTTTTATTCCTGATAACTTTAAAAAGAAGGTAAGCTCTTGCTAACTCATTGTCACTCTTGCTTTTAAAAGCTATTTCAGTATCGTAAAAGTTTATATCCATTTGAGTTGTTTAAATCTAAATTTGTCCAAATATAGTAATACTTGAACTTTCACTAATATTGCAACAATTAAATTAATTATTTTCGTGTAAGTATTTCAGAAATATGGCCAAGAAAATCAGAAGTATAGATATCACAGGAAGCTCACTCATTATTGGCCAGGATGCATTAGCAGAATTAAAAGTTCAGCTGGAATTTGAACGAATAAGGGTTCAGAGTTTCTTTATCCTTGTTGATGACAATACCTCAAATCACTGTCTTCCAATTCTTGTAAGCAAAATTCCCTTACTTGAAGAAGCATGTACAATTGTCATTAAGCCAGGCGAGGACCATAAAACCATTCAAACCTGCGAATTTATCTGGAGCGAACTTGCTAGGCATGGGGCAAACCGTAATTCAATGCTTATCAATCTTGGTGGAGGTGTTATAACTGATATGGGGGGATTTGCTGCATCTGCATATCACAGGGGTATGTCATTTATTAATGTACCTACTACCCTTATGTCGATGATTGATGCTTCCATAGGTGGCAAAACAGGTGTTGACCTTTCATCACTTAAGAACATTGTAGGTTTGTTTTCAAATCCCAGGGGAATATTTGTTTGGCCCGATTTCCTGAAAACCCTGCCACATCACTATCTTGTTTCTGGTTATGCAGAGATGCTGAAGCATGCAATGATTAGTGAACCTCGTTTTTGGAAAATACTTACCAAAATGCCTATGTCGCTTATCAGGAATTGGGATGAGTTCATTTACGAGGCTGCCTCTATCAAATGTCGGATTGTCAACAACGATCCATATGAATCAGGATACAGGAGATTACTGAATTTTGGACACACCCTTGGCCATGCATTTGAAACATATTCATTGCGACATGATGAAAATCCAATCAGTCATGGCTGGGCTGTTGCAATGGGCATGATTTGTGAAACGTACATTTCATACCGACTTCTGGATCTTTCGCTAAAGCAAAGAGATGAAATTGTAAAGACAATTCTGGCCAATTTTGATCACTATGAAATTGATGCAAACTCAATTGACGAACTTGTTGAGTTAACTTATTATGATAAAAAGAACAGGAATGGAGTTGTACTGTTAAGCCTTCTCAGGGAAATAGGGAAAGCAGTTGATGGTCAGCCATGTGATGCTGCCATGATAAGGGAAAGTCTTTTCAGGTACACTGATTTCAGGAGATACAGGTGAGAACAATTAGCATACAGGCCCCTTCCAATGCAGTAAACACAGTAATAGAACTGCCTTTATCTAAAAGCATATCAAACAGGATGCTTATTATTGGCTATCTGGCCGGCATTCATAAATTGATTAGAATACCTGACTGTGAAGATTCAGCAACTATGCTGAATTTGATTGAGCAGCTGGTATCAGGAAAGAACAATCAGTTTGATGCAGGTGATGCGGGGACTGTTTACCGGTTTCTTACAGCGTTATTTTCAATCATACCCGGAGAAAGAGTATTAAAGGGTTCTGCACGAATGCATCAACGGCCCATTGGTCCGCTGGTTGAGGCACTTAAAAGTCTTGGAGCTGATATTACCTATATTTCTGAGGAGAATTATCCACCACTCTTAATTCAAGGTAAAGCTCTTGAGGGAGGAGCAGTTGATATTGACGGGTCAGTCAGCAGTCAGTTCATTTCAGCCATAATGATGATTGCGCCTTATATGAAAAGCGGCTTGACAATCAAGACACATGCCCGTGTTTCACGTCCCTACATTGAAATGACTTTGTCACTCATGAAGGATTGTGGTATTCCGGTTTTTACTGAAGATAATTATATAAGGATTTTACCCGGTAAATATTCTGTTAATCATAATGTGTATGAGGCTGACTGGTCGGCGGCTTCATACTGGTATGCCCTTTCTGCTCTTTCAAAAAACATGGAGATAACCCTCAAAGGCTTAAAAAATGAATCTTCACAAGGTGATTCTGTCTTACCAGGGTTATTTGAGCCTTTAGGAGTTTTTTCAACCCGGAATATCAATGGAGATCTTATTTTGAACAGTACAGGAGTAACAGTGGATAAAATTTCAGTTAACCTGATTAATAATCCTGACCTGGCACCTGCTTTAGCGGTAGCTTGTGCTGGTTTACAAATTGAATCTCATATTTCAGGACTTGACACATTGGCAATAAAAGAGAGCAACCGCCTGCAAACAATAAAAGAGGGACTTAATTCTACGGGTTTCATATGCAGTATTCACCAAAACTCTTTGATTATTTCAAAAGGCAGAGTCCCAGTAACAGATTCTACAATCAAAACATATAACGATCATCGTATTGCGATGGCCATGTCATTGCTCAGTTTAACGGCCGGACAATTGATTATTGATGATGCAGATGTTGTAAGAAAATCTTATCCACAATACTGGGATCACTTAAAGCTGGCAGGATTTACAATAAGGCCTGTATAAAAAACTAATTGAAATTCTCTTTCGCCGTTTGATAATTCATAACATTATTGTAGGTTTGTTCCTGATTAAAGAATGTAATGAAAGTAGATATTTTTATTCCTTGTTATATTGACCAGCTTTATCCGGAAACCGGATTCAGTATGGTGAAAATATTGGAGAAAGTTGGTATTACGGTTGAATATAACAAGAACCAGACATGTTGCGGACAACTCTCTTTTAAAGAAGGTTACTGGGATCATGCCAAGTCAATAGGTGAAAAGTTTATACGTGATTTTATTTCTAGCCAGTATGTGGTTGCACCATCTGCTTCCTGTGTTTCAATGGTGAGAAAATATTATGATGAGTTGTTTTACAATTCAGCCTTGCATAACGAATACAGGCAGTTGAAAAAGAACATCTATGAAATTTCTGATTTTCTTGTCAATAAGATGAATATCAAAGATACAGGTGCTACATTTCCTCATAAGGCAACTTTCCATGATAGTTGTGCAGCTCTTCGGGAATACGGGCTTAAAGATGAGCCAAGAATTCTTCTCAATCATGTCAGGGGAATACAACTTGTTGAGATGGAACAAAAAGATGTATGTTGTGGCTTTGGTGGATTCTTTGCTGTAAGAAATGAATCTATTGCCAATGCAATGGCAGCCGAAAAAATTAATCTAGCGTTGGAAACGGGTGCCGAATACCTGATTTCAACTGATGCATCATGCCTTATGTTCCTGCAGAGTTATATTGACAAGAACAAAATACCACTAAAGACAATTCATCTTGTAGATGTACTTGCATCAGGAATTGAGGGTTGATAAAACTAAGGCCTGGTAGTGAACTTCCAGATCCATCCCGGTACATAATTACCATTAGGATCTTTTGCTGCAACCTGCCAATAATAATCCTGATTCAGCAAGAAACCGGTTTCAGTACTTTCATAAATCCGTTCACCCTCAACCATGTTGAAAGTCTCTATATCGTACCTGACCAGTCTGAGATCATTAATACTTCTGCCAATCCAAAGGTCAAACTTAAGCGGATCATTTTCAGGATCATTTCCTGCTTTCCATTTAAAAGTAATTACGGGGTCAACCCATGTCTGCCATTCAGGTGGCCACACAAGCCCGGGTATTTCAGGTGGCATGTTATTGAGATCATAGACAATCACAACCATTCGTTTTGTTGTGTCAGTTAGTGATTGCGTATCCTTCACCCTCACCTGAGGAAAATAGACACCCTCAGAACTGTATGTGTGGGTAGCTGTTTTTTCAAACGAATATGCAGTGTAGGGCATTCCTTTATCCCAGGCCCATTGCACCTGTAAATTCTCGAGCGGATCTTCGTTGTCTGTAACTATTCCGGCATCGAACAGAACAGTATCTCCTGCTTCGGCCCTCAAAGGTATAACTGAAAATGCTGCACGAGGTAAATGATTCTGGCTATTAGTGTCTTCTTTTGTACATCCAAAGGAGAAGGCTAATGCAATAAATATTAAGCCGGTATACTTCATATTATAATTCGTCTTTCAGAAGCTGTAAAGATAATAAAACGTTAAAAACCTTATTTGATTTTATTAAAGTGTAATAATCCGTTGTTAAGTTGAACTTTTTTTTACATTTGCCTGCCACTTGTAAGTTGTTTATAGTATTTTTATAAGTTGAAACTGTTCTTTCTCAGTAATTAACAAGCCCATTCAATTAACCAAACAAATGAATTTGAGAAAACTCTACTCATTCAATTTAACAATCGGTTGCTTAGTAATACTTCTTGGTTTCAGCTATAAAACTGAAGCTCAAATTCCTACTAACCAGGATTGCCTTGGCGCAATACCCGTTTGCCAGAGTACCTATATTCAACCTAATTCTTATGTAGGTGATGGGAATTATCATGATGAAATCGGTCCGCAAATCGGTTGCCCGAATAATTGCATGGATCATGAACTCAATTCAGTATGGTATGTAATTTCTGTTAAAACAGCCGGATTACTCAGGTTTGTAATCACTCCGGTCAGTTCTCAGGATGACTATGATTGGGCTGTATATAATCTTAATGAGCACGATTGCAGTCAAATCCGCACCGGCGCTTTACTTATGATGTCAAGTTGTAATGCTGCTGGGGGTCCGGGTTATCAGGGTGCCACCGGTATCAGCAGTGCCCATGGAGGTACTACCCATTGCCGTAATGGTGGTAACACAAATAAATGGAATGCCGACCTTCCTGTTGAAGTTGGTGATACGTATGTTTTATGCGTAAGCAACTGGACTTCTACTCAAAGTGGATATACACTTGATTTCAGTGCATCAACAGCTGATATCTTTGATGATGTTCCTGCCTTTATTACAGCAATTGATACTGTAAGAGGATGTTCAGGTTCTGCATCAATTGATTTTGACTTCAACGAAAACATTCTCTGCACATCTGTGCAGGCAGCAGATTTTATTGTAAATGGTCCTGATGGCGATCATTATGTTGATGTTGTTGCAGGTGCCGGTTGTCTCGCCGGAGGTACTCAGGAAAAGTTCTTTTCCCTGAGCTCATTCACTCCGCCGATTACAGTATCGGGTACCTATACGTTGACTATGGTTGGTGAAGTTGAAGACCTTTGTCATAATACGGCAATATGTCCTCCAATTGACTTTTATGCTGACATGGATCCTATTCCTGCTGTTACTGCCGGTCCTGATGATCAAATGGTGCCCATTGGCTCGCCTGCTGTTTTTCATGTTGAAACAGTCGGTGCTGATACTTATAGATGGCAGGTGAGAATAGGTGGAGGTTTCTGGACGAATCTGAATGAAGTTGCACCTTATTCGGGAACAACAACAAATACCCTGACCATTAACCCATGTACTTTTGATCTCGGACAAAATCAATATCGTTGTGTAGTAAGTGGTCCTTGCACCCCCGCTGCCCAATCACCGGGAGCAACTCTGTTTGTTGGTGATGCTCTTGCAGCTTCAGCCTCTGCAAGTCCTGAGGTAATTTGTATTGGAGGATCTTCAACATTAAGTGTAGATGCAATTGGTGGAAATGTTTCACAGGCTTATACTTATTTATGGACTGACCCTTATGGCTGGTCATCACCACTTGAAACCATATCTGTTGAACCAACACAAACAACTACCTATACAGTGGTTGTTGACGACGGTTATAATCCTGTAACTGTTCAGGTTACTGTTTATGTTAACCCGTTACCAGTTATATCAGCTGGTGAGGATCAGAGTATTTTCCATGGCACACAGGCTTCATTGACAGGAAGTGTTCCATCAGGCACTCCTCCTTATCTTTTCAACTGGCAACCTTCAGATTCTTTATGGAATAACACCGTCCAGAATCCAACAACAAGAAAGCTGAGAGGCAGCACTATTTTTACCCTGATTGTGACTGATGACAATGGTTGTGTGAGTGTTCCCGATGTGATGACTGTAAGTATAATTGGAGGACCATTATCGGCTTCCCCTATGGCTCAGCCCTCAACTATTTGTTTGAATGACACGGCCCGGTTGTATGCCCTTCCCAGCGGAGGTGATACTGCATCATATACCTATTCATGGACAGTAAATGGTAATGAGTTTTCTACCCAGTCACGTCCATATGTAACTCCAACACAAACCACAACATACAGCTTATTGCTTGATGATGGTTCAAACCAGATAAACCGCACAGTCACTGTAAATGTGAATCCACTGCCTGTTATTCAACTCATTAAACCTGAATATTATGTTGAGAACGGAATAGTACAGGCTTGTGTTTTTGATTCACTTGTACTTGATCCCGGATATTTGAATGCAACATACTTATGGAATAATGGAGCATCAACTTTTACCAATACCATTGCAACATCGGGAATCAGTTTTGATCTTCAGAAGCATGTGGTAAAAGTCACTGATATAAATACCGGCTGTGTCAATATTGATTCAGTTGGAGTAGCATTCACATTCACTGCATGTTCATACGGCATTCCTGAAAAGAATCTGGAAGAACTTGTAAAGGTTTATCCTAACCCTGCTCAGAATTCTGTAAATGTGATGATTGACGGAGGTCCTGATAAATACATTGCAGAAATAAGTGATCTTACCGGAAGGGTAATTTTATCTCAAAATATTAATAAAACGAATACCGGGATCTATAACCATTTAATTGGACTTTCAAGAATATCCAACTCAACATGTTTGATAAGGATATCATCTGCTAAGGGCAGTATTGTAAGAAAACTCATAATTGCTAAATAATATTATCTGACCAATCAATATTTATTGCATGTTTGCGGTTTAATTTTTTGGATTTATTCTGTTGAACTGGTCAATTAATTTTTAATTTTGGCTCGCTTAACTTTCAATAGATCCATTTAATTGTAAAAGAATTAAGTGTATTCCTTTAGCCGGGAGTGGGAGGGATGTACATTTATCAACATTAATTAAATCAAAGAATGAAACAGTCTTTACTTTCAGGTTCAATTGTAAGGTTTTTATGCCTTCTGCTTTTTACCGGAATGTTCATTAACCTCAAAGGGCAGGAAGTCCTGGAAAGAGATGGAAATTCCTATCTTAAAGTAGATCTTTCTTATTACAGCACTTTTAGCAGGACATTAATAGTGACTGAGTTAGACAAGCTTGCAGGTGCTAAAGTTATTATCTCAGCTGAAGCAAACACTATGTATGTCTATCCTTATCAAAAGGATGTTCTGACTCTGAAAAATGAAGTATCTTCTATTATTGCTTCTGTTAATATCAAGGAAGCAGTTTTGAGTACTGCTGAAAAAGCAAGTATAACCTATGGACTTCAGGAAGAATATGGCTATCGGCTTGCTGATTATACAAGACTTGGAGTTCTGGAAACTGACAATGATTCTTGTCATCTTTCAATGCCTTTCTGCACAGGCTCTATTTATTCTTTTCCGGCTGGTACAAACACACAATCACAAAATGGTCCTTTTTATAACTGTTTAAGCACGCAACCAAATCCTGCATGGTATCACCTTAAAATTCAGGATCCTGGTCCAATTGCAATTTACATGTACAGTACTCCTTCCAGGGATATAGACTTTTGTCTTTGGGGTCCTTATACAGATCCTATTTCACCTTGCCCCATGACAAATACCCAGGGCGGACTAACTCCAAACAAAGTTGTTGACTGCAGTTATTCGCCTAATGCCACTGAAACAGCTAATATTCCAAACGGACAAACAGGGCAATATTATATCCTGATTATCACAAATTATTCAAACCAGCCTTGTAATATAACTTTCCAGCAAAATGGAGGGACAGGTACCACAGACTGTACAATTCTTCCACCGGCCGCTTCAAGCAATTCACCGGTTTGTGTAGGTGAAACCATTGAATTGGAAGCAGCTAATGCAGGTGGTGCCAGCTACTCATGGTCAGGACCAAATGGTTTTATAAGCCAGCAGCAAAATCCTACCATAGCCAATGCTCAGCACAGCCATGCCGGAATTTACTCAGTAACAATTACTGTTCAGGGAATACAAAGTGATCCTTCAATCACTGAAGTTTATGTATATGATCCGCCAACAGCTAATTTAACTGCCACTTCACCCACAACAATCTGTCAGGGCGATACTACCAAACTCACAATTACGGCAACAGGCAACGGGCCATACAGAGCTGTATTAAATACCGGTAATGGTTTACCTGTGATATTAAACTTCTGGCAATCACCCTATACTATTAATGTTATGCCTGGTGATACAACAACCTATAGCCTCACCGGTATTCAGAATAATGCATGCAGCGGGACAGCCACCGGAACCGTTACTGTTAATGTAAGACCTAAACCCGTTCCTGCCTTTATGGCCACAAATCTTTGTTCTACATTAAATACGGCATTTAATGATGCCAGTACTGTGACAGGTGGTTCTATAAGTGCCTGGGACTGGGATTTTGGTGATGGCAGTGCCCATTCGAATCTTGAAAACCCGGTGCATACCTATGCCACACAGGGTACTTATAATGTTATTCAAACTGTTACCGCAAATAACAGCTGTTCAAAAAAGGATACCGTTGCTATAACAATTAAGCCAACACCGAGTGTAAATGCAGGTAATGACGTATCAATTCCTTACGGTACAAATACACAGTTAAATGGAAATGTAAACGGCGGTTCAGGTACGCACACATATTTATGGACACCTTCTGACAAAGTTGTTAATTCAACTATCCTGAACCCAATGACTATTCTGCTTCAGAATACGGTCGACTTCACACTTACTGCTTCTGACCAGAATGGTTGTCAGAAATCAGATAATATGACTGTAACAATTACCGGAGGTCCTCTCAATGCATTGGTTATTCCTTCACCTGGCGAAATATGTTTTGGAGATGATCCCGTTATATTAAATGCTGTTCCATCAGGGGGATCAGGAAATTATACTTATTCATGGACATCAAATCCTCCGGGTTTTACATCTACTATGGAAGATCCAAGTGTTTCACCGGCTGTTACAACCACATACTATGTCGATATTAATGATGGTTTCACCACCATTCCAGCACAGGCAACAGTGATTGTAAATCAGAAACCAATTGTTGATGCAGGTCTTGATAAGTCTATTCCATATGGAACCAATACAACGCTGACTGCCTCAGTTTCAGGGGGGGCATCTCCTTATCAATATGTTTGGGGCCCGTCAAATTTTGTAGTATCTCCATACAGCTCAACTACTCAGACAACAAATATTTATTCTTCACAGATCTTTAACCTTAAAGTAACTGATAATAAAACCTGTGAACAAACAGATATAATTTCAGTATCTCTGACCGGAGGACCATTGAACGTCAACCCAACGGCTGTCAATCCTGTCATCTGTCGCAATGAAAGTACCCAGATATCAGCACTTCCCGGAGGTGGCTCTGGACAATATGTTTCATATGCATGGACTTCATTCCCTGCGGGCTTTACCTCAAATGAACCAAGTCCGGTTGTTACTCCAACCCAAACAACTACTTATTCGGTTGAAGTTAGTGACGGATACAATTTAACTAATGGATCAGTTACAGTTACCGTCAATCAGTTACCAGTAATTGACCTCATTCCCAACGATCCCCGTGTTCAAAAGATTAGCAATTCCGAAATTGGGATCTGTGTTTTCGACTCAATTCCAATTAACGCAGGCAACGAGGGAGCACAATACCTGTGGAGCAATGGTGCTACCTCACAATCAATAACAATTGCAACCTCAGGTATCAGCTTCGACCAGCAGGAATATACTGTTACTGTTACTGATCCACTAACTACCTGTAGCAATACTGGTCTTATCAAAGCGTACTTTACATTTGAAAATTGCAGTTATGGTATTGAAGAAAAGGCTATTGATTCAAGGGTTTCAATTTTCCCCAATCCTTCTGCCAGTGGAGTATTCAATATAATGATAGAAGATATAGGCGGAACAACGAAAGCTGAAGTATATAATGCTTTCGGACAATTAGTATTTACTAATGAATACCATTTGGACAAGTTGAGTACATTCCGTAATGAAATAAATTTGCAGAATGCACCTGACGGAGTATATTTCCTGAAAATTAAGAATAGCGAGCTCACATTAACCAAAAAACTAATAATCAGGTAAAATAACTTCAGCAACAAACCTAACTAACGACCAAACACAATAGACTTAATGAAGAAGATTAATCTCCTTAGCTTCCTGATTGTCTTTTTGGCAATATATTCAAATGCCCAGACGCCCAACAGGTGTTCATATGTAACGCCAAGGCAGGCTGACAACTGGTTCTTCCGCCAGAATAGCGGTATCAAGTTTGAGGGTGAATATGACCAGGTAACTGTTACTACTAACAATCTGCCTGCTGGGAATAACAATATTCCTTATTCAAATGGTACAGCCACTTATTCCGATGAGAATGGAAATCTATTGATTTACTCTGATGGAATGAATGTTTGGAACAGTAACCACGACAAGATAAATAATGGTATACAGTTGTCAGGCGACTGGGGTTCAACCCAACCTGCACTTATTGTACAGAATCCGGTTGCAACCCAAATGCTCTATGTGTTTACCACTGACATCAATTCTCAATCTACCTCCACTGGACTTTGTTATAATCGTGTAGATATGACCGCTAATGGAGGTGCCGGAAGTGTAATGGATAGTAACAAGGTATTGCTTCCTGATGCTATTTCAGCTGTTTGTGGAACACGTAATTCCAGTGGTACAGGTTATTGGATTGTTTCAAGGAAGGAAGGCACTAACGAGTTTTCTTCATTTCTGGTTGATGCAAGTGGTGTTAATACCAGTGCTGTTAATAGTTCAGGAGGTGCTGTTATTCATTATGATGAAAATAACCAGGCAATCTCTATGCTGAAAATTTCTCCGGCAGGTGATAAATTGGCACTTGCTGCGTTTAAACAGGGTATTGTTGAACTCTACGATTTCGATAATTCATCAGGTAAAGTTTCTTATGTAACTACAATTACCGTTCCTGTTCCAAACAGTTTTTACGGACCATACCAAATTGAGTTTTCTCCCAATGGTTCTAAATTGTATGTGACCGTTGTCAGTTATACTCTCAACCCAAATGTTGTTTATCCCAGTACACTATATCAGTATGATCTTGCTAATGGAATGGCAGAAACACTGCTGAATGACGTTCCCGCTGCTCAGGATCCATGGGCGCTTCAACTCGGAAGAGATGGCAAAATCTACGTAACTCGCAAAAACGTTAGCGTGCTTGGAGTTATTGAGAATCCTAACCGTTCAGGAGTTGCATGCAATTATAACGAGAATGGACAATCACTTGGTGCTGGAAAAGGTATGTTGGGACTCCCTAATTTCATTTCAAGTTTTCTTAATGTTCCTCCTTTAGATTATGATACCAAATGTGATGGCGACCTCACTCAATTTAAAATGCTTAATACTTCCAATATCGATTTCGTTGACTGGAATTTCGGTGATGCAACTTCAGCAGATAATGTGCTGATTGCCGGTCCAACCAATCCAATCCATTCTTTCACTGGTCCGGGCAATTATACAGTAACATACACTGAACATTACAATGGTGGCAGCTGGTCTGATTCATTGCACATAGTCATTAATGCATTGCCTGATTCAATTTTTGCAGATGATACTATTCCAATTATTGAAGGTTCTTCAATTCATATGTATGCTCTTCCGGGAATGTACTCATACTACTGGTCACCCGACGGAGGCACTAATATCGACTATACAATTACAAAGCCCGGAACTTATATGGTACTGATGGAAAACATGCAGTGCTGCGTAAATCGTGATACTGTCACTGTGATTCCTCTGAATTTGAAAATACCAAGTGCATTCTCCCCTGATAATGACGGATTGAACGATTACTTCCGTGCCTTAGCCGATGCTAACGACATAATCGACTTCTCATTATCCGTATTCAATAAATGGGGACAGATGGTGTGGGAAACCAATGACGTTCAGGGCAAGTGGGATGGAAAGATAGGTTCAAATCCTGCACCTACCGGTATTTATACCTGGTATATAACATTAAACCTGCCAGGTAATACCATGAATAAGGGCAAATACAAAGTAAATGGAACGTTGATTCTGTTCAGGTAATAAAATAGAAATTGATCTTCAATACAAAGCCGGATAACCCGGCTTTGTTTATTTTTGCACTAGCCTGTCGTAACAGGTTTATGATTTTAAAAATGAGCAAAGGAAAGAAGATCACCGGATTCATCAATAGCTTTTTCAATGAGCAGGTGATAGATTCATATCCCAGCCGGATAAACCCACAACTTGAAGTGGCACTTATTAACGGGCGCTACCAATTAAATGCCGGTAATGTAAACTACTCCTTTGGACCACTTCATGATGCATTCAGAAAGTACTTTAAAAAGGATACTCCGATTCTTAATGTGAATAGTAAAGTGCTTTTATTGGGACTCGGCGCAGGAAGTGTTATCAGGATACTCAAGGATGAACTTGAAATTAACTGCCATTATACGGGTGTCGAAGCTGACGAAGCTGTGCTTGAAATAGCCCGCAAGCATTTTGACCTCGATAAAATTGGTAACCTATTGGTGGTGAATAATGATGCCGCAGAGTATATTCAGTTATGTAATGAGAAATTCGATTGTATAGTAATTGACCTGTATATAGATGATATTGTGCCTGCTAAGTTTGAAACCCGTGATTTCCTGAATAACGTATACCATTGCCTTTTACCAGGTGGCAAAGTGGTGTTCAATAAGCTTCAAAAAGTTAATCACGATAACTCATCTGCAAGAGCATTGATTCATTTATTGGAGAACATATTTGATGAAGTAAAAGTGTTTAAAATCGCAGTCAATAAAGAGAGCCCTAATTTTTTTATAACTGGGAAGAAGTGATTAGTAATTTAGAGACGCCATGCCTGGCGTCTAAAATGGAATTAACCGCAAAAAATGGAAAGAAGTAAAGATTGGTTTGCCGCACAAATCAGTAAGGCTATGGGCCTTCAGGCATGGCAGGTATTTAATACCATTAACCTTATGGATGGTGGTGCTACCATTCCTTTCCTGGCCCGATACCGGAAAGAAATGACCGGAGGAATGGATGAAGTGGTACTGGCATCGGTGCGCGATTCGTATGAAGCTCTGCAGGAACTTGAGAAAAGAAGAACTTTCATTCTTGGATCAATGACTGAGTTAAATGTCATTACACCTGAGCTTGAAAAAGAAATCAATGCTGCTGCCACCCTTACAGAACTTGAGGATATTTATTTGCCTTTTAAACCAAAAAGAAGAACCAGAGCTACTATTGCACGAGAGCATGGATTAGAACCACTGGCAACGCTGATTATGCGTCAAATGCCTGTTGATCCTGAGGAAAAGGCAGAAGAATTTATTGACCCTGAAAAATCAGTCAACACAGTTGAAGAAGCACTTGCCGGGGCAAGAGACATTATTGCCGAATGGGTGTCAGAAGATAAGACTGCCCGTGAACGTATGAGGTCGGTTTTCACGCGTGAAGCTACTATCAAATCGAAACCTGTTAAAGGCAAAGAGCTGGAAGGAATTCTTTACCAAAATTATTATGACGTTCAGGAGAACCTTTTACGCGCTCCTTCACACCGGATTCTTGCCATGTTCAGAGGTGAAGAGGAGGGATTCTTAAAGCTTGCTATTGATCCGGATGAGGACACCCCTATAAATACACTTAAAAAGATCTTTATCAAGTCAACCAATAAATCGGCTCACCAGGTTGAGCTGGCCATCTCCGATTCGTATAAACGCCTCCTAAAGCCTTCTATTGAGAACGAGATGCGCCAGATTGTAAAAGAGAAAGCTGATCTGGAAGCTATTCGTGTATTTACTATTAACCTGCGCCAGTTGTTGCTTTCACCTCCATTAGGACAAAAGATGGTGCTGGCTATAGATCCGGGCTTCAGGACAGGTTGCAAAGTAGTTTGCCTCGACAAGCAAGGCAACCTCCTGCACAATGAAACAATTTATCCACACCCTCCTCAAAATGAAGTGGGTAATGCCGTTTCTAAGATCAAGAATCTGGTTTCATCATATGGCATTGAAGCTATTGCGATTGGAAATGGCACTGCCGGACGTGAAACTGAAAATTTTATCAGACGTATACCATATGACCGCCCTGTAGTTTGTATCATGGTAAATGAAAGTGGTGCATCGGTTTATTCAGCATCATCGGTGGCCCGGGAAGAGTTTCCCGATTATGATGTAACTGTAAGGGGTGCTGTCTCTATTGGGCGCCGTTTGATGGATCCACTGGCAGAACTTGTTAAAATAGATCCGAAATCAATAGGAGTGGGGCAGTATCAGCACGATGTTAACCAATCAGCCCTTGCACGCAGTCTTCAAGATACCGTTGTCAACTGTGTCAACCAGGTCGGCGTTGAACTTAATACAGCAAGTAAACAATTGCTGAGCTATGTTTCAGGTGTGGGATCAGGATTGGCAGAAAAGATTGTTGAGTATCGGAAAAAGAATGGCGCATTCAAAACCCGCAGTGAGCTTCTGAAAATTAGCCGGTTTGGTGATAAAGCTTTTGAACAGGCCGCAGGTTTCCTCCGGATAAGGGATGCCGAGAATCCTCTTGACAGTAGTGCCGTTCATCCCGAAAGTTATCATATCGTTAACCGTATTGCCCTGTCGCTTAATTGTAGTGTTAAAGAATTGGTTGGAAACAAAGAAATTAAGGCAAAAGTCAATCCCAAAGATTTTGTCACTGATAAAGCTGGACTGCCGACTATAATAGATATCCTTGAAGAACTTGCAAAACCGGGACGTGACCCAAGGGAGAAATTCGACCTGTTTGAATTTGATAAAAACATCAACAGTATTGAAGACCTTCGGCCCGGTATGGTGTTGAATGGCATCGTTACAAATATCACTGCATTTGGTGCTTTTGTTGATATTGGCGTCCATCAGGATGGTCTTGTGCATCTGAGCCAGATGGCAAACCGGTATATCAAAGACCCCAATGAGGTAGTAAAATTAACCCAACAGGTAAAAGTAAAAGTATTAGAGATTGACGTCGCCCGCAAACGCATTTCATTATCAATGAAACTGTAGGGTACATCGGGACAATAGGGAATGAGACAATTTTTTAGTATAACGAACGTTGAAATAGCCGGTTACCAGATAAATGAAAAATAAATTACAATTTCTATTCCTTATTGCGGGTCTTTTGGTGTTTCAAGCCCGGGAAGTAAATGCCCAGCGTATAATGGGAGCATTAATTGGCGGGGTCAATGCCACACAGGTTGATGGTGATGAGGCATTTGGTTATCATAAATTTGGTTTAAATGTTGGGGCTGCCGCTATTATCCCGATAGAAGGAAACTGGTCAATCACACTTGAGAATGTATACAGTGAAAAAGGCTCCCATCAAAGGGCACAGTTTAAGGATTCTTTAGATGGTTCATACGATCTGAAAATCAATTACCTTGATGTACCTCTCCTGGTGCAATATACCGACAAAGGCATTGTTACCTTTGGACTTGGAGGCTCATGGGGAGGAATGGTGAAAATATGGGAACAGCGCAATGGTAATGAAATAACCAGTACAACTTTAACAAGCGGGATCTATAAAAGGAGTGACCTCAACTTTCTGATGAATGTTAAATTCCGCCTCGTTCAAAAACTGCACTTTGATGTAAGATACGGCTACTCATTAAGGCCCATAGCCACACGTGAAGTTGTCGATTCTAAAACAGGCACCCCAAATATCCGCAGCCAGTATAATGGCATGTTTACCTTCAGGTTATACTACATCTTTAATGAGAAAATTTCTGAAAGAGTAAGGACCGGACAAAAGGCTAAATGATCATATTGGGGCTGGGATGAATCTTGATTCACAGTATACCAGCGATACATCAGCTTCATCCCAAAGCTATTTCTGCTTTATCAGGCTTGAGTAGCACTGAAGTAAAGCCATGCAGGAGCTGATGTTAAGCTGATGTACCATGATTGGGGAGCCATCTCAGGGGAAGATGTTCTAGGTCAGATGCAAATAAAAAAGATTGGTGAGTTTTCTATACTCCTGAGTATAAACGCCTGAACGATCGCGAATTGCCAAATTTTCTTCCACTTTCTTCTCTGCCTGACCTTTTCTGAATTCCAATAATACCCGGTTTGGGTCTTTTCCTTCCTTTGGAATAATATTCAGCTTTTGTGAAAGGTTTAGATTGTGCAATGAAGCCAGTGATATCAATAGCTGGCTTTCTTTATAAGGGAATACTATCGAGAGCCTACCTCCGTTTGCAAGCAATGAGGCCGTTTTTTCCATCAGGACCTCCAATGGCAGATCATCTGTATGCCGGGCTTTATTACGGCTTTGAACCGGCGATTTAAGTGAATTTATAAAATAGGGAGGATTGGTAATGATGTGATCGAAATTCGTTGAATATTTATCTGAAACCAGCAATCCTTCATTAAAAATAAGTTCTGGGTTATTTTCAGCATCTGGCTTGATTCCATTTTTCAATAATCCGTTAAATTGCTCCAACCCAATATTCCGGCATAAAAGTCTTTCAGACCAGGGACTTAGTTTAAAATTGCCGGAAGCCTGCATGCATGCCCCGGCATCAATTTCAATAGCAGTAATCATTGCGGTGCTTTTTTGTGCTGCCATTAATGCGAGTATCCCACAGCCGGTACCAATATCCAAAACAGTTGAAGCACTGCTGAAGTCGGTCCATGCACCTAGTAACACTGAATCGGTGCCGACTTTCATTGGGCAGTTGGAATCATCTATTGAGAACTGTTTGAAATGGAAAGCCATTCTGTGGAAGACTTTATTAATTGTCCTGTAGAAGTCTGATCTAAACTGCGTGTTAAAGAGTAATAATTGGGCAGAAACTTATATTCGTATTCAATGCGTATGCAAGGTTCTATTCAAGATACAATTCAATCAGACCTTCGGGAGCATTGGTTGACAGTTGTTTCTTTTCGCGATCAACACCTGTTACAATCTCATCTGTAATTGGGATAAGTATTTCCTTTTCCTTAAATGCAATGCTTAGCACTGCCTGATGGGGGTATTCAAGCACTTCGGTGACATTACCAATGAAACCATGAACCTTATCAAAAACTTCGAAACCTTTCACTTCGTGATAATAGAACTTATTACCAGTAAGAGGTTTCAGCATTGAAGCAGGTTGGTATAAATCACATCCCGAAAGTATTTCAGCCTGATCAACTGAATCGATATCATTTAAGGTAAGAACCGCTTTATTATTGTGTTTAAGCTGAACGTCTTCAATTAAAAATGGAATCAGTTGACCATTCATTTGAATGAAAACTGATTCCATTTCTATGTAATCTTCCGGATCATCAACATCCAGATGTACCAGGAGGGAGCCTTTAGCGGCAAACGGTTTGAGTATTTTACCCAGGTAGTAGTATCCCTCCATAGTGCTGTATTATTCAGCAGCGGCTTCTCCGGCAGCTTCAGGAGCTTCTTCAGCAGCATCCACAGGAGCTTGCTCAGCAGCTTCAGCATTCTCAGCCTGATGAGCGGCTGCAACTTCCTGCTGACGTTTCCTTGCTATTTCAGCAGCGCGAGCTTCATTAATTTTTGCTTCAGCGTCGAGCTGTTTCTTAAGAGCTTCTTTTTCTGTAAGCTGAACATTCTTAAGAGCACTCAAACGTTTTGACTGTTTACCGTCTCTCCACTCATTGAATTTCACTTCAGCAACTTCTTTGGTGAAAGCACCTTTTTCAACACCTTTCATGAGGTGGTTGTAGAAGAGAATACCTTCGTCAGACAAAATAGTCTTAACAGTAGGGGTTGGATCAGCTCCTTTACGGAACCAGTCATAAGCCTTTTGGAAGTCAATGTCAATGATCGCTGGCTTAGCAACAGGATTGTAAGTGCCGATCTTTTCGATGAACCTTCCGTCACGGGGTGCACGACCATCCGCAATTACAATGTGGTAGAAAGGTTTGCCCTTTTTACCAAAGCGTTGTAATCTCATTTTTGTTGGCATAAAATCTTAATTTTAAGGTGTTAATCTAATTTTTAATTAGGGGTGCAAAGTTAAGGATAAATTTGAAATAAACAAGGTGGATAACTCTAAATTACAATGCTAAAAACAGTTACCGGCTTAAACCTGACTATTTACATCCAAACCTGTAATAGGCGGTCACTTCAAGTGTATTCTGATAGAAATACCTTTTGTTATTTATATCGTAACTGATTAGTCCGCCTATCTTCTTACCTGAGTATCCGGCCATACCTATAACAGATGCAATCTGATCATTGAAGATTCTTGTAGCTAATCCAAGTGTAAGTTTATTAACATCGAACTTCAGCGAGGGAAGATAAATTGCTTCTGAATTCCTGACTAAATATTTATCTATTACAAGTCCGGGAGTTATTGAAAACTTTTCATTGATTTTTGCCCTGTAATCGATATGCATAAAGAGTCTGCTTGTAAGTTCATTTTTTTCAGAACCCTCAATAAAGGTATATTTTGGTTTATTTAAATGATCAATGCTTATACCAGCGGTCAACTTCTGATATTTAATAAGAAAGCCCAATTTTAAGTCAAAAACAGTGATGTTATCTTTCGGAAATACTTGTACAGTATCGTGTAGAATTTGATCATAAAATAGGAATCTTTCCCAGTCAACGTGTTCTCTTAAAACACCTAAACTAATTCCGGGTCTGAAAGAGAATTTTTCACTGATTTGGAAATTATGTGCATACACTGCATCAAGGCAAAAGTTTTGGAATGCAACATCAGCTAACCGTTCATAGGTGAATTGTAACCCTACTGCAGAAGATTTGCCCAGGGGTTGGTCATATGATGCATTTAAAGACTGGTCTAACCCCCATGATCCCAAAATACTTCCATTGCGGTATTGTACGGCGAATTGTGAGCAGTTGGTGCTTCCTGCATAAGCCGGATTCAGAAATAATGGGTTTGACAGATACTGGGAAAATGTTGATTCCTGTGCTGTTAGGCTTAATGTAATTCCAGTACCCAACATAATTAAAAGCAGTGTTAAGATTTTGCGCATAAGTAGAAGTTGATAAAGTTAAAAACCCATTTTTAAGTATCAGTTGTTAGCCACGACGAATTTGATTACATCAACCTGGTCATCTTCAGCGGTGAGTTTAATGAAATATACACCGTTATTAAAATTCCTAAGGTCTATAATTAAATCATTTGTGTTTTTGACAGGAAGTTTTAGTAATTCATTACCTGAGTAATCAGCAATCATAATTTGATGAACTTCAGGCAATTTATTTAATCTTATCTCTTTGGTTGCCGGATTGGGAAATACAAACCCTAAGTGTTTTTCAGGCACTTCAGGCACACATGCAATATTGCAGACAGATTTTGAAGGATCAGAAATTAGGTATTCACTTAATGTCTTTACGGTATAACAGTATTCACTAAGTTCATTTAGGTCTTGTCCAAGGTCAAGAAAAACGGTATCTGTAGTAGTTCCAATGGAAATATCATCCCTGAATACCTCAAAACCTAATAATTCCCTTGCACCAATGTTCAGTGTAGCGCTATCCTTGGTAATACTGTTATATTCATTTAGTCCAAAATCCGCAATTGAGTTATAGGTAACAGTGTCAGTTATAAACTGATGCTGATAAAATACTGGAATCTCCTGGATGAGTGCTCGGATGTTTAGGTTTCGGGGCAGGTCATAGTCGTTTGCCAGAGATTTCCAGCCAGTACCATTGTTAATAAGGTCACCATATCCTTCTATTGCATTTTCTTTATCAACGCCTATTACTGAAGAGGCTTTTTCTTCCTTTACCAGAAAACCAAAATAATAATCATCACTGCCTTCAACATTTAAAGGCTCAGGTAACCAAACAGTATTCCAGCTGTGTGCTTCATAATAAGGTATAGGAATATCAACTACAAGCTGTGGATTTGATATACCTCTCCAGATGCGCAGGTTTAACCTGGCGCCCGGATCATTCGAAAAATATTTAACTGCCCTTATAGCACTATGGTTACCGTATTCAACCATTTGGTTTTCAGTAAAACGAATGGCAACATTATATATTGAACTTTGGCCGGTCCCTATGCTGGCATAATTTTGTATCCGTGCCCATGATTGTTCACCAAGCGGTTGTAAGTAGTAACTGTCTGGAAAGTCCCATGACAACTGAAATCCGCACTCTTCCATTGTTTGATATTGATTGACTCTCAAATTTTTGGGTTTATAAAGAAGCTCAGATGTGATTTTTATGTTATCAAATTCCAGATTGTCTACAGTTGAATTTGCACTGCCTCTAACTATAAACCTCAATCTTGAAGTGTGTGCCTTGAAATTATAACTGATTGGTACTGCCCGGTGGATATACTGATCTTCTGAACTAGCAGTATCTGCGGCTACTACGACCCAATAACTGCCATTAAAAACTTCTGCCTGAAAAATGACATCAGTTGAAGCGAACAAATGAAGGTCGTATTCTAAAGTATCGTGACAATAGTAAAATTTGTGCATGTCAAACCAATGACTATAGAGCGAACTACAAAAACCTTGTGATCCTTGCCCGCTATGAAAACCCGCTGAGTATCCACCGCCTGAGGTTTCTCTTATAGTCCAACCGGCTTCATGAGTCCAGTGGTTGGTTTCAAACGAGCCACTATCAAAATTATCGGAGAATGGTAATTCATAAAACTCAGCATTAATATTGACGGGGCCTGCTTTTTCTGATTCTATTGTATCACCTGACTCGTTGAGATAACATGCACTTAGGTAAAACTCGTCATTAACAGGAAACTTAGCAATAAGAGGATAATTGAGAATATCTTTATTTATGTGTGTAACAGATCCATTTTTATAAAGCTTGTAAAAGTTCAGGTTTAAACCGGGAGTTGATTGTAATGTGGTATCCCAATCAAGTATAATAAACCCGGTACTGTCACATAAAAACCCATGGAATTCTGCAGGAGGGGAGGCCGAAATATCAGAGTCATGAGCAATGGAATTGAAGTAATGATCAGAAGTTCCTGATTCTTGCGCGAACACTTGTACATGAATAAGGAATAAAAAGGTAATTGAAGCAATCAGCCTTACCATATGATTGTATTGTATGGCAAATATAAAAATTAATTGGAATCAAAAAAACAAAAGGATTAATTACCTGCTGACTATTGTTTTGATTGGTTGAATTGAAAAAGAGTGCTGCTTGCACCCGCCCCAGCAAGGATAGATTGTTCAAGTGTTCTCTAGTAACGCAACAAAAATATCCGGAAAATAAAGTCTACTTACTTTTTTTTCTTCTTTAAGAAATCGAAATTGAAGATTTCAAAGAAGCCTTTTCTTTCTTTAATAATTTCATCAGCAGCGGGTACAGTATCGGTAACAATGTATGACCTTGCAGGACCTTTGATGTTGATTTCCGGTCTCAGGTCATCGTATTCTTCCTGAGTGATCCAGCCGCGGTTAAGCATTTTTCCCGATACAAGCCTGTAATAACTTGCCAGGTATTCGCGCAGGTTCCCTTCTTTATCAAAAGAGTATTTGAAGAGTTTCGGCCTTGGTACTATGCTGGCGATATAAATGCTCTCAGCTAATGTGAGTTTTGATACGTCTTTTTTGAAGTAGAATTGAGCTGCTTCATTAACCCCATAAGTCATGGGGCCCGTTTCAATGATATTCAAATATACTTCCAGCATTCGGTCTTTTGACACCATCTGCCTTGATTCGATCAACCACGTAATTAACATTTCTTCAAGTTTTCTGGTGATATTTTTATTCCGGTTAAGGAATACATTTTTCACAAGCTGCATGCTGATGGTGCTTCCTCCACGGGCAAAGCGTTTTTCTTTGATATTGGTAATAATGCTTGCCCGGATTGCATCAGGGATAAAGCCATTATGATAATAGAACTGGCCGTCCTCGGAAGTCATGATAGCCTGCTTCAGATGCTCGGGAATTTCGGTCAAGGTGCGATAATTCGGATTTCCTTCACCAACAATAAACGACCGTACGGGCTCACCACGTTCGTAGGCTGTATAAACAAATGGCTGGTTAATGTAAGTGAAATTGGTATTTCCAAAGCGCTCAACTGAAAAACCCTTACCACGGAGTTTTGCATCAAATATCAATGAATCGGGCTGGTTAAAAGCAATCTGGAAATTAAGGTGAAAGCTAAGGTCACCCCGTACTTTGATACCTTCAAGATTGCTGAATAGTCCGGAAGGCAATGAGTTGAAGAAATGCTGGGCATTAAACGAGGGTTCATTTATTTTAAAAGTGAGTATTTTATGTGGTTGCATCACATACATAATATACGGATGGAAGCCGGTTTCATTGAACGAAATGTAAGTGGAACTATCAACTTCCATATACGATTTGCCAATATTGAGTGTATAATTTATCTCACTTTTGGTCAACTCCACATTATCGGGCGATATCCTCGGATGGTTTAATATTGGTCCTGCCAGCACTGCATTTCCCTTTAACCGGCTAACGTCACCCTTTTCCCTTGTAAAAGTGAATTCAACGCCTGCAGAATCGAAAGCAAAAACAGTCTTCCATCGCTTCTCGATGTATGGAATCTTAACTTTTTTCCCATCTGAAGAACGAATAATGAACTTCAGGTTCTTTGATGAGCCATCTAACCTGCCCGATAAATTCCACAAACTGTTAACATTATCTTCTGATACCTGCACATCGGTGCTGAAATGCTTATCCCTTATTTCAAGCAAAGGCATATGAAAAGCAAAATAGTTACTGTCGAGGTTTGCTTTAACTCTGAAATCGGTGATAATCGTTGATGAGGGGATATGGTTGAACAAAGCATTCATCAGGACTTCCACCCTTGATCCGTAATCTCTGCCAATATAATTGGATGTATCATTTGCAGTCGTATCTTTTGCCTTATCAAGCAGAAAGAGATAATTACTCTGGTTACCGGTTCTGTGAAGGCTTAACAGGGTACTCCTCATATTAAGTTCAGTAAACCGCAGCTTATTGAGGATGAGATCAAAAGGCCTGATGCTCACACTAATAGAATCTACAGTAAGAAGCGTATCGCGCTGAACAGGCACTACATTCAATCCTTCAAGGATAACTGTACTAATCCCTGAAAAATTCGCGTTATTATATGATATATCGAGGTCATAACGTTTTTCAATGGACTGTAACTTGCTGTTAATGATCTTGTTTAAGATGATATTCCTGAATGCAAATATTAACACGGCTGCCAGCAACAGGACTACTCCCAGGGCTATTAAAATGGTTCTGAGAGGGCGGCGTTTTTTCTTTCTACGGTACTCCAAGGTATGCTCTTATTATTTTCGGCAAAGTTATAACATCTAAGGAAGCATTTGTCTTTTGATTCAGATCAAAACCATACATCCGGTTCGTTTTTGCCTTGAGTTCAAAAGCGCCAAAAATTAACAGTTAAAGTTTTCAACAACGCTTTTCATGCTTGCGTAATTCGCTAATTTTACAAAATGAAATTTTCACATTTACACGTACATTCCAAATTCTCGATTCTTGATGGGGCTTCTGATATTGGCCCAATGTTCAGGAAAGCAGTTAATGATGGCATGCCAGGTATTGCATTAACTGACCACGGCAATATGTTTGGGGCCTTTAAATTTGTTGCAGAGGCAGAGAAATATAATATAAAAGGACAGGCACCTGTTATTAAACCCGTTGTCGGTTGCGAGTTTTATGTTGTTGAAGATCGTCATAAGAAACAGTTTACACGTGACCTGAAAGATTCACGTTGTCACCAGCTTCTGCTTGCTAAAAATGGTGAAGGCTATTCCAATCTGGTGAAACTATGTTCACTGGGTTATATTGACGGGCTCTACAGTAAATATCCGCGTATTGATAAAGAATTGATTCTCAAATACCATAAAGGGCTTATTGCAACAACCTGTTGTTTGGCTGCCGAAGTGCCGCGTACAATTTTAAATAAGGGTGAAGCTGAAGGCGAGAAAGTATTCAAATGGTGGCTCGATCTGTTTGGTGAGGATTACTATGTTGAACTGCAGCGTCACGGAATTGCTGAACAAAACCAGGTTAATGAAGTGCTGGTGCGGTTTGCCCGTAAGTATAATGTGAAAATAATTGCAACAAACGATTCACATTATGTGGAACAGGATTTCTATGATGCCCATGATATTTTACTTTGTGTAAACACTAACGAATTGCGCAGTACTCCTTCAATGAAGGATTATAATGATGATGAGGTTTCGGTTAAGGGTAAGCGTTTTGCATTCTATAACGACCAGTTCTTCTTTAAGTCAACGCAGGAAATGGAGCAGACGTTTCATGATCTGCCCGAGGCACTCGATAATACCAACGAGATAATCGACAAGGTTGAGTTGCTGAACCTGAAGAGGGATATAATGTTGCCACATTTCGCTCTTCCTGAGGGGCACACCGACCAGTTTACCTTCCTTTATCAGAAAACTTATGAAGGGGCTGCAAAGAAATATGGTGAAATAACACCTGCAATCAAAGAGCGCCTTGATTTTGAACTTGAGACCATCAGGAAGATGGGCTTTACCGGCTACTTCCTCATTGTTGCCGATTTTATCAGTGCCGGCAGGGATATGGGGGTATTTGTGGGTCCGGGGCGTGGTTCTGCTGCTGGTTCGGCAGTTGCATATTGTATTGGAATTACAAATATTGACCCCATAAAATACAACCTCCTTTTTGAGCGGTTTTTGAATCCCGACAGGAAGAGTATGCCTGATATTGACACCGATTTTGATGATGAAGGCCGTCAGCGGGTAATTGATTATGTGGTTGAAAAATATGGTCGTAACCAGGTGGCGCAAATTGTGACCTTTGGTTCAATGGCTGCCAAGAGTTCTATTAAGGATGTTGCGCGTGTGCTTGACCTTCCTTTAAGTGATTCAAACGCACTGGCAAAGCTTGTTCCTGATAAGCCGGGTACTGAACTAAAAAGGGTGATGTTTGCTCCTTTTACAGGTAAGGACAGCTTGAAAGAAAAAGAGCAATACAACAATGATGACCTCGAAGCTATTAAAAAGCTTCGTGAAATAGCTTTAGGTAATGATCTCAAAGCGGAAGTACTTCAACATGCCGTACAGTTGGAAGGGAGTGTGCGGAGTACTGGTATGCATGCTGCAGGTATTATTATTGCTCCTTCAGATATTTCAGATATAATACCGGTAATGACCTCTAAGGAAACAAACTTGCTCATCACTCAGTTTGAGGGCAAGGAAATTGAAGACGCAGGGGTTATTAAAATGGACTTTCTGGGACTAAAAACCCTAAGTATAATAAGGGATGCGCTTGAATTGATTGAACAGCATCATAAAGTCAGAATATCAATTGATGATATTCCGCTTGACGATAGCAAAACATTAGAACTTTATCAGAAGGGTGAAACAAATGGTACTTTTCAGTTTGAATCACCAGGAATGCAAAAGCATCTCAGGGAACTGAAACCTGATCAGTTTGAAGACCTTATTGCAATGAATGCATTGTACAGGCCGGGTCCGATGGAAAATATTCCTAAATTCATCAATAGGAAATTCGGTCGTGAGAAAGTTGAATACGATACTCCGCAGATGGAAGAATACCTTAAGGAAACGCACGGTATTACTGTTTATCAGGAGCAGTTGATGCTTTTATCGCAGAAACTGGCAGGATTTACAAAAGGGGATGCCGATGTTTTACGTAAGGCAATCAGTAAGAAAAACCAGGACACACTGGCAAAGAACAGGGCGAAGTTTGTTGAAGGTTGCACTAAGAATGGTATTGACGCTAAGATTGCAGAGAAGATTTGGTCTGATTGGGAATCATTTGCATCATATGCTTTTAATAAGTCGCACTCAACATGTTACGCTTTTGTTGCATACCAGACCGCCTATCTGAAAGCGCATTATCCTGCTGAATACATGGCCGCAGTGATGACTCATTCGTTAAATGATCAGAAGAAAATCACCTTCTTCATTGATGAAACCAAACGAATGGGAATCCCGGTTTTGGGCCCTGATGTTAATGAATCGGGTTATCAGTTCAGTGTGAATAAAAAGAACGAGATCAGGTTTGGAATTGGAGGAATCAAGGGGATAGGTGAAAATGCAGTATCTGCACTTATTGAAGAACGTGATAAAAACGGCCCTTACAGGAATATATTTGATCTTACCCGGCGGGTTAACCTGCGTACTGTCAACAGGAAGGCCCTTGAAGTCCTGGCAATGGCAGGAGCATTCGATAGTTTCCCTGATTCGCACAGGGCACAGTATTTCCACAAAGAGAATTCTGAAGGAATGACGTTCCTGGAAAAGGTTATAAAGAATGCCGCTGAATATCAAAATCACCAGTCTGTAATGCAGGTCAGCTTATTCGGAGGAGCATCGGAAGTGGAAATGCCCGAGATTAAACTTCCCGATTGTGAGCCATGGAGCAATTATGAACAGCTGAAGTATGAAAAGGAAATCGCTGGTTTCTATATATCAGGCCATCCGCTGAATGATTACAGTCTGGCTATGGAATCTTTCTGTAAACATACAGTAACCGATCTGCTTGAAGAAAACAGCAAAGCGAATGCCGGTGTAAATATGAGCATAGGAGGGATAATAACGGCTCCTCGTCATCTTATTTCCAAACAAAATAAACCTTTTGGAATGTTCGTTCTCGAGGACATGCTTGATACTGTCAATCTCGCACTGTTCTCTGAAGATTATCTGCGCTTCAAACATCTGCTGGTCGAAGGAACGGCAGTTCTGATAAAAGGTACCTTCCAGAAGAGATTCAGGGATTCAGATCAATTTGAGTTTAAGATTTCATCAATGATACTTTTATCAGAGGCACTTGAGAAGCTAACGAAAAAGATAGTTATTAAAATAGATATCTATCAGCTTAGTGATGAACTGATAAATAAACTTAAACGTATGGCAGCTGCTAGCCGTGGCAATTGCCAGCTTTACTTTGAAGTTGTTGAAGAAGCTGATAAAGTGAATCTTAAATTAGTGAGCAGAACGCCTGTATCTCCGGTATTTGCGGTGGAAGTCGTCAAATCGATACCTGAGGTGGAAGTTGTGATCAGTTGAATTATTTATAGTATCTTTGATGTCACAAATACAAACATTAAAATATAAGCATATATGGCACTCGAGTTAACCGACGGGAACTTTGAAGAACTCGTTATCAAATCAAACAAACCTGTACTTGTTGATCTTTGGGCAGAATGGTGCGGACCTTGCAGAATGGTTGGTCCTATTGTTGAAGAACTGGGTCATGAGTATGAAGGCAAGGCAGTGATTGGTAAATTGGACGTGGACAGCAATCCATCAATCACATCAAAGTATGGAATACGTAACATACCTACTATACTCTTTTTTAAAGGAGGTGAAGTGGTTGACAAACATGTAGGTGTATCTCCAAAGTCTGTCCTGGCAGCTAAGCTCGAAAAAATACTGTAAGCATCACTAACAACGTTGTGCCGGAATGCGTTATGCGCATTCCGGTTTTTTTTAGATCATCTACAAAATATTAGACCAGGATATTGGATATTGGTATCGGAATTAGTGATTTTATGAAGTTAATATGATTGAAACCGATAGTAAGCTAAAATCTAAGAGTATTTGTTAATTTTGATTAGTGTTATCAGTTAACCGTTAAGTTAAGTTAAGTTAAGTTAAGTTATTAACATTGCGGACCAGTCACTGGTAACTAATATTTACTTAACCAAAAATACTAATTACCTATCACTACAAAGTCCCTTAATCCCTGATATGATAGAAACAACCCGTTTTGAAGAATTACTTCCTCTTGAACTGCTTGCACATCAGGTAGTTGAAGGGTTTATCACAGGACTTCACAAGAGTCCCTTTCACGGATTCTCAGTCGAATTTGCCGAGAACCGCCTGTATAACCAGGGAGAGTCGGTAAAGCACATCGACTGGAAGTTATACGGTCGTACCGACAGGCTTTATGTTAAGCGTTTTGAGGAAGAGACTAATCTCAGGTGTCAGTTGGTTATTGATGGCTCTTCATCGATGTATTATCCGCTGACTGAGAAGCCTTCACTTGAGAAGCTCGATAAGATGACTTTTTCAGTATATGCTGCGGCTGCTATAATACAGTTACTTTATAAGCAGAGGGATGCTTCAGGGCTCAGCATTTTTACCGATGATGTAAAGGTTCATACTGAGGCTCATTCTAATATGGTTCATCGCAAATTTCTGTTCACACGGCTAAGTGAGCTAATTGATAATGTTAAAGATAAAACCGGGAAAGCAACCAGGGCCGCCGGGGCTCTTCACCAGATTGCTGATAATATTCATAAAAGATCTCTGGTGATCATTTTTAGCGATATGTTCGACAATACTTTTGATTCTGACCTATTTTCTGCATTGCAACACCTGAAGCACAATAAACATGAGGTAATACTTTTTCATGTTACTGATAAAAAGGCAGAATTGGATTTTGCTTTTGAAAATAAACCTTACAAGTTTATCGACCTTGAATCGGGTGAAGAAATCAAGATCAGACCCCAGGAAATCAGGGAAAGTTATGTGAACAGGGTCGAAGAATTTAAATCAGAATTAGTTAAACGTTGTGCCCAATACCGTATTGAATTTGTTGAAGCTGATATTAACCTGGGCTTTAAGCAAATTTTATTGCCTTTTTTGTTGAAGAGGATGAAGATGCTTTGAAAAAATGTGGATTGTTGGGGAAGGTTAAAGGAAAAGGGAAAAAGGAAAAAGTGATTAGGGGGAAAGGTCAAAGGAAAAAGGCAAAAGTGATTGGGGATTTTACTGACAAAATGAAAGATTGGGAGAAGGTATGGCCATAAATGAAGATTTTCTTAAAAGACTTGAAATACAACTTGAAAACCATGGTACCTGGCCACAGGTGTACATGTTTAAATTTATTATTCCTGATAACAACCGTAATTACGCAATACTTCGCAGCATATTTGGTGATGATGAATCTAAGTTCACGGTCAGGCAGTCATCCAAAGGAAAGTATATTTCTATTACAGTAAAAGAACTGATGATTGACCCGGCTGAAATTATTGACAGATACCGGCGCGCTTCAATCATTGAGGATATCATTGCCTTATAGTTTTTAGGGAATCCTGATAAAAAATAGGGGCAGAAAATTTTCTGCCCCTACGTTTTTGTTTTTCAGTAAAATTTATTTGGCAAATGAAATTGCCCTGGTTTCCCTGATAACAGTTATTTTAATCTGTCCCGGGTATGTCATCTCATCCTGTATTTTCTTCGAAAGGTCGTACGAGATTTTGTTGGCATCTTCGTCTGACACTTTATCGGCTCCAACAATAACCCTGAGTTCCCTTCCGGCTTGAATAGCGTAAGTTTTTACTACGCCTGGATATGAGAGTGCAAGTTCTTCGAGATGATTGAGTCGTTGAATATAGGCCTCTACAACTTCACGGCGTGCACCTGGACGGGCGCCTGAGATAGCATCACATACCTGAACAATTGGTGCAATAAGGCTTTCCATTTCAACTTCATCGTGGTGGGCACCAATTGCATTGCAAATATCTGCGGGCTCTTTATAACGCTCGGCAATCTTCATACCTAATATTGCATGTGGCAATTCAGGCTCATTGTCAGGCACTTTACCAATATCATGAAGTAAGCCTGCGCGTTTTGCTTTCTTTGGACTAAGGCCAAGTTCTGCAGCCATTGTAGCACACAGGTTGGCAACTTCCTTTGAATGCTGAAGCAGGTTCTGGCCATATGATGAACGGTATTTCATTTTACCAATCATTCGTATGAGTTCAGGATGTAACCCATGAATTCCAAGGTCGATGGTAGTACGTTTACCAGTTTCAATAATTTCCTGTTCAATCTGCTTTCTTACCTTACCCACAACTTCTTCGATACGTGCCGGATGAATACGGCCATCGGTCACCAATTTGTGGAGTGACAGGCGTGCAATTTCACGGCGTACCGGATCAAAACCTGAGAGGATTATTGCTTCCGGTGAATCATCAATGATAATTTCAACACCGGTTAATGACTCAAGGGTACGGATATTACGACCTTCGCGGCCTATTATACGGCCTTTAATTTCTTCACTTTCAATGTTGAAAACCGAAACACTGTTTTCAATTGCATGCTCGGCAGCTGTACGCTGGATCGTTTCAATTACAATTTTCTTAGCTTCATTATTAGCTGTTAACTTGGCCTCTTCAACGATGTCCTTAATATGCACCATTGCCTGTGCCTTAGCATCGTCTTTAAGTGTTTCAATCAGCTGGTTTTTAGCCTCGTCAGCCGACATTCCTGAAATGGCTTCAAGATTATCAACCTGTTGTTTAATTGCTTTATCGAGGTCTGCTTGTTTTTTGTTAATGATCTCAACCTGTTGAGTGAGATTATCTTTAATGGTTGTTACTTCTTTTTGTTTTCTTTGTAATTCCTCAAATTTCTGAGAGATTGTTGTTTCCTTCTGTTTTAACCTGTTTTCATTTTTGAGAAATTCCTTATTTTTTTCATTGAAGGTGTTCTCGTAATCTGATTTCATTTGCAGGAATTTCTCCCTTGCCTGAAGGATTTTATCCTTTTTGATCATTTCCCCTTTCTCTTCCGCATCTTTGAGAATGTTTTCACTTTTCTTCTCAATCGCTTTGCGGAGGAAGGTACTGGTAATCGCCACACCGGCCGCTAGTCCTATCAGAACTGCTACGATGCTTATTATTACTGTCTCCATGTGTAAAAATAGTTAGTTTATGATGGTTGAATTTGGAGGTAGTAGACAAAAAAAAACCCGCATTGAATGCATGTTTTGGTAAACCCCAAAACGACATGACTGAGGCTGCCAGGGATGTCAAACTTCCAATGCTCCGCAAGGGAGACCGGTCGAAACCGGTTAAGGCCTGTTTTTCACCCGGTAACTGAGCTTTGCCTCAAAGTTGAAAATGTTGAGTTTACAAACTTTGAAATTCAATGCGGGATGCTTTTTATTTTTTCAAAGAACTTATGCCGGCTTTTAATCTAAATGGTCTGTTAATACTGTGTCAATTTCCGCCAATTTATCTAACATTTCATTGTCCCTATACCTCAATTGTTCTTCCAGGTCAATTGAACTGGAAGAAAATTGTAAAGCTACCATCGCAAGCAAATCTTGTTTGTCTTTATACTGAAAGTAGCTAGCATATTTTTCCATTTGTTCTTCTATAACTTTCGCTGCTTTACGTAACCCCTCTTCTTCGCTTCTGTTAACCTTCAACTTGTAAGGTCTGTCAGCAATGACAACGGTTATAGTGAGTTCATCCATTTATTTTATTAACAGTTTATTTGTTTAAAAGTCTTACGCAATTGTCAATTTCCCGCAATAGTTCATTAATTTTAAGTTTAACTTCTGTCTTACTTTCCTCTTTATTCAGAGATTTCGCTAATTTTAATACTTTATGCTTGTCCTGTTGCTCTATTAAATTGAGCTCCAGTTGTTTAATATGGTTATTTAAATCTTCAATCTTTCTGTTCAACTCAGAATTCTCATTCTCAAGTATAGAGATCCTCCCAATTAGCTTCCTTACCTTGTATTCAATTCCTGCAATAAGGACTCCTGCACTTTCCATGAAAACACCAGTTTGCTGCAAAGATAAGCTAAAGTTTACAAAATGCCAACCCTTATCAGTATTGCATTTCTTTTATCAAATATAAGAATATAACGCATCATTCCAAACTTAATTATTAGTTTTATTGAAAATTTACAAAATGACTGAAGCCTTCCTTCACTATCTGTGGATGAATGGTTTATTTACAAAACCACTCACTACTACTAACAATGAATCAATTAAGGTTATTAATCCCGGATTTCATAATATTCATTCAGGACCAGATTTTTCTGATGCCCGCCTTGAAATAGCCGGTACCTTATGGGCTGGAAATGTTGAAATCCACCTCAACTCATCTGACTGGTTCAGGCATGGCCACCATAATGATGAAGCTTACAACAATGTTGCTTTACATGTTGTATATAAGGATGATGCTGCCGGAAGACTTCCGGGTATGCCTGTTTGTGAATTGGAAGGAAGAATTGACCTGGAACTGGTTAAAGCTTTTCAACATTTTATTAATTCTCCGGGCTTTGTGCCTTGTATTGATATTCTCGGCAGTATTTCACAGATTGATATGAATTTGTGGCTTGAACGCATGTTAATTGAAAAACTTGAAGAAAAAGCTGATTATATTCAGGATATCCTTGTTTCTTCAAACAACGACTGGGAAGAGGTTCTATACAGAATGCTGGCACGGAGTTTTGGCTTCAGTGTAAATGCGTTGCCTTTTGAAATGCTTTCAAGATCACTTTCATGGAAAATACTGGCACACCATGCCCATAATCCTTTTCAGATAGAAGCATTGCTGTTTGGGCAGGCGGGTATGTTAACACATGAACTGACTGCTACTTACGGACAGGAACTGTTTAAGGAATATACATTTCTCAGGAAAAAATTCAAGTTGGTGCCAATGCAGTCGTCATTATGGAAATTCCTTCGTATGAGGCCAGTCAATTTTCCAACGATAAGAATTGCACAGTTCTCATCTTTGTTAAGTAAGAATGCTGGCATTTTATCTGCTATAACCAAAGCGCATACGGTGAGTGAAATGATGAATCTGTTTGAAGTACAGGCATCAGAATACTGGGACGACCATTTTGTGTTTGATAAAATGACAAAGGGTAAGCCTAAATTTTTGGGAAGTTCATCGGGTGAATTGCTGATAATGAATGCTGTACTTCCTTTTCTTTTTGTTTATGGCAGTTCCAATGGAGATGAGCAATTATGCAGCAGGGCACTGGCACTTTTTGACCAGCTGCCTGGTGAAAAGAATTCTTCAATAATTGAGTGGCAAAAAGCCGGAATAAATGTTAGTACTTCTTTCAATACACAGGCACTAATGCACATGAAGAAAAATTATTGCGATAAACGTGAATGCCTTAATTGCCGAATTGGAAATCTTGTATTAAAAAAAATATCCCCCAAAAGGGTTATTGTTTAAATAGCTGAATATCTTGAATTTTGTGTAAACAATAAACCAAACACCTAAGTATGAAACATTCTTTACTCTCCCTATTTCTGGTTATTGCCTGTTCTGGGTTGCTTAATGCCCAGATTGTAGTTGATCGGTCTGATTTTCCTGTCATTGGCAATTTAGTTGTTGCTGCGCAGGATAGAAACACAGTGGTAGAACCGGGTAACGCAGGTCCAAATCAAACATGGAATTTCGGGAATCTGGTAGCTACCTCTTATGACTCCACTTATTTTATTCCGGTTAGTCAGGGAATATACTATCAGAATTATCCCAATGCCAACCTTGCAGCCAGGGTGGTTGTGCCGGAGGGCGGTTACTCATATGGATTTTATAATGATAGCGGTAATGATATTGGAATAGCAGGCCTTGAAGTACAAGCCATTATTATGCCGGGTTTCTTTTTCAATATACACATGAAATACCTTACTGAATCGTGGTTCCATCTTCCATACCATTATGGTGATACCCATACTTCAATCTTCACCCAGGTTGGTTATGCCGCATCATATAGCGGGGGTGTGATGCTTGACACGACTAAAACGGTCAGCCATGTAACCAGCGTCCTGGAAGTTGATGGTTGGGGTACAATGATCACGCCAACAGGTTCATTCCCGGTTTTAAGGGTTAAAGAAGAGCAGAGCTGGGCAGATTCTTCATTTACATACAATGGCGGAACCTGGGTTTTTAGTTCAGTTCAGCCCAGGACAAATCTGTCATATACCTGGTACGGCAAAAATTATGGTCCTATTGGCAAAATATTTATCGATCAGGGGCGTGCCACTGAAATGAATTTCTTCGTGTCAGAAACAGTTGTTGATGTAAAGGAAGTTGAGCCAGGCACAAAATTTTCAGTTTATCCTAATCCTGTAACCGATTACCTCACAGTAAACTGTCCATCCAGAATAGAAAAGATAAAGATCTATGATATGTCCGGTTCCCTTAAGATGGTTTTTACCGGGGACAGTCTGATAAATGTATCAAAGTTAACAAATGGCAATTATATTATGCAGATTAATACAGCTGAAGGTGTAACCACCAGTAAATTTACAAAGAAATAGTGCGTATTTCAACTCAAAATTCATCAGGGGGCTATAATACATAGCTCCTTTTTTTATATTTGCATACACACAGAAAGTATGGGTTATTTTTCACTTAATTTAATTTCTCATGAGCAATAAAGATGCTTGGGGCTCCCGGGTTGGATTAGTACTAGCCATGGCTGGCAATGCTGTGGGTTTTGGTAATTTTTTGCGTTTCCCTGTTCAGGCTGTCCAAAATGGGGGAGGTGCTTTCATCATCCCGTATATTGTGTCATTTTTACTTATGGGGATTCCCCTTTTGTTTATTGAATGGACAAGTGGGAGATATGGTGGCAAGTTTGGTCACCATTCAACCCCTTTTATAATGAATAGCCTCAATAAAAGATGGTTATGGAGATATGTCGGCGTTTTTGGAATCTTTGCCAATATAGCCATTGCAGCTTATTATTGTTACATGGAAAGTTGGACAATGTCCTATATGCTTCATTCAGGTATGGGCACTTTTGATTCAATGAACCAACACCAGGTGGCCAACTTCTTTTCTGATTATCTTGATATTACAATTTCAACAACCGGAATACCTTATGAAGCTATTGTAATGTTTGTACTATGCCTGGCATTAAATACATACATTCTCAGTAAAGGTTTGATGGGGGGTGTTGAGAAAGTTGCAAAAATTGGGGTGCCTTTACTCATACTTTTTGGAATCTTTCTGGCCATTAAAGGTATTACCCTCAAGGCTGGTCATAGCGGAGCTATTAATAGCGGAACTGTTGGTTTGAATTTTCTTTGGACTCCTGACTATTCCTCCCTGGCAAATCCAAAAGTGTGGCTAGCTGCGGCTGGTCAGATATTCTTTACATTGTCTGTTGGAATGGGTTCAATCCAATGTTATGCATCATACATGAAAAAACACGAAGATGTAGCACTTAATGCAATGTCGGCTGGCTGGATGAATGAATTTGTAGAAGTAGTGCTGGGTAGTGCAATTATTATCCCTATCTCAATTGGATATCTTGGAATCGACAAAGTTGTAGAACTAACCAATATTGGTGGACTGGGATTGGGATTCAGGACAATGCCATACTTATTTGAGCAATGGGGACCTGTATTATCGGCAGTTTCGGGAGTAGCTTTCTTTGGGATGTTATTTTTTGCTGGTATTACTTCTTCACTGGCCATGGGAACCCCTGGTATGAGCTTTCTGATGGATGAGTTTAACTGGACCAGGAAGAATTCGGCTTTGTCATTTGGAATTGTTACTCTTATTTTAGGATTACCTACTATTATTTTCTTTAATGAGGGTGTTTTTGATGAATATGACTACTGGGCCGGTACCGTTTCTCTCTTTGTCTTTGCAATGTTTGAAGCTATTTTGTTTGCCTGGGTATTTGGTATGGATAAAGGCTGGAAGGAACTAATGACAGGTGCTGATATCAAAATTCCCATTGCTTATAAGTATATACTCAAGTTTATTACTCCGGTTGTTTTAATCATCGTTTTCCTTGGTGCCTTGCTCAGGCCAGTAAATGATAACTGGAGTAGTTTAAGTTTTAAAGGATGGGCATTACACAATGAAAGTATTATTGGCCAGATTCAGCATAAAGGTATTGGCCATAATTCAAAATGGTTTTCAGATCAGTTTTATGCTGAAAATTCAGGAACAGTGGATTCTCTTTATGTGTTAAGAAATAAATCATTTATAAGGATTTCAGATACTACCACAGATGGAAACATCCAGTCAAAATCGTATCAGTACAACCCTGAAAAGCACCGGCTGGTCGTATCTCTCGGGGATAGGCTTAAGGATGGACAGCCACTTTATTCAGGACATGTGACAAACAGGGTATTCTATATTGATATGGCTCGTATGCTTCTTGTAGGATTGTTTTTGTTTATTGCAGTACTTGTTGGAATAGCTTACAATAAAAGAAAAAAGGAAGGAAACACTATATGAATTCCAGTGCTTTAATTATGATGGTCATTGTTGAATCAATTGTAGTACTTTTTACCGGTTGGTTTTTTTATCTTGTTCTTACAAAAAAACCACAAGAAGAAAAAGATATAAAAGAGTAACAAACAATTGATAACCATTGAAGGGCATACTACGACAATATCTGACTTTTACTAAATCAGAGAGGATTGGCATTATTCTACTCTTTTCAGTTATTGTTATCATTATTCTTGTTCCTCACTTTTTACCGGAGAAGACTATAAATGCGTCTTCTGCTGATGAGTTATACAAAATTGAAGTTAATAAGTACCTTCAGGAGCTTAAGAAAGAACAATCAGGTCATAGGACTTATCAGTCAATTTCACCTGTTGATAAGTCAGACAGGACTAACAGCTATTTAAGCCGGTTTAAACCACAGCCATTTGATCCTAACACTATTTCTGCACAAGGGTATATGGAAATGGGCTTTAGTGAAAAGCAGGCCGCATCAATGGTCAAGTATCGTGAAAAGGGTGGTCGGTTTGTTACTAAACAGGATTTTAATAAACTGTATGTGGTTGATGATGAAACATATGCAATATTCAAAGCATATATCAGTTTGCCCGATACTGAAGGAATAGAAACTTCAGAATTATCATCAAATAAAGATGTTGAAGAAAAATTTACCGGTGCAGAAGGTATTAATAGCAATAGCAGAAGTTCAAGTAAGCTGATCCATGTTGTTGAGTTAAACAGTGCCGACTCTCTGCAACTTATCTCAATAAATGGCATAGGTCCAGTCTTTGCTTCACGTATTATTAAATTCAGGGAAAAGATAGGCGGCTTTGCCAGAGTGGAGCAGTTGATGGATGTTTATGGCATTGACAGTACGAGATTTCCTGCCCTTAAACCTCAGGTAAGAGTTGATACTACAATGGTAGTGAAACTTAAAATTAATAAAGTAACCTTACAGGAATTGAAAAGCCATCCGTATTTTCAAAATTACTATCTGGCAAAGGCCGTAATTGACAGGCGTATACAAAAAGGAGGTTTCAAGCGGCCTGACGAAATTAAAGATCTTTTTAAGAACAGGATTGATGTTTTTAATAAGCTGATTCCTTACCTGGATTTCAGTATCAACTAAGTGCGATTTTCCGGGTCTTCATTTCCGGGTACCGATTCATCCTGATAATCTTCATCAGCTTCCTCCTCATCTTCAGGCCAAACATATACTTTGTGCTGTGGGCCAATATCCTTATAAGCCCAGGCTAGTACTACGCCAGCAATCATACCCATAAGGTGTGACTCCCAGGAAATCCTCTCTTTAAGGGCAAAATCAGGGAATATGCCCCATACAAAACTACCGTAAAGGAATGTTACCAGCAGTGTAAAGGCTATTAATTTTGGCTCTTTCCGAATGATACCACTAACAAAATGAAAAGCCGTCAAAGCATAAATAACACCACTCGCACCGATATGATAGGCTGAACCTCTTGCAAATAGCCAAACCCATAGTCCGGTTACCAACCATGATAGAATGAAAATCTGCCATGCGTTACTCCTGTAATAATAAAATAAGGCTGCAGTTAAAAGGAATAGGGGAACTGAGTTAGAAACAAGATGTGCAATGCTGCCATGAATCAACGGGGAAAAGATAATTCCTTTCAAACCTTCAACTTTAAGTGGCAGTATCCCTAAACTTGCTAAGGAAATGCCTAAAGCAGCTTCGGTTGCCTTTATCAACCAAAGCAGAGCAAGTATCCCACCTGCAATTAGTGCTGATGATAAAAGCCGTTGTTTATCTTCGTCTCCCGACATTAATCAAATCCTTTTGGTTTTTTAATAGTAAATACCCTTCCAATATTAAATCCAAAAAATATGTCACCCTTATTCCACTTGCCACTGGTTTCAGTAATCAGTGCCCTGTCAAACATTGGCTGAGCATTGGTGAAATGAAGTTGAAAAACATGACCCCCGGTTTCTATATCGAATCCAACAGAAAATGGGTTTTCAAAGTGATCAGCAACATAGCCGGGCAAATTATGGAAATACTCCATATTGAGACTTAGCCTTTTGGTTAGCTTGTATCTTCCACCAAATCCTATAGCAAAGTTATCATTTGTATTATCTTCTACAACAAGATTTTTATGAATGAGTGTTGGTGTGAGCTGTAATGACAGTCTCTCACTGAACTTTCTGGCTAACATTAACTGATAAACATACGAAAATCGCGATGAAAAGTAGTTTGTCCTTTCAGTATCCTGCCATTTTAAAGTGAATATATCTGATCCAACAAGGGCAGTCAAGGAAAACGGCATCTTTTTTATACCTTTACTCTGGCGGAGGACTTTGGCCTTAATGAAGCCATCTATTGTTTTTTGGTACGTGCTTCTTCCAATACCGATGCTGACAAAGTCATTGATACCATATTCAAGTCCCAATCTTATGGTTGCCTGGTCAAGGCCAAAGAAGTCATAAGCCCCCTGGTTTAACCGGCCAAAATGATGCGAAATCATGAAAAGTAAAACACCGTTTGCCGGATTTTCAATAGAATGACCCGAAACAATCCTTGTAGTTTTAAATGTGGCAGTTGTATACTCAGTTCTGGGTTCTTCTTTTCCGAATACATCCATTAATTCCTGAGCATTTGTATACTGCAGAAGAATGGTTGAGAGTATAATGGTTAAAAGGATAGATTTGTGAAAAAGTAAAGATCTCTTCATTTTTATCAGTTGTTTGGTGCACCTTTGTTAATCCATGCATGTATTTTATCGAGCTCACACTGCGGAAGCTTGTTTGGCAACTGGTCCTGCGGCATTGGTGATGCACCGGACTCATGATTTACTGCCTTCCAAAAGATTCCACTCTGCACAACCGGAATCAGGTCGTCGTAATTATCAGTAATCACATTGCCTGACGCTATTGATGACATGTGGCAGGAGTTGCAGTTTGATTGTAAAATTGGCTGTATGGTGCCTGAAAAAGTAACATCAGTGGTGTCACAAGTATTACCATTATTACCTGGATATAACGCTTCTTCACTGTCATAATAACAGGAAGACAATACTATTAATGTCAGAGCTAAAAGGATATTTATTTTCTTCATTGTACCCCGAATGATTGCTAATTAGTTAAATAATTGATAGTTAAGACAATAAATCACTCCTAAAAAATGTTAATATCCCGCTGCCCAGGGTTTCTAAATCACGATAATAAATGAATAAAGCTTAATTTTGTTTGCATAATTGTCAAAAAAAACCACACTCCGTCATGATCAGAGTCAGAAATAGATTCCTCACTACCATTTGCCTTCTTGTTGCTGGCATATTTTTCTCTATTGGAAATGTCTCCGCTCAGCGAAACCAGATCAGAGAAAACGTAGACAAGTTTTCATCTTTATTACAATTGATCAACTACTATTATGTAGATTCAACAAATGAATCGGATCTTACTGAAACAGCTGTTGTCGCAATGCTCAAGGAGCTCGATCCCCACTCAATTTACTTATCAAAGAAGGAAGTCCAGAAAGCAAACGAACCTTTGATTGGGAATTTTGAAGGAGTTGGCATTCAGTTTCAATTGTTTAACGATACCATACTTGTTATTGCTGCAGTACCTGGTGGTCCATCTGAGAAACTGGGTGTAAGAGCTGGTGACAAGATTATCACTATCAATGGCGTTGAGGCTTTTGGTAAGAAGATTACCAATTCTTATGTTATGGAACATCTGAGGGGAACCAAAGGAACTCAGGTAACGGTTGGTATATTGCGAAATAACCAACTTCCACTTATAGATTATACCATTACAAGGGATAAAATTCCATTAAATAGTATTGATGCAACTTTTATGCTCTCAAGTACTGTGGGATATGTTAAGCTTACCAGGTTTGCCAGGACATCCATGGATGAGATGAGAGAAGCCATTCAATCCCTTAAAGAACAGGGAATGAAAGATATGATTCTTGACTTAAGAAATAATTCAGGGGGCTTTCTTGATATAGCTGTCGATCTTTCTGACGAATTCCTGCCGGCCCAGAAGCTTATTGTATATACTGAAGGGATGAGAAGCCCTAGAATTGAATTCAGGGCAACCAATAAAGGCGATTTTGAGAATGGAAAACTAATTGTTCTGGTCAACGAGGGAAGTGCTTCCGCTAGTGAAATCGTTGCAGGTGCTATTCAGGACTGGGACAGGGGACTTGTGGTAGGCAGAAGATCATTTGGTAAAGGACTTGTTCAAAGACCTTTCAATCTGCCCGATAGTTCTGTAATCCGACTGACTACTGCACGTTATTACACTCCTTCAGGAAGATGCATACAAAAATCTTATGAGAGCGGAACTGATGATTATTACTCAGAATTATCCAATCGTTATAAACACGGTGAATTTATTTCAGCAGACAGCATCAAATTACCTGACTCACTGAAATTCTATACTCCAGCCCACAGGGTTGTTTATGGAGGCGGTGGAATTATGCCTGACGTATTTATACCGCTCGATACCACCTCAAGTTCTAAATTTTATACCGACCTGTGGCGTAAGGGAGTCTTTAATGATTTTGTTTTGAGCTATATGGAAAAAAACAGAGGCAGGATTACTAAGGACTTTAAAGATTTCAAAAGTTTTAAACAGAATTTTGGTGTTGACGAGACTTTACTGTCGCAGTTCCTTGTCTATGCGGCAAATAAGGGAGTAGTGCCAGAAGAAGGTGCTATGGAAAAATCGGGAAGTGAAATCAGATATATCATCAAGGGCATTATCGCAAGGAATCTGTTCAGCACAAACAGTTATTTTGAAATCATTGCACCTATTGATAATGAATTGATGCATGCACTTGATGCCATGCAGGAAGAAAATCTTTTTACCAAGTTGAGCTTTGCACGATAATATCTTTGACCTATAAGAAAAGGCTGTCTTTAATGTGACAGCCTTTTTCTTTGGCTAAAACCTTATTTCGCATTATATTTGTTAGCTTGTTAACCCTCATATTTTCTAAGTATCATGTCAAATATTTCCACAACTTACCTGGGTTTAACCCTTAAGAGTCCTGTGATCGTTGGAAGTTCAGGACTAACCAATAAATTAGAGAATATTAAGATATTTGAAAGGCTTGGTGCAGGTGCTGTCGTTCTTAAATCCCTGTTTGAAGAACAAATCAGGATGGAGATAGCACAACAGATAAATGCTGATGGGTCTGCTCAGTTATACCCTGAGGCATTTGACTATATTTCCCAGTACAGCAGAGATCAGCAGATTACAAAGTATCTTGAACTGATATCACAAGCCAAGGAACAAACTTCAATACCAATTATAGCAAGTGTTAACTGTGTTTCTTCACTTGAATGGATTACCTATGCCAGGCAAATGCAGGAAAGTGGAGCTGATGCACTTGAACTGAATGTCTTCGTTCTGCCCAGTGATCCCGGCATGACGTCCCAGAAAAATGAAAAGGTATATTTTGATATAATTAACCAGGTGCTTTCCGAGGTAAGTATTCCGGTTTCAATAAAAATCAGTTACTATTTTTCATCACTTGCACGAACTGCCGTTGAATTGTCATGGACCGGTATAAAAGGTATCGTAATGTTCAATCGCTTTTATTCACCTGATATTGACATTGATAATATGAAGGTTATTTCTTCAAATATTTTCAGTAATCCGGAAGAAATCACAACTTCACTCAGATGGGTGGCTATGTTGTCAGACAGGCTGCATTGTGATGTATGTGCTTCCACAGGTGTGCATGATGGATCAGGATTGATAAAGCAACTTTTGGCAGGTGCCAAAGCAGTGCAAGTTGTATCAGGCCTTTATAAGAACGGATTTGAGCGGATTACAACAATGAACAATGAATTAAAAAACTGGATGGAGATGAATGATTATACTTCAACAGAACAGTTTATAGGAAAATTAGCACAGAAAAAGGATAATAATCCTGCCGCTCTTGAGCGCGTTCAGTTTATGAAATACTTTGCAGGAATAGAGTAACTAATTTAAGGCGCTACAACAAAAAAATCTGCCGGACGTTTATTGAGTATTTTGAAAGGAACCATAAATGAGTAAAGTACTGATTGTTGATGATGATATTACTTTTTGCCTAATGCTTGAGACATTCCTTACCAGGCAGGGTTATGTCGTTGAGCAATCATTATCATTTCATGATGCTGTTAACAAAATCTCAAAATTCAGGCCTGCTATCGTATTGACTGATTTACGTTTACCCGACAACGACGGACTCAATTTACTGAAAGAGGTTGCACTTCATTCACCTGGCACTCCGGTAGTATTAATGACAGGTTATGGTGATATCAGGACAGCAGTTCAGGCAATGCGAATGGGGGCATTTGACTATATTACCAAGCCGGTTAACCCTGATGAAATGCTCATTACCATGAGAAGGGCATTAACTGCAAGTGCAAAAGCGACTGAAAATCTCCCGGATACCGAAATAAACCCGGAAAAAGCAGTGGCTTATGTTGAAGGAATAAGTAACTCCGCAAAAAAGATAAGTGATTATATTACGCTTGTTGCCCCAACCAACATGTCGGTGCTTATATTAGGTGAAAGCGGAACCGGCAAGGAAGTAATTGCGCGGAAAATACACATGCTAAGCAAAAGGGCTGATAAGCCTTTTGTCGCAATTGACTGTGGTGCTTTACCTCATGAACTGGCTGGAAGTGAACTGTTCGGACATAAGAAAGGCTCATTCACCGGCGCAATTTCTGAGAAATTAGGGCAGTTTGTAGTTGCTCACGGCGGTACTATTTTCCTTGATGAAATCGGTAATCTTAATTATGATATACAGGTCCAGTTATTAAGGGCTATTCAAGAGAGAAAAGTCAAACAGGTTGGCGGAACCAAAGAAATTGACATTGATGTGAGGATTCTAACTGCAACCAATGAAGATCTTAAAGCAGTTGTTTCAAAAGGTGACTTCAGGGAGGACTTGTATCACCGCATAAATGAATTTACTATAACGGTTCCTCCGTTGAGAAACCGTTCAGAGGATCTGATGCTGTTTGCTGAGCATTTTCTCAGACAGGCCAATATTGAGTTAGGAAGGGATGTTAAAAAGTTTGACAGTGAGGTTAGCAAGATTTTTTTTACTTACTCATGGCCGGGTAATATCCGTGAATTCAAGAATATTATAAAAAGGGCGGTTCTCCTTTCAACTGATAATGTTATCCATAAAGATTCATTACCTGAGGAATTGATTGAAGAAGCAAATAAAGCCAGCGATATTCCCGAAGCCCGTGAAGTGATGTATAAAAGTGAACGCGATCTTATTGTATCAACCCTTGAAAGGGTAAGGTTTAATAAGTCTCTTGCTGCAAAGATCCTTAAACTTGACAGGAAAACGTTATACAGTAAAATGAAACTCTATAATATCCCGCTTTAAGATATTTCCCTTAAGTAGCTGACAAATGACTATTCCTTAACTGTTTCCTGATTCTGTTAAGTTCAAGAATGCATTTACTGAATATTTCTGATAAAGCCAGTTCATCAACTACATCTTTTTTGCAAATCAGTTCAATGTTTCTGAGAAGTTGAGCAGTTGATATCACACCAAGTGATTTTATATTGGGAATCAGACGGTGCGAGAGCACTGAGAGTTCTGTGAACTTACTTTTGTTGTACGCCATTACCATTTCATCACTTGTCCTGGCAATATTCGATTCCAGAGATGTAAGTATCTTAATAAGAGATTCTTCATCATTTCCCGCGAACTTCCTGAAGTTCGATAAGTCAAGTGACTTTTTCTGTACAAAGCTTGCAGTCTCATCTGGACCATATTTGTCAACGGAATTCAATTCCAGGCCATCATACATACCAATTGCCTTCAATATATCAGAATTCCTGAAAGGCTTAAGAATAAAATGGTTGATTCCTTCCGCATTATATTTTTCAATTTCACTGTTGTCAGCATGTGCTGTCAGGCAGATTATGAGCGGTGGCTTGATGTTTAGTCCTGTGCAATCCTCTTTTAATTTTGATATCAGCTCAGGGCCACTTAAAAGTGGCATCTGAATATCAGTAATTATGATGCGATATAAAGCAGGGTCTTTCCGGAACACAGTAAGCGCTTCTTCTCCATTTACGACCGCTGTAACTTTTGCATTGTACTTTTCCAGAAATTCTTTCAGTAGCAATCGGGTTGTATCGTCATCTTCAGCAATAAGTATATTAATCCCCGAGAGATTATGGATGTCATTCGTTAAGTGCTTTTCCTGAACGACTACATGTTCCGATAAAGGTAGATTGATCTTTACGGTGAAAATAGTTCCCTGTTCTTCTCTGCTCAGAACATTTATAGTGCCTCCCATAAGTTCAACAAGTTTTCTGGTAATTGTTAAACCAAGTCCTGAACCTCCATATCGCCGGGTTATCGAATGATCGACTTGTGAAAATTCTTCAAAAATCTCGTTTAGTTTATTTTTGGGTATACCTATTCCGGTATCAGCTACTCTGATAGTTACAAGGGCATTGTTCTTATCTTTTAATAATGTAACTTTTGTTTCAAGCATTACCTTGCCCTTCTCTGTAAATTTAATGCTATTATTGAGCAGATTAATGATGATTTGCTTTAATCGCAGAGGGTCGCCAATAAGGTTAACATCACCAGTATTTAGTCTTAAAATAGGCTCAAGTCCTTTACTTTTTGCTTTCTCTGCCAATGTTTCAAAGGCTTCTTCAAAAAGATCGGAAGGATTGAAGGCTTTTTGTTCCAATGTCAATTTTCCACTACCAATCCTTGTGAAGTCAAGTAGGTCATTAATAAGTTCCAAAAGATGCCCCGAAGATGAGACGATATATTTTATGAACCTGGATTGCTCTTTGTCCACATTGGTCTCTGACAATCTTTCAGAGAATCCGATGATGGAAGTAAGGGGAGTTCTGATCTCATGGCTCATATTGGCCAGAAACTGTTCTTTAACCTTTAGGAGGCTTTCAGCCAAAGCCCTTGCTTCTTCCAATTGTTTTCTGTAGAAGGCACTGCGTGCAAGATCTTTCCATATGAGTATAAGGAAGGTAATGGTTGAAATCAACCCCATTACTGCCAGGATGAGCGCAGTAGTCCATAAGTTGAACATCACGTTCCTGTTCTTATCCGTGTCTTTGATTGCCTTGGCAATTTCTTCTTTTTCGTAAAGTAAAAGAATTGCCCTGATCTCATTCATGATGTCCTGATCGGCTTGAATCAACATCATTTCCCGTTCACTTGATTGCTGGATTAATTGATTTTGACGGGCCTCAAATCTTCTAAGCTGCGATCGCACCTGATTGAGTGTGGTATCGCGAACGGCTTTATACGTAAGGACAGTATCGTACCTTATATCAAAAACAGGCTGAACCCTTGAAGAATCGGTTTTCTTCTTCCCTTTTATTCCCGACCAGAGCTTATTAAAAAAGCCTTTCTTCTTTTCAGGTTGTAAAGGATAATTCTGGACTACTGTTTTTGATATCGTACTGTTGCTGACCTTAATCGTGTCGTGATACCTCGGAACGATTTTGCCAAGATCAACTTTTTTTTGCCCGGTATTATATTTTCTCGAGGCAAAGAAGTTATTGAAAGTAAGCCTTTTTAGATCCAGTAAACTATCAACGGTAATAATCCGTATAAATTGGTTAGTGTTGCTTATGCTGCTTAGAGTGAGTGAATCGATTAGTTTACGGGTTATTTCGTCAGCTTTGTTGAAATTATGAAGGTAAATTGAATCACCGGTATTTATAAATGCTCGTGCGTCGCCATCACTTTGAATAATATTTGACAGCAGATTACTTGTAAGGGTAAGTTTAGTCACGGAGGAAGAGACCGATGGATCGCCGCCCGGAGCCAGCTGTAGTGAAAGCTTTATTAAAGAGTAAACTGAAAGGAATATTAAAGTAAGTAACAAAAGGAACCCTGCTGTAACTTTCCCTTTAATGCCCGACGGTGATTTTGAGTTTTTCATTCAATAAGACTATTCAACTATTAAACGTAAAAATCCCCCGTCGATTTTATTGACGGGGGATAAAATTACAAAGAAGCAAAGATTAAACATCAGTCGAAATCACAAGCATTCTCGATTTCTGCCAGAATAAGGCAGGATCTTTAATCACTAATTCATTAACTCTTTTATCGTTTCCAACCAGTTCATATGAGCCGGCAGGGTGTACCGACATGATAGTCGCTTTTTTGGCATCTATAGGAATTGACTTTAAATTGCGGATGTCAACTTTGGTAAAATCTTCAAGATTAACATCACCAGCAACTTTCTGAGTTCTTCCGATTCCCAGTATACCACCTTGTTTGCTAAGGATTTTCTGTTCAATAAGTTCTTTCTTTTCACCTACAACATAGTAAGCGGTATTTAATTCATTTGTCCTCTCAGTAACCTGACCTGATAAAGAATTATTTCTGTCACTTATATGTGTAATGGTATCATTAAGAACCGCTATGGTGAAATTCAAAGTAGAAAGTTCAGTTTTCAAAGAATCTATTTCTTTATCCCTATAAGCAAGCTGTTGATTCATTGACTCAACCATTTTTTCAAATTCAGCTATTTTAAGGTTAGATCTCTTTAATTTACTATTCAAAGAAGCAATCTTATCTTTGTTTTCTGCCATCAGGTCGTTGATAAGTTTAATATCTTCATTAACCCGTTGACGGGCAGAACGGCTAAGTTCAGTTCCTGAAGCTGTTTCTTTACTAATCAACTTCTCCCTGGACTTTATTTCTGAAAGATTTGATTCTATTTCATTCATTGTCTGCATGAAGTCGTTGATGAGTGAATCCTTTGTTTTTGATTCATTGGCCATCATGGCTTGTTCTTGCTGCAGTTGATTGATGCGTGCTGTCTGTTCCTTATTTTCGCATGCTGCAAACATTAAAGGTACAAGAGCGATAACTATCAGTTTTTTCATGGTTTAAAGAGTTTTTGTTGTTCTTACATGCCATGTTTCAAAATTGAGGCCAAAAAATACAAAATACGTTAAAACGCTGATTAACAAGGGGGATAGGAATTCAAAACTTTTAAAAAAGTGTGTATTCTACACCACAATGTGTTTCATTCCTACAGTTATGGCTACACCTTGAAATGAATAACAGTGGTATTTGATTATTTTTGCACTAACAAATTAATTGTTGTAATGCGAAAACTCCTTCCTATTCTTCTGGTTATCTTTATCTCATCCTGCCAGCAGGGCTCAAAAACCGGAGGTGATAAAGTGACTGTAACAGTGAGCATTCTCCCACAGAAATATATTATTGAACGCATTGCAGGTGATGCAGTAAATGTTATGGTGCTTGTACCCGATGGCAGCGGCCCTGAAACATACGAGCCAACAGCCAGGCAAATGCAGGAACTTAACATTTCAAAAATTTGTTTCATTACAGGCCTGCTCGATTTTGAGAAAAGCTGGATACCGAAAGTGTCAGAAATTTATCCATCGTTGAAAGTGGTTAATCTTTCGGATGGACTGAATTTAATAAAAGGTGAAGAAGAACATGCAGAATCACATGAAGGGCATCATCATGGAGGAATTGACCCTCATATCTGGTTGTCAATAAAAGAAATAAAGATTCAGAGCAAAGCAGTTTTAACCAGCATGCAAACTCTGATGCCTGAACAAAAGGATAAGTTTAACGCTAATTACAATACCCTCATATCTTATCTCGATTCAGTCGATAACATTATTAATAAAAAGATTTCGGGAAATGCTGGAAACATAAGTTATATGATCTATCATCCTTCACTCACATACTTTTCAAGGGATTACGGTATTGAACAAATACCAATTGAATTGGAAGGTAAAGAACCAAGTCCGGCATATATGAGAGAACTGATTGACATAGCCGGGAAAAAACAAATTACAACTATATTCTATTCTCAGCAGTTTGATAAAAAGAGCGCTGAAACCATTGCAAACCAACTCCATATCGGACTTACGAAGTTCAACCCACTGGAATATGACGTTCCGGCAAATCTTATGGATTTTACTGATAAACTTGTCAATTCGACCAATAAATAACATTAAATGGCAATTGTAGAACTGGTTGATGTTAGTGCCGGCTACTCGGATGAGATTATCCTGAAAGAAATTAATCTTAAGGTTAATCCCCTTGATTTTATTGGTATAATTGGTCCTAATGGTGGTGGAAAGACTACATTGGTAAGGATCATATTAGGATTATTGAAACCGGCAAAAGGGCAGGTAATCTGGCAGAAGAAACCAGTTCTTCCTTACGTTGGTTATCTGCCCCAAATGACCCAGAATGATAAGCAGTTCCCTGTTTCGGTTAAGGAAGTTGTTCTTTCAGGACTTATGTCAGTAAAACATTTTACTGGCAGATATGCAGGAACCGACAGGCAGAAGGCGCTTGAAGTGCTTGATTTAATGGGTATTTCAGCATTGGCAAACAAGAATGTCGGTGATCTCTCAGGCGGACAGATGCAACGTGTTCTACTTGGCCGCGCTATCATTTCAGAACCACAGCTTCTTATTTTGGATGAGCCAAATACTTTTGTTGATAATCGTTTTGAACACGACTTATATGAACTCTTAAAAGAGCTGAATAAACGAATGGCTATTTTAATGGTGTCACATGATGTGGGTACCATTACAAGTTATGTTAAAACGATTGCGTGTGTTAACCGTAACCTGCATTATCATCAGTCAAATATTATCACACAAAGTCAATTGGAAGCTTATAATTGTCCAATTCAGTTAATCACCCATGGCCATGTGCCGCATACAGTGCTTGGAACTCATCATAATCACAACCATGATTGAACAGTTTATTGAATTGTTACATTACCAGTTCTTCCTGAATTCGTTATTTGCAGCTATACTTGCAAGTATTGCATGTGGCATCATAGGGGCATATATTGTTGCAAAAAGAATGGTTTTCATCAGCGGTGGCATTACCCATGCATCGTTTGGCGGAATAGGTATTGCTTATTTCCTTGGACTTAACCCGGTTTTTGGTGCTGCATTTTTTAGTGTGCTGGCTGCTCTTGGAATAGAATGGGTGTCAATGAAATCTAATGTGAGGGAAGATTCTGCTATTGGAATACTATGGTCGTTTGGTATGGCTATCGGTATTATATTCATTTTCATTACCCCCGGGTATGCCCCTAATCTTATGTCGTACCTGTTTGGAAGTATACTCACAATCAGCAGGACTGATTTATGGATGATTGGCTCGCTTGCAGCATTACTTGCCGTTATTTTTACAGTATTCTATTATCCAATTCTTTTCGTTGCATATGATGAGGAATATGCCCGATCACACAAAGCTCCTGTTAATTTCATAAAATATATGATGGTTAGTCTGGTAGCGATAACCATAGTTCTTAATATCAGATTAGTAGGAATAATACTCGTTATTTCTTTTTTAACGATTCCGCAGTCTACTGCTAATATTTTCACCAAGCGGTTCAACTATATCATACTGCTTTCTATCATGTTTGGTATCATAGGCTCCATTGGCGGACTGTTGATATCTTATTTTTATAATATACCCTCAGGAGCCACCATCATTTTCGTCTTTGTATTGGTATTCGTCCTTGCCAAACTCATAAAAATGAGTCTGGTAAGGAAGAATATAAATCAGCAGATATAATTAGATCAAGAAGCTGATTCCAGTTTTAATGCTTTTGGAAAAAGTATATTGTTTTCCAAGTGGATGTGAAGATGAAGGTCATTCTCAAATTCTTTAAGCATGTCCATTGTAAGCTTGTAAGTATTACATCCGTCAGATGGAACTGTATAAGCATTTGTGATAGCTGACATTCTTGCAAATCGTTCACCCTCTGTATCATGCTCTATCATCATTTGTCTGATTGGATTGGTAACAGAGTTCAGAGGCATCTGATCAGAAGCAGGGGAGCCCTCGTTTACCATTTCCCTGATAAAAGGGAATAGCACCAATTCTTCTTTTCGCATATGATTAGTCAGTGCAATCGCCGAATCTTTAAACATCATTAAAACGTCGCTCAACTCGGGGTGTCCTTCACCATGAACATCAGTAATCTTCTCAAGTTTTCTCACAATTTCAGGAATAGCTTTTTGTACATACCTGTGATGTGTTTTTTCAATATAATCAGCTAAAAGATCTATTGGCCAGTTATTAAAATCATATCCTGCTTTTGAGGGAGCATCAATTGCTGAATTTATCTCTTCAACAATAGTATCAGGGTCAAGTCCATGTATTTTACAAACCTGCTCCAGAGTTCTGTTTCCTTTACAGCAGTAGTCAATTCCATATTTATCAAATACAGATGCAACCTTCAGGTTATCTGCAACCATTGATCCTACTGTACTTTCTTTTATTTTTTCCATATTTTCAGGTTTTAGCTTTGCGCTTTTTAATTGTTAATGAAAAGACAAACCAGCATAATGCCAGAGTGCCAATTGCGAAGATGGTGTCACCAATTGTACGTAGCCATCTCAGGATAACCATATGATCCTGCTGCATGAATTCAACTGAACGTGCGTACCACATACCTTTGTTAACACTAGCAACAGTTTGTAAGAACCCTATAGGGAGAAGACTAAGCATTACCATCAGCATAAGGCCGATATTAATTGCCCAAAATGCAAAACCCATAAGTTTGTTATTCCATTTTTCCCTGCGGTACAAGCTTCGCAGCACGAACAGCATTAGTCCTATACCCAGCATTCCATAAACACCAAACAATGCAGTATGGCCGTGTACCGGTGTAGTATTCAGTCCCTGCATATAAAACAACGCAATTGGCGGATTTATTATGAAACCAAAAATACCAGCTCCCAGAAAATTCCAGAACGAAACAGCTAACAAACAATATATTGGCCATTTGTAATCTTCAAGCCACTTAGTTGCCCTGCTGAGCCGGTAATTATGGAAAGCTTCGAACCCAATTAGAACAAGCGGCACAACTTCAAGGGCACTAAAGGTTGCCCCGATTGCCATGATTGAAACCGGTGTACCTGCAAAATAGAGATGGTGGAAGGTGCCAAGTATACCACCTGATAAGAAAATGATTGTTGCAAATAAAACTGAATGTGTTGCAAGTTTAATTTGCAACAGGCCCATACGAACAAACAAGAATGCAGCAACCACAGTAGCAAACACTTCAAAGAACCCTTCAACCCAAAGGTGAACAACCCACCAACGCCAATATTCAGCTATTGCAAGGTTGGTTTGCCGCCCCCACATCAGACCTGCAGCATAAAAAAGTGCAATGGCAGCAGAAGAAATAAGGAATAATGTCAGAAGGTGTTTTTCGGGAGTACCTTGTCTATATACGAACAGCAAAGGTCTTATCATAAGGAAAAGCCACAGGAATAAACCAACCAGCAGGAAGATCTGCCAGAATCTGCCAAGATCAACATACTCATAACCCTGGTGACCGAACCAGAAGTTTTCAACAAGGCCAAGTTTTTGCATAACACCCATCCACTGGCCGGCCAATGAGCCAACTACAATTATGAGTAAGGCTATGAAAAGAAAATTAACTCCGGCTCTCTGAAACTTAGGATCTCTTCCCGCCACTGCAGGTGCAATATATAATCCGGTTGCCAGCCATGCGGTGGCAATCCAGAAGATTGCCAATTGAATATGCCAGGTTCGGGTAATTGAATATGGCAGCCATTCCTGTAAAGGAACCCCATAAAGCCCTTCGCCTTCCACCCCGTAATGAGCAGTAACAACACCAACCAAAACCTGTACGAGTATCAGCAGGTTAACAACCCAGAAATACTTCTCAACTGCTTTCATTGAAGGTGTGATATTCTGTCGCATCAAGGGGTCTTCCACCGGCAGCTCATGCTCTGTTTCATCACGTTTGCTTGCATAATAGTACACAAGGACCCCAATCCCTAGCAATAACATTATCACACTGAAACCAGTCCATAACAGAAGACTGCCCGTAGGTTTATTTCCAACAATGTCTTCCGGAGGCCAGTTATTAGTGTAAGTGACGCTCTCACCCGGACGTTCAGTAACACAAGCCCACGAAGCCCAGAAGAAGAATGATACCATCTTTCGCATTCGCTCAGGGTCTTTTATTGCATCTTTCGGAATTGCGTAAGATGATCTTAGTTCCCTGAATGCCGGATCATCCATAAAAAGAGAGGAGTAGTATTGTGTCAACGAATCATATGCCTGCCTTCTCCAGCTATTGATTGTTAATGTAGAAGTTTCCTCATTGTAGTTGTTTTTACGAATATTTGACCTTAATCGAGCCTGTAATACAACCCTTTGTTCATTATCAAGCTCCTCGTAGGTTTTACCAAATTCGTCCTTTGAACGGAGTCGCATAATAATCAAGGCTTCACGGTGAATCCAATCGGCCGTCCAGTCGGGGGCAATATATGCCCCGTGACCCCAAACGGTTCCCACTTCCTGGCCACCCATGCTTTGCCAGACATTCTGGCCATCCTTTATATCCTGGCCGGTAAAAAGAACCGTACCATCTTCAGTAACAACTTTTTTGGGTACAGGAGGGGCCTTCTGATAGATCTCATTTCCAAAATATAACAAAACTGAAAATGAAAGAATGATTACAATTGAAAATGCAATCCACAATTTACGTTCGTGTGTCATGTTTAAATATATTTGGTTAGAATACTTCTTATCCGCAACCGGAGAGGTTTTGTGCTTCTTAATAATCATTCATCCCTTCCTTAAAATCGACACATCAATTCTTAAACCTCAAATTATTGAACAACTCTATATTAAATATGATTAATGGCAGTGCAAGAATCTTTTATGTGGTATAGCCAGTTTCAGCATTAACCATTACCTTTGCACTCATGCAGGAAACAATCATTATACTAGACTTCGGATCACAGTACACGCAACTGATAGCCAGGCGTGTAAGGGAATTAAGTGTTTATTGTGAAATACATCCCTTCAATAAGATACCTGAAATAACCTCCCATGTAAAGGGTGTAATATTATCAGGTAGTCCTTTTTCAGTCAGGGACAGCAATTCACCTTATCCTGACTTGTCACAGATAAAAAACAAAGTGCCAATGCTGGCTATTTGTTATGGTGCTCAGTTTTTGGCTCAGAATTTTGGGGGTGAAGTCCAGCCTTCGCAAATACGGGAGTACGGACGTGCAAACCTTGGCTTTGTGAATCCTGAGAATCCTTTGTTAACAGGAATATCCAAAGGAAGCCAGGTTTGGATGTCACATGGTGATACCATACTTAAAAAGCCCGATAATTTTGAAGTTATAGCCAGTACCGCTGATGTGGAAATTGCCGGGTTTCAAATCCAGGGTGAAAACACCTGGGGTATTCAGTTCCATCCTGAAGTATATCACTCAACAGAAGGTAGCACCTTACTCCACAATTTCGTTGTAAATATTTGCGGTTGCCAGCAGCTGTGGACACCGGCAAGTTTTATAGAAACCTCTGTAAATGAATTAAAGGCACTTATTGGAAACGATAAGGTGGTTATGGGTCTTTCAGGAGGGGTAGACTCAACAGTTGCAGCTGTTTTATTACACAGGGCAATTGGAACAAACCTGCACTGCATATTCGTAAACAATGGCTTACTGCGTAAAAATGAATTTGAGCAGGTATTGGAGTCGTATAAAAACATGGGGCTCAATATAAAAGGCGTTGATGCCTCTGCAGCATTCCTTAAAGGACTTGAAGGCTTATCAGAGCCTGAACTGAAGCGCAAAGCCATTGGCAGAACCTTTATTGAAGTCTTTGATCAGGAGGCTCATCTTATTACTAATGTAAGCTGGCTGGGTCAGGGTACTATTTATCCTGATGTTATTGAATCAGTTTCAGTTAATGGCCCTTCAGCAACTATAAAGTCACACCATAATGTAGGTGGCTTGCCTGACTTTATGAAACTAAAGGTGGTAGAACCATTGAGGAGCCTTTTCAAGGATGAAGTTCGTAAAGTAGGTTTCAGTCTGGGAATCAGTGAAAATATCCTGCACCGGCACCCATTTCCCGGCCCGGGATTGGGCATCAGGATACTTGGTGACATAACCCCTGCGAAGATTGCCATATTGCAGGAAGCCGATAATATCTTTATAGAAGGACTTAAGGCATGGGAATTGTATGATAAAGTGTGGCAGGCAGCTGTAATTCTCCTTCCGGTTAAGTCGGTAGGTGTTATGGGTGATGAACGCACATACGACAATGTAATAGCCCTGAGAGCTGTTGGTTCAACCGATGGCATGACGGCTGACTGGTCGCATTTACCTTATGAATTCCTGGCAAAGGTGTCAAATGATATTATCAACAAGGTAAAAGGTGTAAACCGGGTAGTATATGATATCAGCTCAAAGCCACCCGCCACTATTGAGTGGGAATAAAGACCTTTCATTTAATTAAATACTGCTACAGTGAAAATATTTCAAAGGATATTGATTGTAATTCTGTTGTTTGCTCAGCCTGTTTTTGCCCAGGTTCAATCGCAAAGATCAGATATCATTGAAAATTATAAGGGGCAGTCATATTACATGCACTTTGTCAGGGAGGGCGAAACTGTTCAGTCTATTGCAAAGTTGTATGGTGTTACCAACGTTGAATTACTTGAGGCAAACCCTGAAATGGCTGCAGGCCTTCGTCCTGACCATGTTATAAGGGTACCGGTTAAAGCCGAAAAGCGACGTGAAGGTATTGAAGCCCAGGATGCAGTAGTTCAGCAACCGGGTTTATTTCACGAAGTTCTGCCCAGGGAAACATGGTATGGTATTGCAAGGATGTATAAAATTCCTGTTAAAGACCTTATCAATGCAAATGCCCAGGTTGACACACTTAAAATCGGGATGAAAATCAGAATACCTGAGGTGTCAGGTAAAAGCCAGGTGATTACCGGCAATTATGCCGAGCATACCGTTAAACCACAGGAAACATTATACAGCCTTTCAAAGAGATATAGCACAACAACCGATGAATTGCTTCGGTTAAACCCTTTCCTGAGTGACGGACTCAAAGTTGGTCAGATACTTATGGTGCCTATATCTGCTGTTGGTGGTGATGCTGAGCTGAAAATTCAGGTGACTGATACATCATATTTTCAGCATAAGGTAGAAAAGAAAGAAACACTATATAGCATTTCAAAGATGTATGGTGTTGATCAAACGGTCATACTCAAAGCCAACCCCCAGATTAACGGCAGCCTTAAAAAAGGTGATATTCTGATCATTCCCAAAGAGTTCAAAGAAGTTAAAGCCTATACACGATCAGATACTGTTATTTTAGGCCGTAAAATTGACCAGGCAGCTAATGAAAGTATTCGTAAAGAACCTTGTTCTGAAATAAGGAAAAATAATAATGAGTATAATGTTGCCCTTCTGGTGCCTCTTCAGCTTGAATTGGTTGATAGTATAAGGGTAACTGATCCGTCGGGACTTAAAAGTGCCAATGAATATTCTGCTTTCGACTTTATACAGTTCTATGAAGGTACTGTAATTGCGGCAGATTCAATGGCCCGAAAGGGGATGAACGTTAAGCTGCATGTCTTTGATGCAGATTATGGATCTGATACGCATAAAACCCGGAAAGTACTCAGCAGGCCTGAAATGGCCGGAATGGACCTAATAATCGGGCCATTCTTTTCTGAAAGCTTTGCTCTTGTTTCAAGTTTTGCCAGGGAGCATAAAATACCTGTTATCAATCCTCTCTCAAGGCGAACTGAGATCACCAAGGGGAATGAATATATTGTTAAAATGCAGCCGTCAGGATGGGCACAGTACAATAGCCTGGGCAAATACCTGGTATCTGCTCACCATAATGATAATATTGTCCTGGTAAGAAGAAATGAAGACGAAAATAGTGGCATGGCACAGGTTATCAAGTCGGCTTTGCTGGCCGACAGCACCAATCCCGTCCATTTCAAAGAAGTCATCTATAGTTCAAAAGGTTGGAATGGAATAGTCAAAAGCTTATCAACTACAGCCCCTAATATTGTCGTTATTATGACAGCAGATAAAGCTGTGCTGCCTGCACTCCTGAGGGACTTATCCGCTAAGGCCGATGGTCAGAATATTTCTGTAGTTGGATTAGCAGAATGGGAAGAAATGGAGCTCGACTACAACTACCTCATTAAGTTGAATGCGCATTTCTTCAAACCCTGGTTTGTCGATTACCAGAGTCCGGCTGCAAAGAACTTTATTAAGGAATACAGAGACCGTTATGCAGGCGAACCTGAGGTTGAAAAATATGCTTACCTTGGATATGATGCCACACTCTTTTTCCTTCAATCAATTTACAAATATGGTAATGGATTTTTAAATTGTATTGAAAGTCAGTCTTATAATGGTTTGAGTAGTGACTTCCAGTTCATAAAAACATCAAACGGCGGCTTTGAAAACTTCGGCACAAGTGTGTTTAAATACACTGAATTCAAAAGGGAGAAGCTCAACTGATTTATTTTGTTAATCGATTAACAAAAAAACATTCTACCTGTTTATTGCCGTAAAAATTTAGACTAATTTTGGCTGTTCGAATACGAAAAGGTATCTAATTATGGAAAATAAACTCCAGGAACTTACTCAGAAAATCTATTCCGAAGGGATTGAAAAAGCTAAACTCGATGCTACAGTTATTGTTCAGGAAGCACGTATGTCTGCTGATGAGATAATTAAAAAAGCAAGAATTGAAGCAGCAGAAATCCTGAAAAAAGCAAATGAAAACTCGGCTGAGGTAAGACGTAATGCTGAGTCAGAAATTAAAATGGCTTCAAAACAGGCAGTAAGCAAACTAAAACAGCAGATCATTGATCTCATTAGCGCCAGGGCTGTTGAAACACCCATTAAGGATGTAATGAAAGACAAAGCATTTGTTGGATCGCTGATTGAAAAAGTCGCTTCATGCTTCAATAATAATGTTGAACTGGTTCTTCCCCAGGCCGACAAGGACCTGATAAGTTCATATTTCAATGACCGGGTTAAAAATGAGCTCTTTAAATCAGTAGATGTCAGGTTCGACAACGAGATAAAATCCGGTTTCAAGATCAGCCCGAAGAACGATAATTACATTATCAGCTTCACTGATGAAGATTTTGCCGCATATTTCAAAGGGTTTATGCGTCCCAAAACTATTCAGCTACTTTTTGGTGAAGAGTAATGGGCATGCGTAATTATTACTACCTCGTAGCAGGACTGCCTGATCTTACGATCGATCAGGGTAAACTGCAATTTGGCAGCGTTGAATTCAGGGAATACCTGAAATCTGAACTGTCAGAAAAGGATTATGAGCTTATAGAATGGCTCTTCTTTCCTGCTGATAACTATAACCTGATTAATCTTCTCACCCGGAACGGTAAGGCATGGAATGATGCTGCAGTTTACTCAAGAGAGGAGCTCGAACTGGCCATTGCAGAAATTGTGGCACCTGATAAGATACTGGCAGATAAGCCATCGGAAGTGAAACCCTATTTCAGGGAATTCATACTCAGCTTTTACAGTGAAGCAAGGGAGCATATTCCGCTGACTCCCGAAAATGAGCTTGCTACTTTGTACTATAATGATGCGTTAAAAGTGAAAAATAAGTTCCTGAAGGAATGGTTTGAATTTGAAATCAACCTCAAGAACATGCTGGTTTATAATATCGCACAAAAGTTCAACCTGAGCTTTGACAACGAACTCATTGGTAATACTTTTCTTACAAACGCGCTGAAGAATAAGGTGGGGAGAGATATGGGTGAAGTTGCTGAATGGCCTTATTTCGAAAAAGTTAACCAGATTACTGAAAATAACAGCAATACAACCGGCAACCAGCCTGATATTGCTGCACGTGAAAGAGCTTTAGACTATTTAAGATGGTCAGTGCTCGATGAAATGAATTTATTCAACTATTTCTCAATTGAAGTTATTATCAGCTATATGATTAAGCTGATGATGATTGAACGGTGGCTGAAACTGGATCCAAAAACCGGTGAGGAATTATTCAGAAGATTAATCGGCGATCTTCAGTCAGGCTATGAATTTCCAAATGAATTCTCAATAAACGATGGAAAAAAATAATAAAACGAGTGGTGTAGTATCAGGGATCATTGCAAACCTTGTGATGGTGGAAGTTGACGGCCCTGTTTCACAAAATGAAATCTGTTATATTGATCTTGCTGGTGTAAGGTTGATGGCTGAGGTAATCAAAGTCCTTGGTAATGTTGCCTATGTGCAGGTATTTGAAAGTACCCGTGGTTTGAAGGTTGGCAATAAGGTGGAATTTGAAGGCCATATGCTTGAAGTATCCCTGGGCCCCGGTATTCTCTCAAAGAACTACGATGGCCTTCAGCACGACCTTGATAAAATGGAGGGAACATTCCTTCGCAGGGGGGAATATACTGAGGCTCTTGATTTAAACAGCACCTGGGATTTTAAACCATTAGCCGCTGTGGGCGATGAAGTTACTGCCGGCGCCTGGCTTGGAGAAGTTAAAGAAAACTGGATTAACCATAAAATCATGGTTCCTTTTAAGCTAAACGGCAAGTACACTATTAAATGGTTAGCTGAAGCCGGAAATTATGATTTAAAAGAAACTATTGCTGTACTGATGGATCAGGCTGAAAATGAAATTCCTGTAACCATGGTACAGAAATATCCTGTTAAAGTGGCTGTCAGGGCATATAAAGAAAAGCCCCGTCCGTACAAACTCATGGAAACAGGTATAAGAATCATTGATACCCTTAATCCTATTGTTGAAGGCGGTACAGGCTTTGTTCCAGGTCCTTTCGGTTCAGGAAAGACCGTGTTGCAGCATGCTCTGTCAAAACAGGCTGATGCCGACCTTATTATTGTGGCAGCTTGTGGTGAGCGTGCCAATGAAGTTGTTGAGATTTTCTATGAGTTCCCTCATCTTGATGACCCGCGTACCGGTAGGAAACTAATGGAAAGAACTACCATCATTGCCAATACCTCTAACATGCCTGTAGCAGCACGTGAGGCTTCGGTTTATACTGCAATGACTATTGGCGAATACTACAGGTCGATGGGTTTAAAGGTCCTGCTGTTAGCCGACTCAACATCTCGCTGGGCACAGGCATTACGCGAAATGTCAAACAGAATGGAAGAACTCCCGGGGCCTGATGCTTTTCCAATGGACCTGCCGGCAATCATCAGTAACTTCTATGCAAGGGCCGGTTACGTTAAACTTAACAACGGTGCAACCGGATCAATTACTTTTATTGGAACAGTTTCACCCGCCGGTGGTAACCTTAAAGAACCTGTAACTGAATCAACCAAAAAAGCTGCCCGTTGCTTCTACGCTTTGTCGCAGCAGCGTGCCGACAGCAAACGTTATCCTGCCGTTGACCCTATTGATAGTTATTCGAAATATCTCGAGTATGCAGAGGTTCAGGAATACCTCACAAATCACGTTTCTGATACGTGGATTGGAAAAGTTGAAGAAACCAAGAATTTATTGCTCAGGGGTAAAGAAGCAAACGAACAGATTAACATCCTCGGTGATGATGGTGTGCCATTAGATTATCATTTAAGGTATTGGAGGTCAGAGGTTATTGACTTTGTGATCCTTCAGCAGGATGCCTTTGACAAAACAGATAGTTCAACACCAATGGACCGCCAGCAGTATATGCTCCACCTGGTGCTTGATATATGCAATACAACCCTTGAATTTGATTCATTTGAAGAAGTCAACCCATTCTTTAAAAGAGTTATCAATACCCTCAAGCAGATGAATTATTCTGATTTCAAATCAGAGGCATTTAACAATTTTGAGAATGATTTAATGGGCATTTTAAATGAAAGGAAAGCAGCCTGATGGAAACAACCGCATTCAAAAAGATATATACCAAAATAACCCAGATTACAAAAGCAACCTGCTCACTTCAGGCGACCGGCATAGGTTATGATGAAATGGCCGAAGTAAACGGCCGGCTTGCACAGGTCGTTAAAATAAACGGTAATAATGTTACCCTTCAGGTTTTCTCAGGAACTGAAGGCATCCCTACAAATGCAGAAGTGAAGTTTCTTGGCAGGCCTCCAATGTTAAAAGTTGGCGACGACCTGGCAGGAAGGTTCTTTAATGCCTACGGTGAACCAATTGACGGTGGTCCGGCAGTTGAAGGTGAAGAGCGTGAAATTGGTGGTCCTTCGGTTAATCCGGTTCGACGCCTGCAGCCATCTGAACTTATTCCAACAGGTATTGCCGGTATCGACCTCAACAATACATTGGTCACTGGTCAGAAAATTCCATTCTTTGCCGATCCCGATCAGCCTTTTAACCAGGTTATGGCAATGGTTGCTTTAAGGGCTAAAGCTGATAAGATTATTTTGGGTGGCATGGGACTTACGAATGACGATTACCTGTATTATAAGAATGTTTTCGACAATGCAGGTGCCCTCGACAGGATTATCAGTTTCGTAAATACAACCGAGAATCCACCGGTTGAACGACTGCTTGTCCCTGATATGGCATTGACTGCTGCCGAATATTTCGCTTACGATAAAAAAGAAACTGTTCTGGTTCTTTTAACTGATATGACCCTTTATGCCGATGCGTTAAGCATTGTATCAAACCGTATGGACCAGATTCCTTCAAAAGATAGTATGCCCGGCTCATTATACAGTGACCTGGCTAAAATCTACGAAAAAGCCGTTCAGTTCCCTGAAGGTGGTTCAATAACGATTATAGCCGTTACAACCCTTTCAAGTGGTGATATTACGCATGCTATCCCTGATAACACCGGTTATATTACTGAAGGACAATTATTCCTGCGCCGCGATACTGACATCGGAAAGGTTATTATTGACCCGTTCCGTTCACTTTCACGTTTGAAACAGCTCGTTATAGGAAAACAGACGAGGGCCGACCATCCGCAGGTAATGAATGCAGCCGTCCGTTTATACGCTGATGCTGCCAATGCAAAAACCAAGCTTGAAAATGGATTTGACCTTACCGCTTACGATGAAAGGACAATGAAATTTGCACGTGAGTACTCTGAAACCCTTCTGGCAATTGATGTCAATATTGACACTACTGAAATGCTTGACAGGGCATGGGGTTTATTCGGTAAACATTTCACCAAAGCCGAGGTGGGTATCAAACAAGAATTTGTTGACCTCTACTGGCCTAAGGAAGCATAACAATTCTAAAACAGTCATTAATGGCTGCAAAGAATAAAACCTGAAAAAGAATGGCAATTAATTTTCAATATAACAAAACGTCGCTACAGGAGCTTAACAAGCAGTTGAAGATCCGTGTAAGGGCATTGCCAACTATTAAGAATAAAGAATCGGCACTCCGCATGGAGGTTAAGAAAGCCAAAGACACCGCAACTTCACTTGACCATCAGATTGAACAGGCAGTAGCGGCTTATGCTTCAATGGCCCGTTTATGGAACGAGTTCGACAGTAACCTCGTTAAGGTTGATGACGTTGAGCTATCTGTTAAAAAGATTGCCGGAGTTCGTATTCCTATTCTCGATAATGTAAAATTTACCATTGGTGAGTACAGCTTATTCAATAGTCCATCATGGTATCCTGAAGGCATTGCTATTATAAAGTCACTGGCAAAAATTGGCATTGAACGTGAATTTTATGTCAGGACTATGCACCTGCTCGACCATGCCAGGAGGAAAACTACTCAAAAAGTAAATCTTTATGAGAAGGTTCAGATACCCGGTTATGAAGAAGCCATCAGAAAAATCAAGCGGTTTATGGAAGATGAGGAAAATCTTTCTAAATCAGCACAGAAGATAGTCAAGAACCGTCAAATGATGGAGGAAACAACATGATAGTACCAATGAACAAGTACTCCTTTGTTGTTTATCACCGTGAGTACGATGAATTCCTGAATAATCTCGCCCGATTGGGCGTAGTGGATGTTTCAGTCAGAAGGGACGATGTTGATGACAACATCAGGAACAAGATGTTGCTCAATGCACAGATTTCTGATATGATCAGGATTCTTACCAACCGTAAAGTGCCTCCTCAGGGCCTGGAAGTAACAAAAGATGGGGCACAGGTTATCAATGAAGTCAGGGAAATTCAAGCTAACATTGATAAACTTACCCATCGCGCTACATTGTTACGTAAGGAAATTGCTATTGCCCAACCATGGGGTGAGTACTCAACTGACCTTATCCAGAAACTTTATGATGAAGGTTATACCATCAGGTTTTTTGTCACCCCCGAACGTAGGTTTGCATCAATTGAGAGTTTACCTGAAGTCATTGAGATTAACCGGTTCCAGAATAACGTTTACTTTGTAATCGTACAGGGCAAAGATCAATCTGTTGATATAGATGCCGATGAAATAAAGGTTCCCGCTTTAGCACCGGCCGCTATGGTTGAAGCTTTAAAGACTACTGAACAGGAAATCGTACTTGCAAATAAGCAGCTTGATGATTATGCGGCCAGGTATATACCGGCTCTCATTGAATCAAAAAACAGGTTACTTGAAGAAGTAGAGTATCAGCAGGTTTTAATAAAAACTGTTAAGCATGCCGATGACAAACTATTTATTCTCAACGGTTATGTTCCGGTTGATTCAGACCAGGATCTTGAGAATTATCTCAATTCTGCAGGTGTTATTTATTACCGTGAAAGGCCGGTTCCTGACGACAACCCTCCAATACTGCTGAAGAACGGATGGTTTGCAAAACTATTTGAGCCTATTGCTGAAATCTTTTCTCTGCCAAACTACAAAGAGATGGACCTGACTCCGTTTTTTGCACCATTCTTTATGATGTTCTTTGGGTTCTGTATGGGAGATGTTGCTTACGGAATTATACTTATCCTTGCCGGTGTATTTCTCCGCAGGTTTGTTTCACCTTCTCTTAAACCATTCCTCACACTGGCTATTTTTCTTGGAATTGGTACCATGATCTTTGGTGTTGTAACAGGAACCATGATGGGTTTCAATATGGATGAGTATGAGTTTTTTAAACCCATACATAAACTCATGCTCGACGACACTACTGTATTTTACCTGGCACTTGCGATTGGTTTGGTTCAGATACTATACGGAATGGTCATACAGGCTTATGCCCGGGCAAAGCAATTTGGTTTTAAATACTCACTTGCATTGATCGGAGTAATTATAGGGGTACTTGGAATGATAGATCTTTTCCTTCTTAAAATGGGTGGTTCTGTTTCAAAGTACGTCATATATACCGGCATTGCACTGATGTTTCTTTTCAGTGACCCTGACATAAATATCTTCGCACGCCTGGGTAAGGGAGTATGGGATTTTTACAGCAATGTTACCGGTATCTTTGGTGATGTTCTGTCTTACATACGTTTGTTTGCACTCAGCGCATCGGGAGGCATTTTGGGATATGTAATTAATAGTGTATCGTTACCAATTCTGCACAGCGTACCAATACTTGGTCCCATATTATTTGTAATCGTCATGATCATCGGGCATGGAGCTAATATTGCCCTTTCGGGATTAGGCGCATTTGTACATCCTATGCGTCTTACTTTCGTTGAATTTTATAAAAACGCCGGCTTCGTTGGAGGCGGTCAGAAATACAATCCATATTCAAAACATTAACAAGAACAATTAACCTTAACAATAATCTAATCAAGAAGAGGAGAATAAATTATGACAACTGCTATTATTCTGGCCTATATAGGTCTTGCACTGATGGTAATCCTTTCAGGCAGCGGTAGTGCTATTGGTGTTGTAATCGGGGGCAATGCAACAATTGGCGCTCTTAAAAAGAAGGACGACGCTTTTGGAAGTTATATGCTTCTCAGTGCTTTGGCAGGTACTCAGGGACTTTATGGTTTTGCCGGTTTCTTTATCATCAATTCATCGGGCGTTATAAATGCTGACATGACCCTTTTACAGGGTATGGCAATTCTTGCTGCAGGGCTCGCTCTGGGCACTGTAGGTCTTATTTCAGCAATAGTCCAGGGGCGTGTTTGTGCCAATGGTATAGCATCAATTGCCCAGGGTTATGATGTATTCGGAAAAACCATGGTACTCGCCGTATTCCCTGAACTTTATGCTATCGTTGCTTTTGCAACAACCTTCCTCATTGCATCTGGCCTGAAGTAATTTAGGTAAAAATAATTGGTCCTGACAGAAAGGACTGGAACTTGTAATTTATTAGAAGAGGCTTTCTTTTGAGAGAGCCTCTTTTTTTTAGTCTCTTAAGCCTACGTTTTATCCCGGGCTAAAGTCCCTGCATATTCTTATCCTGTTATAACTCCGCTTTAAGGGCGTATGTAACTTCTAATATTCCGGTTTTGTTGATCCGCTCATTAAAGGAAGCTTCATCTATATCACGGTTTTTACTAACTCCGCCTTAAAAAGGGCGGAGTTTCGTCTGATGTAACTCTGCCCTTTGAGGGAGGAGATGACAGTCTTTAGCATATATAGGGGCTTTAGCCCAGGAAAAACGTTTGGTTTTTATTGATTCCGGGTTGAGCCTGAGATCGGTCAAAGATGAAAATTGGCAAAGCTTTCCATTTATGCAAAAAATATACGCTGTTTATACGATAATCATACGATCACAATCGTACGATATACGTACAAATATCGTATGATAATCGTATGAAAGGAAAGCTTAGTCAATTTTCTTCCAAATTATGACATAACTGCATCTGCTTATTTTGGTATAATTTTGGGTTACATTGTTGCATCATGTTCAATTAATAATAAATAAGACTATGAACGACGAGTTTAAAGTAAAAGGCGAAGAACTGCTGGCCAAGATCAGGCAACTGTTCCATGAAGGCAACATCAGCAGAATCATCATCAAAAATGAAGAGGGAAAGGTGTATCTTGAAATACCTGTTACAGTTGGAGTTCTAGGTGCCGTTTTTGCGCCTGTGCTTGCAGCGGTGGGTGCACTTGCAGCATTGGCTGCCAACTTCACAATTGAGGTTGTGCGTAAGGCTTAAATGTATGATAGCTCGATTATAATGACTATCTTTGCAGCGTTTTTCGAAAGCCTTTAAGGCGTAAATAGTAGTATTAATCTTTAGAATCTTAAAATGAATATTGAATTTCAGAAAACAGGCGATCTTACCGCTACTCTTAAAATTGATGTAACTGCAGCTGATTACGAAGAAAACGTAAATAAAGTGCTCAAGGATTACCAGAAGAAAGCTCAAATGCCCGGTTTCAGGCCAGGTAAGGTTCCTTTTGGCCTCACCAAAAAGATGTACGGTAAGGCTGTTACTGCTGATGAAATCAATAAAATACTGAGCGAAGCCCTTGATAGTTATATCAGGGACAATAACCTTCAGTTATTAGGTAATCCGCTTGCCAATACCGAAAAAACAGATCAGGTGGACTTTGCTGCTGCCAATGATATGAGCTTTTATTTCGATATGGCTTTAACTCCTTCTTTTGAATTTGAACTGTCTCCTGAACTCAATGTTCCTTTCTACAACATCTCTGCTACTGACAAGATGGCGACTGACTATCTGGCAGATTTACAGAAGCGTCACGGCGAAATGTCAGAGGAAGAGGGTGTTGAACCAAAGCCTGCTGAATTAAATGAAGAATTCTTTGAAAAGATATTCCCGGGCGAAGAATTAAAGACCGAAGAACAGGTTCTTGAACGTATTAAGAAGGAAGCTGACCAGTCATTTGTTGGTGAATCAGAACGTAAATTCTTTAATGACGCCATAGAAGCAGTTATTGCTAAGGCTGATATCCAATTACCCGACGATTTCGTAAAACGCTGGCTGGTTGAAACTAATCCTGAGAAACTGACTGCCGAAGATGTCGAAAGAGATTATGAAGGCTACAGCCGTTCATTACGCTGGCAATTGATTGAGAACCGTATACTGACTGAAAATAATATTTTCATTGACGAAGAGGAAATTAAGAACGTTTACAGGAATTATTTCCGCAGGCCGGGACAAGAACTGGAAGAACTTGATGAAGAAACTAAGGCTCGTATCGACAGTATAGTAGATTCATTTATGAAAAATAAAGAAGAAGTTGGACGAGTTAGAAACCAACTGCTTGAGAGAAAGCTAATTGAACTGATGAAGGAAAAACTTCAACCAAAACAAGAAAACTTAACTTACGAAGAGTTTGTTAAATTAGCCTCAACTAAATAAGTTAACCATGGACAATAATGAATTTTATAAATATGCTACCAGGCATATGGGCATAAACAGTACTACATTACGTAAGTACCAGTCAGCCGTCACTAATTATATTTCTCCAACAATCATTGAAGAACGTCAGTTAAACATTGCCACAATGGACGTATTCTCTCGTCTTATGATGGACAGGATTATCTTTCTGGGCGTTCCTATTGATGACTATGTTGCAAACATTATTCAGGCTCAGTTACTTTTCCTTGAGTCAGTAGATGGAAAGAAAGACATACAGATTTATTTAAATACCCCTGGTGGCAGCGTTTATGCAGGTTTAGGCATTTATGATACCATGCAGTATATTACTCCCGATGTAGCCACTATCTGCACAGGTATGGCAGCTTCCATGGGTGCTGTATTGCTTTGTGCCGGTCAGAAAGGTAAACGTACAGCCCTTCGCCATTCACGTATCCTTATCCACCAGCCAATGGGTGGTGCGCAGGGCCAGGCTTCCGACATTGAAATCACTGCACGTGAAATCATGAAACTTAAGAAAGAGCTTTACGAGATAATTGCTGACCATTCAGGACAAGCATTTAAAAAGATTGAAAAAGATTCAGACCGTGATTACTGGATGACTGCAGAGGAAGCTAAGGAATATGGAATGATCGATGAAGTATTAGTAAGGGGAAGAATTTAATAAAGAGCCGGCAGCTTTAACAACAATAAACCAGTTATGCCTAAAAAAGAAGAAAGATGTTCATTTTGTGGCAGGCCACGCAGTGAAACCAATATGTTGATATCAGGCCTCGATGCGCATATCTGTAATTATTGTGTTGAGCAGGCTGAAGATATTATCCGTGAAGAATCAAAAGCAGTTAAGGACAAGGATTTTTCAAAGGTAAAACTCCATAAACCGGCTGACATTAAAGCCTATCTTGACCAGTATGTAATTGGCCAGGATGATGCAAAAAAGATTCTTTCAGTAGCAGTTTATAATCACTATAAAAGAATCAGCCAGCCTTCGCGTGCTGAAGAGGTTGAGATTGAGAAATCAAACCTTATTCTTATTGGTGCTACAGGAACGGGTAAAACATTACTAGCCAGAACCATTGCCAAACTTTTAAATGTACCGTTCTGCATTGCAGACGCTACAGTTTTAACTGAAGCCGGATATGTGGGAGAGGATGTTGAAAGCATTCTTTCCCGTTTACTCCAGGCTGCTGATTATGACGTGGCTGCTGCTGAGAAAGGAATTGTATTTATTGATGAGATCGATAAAATAGCACGCAAAAGTGATAATCCTTCCATTACACGTGATGTTTCAGGTGAAGGTGTTCAGCAGGCTTTGCTTAAACTGCTTGAGGGTGCTGTAGTCAATGTTCCTCCGCAAGGCGGAAGAAAGCATCCTGAGCAAAGGATGATTCAGATTAATACACAGAATATCCTCTTTATTGCAGGTGGTGCTTTTGACGGAATCGAGAAAAAAATCGCATCCCGGGTACAGACCAATATGATAGGTTATGCTACCAGCAAAGAACAGGAAATAGATAAGGATAACCTGCTTCAGTACGTGGCACCACAGGACCTTAAAAGCTTTGGTTTAATACCCGAGCTTGTTGGCCGTATGCCTGTCGTTACTTACTTATGCCCATTGGATAAAGCTGCATTGAGGAAAATCCTTACTGAGCCTAAAAATGCCATAGTAAAGCAGTTTATAGCGCTGTTTGACCTTGATGGTATCAAATTGTCTATCAGTGAGCCGGTTTATGAATTCATTGTTGATAAAGCCATAGAATTCAAGTTGGGTGCCAGGGGATTAAGGTCTATCATGGAAACTATTTTAACTGATGCCATGTTTGAACTGCCTTCTGAACAGGGTATACGCGAGTTTAAACTTACGCTCAATTATGCTGAAGAGAAACTCAGTAAAATAAGCCACTCCAAATTGCGGGTTGCGTAAATATATACCTGTTAAAACAATATACTGGCATTCTTTTTGTTTTAATGGAAGCTAAATGACTGGTAGAATGACCCGTTTGTTGTATTGCATACTTGTAATTTTACTATTAACTCCATCTGTCCGGGCTCAATCAAATAAGAATATTATTGTGGCTAAGGCCAGGATCGAGAATGGCGACACTATACCTATGATGTCGCTTCCTGAACTTCGGATCAAGGGGTTCAAAATCTACCGCACTCCCAGCGAACAACGACGTTACGAACGACTGGTAAGGAACGTGAAAAAGGTATATCCCTATGCACGACTGGCCGGGCTAAAACTTCGTGAATATGACCAAATGATGGCCGGCCTTTCAGAAAAAGAACAAAGGAAACTCTATAAAAGGGCAGAGGAGGAGCTTAAAGCTCAGTTTGGTGAAGAACTTAAAGCACTAACCGTTACCCAGGGCCATATACTCCTCAAACTGGTCGACCGTGAAACCGGTAATCCCACCTATAATATCGTAAAAGAACTACGAGGAACCTTCGTTGCGTTCTTCTGGCAAAACCTTAGCCGCCTGTTTGGCTATAACCTCAAGGAGAAGTACGACCCCCAGGGCAAAGACTATGATATTGAAATGATCGTTCAAAGAATTGAGAACGGGACGATTTAAATAAGAAAGTACCGATCAGTTTTCCAAGTAGTAGATTTCTGCATTGCTTACAGAAGTACTGGCACATTAATTCTCTTTCCTGTTCGTCTGCTGTAATATAAAAAAAAGCTTGACTTTTTAAAATAGTGCAATATATTTACATCAAAAAAAATATACATTGTTATGAAACACAACATTTTATTTATTGCTGCAATTGCAATGGTTTTTTGCATTAGTTGATGCAATACAAGGGTCTGGTAGTAACATGAATAATTTAGAAAAGATAGCACTTTCAGCAGTGATTGGTGGTTCGGCAGAAGCTCTTGGGGGTGGAAAATTTGCAAATGGAGCAGTGACAGGTGCTTATGTGATTTTATTTTCAAGAGCGGCCACCTTACTTTTACACAAAATAGAATGAAACGAAAAATATTAACTTCAATACTTATATTATTTCTAACAATTGTATTGACATTTCTATACAGTTATAAGAAAGTCTCTGATCACTGGTACGTTTCACAGTTTTTAACGCATTCTATCATTGAGCATGCTACTTTTTATAAAGATTTCCCGATAACAGATAATGACTTATTAGGAGCACAGGTCATAGACGCATTTTGGCATAGATATGATGCTAAGGAGGTTTACTGGGATTCAACAAGGATTAGACCTTACCTAAAACATATCAAGTTAGTCAATACTGAAAATTACGTAATTGTATACTATGATAATGAAAGTGAAGGAATTATCAATCTTTCTGATATCACTTTCATAAATTATTTATTCATGAATGTTAACTACAAATACTTTAAATTAGTAAGAACAGACTATCACACTCCTGATCAGTTGCTGAATTTTGATCTTATTATATTCAAAGATTTCAGATATAGTAAGATCTATGATGAGTTTCGCCAGGATTTAAAAACATTTCATTCCAATATTCTCAATTTTCAAGGATTTATTGAAGCTAAAGCAACTGTATACTTACAAATAAGGAATTATAAGGGGTATCCAATTTATCATGTGATATATAAGAAAAAGGGAATAAGTGCACATCAAATAAATGAAGCTTTCAGGTTATTGAATCAGAAGGTTCTGGTAAAGTATAAAGGTGAGTATGACATTATGGATGTGCCATTGGTTATAAGTGATTCTATTTGATTACAAGTACTAATTACTGTGCAATGGATTAACACTGACACGGAATATAGAAATGCTTTTAATGGTATGAATTACCACTCATTCACACACTAAACAACATATGTATACAATTGGTACTTTGCCTATTGCAATTAAGATCGGGATAATTTTTTTTGGTATAATAATCATATTAACAATAATAAGATTATACATTAGCATAAAGTACCGGAATGAATTACCAAAGGGTTATATAACAACAATGAGTATTCTTAAAAATCCAACAAAAAATAAAATCATTAGAAAGTTCAATATTATAACCTATCTTATGAATATCACATTAGTTATATGTGTTATTTTAATGGTTGCTTCACCTTTAATTCAGGCCTTTATAGACCTTTAAAACTATGCAATATAAATTATACAGTATTTTTTATCAGACACTCACTTTCTTTGGTAATAAAAAAGGAATAAAAATTATCATTCCAGTTAATATTGGAGCATCAATAGCATTATTCCTCTTTACATTGGTACTTCTT
>DATGXS010000058.1:0-7320 GCA_035298745.1 Lentimicrobium sp. | reverse complement strand
ACCTACGTAAAAGACCGTGCCGGTCACGACTTACGCTATGCTATCGATGCTTCAAAAATAAAGAATGAGCTTGGCTGGGAGCCTACAGTCAAATTTACTGAAGGCTTTGAATCAACAGTTGAATGGTACTTGTCAAATGAGGGGTGGCTTAATAATGTTACCTCAGGGGAGTATCAGAAGTATTATGTGCAGCAGTATGTGACGAGATAAAAACACTAATGAATAATAAAAGAGGCTGTCAAAATTTATGGCAGCCTCTTTTTTTTGTGTTGTATCTGAAAAAAAACTGTTAATTTAGCGCAATTAAGGCTATAATTAATTTACGATACCCATTCAAAAGGCCGACGGTAAAATTAATAATACAGTACTACCAGGGTAGACAAAGGGTAGGGAAAGGGTAGAGAAAAGGTAGAGAAACGGTAGGGAAACAGACATCCAATCCACAATATTTTTATTCTTTGTTTTTTACTCTCTTTCGAAAAAAATCAGATTTTTTTTAACTCCTTGTTTGATGGTAGTGGACAGTCATGGGAACACCTTGCAGTCTTTGGATGCCGGAGTTACTTGCACTAATATAATCGATGGTCATACATAAAATAATTCATTTACGATTGATGTGCATTTAAAGCCTCAGCCTCAGGAGCAATCTTCTTTACCAGTCCCTGCAATACTCATACCGCTACTATTTTTAACAAAGATAAAATAATGAATCACCATTAAAATAAATTATACATTTATTTGGAGAATTAAAATCTTCTCACTTAATTTGTCATTCTTAACAAATAGAAAACGGTTTTATAACTTACGCGATTGAAAACAGCACTTACTTTTTTTGCTTTACTTGTGTTTATCAAACAAGTCAGGATTTTTGGGAAAGAATACCTGTACCTAATACGTTAGACATGACTTCTATAGCCGTCAATGTAAATGGCGATATATTCGCAAAAGCCATTTTCTTAACTAATTGATTCAAAAGATTTTTATAAATGATAAGATCGAAAATCACTCTTGCCTTTCTAATGCATAATGGCAAACGCTTAATTAGTTACTTTTCGTGAGTAAATTCTATATAAACAAAAAAGTTGAAATTTTATTTACAACTTTCAATTTAATACATAAATTTGCTTCGTGCTTAATCAATAACTTTTTAACTACCGTCCTAACTTACCACTCTTACTATTTTAAGCACATATTGGTATAAGTTATTGTATTTTATTGGAGTACTATTTTACAAGCCCATTTTCTAAACTAATAGAGTTAAAAGATATTTATAAATGATAAGATCCAAAATTATTCTTACTTTTTTAATGGTAGTCCTTTTCATTAAAATGGCAATTAGCCAGTCATTCTGGGAAGTGTTACCGATTCCAGATACAATCAAAGCCACTTCTATTGCTGTGAATGTCAGTGGGGATATCTTTTTATCCACATGTTCGACTGAATATGTAGATGGAATTTTTAAGTCACATAATGGTGGCTATAATTGGGAAAAAGTGTTTGATGCGGGGCAAAATAGCATAATTTCTTTAGCCATTTCTGATTCAGGGGTGCTTTATGCGTTAGGTACATTCGAAGGAATTGATTTATTGAAATCTACTGACAATGGTTTAACCTGGAGCGTTTTACCTGTCCCTGATAGTTATTTGAACCAAAAAATTTTTCTTAAAGGTGAGGATACAATTTTTGTGAGTCAGTGGGGTGATGCAGCTGTACTTTTAAGATCAGTTGATGGTGGTCTTAATTGGGAGCAAGTATTCAATAATAATTATGGGGTTCAATATGTAATTGATATGGCATTTAGTACTGAAGGTGAGATCTATATTGGGTTAATGTGTTATTCTGTAAATTCCGGCGGCATATATAAATCATCAGATGGTGGTCAAACATGGGATTTCTTAGGATTACAAAATCATCAAGTTAGCAGCATCTCAATTGATTCATCAAATAATTTACTTATTACAGTATGGTCAAACATGATTGATATTGGAATAAGTGGTAATTACTGTTACAATCACAATACCAATGAGTTTAGTTCAATTTATTTTGCCTGGGAAGCCTATGGTTCTGCAATAAATACTAAAAATGAATATTTTACAACATTTAATTCGGGAACATTGCATTCCATAGATGAGGGGCTTACTTATAATATGATGATGGGTGATACAGCAGCAGGATGTGAGCTTTATCTAACTAAAGATAATTATATATATGGTCTTGGCCAATTCTCTAATTATCTGGTTAAAACTATTAAACCTACAGTAACTGCAGTTTCAAATAATAGGTATGAATCTCAATTATTAACAATTTCACCCAATCCAGTAAAAGATCGATTAAATGGGAGAGTATCTTTAAATTTATCAAAGACATATACTGTGATCGAAATTATAGATGTGACTGGCAAATGTCTTATTAACTCTCAAGTTGAAATGGTTAATGATTGTTTTTCAATCGATGTATCTAAAATAAAAAGCGGCTTTTACCTGGTTCAATTATGCTCTAATGGTTTGAAATATTCAACCACGTTTGTTAAAAATTAGATCATTAGGAATACAATAATGTAATCTTCTTACCTCATTCCAAATGCAACTAAGGCTCCTCTAAGCTCATAATATTGGTTTTATTTATAAAATTATTCAGCGAAATTAAAGATATTACAATTATAATTTTTTATAGAGTTAACAACATCAACGTAAATATGATTGCGATAGCACATTATTCCTAATGTGGCCCACTTTACAATAGATAATGATTAATTTATAAATGTGACTTATTGTATTCAGCTAAAATTGTGAAAGGCTGATTTTTTATAATCCTAATAACTAATTTTATGAAAAAGATTAAATTAATTTCTGAAGTTTTTGTATTGTTGTTCTTTTGCGCCGTAATTCAGGTTTATGGTCAAAGAAATGTTAATCCTGACCCAAACGGAGACCCATGGTGGACAGGTGATGGTCTAGAACCTCTAGAAGAGTTGACAACCGCAGCAGAAATTCAACTTTCTTCGCAATCGTATGCAACATTGCTGCCAAATTTTGTTTACAATGATGCATTGCCTTATTTTCCAAATATCTATAATCAAGATGGGGCTAGTTGTGTTCATGCGGCTGAAGTTAATTATACATATACATATGAGGTAAATCGTAAGAGAAATCTAACAGCTGGTGATTACTTTCCAGAAACGGCTAATAAGGAAAATTTGTATAATGGAATGTATAGTTACAATTTTTATAATGGAGGTAGCGGTGAAAATGGTACTCCTTTTGGTAGTGGATTTAATGTTATAAAGAGAAATGGCTGTCCAACATTTTTGAATTTTGAAGATCCTGCCTTACATGGGTCCAATAAATATAAGTATTGGATGACAGGTTATGATAAATACAAAGATGGAATGTATAATACATTATTAACAACGCACAATATTTCTTTTTCAAATAATCTTACAGGTCAAATAGAGTGGTTAAATAAAATGAAACATTGGATTAACGATCATGGCAATGGTGAAAGTACTGGTGGTTTAGCAGTAATAGGCGTATTTACAAGTAATGTTTATGGTCAATTAAGTTGGAATACTAATACAACCATACCATCCAATTCACCTTACCATGCTAATGAAAGATATATTTCTCTTTTAGGTACTCATGGTGGTCATGCATTAACAATCGTTGGCTATAATGATGATGTATTTGTTCAAGATATTAATGGTGACGGTCAATATACAACGGATCAAGACGTAAACGGGGATGGAATTATAGATATTAAAGATTATGAAAAAGGTGTTTTTAAAGTTGCAAATAGTTGGGGGCAATATTGGAACTCTCAATCAGGTGGCTTTATTCTTATGCCCTACAAATTATTTTATCTATCAAATAATGGCTTTGTGATTAAGTATGCATATAATTGCGACGTTTTCTCTGAACAGCCAGAAATTCCAACCCCAAATATAACTTTAAAAGCAAATATAGATCATAATGGTAGGGATAGAATTTCTCTAAAAGTTGCTTCAGGAGAAAACGCTTCTAGTGTACCACCCATCGATGGTTTATTCAAACATTTCAGCTGTTTCAATATGCAAGGTGGTGCTTTCACAATGAGAGGCGCTTATACTGGTCCAATTGACATTGGTTTAAATTATGGTCATTTCTATCAGGATTTTGGTAAAGTATTCTTCAGAGTGATAGAAGAAAATGGAGGTGCTTATAACGGCAATATCAATTCACTTTCTTTGGTTGATTACCGATGGGGAGAGACATTTGAATTACCCTGTCCACAAGTTCCCACTTCAATCTTGAATAATACAAATACTACATTATCAATCGAGTATCATTTATTACCGCATCATGACGAAGCTATTAAAGAAAACACAACTCTAACAACTAACAGGGTTTCTCGTTTTACTACAAATGTGACAGAGAATTCTGTATTAGCTCTTGCTCAAGGAGTTAAAATTGATATGTATTCAAGCGAGATCCATATTGATGCCGGTAGTGCTTTATTAATGGCAAAAGATTCTAAGATAACAGCTAAGCGTGGAAGTTGTAAAGTCATTATTGAAGGTAACTTTTCTACATCAGGAAGTAACATCACTTTTGCAGCTGATAATGGTGCATACCTGGATGTGTATTTTAGTAATCTGAGTACTTCAAATACAATTGCGAATGTTAATTTCAATAATTGTAGCGTATTTGGCATTAATGAAGCTCTCACATTCACTAATTGTACCTTCACAAACTGTAAGGAAATAAAATCAAGCTGGGGAAACACAACCTTTACTTCTTCAACATTTACCAATACAGGTTTGTATCTTGATAATTCTTCAAGAAATCCTGATTATTCTGCTAATGTTACAGGTTGTACTTTTACCAACAACTTAAGTGATATGGTTGGTATTAATATTTCGAGATATGGTTGCTATTTTATAAGTGGAAACACAATAAGCAACTATTATGACGGTATCGAAATTAACAATTCAGGTTTAGGTAAGTCAGGTAATCAAAAAATTGAGTACAATACCATACATTCATGTTCTGGAAATGGTATCATTGCTTATAGTTCAATTGGATCAATTTACACAAATAATATTTACAACAATTATTATGGTGTGAGATTTATGAACAATTGCAGTTTTGCATTACATGGTGATCCTAATGCAACTACAATTAGTCAAACCCAGCAAATAAGCAATAATACCAACACTGAAGTGTACTCATCAGAATTCAGTTTCCCATATTATTTTAGGTACAATTCTATTGTTGATGCAGATAATTTAGGCAAACCATCTGATCCTCTTTTATGGTTTGATAGACCAGTATATGCAAATACAACCAAAGCTGATGTTGCTTTCTGTCATTGGGGAGCCGGTTTTAATCAGGCACAAGATTTAATGGGAAATAACGTGATCTTTTTAACTTATCCTCAATGGACACCTGGTACAATCGCACCGGTTGGCCCTGATGAAGATCTGTATACAACAGCATCTAATTATTTTGCTGATGGCGATTATGCACTCGCTAAAGCACAATATCAATTGTTAATAAATCTCTATCCCAAAAGTCAATATGCAGAAGCTGCAATAAAGGATCTTGTTCGTCTTGAAGAATATGCAGGAAAAGATTATGCAGGATTACAAGAATATTTCCTTACCAATGATTCAATAACCAACGATACAATTTTATCTGAAGTTGCAGAAATAGCAGCTAATGATTGCGACATAAAACAACAAAATTATCCACTTGCAATCGACTGGTATGAAAATCGCATATTAAATGCTGATAATACAGCTGATAGCATTTTTGCAGTCATTGATTTAGGTTATGTTTATACACTCATGGAAGAAGATGGTCTAAGATCTAATTTTATTGGCAGGTATCCTGAGTACAAACCTGTAAATAAAATAGCTTATTACAAGACAAAGAACTATTTATTAAGCCTTTTGCCTTTGAACAGTTCATCCAGGCAAAATTCTGATATGGCAAATGCCAGTTTAATTCAGAATTATCCTAATCCTTCAACTGAATCTACTCTCATAAGTTTTTCATTAAATGTTGGTGCAAACGTATCAATTACAATCAATGATAATTTAGGCAAAACAGTCAAGTCAATTGAATTAGGAAAATTAGACAAAGGTGCTCAGGTATACACTCTGTCAACAAATAACCTTCCTACTGGTCTTTATTATTATTCGCTATATGTTGATGGTAAATTACAACAAACTCAGAAAATGAGTGTGATAAAGTAAATTTAATGACCTCAAACTAAAAGAGGCTGCATTATAAAACGCAGCCTCTTTTAGTGTTATGTAACAGTTAACAGACAAAGTCACATCACTGTGCACTCAATGCCTCAGCCTCAGGAGCAATTTTCTTAACCAGTCCCTGTAATACTGTGCCAGGACCAACTTCTATAAAAGTTGTTGCTCCATCAGCGAACATGTTTTGCACGGTTTGTGTCCATTTAACCGGGGCAGTTAATTGTTTGATAAGGTTTTCCTTGATTTGGTCAGGGTTGGTGACAGCATTTGCTGTTACATTCTGATAAACCGGACAAACAGGTGTATTGAAATGGGTATTATTGATTGCTTCTGCCAGTTCAACACGGGCAGGTTCCATTAAAGGTGAATGGAAAGCCCCGCCAACCTTTAGTGGAAGTGCTCTTTTTGCACCTGCAGCTTTCAGTTTCTCACAGGCAATATCAATACCTGCCATGGAACCTGAGATTACCAGCTGTCCGGGGCTGTTATAGTTAGCCGGGACTACCACTTCGTTTATACCGCTGAGTACTTCTTCAACCTTTGCATCATCAAGCCCAAGTATGGCGGCCATGGTGCTGGGTTCAGCCTCGCATGCTTTTTGCATGGCCATGGCCCTTGCATATACTAGCTTCAAACCGTCTTCAAATGACAAGGCTCCTGCAGCTACAAGCGCTGAAAATTCGCCAAGTGAGTGTCCGGCAGTCATATCGGGTTTAAACTGGTCGCCTAATGTTTTGGCTAAAATAACTGAATGAAGGAATATCGCCGGTTGGGTTACCCTGGTTTGCCTGAGGTCTTCGTCGGTACCTTCAAACATAAGATCGGTAATCCTGAATCCCAGGATTTCATTTGCTTTCTCGAACATGGCTTTTGCCTCAGGATTGCTGTCGTACAGGTTTTTGCCCATGCCTACAAATTGTGCACCCTGACCGGGGAATACATATGCTTTCATACTTTGATCAGTTAAATTTTTAGTGGCGCAAAGATAATACTTTTGAAGAAAGGCTGAAAAGTCGGCTCCATTACCGGCAGGCTGCAAAAATATTAGGGATCTTCAGTTTAGAAAGTGGATT
>DATGXS010000057.1:0-6316 GCA_035298745.1 Lentimicrobium sp. | reverse complement strand
TCGGATTTGTCCAGGAGATGGCATGTTTCAAAACAGGCTGTGACGAACTGGCTGAATGATCATGGCCAAATTCCTCTTAAGCATATTGTTACCCTTGTTAATGAGTTTCCGGAGCTGAACTTGCGATGGTTGTTCGTTGGGATTGGTGAGATGGAAAGTGAGGTGGTTAAAGCGGAGAATCAGGATTCGGCGTTGGCGAGGAAGGATGGGATGATAGAGCTTCTTCTACAGCAGCTCCAAGAAAAGGATAAGACAATTCTTGACCTTAACAGGGAAATAGGAAGGCTGGAAGTGAATGCTGTTGTTAGAAGTTAATGAGTATTCAAAGAGGGCATATAGCCTGACTTAAATAGTAAAAACAAGTAATTAACCTTATTAAAAACTGCTACAAAATTGTCGACAGAAGTGGAAAAAAGGCAAAATATATACAGACTGCGACAGAAAATGACTACTGATATTCAGGGAGATACGGGGCTGGTGTATGTCTCGTCCTCGCTACCAAAAAAAACTGCTGCAAGTTTAACTTGCAGCAGTTTTTGTGACAAATTGTCTGAACCACTGATTCATCTTATTAATCTGATTCAGCTGATTTTTTGTTAACGGAATCATAGTTAATCATATAATCAGCTTAATCAGTGGTTCAGACACTTTTTTTTATCTGATTCATCTGATTTCTTTGTGAATCAGTGGTTCAGACACTTTTTTTGAATTTATAAGGCGTTTGAATTCTAAGCTTTTAGCTCCAAAGTTTATTAACAAGCCAACTTCAAGGTTATATGCTTCCAGATAATTAAGTGCCTGCGCTAAATGAACATCTTCTAATTTGGTCACTGCCTTTATTTCAACAGAAATTACATGCTCCACTAAGAAATCGACCCTGCGTGTGCCAATCTGCATTTTTTTGTATAGAATAGGCATGTCAAATTCCCTATCATACGACAATCCATTAGAAGCAAGCTCCCATGCCAGAGCTCTCTGATATATTACTTCCTGGAATCCGTTCCCAAGAACTTTATGAACTTCCATTGCACTTCCAATGATCTTAGAAGTAAACTCTGAAAATTTATACTGCTCCTTAATCATTGCCTCTGATTTATTAATTTAAATAAGTCCATATTGTCTTAACCGCTGATTTATCTGATTAATCTGATTCAGCTTATATTAATGATTTCTCCGAATTTTAGGAAATCATAGTTAATCATTAAATCAGCTTAATCAGTGGTTCAGACACTTTTTTGAATTGTCCCACCCATTTTGAGTTCGACACATTTGCTTTGCTACCGGTTATGTACTTGAACTGATGAACATGGAAATAGACAAAAATTTCAAGCACATCTCCCTCTGAGAATTCATTTAAGGGTATCCTGGCGGCCTGGTCAGTTCTTTGCTGTGAAGTCAGGTATGTGTCGGCAGTATCTCTTGTTTTGTTATATACAGCCGCAACCAGGTAATCATTGTTATTGTGCAATTTCCATTCTTCAGTCCCTTCCCATGTAATTTGAACATATCCTTCAGGGTCAATCGTTGCATTGACTTCAGTGGCATTGCTCAATTCGCCTTTTGATATTTCAAACCAGGCCAGATTGTTGGTTTTTTCCTCCAGCCTGGCTATCTTATATTTATTCTGGTTTATTGATATGGCAACATTGTAAGGTGCCCGCATTGGATCAAAATCCCTTAATCCGAGTCGAGCTCCTTTAAATTAACAGGGCTCCATTCTTTATAGCCAATGTCCAAACGAAATAAGGAATCGTTGTTGAGGAAGACAAACGTTTCATAGGTTTTGTAACCAAAAGTTGAGTCAACAGAAAAGTAATAACCATCAGTCCTGAATTTTAAAAATTTATTACCTATCTGAGCACTTGTTTCAAGTGATATAAACACGAATAGAAAAATGGAAATGATTACATCTTTCATAAATTAGCTTTTAAACAAATTTACGTTTTTTAATCTTGTTTAGATTGATTTAGACTATTGATGGTGATTTCTTCAGGGGTGAAGAAGAATCCTGCCATGTTTTGGATTTACACTTTTAATTGATTCATACTTAATCATTCAATCAGCCTAATCAGTGGTTCAGGCACTGTTCACTTAATCAACGTCCCAAACGGCTTATCAATATTGAAATATACGCCCTCGATACCTTTTGGGTTTTCTTCAAACTCCATATAGTCGCAACTGTGTTTTTTATCATTGATGAGTGATTGCATCTTAAGGTTGAAATCGAAGACATTCATGAAAACATATTCATGGGAGATGTAAATTACATGGTAACCTGTTTCACAACTCTCCCCATCTCCAGTGGACAAAATAGCAGATAGCGTCATAAAGAACCGGTCAGATAGTTTCATTGCCATTTCTTCATTTCCTTTGAGGTGATAAATGTAAGCCATGAAATTGATTGGGCGGAGGTCAACCGGGTTTTTCTTGAGTGCTTTTGTGGCCAGGTCAATAAATTCATCCTGTTCTTTGTCAGTTATATTCTCAAGCTGATAATAAGGCATAAGTGTTTCATCAGAATCTTCTCCGTAAGGACTGTAATCATCTCTGAATACCTGTCCGTAATAAAGATGCCTGTAAGCTTCTATATCAAGTGATGTGTCGGAAGATTCAACCATTGATAAAAGCCTGGGATAATAATACAATGAATTTTCATCTTTTATGTGCTGCTTAATCTGATCATAGTCGGGTGGCATGAATTCATCTTCCTGACTGTAAGCAAAGCCATAAACGGCAACAAGTGAAATTATGAGGAGGATATTTTTCATGATTACCTGGATAAATAAACAATAGCACAAAAGTTAATCAGAAGCGCAATTCCCCAGTTCTTCCATACTTTGTCCTGTTTCATTCTCTTTGCTTTATGGGTATAACCTCTCTGGTAGTCATACTGGTCCCTGAAAAGCCGCTGGTCGGGATAATTGAGGTTACGGTCGTTGGGATAAGTGCTTGAGCAGGCTATTGCTGGAATGAGACCTGCAAGCGGTGATACCAGAAGGCTTGTTATAAATGTTCCGGTTGCTGCAGGCTTGTAACCGCGGTAATATTTGAATGCATCAATCTGACCCTGCATATAATAGTTTACAGTGTCGTATACCGGTTCTTCAAGGAAAATGTCCTTGTAACCGTTCTCATACCTGATCATCAGCACTTCAGTTTTGTCCAGGACATAAACAGGCCCGTCCATATTTTCAGGATCTTTATACTTTATCTCAGAAGAAGTTATTTCCAATACCTTCGAAGGAATGTCGTCACCCCTTTTGGTGGTAATTATGTCCTGACTAAAAGCAGTGATTGTTAGATAACAGAATACCAGTGTTAGAAGATGCTTATTCATTGTGGTTGTGGTTGTTAGTGTTGTTTTATCTTCATAGTAATATGAAGTTTATGCATTGTCAAATGTAAAAAATAATTATACAATTCGGTGATGTGATTAAAAAAAATCGGCCCTCCGGTGAATTTGGCCATCGGCTGTCGGTTTGATGCCTATCTGCTCCTGATTGCTGCAATCAGTTGCCGTCTATCCATAAAAAAAATCAGCGATAATCTGCGAGATCCGTGCAATCTGCGTTCTATTTCACCCTATGGGAATCTGAATATTGAATCTGGAATTTTTGGAATTTTTGGAATCTGAATCTGAATTTTGAATCTTGAATAATCTGGAATCTGAATCTGGAATTTTGAATCTGGAATTTCATACATTTGAAACATCAAACACAAACTATAAACCCAATTACATGAGAAAAATCTTTACCCTTGTGGTTTTGACCATTTGTTTAGCCGTTCAGTTGCCGGCACAGGTGCTTGTTGGAACCGATCCTATGCTGAAAAATGCAATCCTGGAGGAATTTACCGGAATTCATTGCACTTACTGTCCTGAAGGACATGCCATTGCGGCATCCATTGTTGAAAACAACCCAGGCAGGGCTTTCGCAATCGCACTTCACCAGGGTTCTTTTGCCGCTCCGTCGGGCAGCGAACCTGATTATCGTACTCCGTTTGGTGACCCAATTGCCAATCAGACCGGTTTAACCGGATATCCATCAGGAACTGTAAACAGGCATCTTTTCAGTGGTACTAAAACAGCACTCGACCGTGGTGCATGGTCTGGTGCATGCGATATGATTATGCAGGAGACTTCACCTGTTAATATTGGCATTACTTCTGACTATGAGGCTGCAACACGTCAGCTTACTATTAATGTCGAACTGTATTATACTTCAAATGCGCCAACATCAACAAACTTTATTAATGTAGCCCTTACCCAGGACAGCGTTTATGGACCTCAAACAGGTGGGGGAGCTGGCAACAATTACCGCCACATGCACATGCTTCGTCATATGATAACAGGCCAGTGGGGCGATCAGGTTACCACAACCACTGCCGGTTCAGTTGTCAACCGTACATACACTTATACCGTTCCGGCTGCATATCTTAGCGTTCCAGCAATTGTTGAACACATGAAAGTTGTTGCTTTCGTTTCAAAAGACCATCAGGAAATTTATACAGGCGACCAGGTTGATGCTATCGGTGGAACCAATCTTTATATTGGTAAATTTACCTCTGATGAATCTTATATCCAGAGTGGTAATCCCGGAGTTGAGCAATTATTTAATCTGGAGGCACTCAGTAACCTTGCAGGGACTGAAGTTTTTGAAATGTGGCTGGAAGGGGAGAATGTGCCTTCTGACTGGCAGTACTCATTTATCGTAAATGGTCTGGAGCAAACCCAATTAACTAATGTTGATCTGATTAATGGAATGCCTTCACCGGTTACAATTAAAGTAACACCGGGCACATCAGCCGGTTTTCCATCTTTTATAATAAAGATGAGATCACTTAGTAATCCTGCTGCTCCAATAAAAATGTACAAGGTGATGTTGGTTTCAGGAGTAACTGATTTGCTTGTAAATGGTACCGGTGGTCCGCAAAGTGTTGACAACCAGGGCGCATATACTGCAGGGTTTGATGCTGCCGGTATAACCTCGTATGCCGTGGTAAATGCTAATGTAATGCGCGATATGATCAATGCTGATGCTTATGATGATGTTATTACCTGCTGGTTGAATATAGCCTGGACATTCCCCGCATTGAGCGATAGCCAGGCTGAAGCCGTTATGGCCTTCATGGATGCAGGTCACAATATTTTTATTGGCGGACAGGATATAGGCTGGGATATAATGAGTGGCGCCGATGGTTCGAACGGAACACCTGTAACGCAGGAATTTTATACAGACTACCTGAAGGCTGCATTCGTGAATGACGGTTCATCATCTAATAACCGTTTAAATGCGGTTACAACAGATCCTCTTTTCGGAGCTGTTGCACAGAGTACAATCGTAGATGTTTATGGTGGAAACATGTATCCCGATGAAATAAATGCTTTAACAGGTGCTGATGTAATTTTCAAGTACCAGGTGGCCACTAAAAATGGTGCAATAAAATATCAGGCACCCGATTACCGCGCAATTTATTTTGGAATCGGACTTGAAATGGTTGGCAATGCTGATGTAAGGAATGAAATCATTGAAATTACCCGCCAATGGTTAACCGGCGAATTTGTAGGAGTTGAATATACAGATGCAGCAAATACACTTTTATCAGGACAAAACTACCCGAACCCTGCAAGTGATTACACTTATCTCTCAGTTTCAAAAGAAGCAATCGGCGGAACACTGGTGATTTTTGATATGAGTGGCCGCAAGGTTTTATCACAGCAATTAAATAGTGGAATTCTATACAGGATAGATTTAAGTAATTTACATTCAGGAGTATATTCGTACAGTATATTAAAGGACAACAACCGGTCAGGGGCTAGAAAACTGATCGTCAAATAAAACAAAAGAGGCTGGTAACACCAGCCTCTTTTATTTTCCCGTATTATTATTATCGCTTCATTAAATGAAGAATTAATAGTCCTGTGAATCATGCCCAAGCTGTTTCACGAGCTTGTTGTAAATTCCGAATAACAGGAATGAAGGAGCCCATTGTCCGATGAACAATGATGTTTCGTCCCTTCTCCAGAGTTTAATTGTTAATGAAACGGCCATTGCACCAATGGCAGCCCACAAAAACATGTCAGAAGGTAACTTTGCAGTCTGTTCTTCAATAGTTCTTGCTATCGGGCCTTCTCTTTTTTCAGGATTTACCTGATCCATCTTATTCTTAATATCCCTAACATTGGTTTCCATAATCGCTTTCTTTGTTAATGAGTTATACAACTTACTGAAAATGAAACAAGTACACAAAACCATTGTTTAGAGACAGTCTCAAAAAAAATCTTAAAAGAATTGTAAAACAGCACAAATTGTAAACC